>JAUWKS010000090.1 GCA_030614005.1 Candidatus Heimdallarchaeota archaeon | reverse complement strand
TTCAATCGTTTATTCTTCTCCATGTCCTATTTGTCCATATTTCATGACAACAGTTGAAGTCCTTAGTCGAAAAAAGTAATATAGAATTAGAATAGTAAAGAATCGGGTTAGTATATGGCTCTTCCACATTGGGTAATTAAAATCATAATGAAATTATTTCCGAAAAGGTTTTTTTTAGCGAAATTTACACATATCCCTATCATCAGAGAAATTACAGAAGCAATGTTATTCAAAGATGATGAAATTTATTATTTACCACAAGATACAATCATTGCGGATAAAAAAAATAGAAGTAAAAAAATTGTTATCAACAAAGCAATTGATCAAACAATAGATTTGGTAATACCATCTCAAGTTCTCGAACATTTTGTTGATAAAGCAAAATATCGATGGTTAATGAATTTCTGTTTGTGCAGAACAGCAAATGAGTGCAAGAGTTATTCCCAGGATTTAGGATGTATTTTCTTAGGAGAAGCAGTGCTTGATATAAACCCTGCTTATGGTAAACTAGTTTCCAAAGAAGAAGCTAAGGAACATTTGGCAAAATGCCAATCAGAAGGGTTAGTGCACCTTATTGGCAGAAATAAAATTGACAGTCAATGGCTACAAGTAGGTCCAGGAACAAAACTAATGACAATTTGTAACTGTTGTGAGTGTTGTTGCTTATGGAAAATGATACCAAACGTTGATGCAAAAATTAGCAGAAATCTATCACGGATGCCCGGTGTATCAATTCAAGTAAATGATAGTTGTATTTCATGTGGTGATTGCTTAAACGATATTTGTTTTGTAAATGCAATAGCAATAGTAGGGGATAAAGCTCAAATAAATCAAGAATTTTGTTTAGGGTGCGGAAGATGTGTGAGTATTTGTACAAACAACGCAATAACATTGAAAATAGATAATCAGTATTTTGTAGAAGAGACAATAGATAACCTAACAAAGATGGTTGATGTAACATAAAAGAAGAAAAAAATCTAAGGACGAACAAAAATGGTATTTGTTAAAATATCTCAAGAAAACTATAAGAAAAGAATTGAAGTAATTCGCAAGACGCTTCAAGAACAAAATTTGAAGGGAATGATATTCTTTAATCCAAGAAGCATTTTCTACCTTGTCGGTTTCCATCACATACCAACAGAAAGACCAATTGCAATGGTTGTCCCAACAGAGGGAGATATTGGATTGTTTGTTCCAAATTTGGAAATAAACCATGTGAAAGATAATATCCCATTAGCAAAGGATGTATTCAGCTATTTTGAATATCCAGATGAAACACATCCAATGAAAATATTTGCTAAAGCCCTTGAAGAAAGAAAATTAGATGATAAAGCACTAGCTGCTGATGCTCTTGGTGCACCAGGATATTGGGGGTATCAAGGTCCTGCTTTAGCAGAAATCATTCCAAAAGCGAAAATAACGATATTAAATGAATTAATTATGGATATGCGTGTAATTAAAGATCAAGAAGAGATCTCTTTAATAAACGAAAGTTGTAAATGGGGAAATCTTGCTCATCAGTTACTCCAAGAATACACCCATGTTGGTGCTGCAGAAATCGAAGTTGTAAATAGAGCATGCGCAGAAGCATCGAAGATGATGATTAAAACTTTAGGCCCAGATTTCAAACCATTAGGTGGAGCAACTTCTGCAGCTGCCGGATATCGTGGACAAATAGGTGCTGGTTCAGCAATTCCTCATGCAACAACTGGAAATATTTTCTTTAAAAAGGGAGACACTTTGGTTACAGGAGCTGGAGCAAATGTTAGCGGGTATAGAAGTGAACTTGAGAGAACAATGTTCATGGGTGAGCCTTCTAAGTTGCAAGAAAAATATTTTGCCATTATGCTTAAAGCACAAAATGCCGCAATTGATGCATTTGGTCCAAATGTGAAAAATGCAGATGTAGATCGAGCTGCTCGTAAGGTTTTCAAAGAAGAAGGTGTTTGGGAACTTGTACAGCATCATACTGGGCATGCCATCGGTATGGAAGGTCATGAACGACCTTTCCTAGATATCGGTTCAAAAGTGGTTATGAAACCAGGAATGGTATTTACAGTAGAACCTGGATTTTATGTTCATGGGTTTGCAGGTTTCAGGCACTCTGATACAATTCTAATTACCGAAGATGGAAGCGAAATGATGACTTATTATCCTCGAGAAATTGAGGATCTAATCATCTATCAATGACCTATGATTATTCTTACTGCTTCAACAGCAGTAAATTTCCTCCTTTTTTATGACAATTGAGTTACAATTAATCCTACTAATATTAGACCAGCACCTACACCGAACTGCCAATTAATTGTTTCACCTACTAGAAAGATAACTGCAAATATGGTTGCAATTATAGGGATTAGAAATTGAAATACACTTGCCTTTTGTACTGGAATTCTTTTAATCGTTTCAAACCAGAGGGTAAATGAAATCGCAGTTGGAACAATGCCTAGAAAGGTAGTCAACAAAACATCAGTGGTAGATGGAGTAAATGTAAACCAACCATCAACAATAAACATTACAACTGTAAGTATGATAGCACTTAATGTAAGATTCCATGTTGATGTAACAATAAAATCTTCGTCCTTGAGAAATTTTTTAAGATAAATGGAGTAAATTGCCCAAGCTGCACCTGAAAGAAAAGCAAGTAGGTTTCCAAAAATATACTCGCTCACAAATATTTGAGATATTTCTTCTAAAGGTACGGCAATAAAAAAAATCCCAATTGCAGCAACAAATACTCCAGCGGAACCCCACCAACGATGTTTTTCTTTTAAAATTATTATTGATAATACGAATGTTATAACTGGATTAACGTTTAATAGAAAAGAAGAAACAGATGCAGTTGTGTATTTAACAGAGTACATTTGTAATATAACAAAGGATGCAAGAATGATTGATGCAATAATTAAATGGAGATATTTCTTCTTCAAAGTTTCAAAGAGTGATTTTGTTCTCCGAGAAATAAAACATACAATTAACAATGTGATCGCTGCTGGTAAATATCGTAATGCGCTAATTTGAGTTGGAGACAAAGGATTAACTTCTTGTAATGAAAGATATCTTCCAACAACATTAGGCGTAGCCCATGTTACAACAATGAAAATTAACATTAATATAACTGGAAGAAGCGTCTTGAATTTCGTTTGAACAGGTAATTCATCAACAGGTATTTCTGAACTAGTAGTTTCTTCTTCAGAACTGCTTGTAGAATCACTAATACTCTCTGTTGCTTCCAAGTTAACCAACCTTAGAAAAAGAAATATACAATTCCGTTATTTAAATTAATAGCAAGTAAATGAGTATTTGAGAGTCGAATCTGGTATGAAATTTATTGATTGTCATTGTCATATAGCTGAAAACTTTTTCTACAAGAAAATGGACTTTTTTGTAAATGAATGGGATAAACTAGGAATAAAAAAAATCGGAGCAATGGCAACAAACCCGAAATCAACCAAGAGAAACTTAGAATTAGCATCAAAGTATCCAGATTTGTTTATTGCCGGTGTAGGCAGGCATCCATGGGGTGCTCATAAATTTACTATAGAAGAAAGAGAGAGCTTTGAAAAAATTGTTTGCGACTCTCGAGCAGAAATAATAGGTGAGATAGGGTTAGATCATTATTTCGTAAAAGAAAAAGAAAAATATCCCCAACAGAAAATTGTTCTTGAATTCTTTCTAGAGTTAGCACAGAAATATAGTAAACCTGTTATGCTTCATATGACCGGAGCAGAAAATGATATTCTGGATATACTAACAACATTTCAACTTGAAGGGAATATATGTTGTCACTGGTATTCAGGACCAATAGATGTTCTCCGAAAGCTTAGTGATTTAGGATGCTATTTTTCTATAAATCCGGCTTTTTTGCGAAGTAAAAATCATAGAAATGTGTTAAAATTTGTTTCAAAAGAGAAGCTATTAACTGAATCTGATGGTCCAGTAAAGTTTCAGGGTGAACCTGGTTCCCCCAGTTTAATGCCTTATCTTTGTGAAAAGATCGCAGAGGAATTAAAAATAACTACAGAGGATGTATCAAATCAAATTTTCTTAAACTATCAAGCATACAAGAAATAGGTCCTATTAAGTAATTTTACTCTATTGACAGCTGTCTTTAGTTAATCACACAATTAGGTTTACTTTACATATTCTTTTAATTCTTGCAAAGACAAATAATTTTAAAGTGAAAATGTTTTTCATTTTGGATTTTTTAGTATTGTTAAGTTTAAACATTTTTTTACTATGAAAATAAAGTAAATGTTTACCTTGTCAAAGAGAATTTGCTCAATAGTTTTAGTGGAAAGGTTTAAATGTTAGGTCAACCTAACAAAAACTTGTTTTTAATAATCAAAGAAAAAGCTGATTGAAAATGAAAATTTTAGCAATTATCGGAACAAATCGAAAAAAAGGAAATATAACAAAGTTATGCGAAAAAATCCTTGAAGGTGCGAATGAGAATGGACATCAAAGTGAGCTAATAAACCTCTATGATTACAAAATTAATTATTGTAGGGGATGTTGGGCTTGTACAAGCAATGGAGAGTGTTCCCAAAAGGATGATTTTAATCAAGTGTACAATAAAGTAGTTGATGCGGATGTAATTATTATTGGTAGTCCTGTTTATTGGGGAAATATTACTGCGATAATGAAAAACTTCTTTGATAGACATACAGCCAAAATGACCATTCCCCTAACAGTCAGAACGATCTATAAAGAATCTTTAATTAAAAAGGTCAAATTTGCTCTCTCATCTTTAAAGACTTTTGGACCTAAAGATGACAAAGCAAGAAAGAAGAAATTCATTATTGTATCAGCTGCAACAAGTCCTTTTAGATATTTAATGAAAGATGAAATCCCACCAGCAATAAAAGCAATGAAAATTTACGTCAATAAAATGAAAGGAAAAATCATCAGAAAATTAGTTTATACAGATACTTTAATTCAATTCAGAGAGAAAGATGCAAAAATGATGAGTCGAGCTTTCAAGATAGGTAAACGAATCAAGTAGGAAAAGAAGAAAATGAAGCAAAACAACTTTGAAAAAATTTATAAAAAAGCTCCTTATGAATTGAAAGAGCAATTTAAGAAATTCCGGAAAAGTCATCCGCAAAAAACATTAAAAGTTGGTGAGTCTATTTGGAATTATATTCTGTGTGGAGAAGGGAAAGAAACGATTTTGCTTTTAACAGGAGGAGCTGGTAAGGGAGACTCTTGGTTCCTACATATTTTGGAATTGGAGAAAAAATACCATGTTCTTTCTCTAACATATCCTCTAGTAGCTTCGAGAATGGAGTAATTAGTAGATGGAATTGTAGAAATTACTCAGAGAGAAGGAATAGATTCATTTCATGTAATTGGACAATCTTTTGGGGGAATAGTTGCTCAGTGTCTTGCTCAAAAACATCCCAAGAAAATTAGAGGATTAATCTTATCTCATACAACAACGAATTCATTAATGTTAAACTCAGAATTAAGAGAAAAAAAGATTAAGCAACTTAAAAAGAAAAATAAAATATTTTCCGTTATACCTTTTTGGCTTATACGTTTTTTCATAAAGAAAAAGTTAGCTAAAATTATTAGCCCAATTGGAAAAGAATCAATATTTTGGAAAGCACATTTCATGGAGATATTTCAAGATAAAAGTTCAATACAAGCATCACACAGTATAACTAAATGTATGATTGACTTTGCAGAAAACTACCGATTTAATAAGAATGATTTTGAAGAAGTTAGTAAAAAAGTATCCATTATGGAATCAGATACGGATAAAGCATTTACACCTGATGAGAAAAAAGCCTTGAAAGAACTATTTCCTGAGGCAAAAATAAAAGTCTTCCTTGGTACAGGACATTTATCAATATCAGCTAAGAGAGAGGAGTTTTTCATTGAATTGGAATCTTTCCTTAAGGAACTTAATTAAAACAATCTGTTTCTACTGATATAGAAGTAAATCTACTATGATAAAGTCTTTTCTAGTTAGTCATACAATAAAATTGACACTAAATAAAATAAATTGTTGCCTTATCCAAAACTCTTTTCAATGATTTTAAACGATTTTAGTAAATAGTTATGTCGGTTTGAGAGAACATTTTCAATTACTAAGCTTCTAGATAATTGCTGAGGAGAAAGAATATTTGACTAAAATGAAATACATCAAAGCTTGCCCTTTTTTGCGAGACTTAGGTGATAGCTATCTTTGTGTAAATTGTGACAAAGTAGCTGATGTAGTTTTAGATCCACTTATTCATATAGAATGGAGCGATGAACTTCCACCTGTTGCATCAGAAGTTGAAGGTATTGAAACTTGTTTGTTTACTTTGGAAGTTAAAGAAGGTGAAAGACTCTATTGCATTAGTAGAAAGCAATATCTGGAAATGGATAAACGCGAAATTCTCTGGGAAGATATTCGTGATGCCGTTATTTTACTAAGTTTAGATGAACAAGGAGAGTTCAAAGATACAGAAATAGACTTCTGTTCAACTTGTTTATACAAAGTCCTTATTGCTTCGAGTCCAGCATTCCAACAACGATTAGACTTTAATGAAAAAATCCGATTAGGCACTAGTTTTATTTTGAATAGAGCAAATGAGATTCATAATTCACTAATTAGCATAGCAGAATCATTTACTAAAAAACAATCAAACTATGTTGAAAATGTTACTCTAACGA
Source organism: Candidatus Heimdallarchaeota archaeon (assembly GCA_030614005.1). Classification (GTDB taxonomy): domain Archaea; phylum Asgardarchaeota; class Heimdallarchaeia; order JABLTI01; family JABLTI01; genus JABLTI01. Next base: position 4,579 of record JAUWKS010000090.1, on the reverse strand, counting down.
AAAACGCCGAAGCTTCAAATAATAAAACTACAGCATTTTCTTGGATGCTTTGGTTAACAAATGATCCTCGGTTTGATGATGAATTTATTGCTACTACAATTGAATGGTCTCAAAAATTTGATGAATGGGGAGCATTCGTTTCGAGAATTGCTGATACAGAAATAGATGAAATAAAAATACGTAATGTAGAACAAGCAGAAAAATATGCCGCACAATTAAAAGAAATCTCATTTGAAATGGTAATGCGATTATCATTTTTTAAAAAGAATTCTGATGAAATGGATGACGTATTAAAATACGTTGATAAGGTTTTTACTATGGTAAGTATACAATTTGAAGATTTTATTTTCGTTTGTCATCAATTTTTAGAGATAATAAAAGATAAATAAAAAAAATTTGAAACCAATTTTTTTATTGTACTAACCTGGTACCAGCTTTATCCTTTAAGGCATCTATTGCATTTTCAGGTGAAGTAATAATAGAAAGGGTTCCACCATTTTCAATAAATCGAATTGCAGAGCCTACTTTTGGTTTCATACTTCCTTTTGCAAATTGACCATCAAAAATCTTCTTCATCTCTTCAATGGTTATTTTACCAATTGATTTTTGATCGGGTTTTCCAAAATTGACATAGGCATTTGAAACATCTGTTATTATCATAAGAATATCAGCATCAATTTGAGTAGCTAGAACTTCTGTCGCTCTGTCTTTGTCAATTACTGCTTCAACATCTACAAATTGACCATTTTTTCGCGCAACGGGAATTCCTCCTCCACCTACAGCAATTATAATATCCCCTTCTTCCACACATCGGCGAATTGTTTTCCCCTCGAGTATTTCCAAGGGAATTGGTGATGGAACCACCTTTCTGAATCCTCTCCCGGCATCATTGATATATGTGTCCCTTGATTTTTTATGTAAGACAATTGCTTCCTCTTCTGTATAAAATGGACCTATTGGTTTAGTTGGTTCCTTGAATGCAGGATCACTGCTATCAACTAATACTCGAGTAACAATTGCAACGACACGCCTATCTTTCATCCCTTCCTCATGTAGGAGCTCTTCCATAGCTGTTTGAATCATAAAACCAATTTGACCTTGAGACATTGCTCCACAAATATTCAAAGGTTGTGCGGGTATACCTTCGGTCACACCAGATTGTTGTTGAACAAGGATATTACCTACTTGTGGTCCATTGCCATGAGTGAGAATAACTCCGTATCCCATCTTAATAATTTTTACAATTACTTCTGTGGCAACGCGCAAATTTTCCATTTGCTGTTCATAGGTTTTTGGTTGACCTTTCTGAAGAATCATATTTCCGCCAAGTGCTATTGCAACAAGTTTTTTAGTCATATTTTGCCTGTCCAAATAATAGTTTATTCTGGTTTATCTGGTAAAGAGGTATCTGTTAGTGAGATTTTGTTTAAAAAATCTTCTAAAAGAAGTAAAAATAGTTGATAAAATAGACTTATTTTAGTGAGATAAAACACAGATGAAATATATTTTAAAAGGTAGACAGCTATATTTTATATGGGAATAGTCAATGAAGGAATTTGAAGTACTACTTGAGGAGCTAGCTGTGACTAGCGATATTGCCTCTCAATGCACTGTCATTTCTCGACTAGGGGAAACAGGTGAGAGAAAAGCAGCGGATTTCTTAATCAAATATTTGAGTAAAGAAATTGATAATGAAATTAAAAGTCATATTACTAATGCATTGATTAAGATGAGCGCAAAAAGAGCTCCAATACAATTGCTAAAACTTTTACGTCATAATTCTTGGGTTACTCGGATGAAAGCAGCTGAAATTCTGGGCGAAATTGGAGACAAAAGAGCTGTTTATCCTTTGATAAGAACTCTACGCATTGACCCAGAACAAACAGTAAAAGAATGGGCAGCAATTTCCTTGGGAAAAATAGGAGACAAAAAAGCTTCAAAACCTCTTGTTGCAAGTCTACTAAGTGATCCAAATTTTGAAGTTAGAATGGAATCAGCTAATGCTTTAGGGAGGTTAGGAGAAAAGAAATCAACTAACTCCTTACTAGATGCTTATTATTTGGATGATGATTACAGAGTGAAGTGGGCAGCAGCTTCAGCATTGGTAAAACTAGATGAAGAAAAATCAAGAGAACTCATCAAGGAATTAACTGACAATTTAATAGATATCATTCGAACTGAGAAGGATGAAGTAATTGTAGGAGCAGCAGCAAAAACATTAGGGGAAATTGGAACGGAAATTTCAGCGAAAGTTCTACTCAAAACAATGAAAATTAGTAGAGAATTAGTTCGGCTGGAAATAAACCTAGCCCTTGGTCGTATGGCAAAACGATTTAATTATCAAAATAAAGAAGAATTTGTGAAAAATATTCAATAAAGAAAAGATATGGGGAGAAAAAAATCGTTTTTAACTATTTTATGTTCGATAACAGTCTTTTTAACCTAAGAGTTCAAAACAATAATAAAAAAGAGTTGACTAAGGATGGATAAATCAAAAGTCTATTATTACGACAACCTTTCAAACCTAAAAGCAGGCGTGAACAAGTTTTTCAAAATGATTGCTGAAGAAATAAAAGATGAAGATGAAACGAAAGTAGGCATCAAAATCCACTTCGGCGAAGGAGACAATGACACACACGTTAAACCAGAATTGCTTAAGGATTTAGCCAAATATTTCAAAGATCCGATTTTTGTTGAATGCAATGTTCTCTATAGAGGACACAGATTACGAAAAGACGATCACATTAAACAGGCATTAGCTCATGGGTTTGATTTCTTAGAAATAGATATTTTAGATGGAGAAATGGGAGAAGATTATACAGAGATAGAGATCGATACGAAAAACACTCAAAAAGCAAAAATCGGTAAAGGACTAAAAAATTACGAAAATTTGATTTCTATTGCACATTTTAAAGGCCATATTGTTGCCGGTTTTGGTGGAGCACTAAAAAACATTGGCATGGGCCTCGGATCAAGAGGTGGAAAACTAGATATGCATGCTGGAGTTTGCCCAATAATTAAGATTGAAGATTGTATTGCATGTGGTTCTTGCTCTGAACAATGCCCTGCAGATGCAATAGAAGTAAATGACTATGCTGTTATTGATGCTTCCATTTGTATTGGATGTGCTCAATGCATTGCTGTCTGCCCTGAAGGAGTGATTAAGATTCCATGGGGTGCACGAAAAGACAATCAATTCTTAGAAAAAATAGCTGAATATACCCTAGCATGTGTACAAAATAAGAATTGGTGGCACATTAACTTTTTAACAGATATTACTATGAAATGTGATTGTTTTGGCACAAAACAGGAACCATTTATGGATGATATTGGCATTCTATTTTCAAAAGATCCCATTGCGCTAGATAAAGCATCGATGGATTTAGTAACAGAAAAGAATGATGGTGTGGATCCATTCAAAAAATACATCAAAAATAGTTATCATCTTCTCAAATATGGGGAAGAAATCGGTCTTGGTTCAATGAAATATGAACTCATTAAAATCGATTAATATTTCCAGTGTAGGATATAACAATGAGTACCAATTCAGTTGCAGAAAAAAACGCCGCTCCAATTGATAGAGAAGAACGTATGAAACAAGCAAGAAATGTTATGATAATAGGTCTTGTATTGAATTTCATCCTTGCTGCAGCAAAAATTTCTATTAGCATAATTTATGGAAGCATTTCTTTACAAGCGGATGGCTTAGATTCTGCCTTAGATATTGGAACAACAATTTTAGGATTCGTAGCAATTAAGATTGCAGATAGACCAGCGGATAGCGACCATCAATTCGGGCATCAAAAATTCGAGAACTTTTTCTCATTAGGGATTGCTTTGCTATTAGTTACTTCCTCAGGTATAATTGGTTACCAGGCTGTAACTCGTTTAATTGTTCAAACTGATTTAGGTTTCTCAAAAGTAAATGTGATTATTGCTTCTGCAAGTATTTTGCTTAAAGGAGTATTAGTTTGGATAAACATAAAAGTTGGAAAAAAAATCGATTCACCCTCTCTGATTGCAAATGGGTTGAATTTTAGAACAGATGTGATGACTTCAATTGTAGTTTTAATCTCTGTTACTATTGGCACAATAAAAATTAATGGCAAAACATTATTTTGGCTGGACCCAGCAATTGCTTTTCTAATCAGTATAGTAATAATCTTTACCGCTATAAAAATTACAAGAGAGTCTGCTCATGTATTGTTGGATAAAAGTGCAGACAAAGAAATAATAGATGAGATAATTAGAATTTCAAGAAAACAAGAAGGGGTAAAAGGTGTTGGAGCTTTACGGTCACGAACAATTGGTGAAAAAAATATTTTCGTTGATTTAGATATTTTTCTTGATCCGGAATTAACGATCGAGCAAGGACATGATATTGCATGTATTGTTGATGAAGCCATTAAAAAGGAATTACCAGTGAAATATTTACAGATTCACATTGAACCGTATCATCCTGAAGAAGGAGTGAAATGCATATCAGAAGAAGAGGAAGAATTATGACACAAAAAGAAGAAAAAACTCAAGAAAAGGAATACGCAGTACTACAAAGCAAATTTATGATGATAATGGTTGC
>JAUWKS010000041.1 GCA_030614005.1 Candidatus Heimdallarchaeota archaeon | reverse complement strand
GCTCAGTTTTGATTACTTTATTTATCGGCAAAACACGAAAGATTGGTGGGTCTGAAGTAAAGACAATGTCACCTTTGCTTTTTAGGAGATATTCTTCAATTAACTCAACTAATTCTACATCTAATCGCTTAATTTGTTCTTCATAGATACCAGGGACAAATGGAAACAACCCATATTTGATATCTCCTTTTTTATCTATAAACTTACGAAGTTGACCTTTCTTATACATTATCTTGAGCATTTTTTCTAGTTGATCAAGTGGCATCTTTATTCGTTTTGCCAATTCTCTTTAGTTTCACCCAGGAGTTTTAATTTGCTAGCCAGTAATGCTTCCTCGGGCTCAAAGATATATTCTAAAACTCTCAGGTGAGTGCCATCCTCAACTGTTGGGAAACCCATTGGTACAGTGTTTAATGTTTCAGCTAATAACAAATAAGGATCATCAATGCTTCTAGTAACTTCGGTCATTCAATATGTTTCCTAATTTAAATTCAATAATTTAAATCTAAAAGCATTCACTATCGGTTAAATATAAAGGTTCTACTAAAGAATAAAATAAATCAATTGTTGCAGTTGCTTTTAAAAAATAGTCTCAAAAAAGAAGATTTTATCATTAATTTTCATAGTTCGTTTTTTAAATAACAAAAACTAATTTAAAACAACTATTCTGCAAAAAAGAGAATCTTAAATATTAGAAAGATAGTTTATTCTCTTATGAAATCTTTTGAACCTAAAGTATACTCAGGTAATAAAATTCAACACTTTGAGAAAGAGGGAATGAAACAAATCCCCGAAATGTGGGAAGATGGTCAAAGGGTTCCTATTGACAAAGAGCACTTTGAGTGGTGGTATTTTGATGCAGAATTAGATGATGGTTCAGTGCTCGTCATTATTTTTGGACCAAAACCATATTTTGACACTCATTCTCCGACAACTCCTCTTATTATAATTGATTATACAGACCCTAAGGGTACAACTACTCGAGAATTTTGCCTCGAAAAAAAGTGGAAGAAAAATTACTCAAGCTCAAAAGAACAATGTGAGGTTCGGATAAAAGATAATTATTTCATTGGAGATTTAAAGACATATGAAATAAAAGCTGCCACTAAAACCATCGTTGCTGAAATTAAGCTAGAAAATTTGACTCAACTAGGGAAGAGAACTGATAATGGGTTCCTCTATTTTCAAAAAAACGCAACGGAGAAAGAGAAATACTTTGCTTGGTTTCCCTCAGTTCCTTTTGGAAAAGTTTCCGGTTCTTTAACTATTAATGGAAAAAAGAGGCAAATCACAGGTCATGGATACCATGATCATAACTGGGGAAATGCTGACCCTAGCAGTTTGTTTAACCATTGGTACTGGGCAAGAACCCGCATTGGTGATTATATTCTACTTACAGGTAATTTGGTTACAAAAAAAGAATACAACTTCAAACAAAAGCCATTCGTATTATTACTAGATAAGAAAAATATTTTAGCTAGTGATCCCGAAAAACTAACTGTTTCGTACAAACAAACCGAAAAACATCCGAAGAGCAAAAAAATGGTTTCAAATTTATTAGCCTTCAATTATGATGATGAAAGAATTAAATTTACTTTGAATCTACAACGAAATAAAGATCTGGTACTCCAAAGTTTACTATTGGGAAATAGTCCTCACTTATTTCTCAAACAAATCGGTAAAAATCCTTGGTACCACCGTTTTGTGGGAAAAGCTGAATTGGTTTTAGAAAAAGATGGAAAGAAAGAACATTGCGACTCTACAGTAATCTATGAATTAATGTATTTTGGGAAAAATTTCAGAATGTAAGTCTAAAATAATTAAAAAAATAAGGCTATTTGAAATATACTTCCATTCGATCAAATGCCTTATTAATTTGCTCTTCGGGAACACAAAATGATAATCTCAAGTGACTTTCACCTGTTGGTCCAAATGCGATACCTGGAGTTGTAGAAACTTTAGCTTCTTTCAGTAATTTTTTACAGAATGCCATGGAATCTTGCCCCTCCTCATGGACTATTTTTGGGAACATTAAATATGAACCAGCTGGTTTAACATATTGAAAGATTGAACTGAGTTGATCAAGACGGTCACACATTAAATCACGGGTCTTAAGATAGTGATCTCTGAATTCAGTAATGCAATCTTGAGGACCTTTCAAAGCTGCTAGAGCTGCATATTGAGAGACTACAGGAGCACAAATAGCAAAAGGTATGTGGGCTTTTTTTATCTGAGGTATTAATGCATCATCTGCCTGTAAATAACCAATTCTCCAACCTGTCATTGCATAAGTTTTAGTAAAAGTAAAACAACTAACGACATTTTTTTTCATTTCAGGGATAGAACCAATACTAAAATGTTTATGATTATCATAGACAAAATATTCGTAGGCCTCGTCTGTAATAATCATTAAATTATTCTCAAGAGCAAGAGCAGCAAGCTGTCGTAGTTCCTTCTCACTAAATACTGTCCCAGTAGGATTATTTGGGGAACAATATAAAATTGCTTTTGTTTTAGGAGTTATCGCCTTTTTAATTGCTTCAATATCAAGAGCAAATCCTTCTTCTTCATTCAAAGGTACTAGCACGGGTATGCCTGAAGCAATAATAACTTGACGAATATGAGTCGAATATGTTGGTGTTGGTAGAATAACTTCATCTCCAGGATCAATTATTGCCATAATGGCATCCATCAATCCTTCAATAGCACCAACAGTCACAATTATTTGATCAGGCGTTGCTGGAATGTTATTATCCCTTTTTAGTTTCTTAACAATTTCTTGACGTAATTCAAGTATTCCTGCATTAGTAGAATAACCACCGACAAGTCCCTCGTTAATTGCTTTAATAGCTCCGTCATTTATATGCTTAGGTGCATCTGAAGTTGGTTTAGCCCAAGATAAAAATGAAACATCATCTATTTCCTTTGATAATCGCGTCATCTCGTGAATAGCTGATTTCTGGATCTGCTTAACACGATTTGAAGCTCGCCAATTATTACTCATGTTTTTTCTTTCCTATGAAACTTTTATATTAACTTTCTAAATTATAGTAACTTGTATATGCTTTAATGTTTCTACATAATAGATTGCTAAGTTTTGTTCTGATTAACCTACAACTTGAATTTATTTCTGAATCAAGGTTTTACTAAATTACTAACCAAACATCATTGATATTTTGCTATTCTACCAAACCTAATTGTTTTAATTTTTTAAGAAAAAGTTTTATAGCTAATTGCGTATATACTTATATATAACAATGTTATAGGTTACAATAAAATGATAATAACAAACATCGAAAAATGTGCAGAACCAGATACAACCTTAATACTTCGTGGTGTTTTAAAGGGATATATTAAACGTCCAACCATTTTCATGATCAAACTGAAAATGACTATGTCTAAAATAAGAAAAGAGCTTCCAAAAAAATGGCCTGAGGATATAGCAAACATCGTGTCAGTAGCTATTTCACTATATACTATATTTAAAAAGAAAATGGATAATGATCAAGCTCTAGCATTAGTGAAGACAGTAATGATTCCAGTAGCTCTTGCAAAACAAATGGGATTATTTAGATTTGTAGAGGAACCTTCACACACCTTTGAAAATCTCATAACATATCAACAGCGATTTAAAAAAGAAGGACCAATGCGCTTGAACAGAATGGAAATTATTGAACAGAGTGATAAACGGTATGAATTTAAAGTAAAAAATTGTGTTTTTAAAGGAGCTTTTACAAAATTTGCTTGCCCAGAATTAATGAGTGTATTTTGTAATATAGACAACGCACTTTATAATTTATACATGCCAGACAAGGTAATCTTTCATCGAGGGGGTATTGGTAATACGATTGGAGAAGGTGCTGAATTTTGTCATTTTATATGTGAAAACAAAGAGCACAAAGATTAGTTCACAAAGACAATTATCTAATTAGCAATGTGATGTTCAAAAAAGTAGTTTAATGGAAATGAAAAAAAGCAACTTATTGAAAAAACCTGACTTTATTTCTGAATCAAGGGTTCAATAAGTTGTTAACCAAATATCATCATTAGATAATATTTTGTTATTCTACCAAATCTAATTCCTTCAATTTCGAAGGCGATGGATGACCGTTATCATCATAACCTCTTTGCTCATAATACATTTTTAGCATAGAGGCTAAAGGCATGATCTTTCCTTTCATAGGTCCATCTGGCATTTCTTCTTCTATGAGTCTTTTTGGTAAATTATCGTCTGCACTGGTAAATCCTTCTCTTTTGTTGAACAATCTTTCTAAGGCATATATTCTTTCACCAGTTTTTATTAATTCGTCAGCAGTGTAATCCGTCCATCCCATCGCACCAGATATCATTGTAGCAAATTCTTCTGCACCTACTGCGAATGTTGTAAATAAACAAGTTCCAAATGAATCAACAGCAGCGGTAAGATCTTGAAAGAATATGAGTAATTTGACTTTCTCAATGCTAGCATCAAGTGGATCAACTTTTAATGGAGCTCCAACAATCTCAGCAGCAATAGTATAGCCAGTTGTATGGGCAGCACCTCTATTTGAAGTTGCGTAATTTAATCCGATACCAAAACAACCTCTTGGGTCATAAGCAGGAAGTTCCATACCCTTCACTTGGATTGAATAATAATCAGAATCTTTTCCAATTTTCTTAGCAGCGTTCTTCGAACCATCTGCTAAAATTTCTCCAAAATCCTGTCTTCGTGCCATCTGTTCAACCATTTTTATCATCGAATCAGCATTTCCAAAGCTTAAATCAAATTTGACTTCTTCTTTGGATATGAGTTCTTTTTCGAAAAGTTCCATTGCAAAACCAATTGTAACACCTGTTGAAATTGTGTCTAATCCATACTCATTACAGAGGTAATTCGCTCGAGCAATGGCATTTAAATTATTGATTCCACATTGTCCTCCAAAAGCCCAACTACTTTCATATTCGAGACTTTCACCTTCTACTTTGGGATATTTCTTCCCAGCAAATGTTGCTTCCTCTAATTCTACCCATCTACCACAGAACATTGGACAACCGAAGCAAGCTTTTGCTTTTTTGAGAATAGTGTCTTTCATCTTCTCGCCAGAGATATCTGCTGCATGTTCAAAAACGCCAGATTGAAAGTTTCTTGTAGGATAAATTCCAGAATCGTTAATGACATTGGTCAAAACTGAAGTACCTAGTGTATGCAACAATCCATCTTTCTTAGTTACAGCACACTTCTCCATATTCTCAAGTGCTTGATCATTGCCTTTTTTCAATTCGTCAGGATTTTTTGCTTCGATTTTATTATCTCCTCGGACAGCAATTGCTTTCAGATTCTTGCTTCCTAGGACAGCTCCAACTCCTCCTCTGCCTGCAGCTCTAAATTTCTCATTCATAATAGCTGCTGTAAGGGTCTGTTGTTCACCTGCTATGCCAATTTGTAAAACTTTTGCATTGTCATGGGTTTCTGCTCGAATCTCTGTGTCAACTTCAGAAACAACTTTTCCCCAAAGTTTTTCTGCACTCTTGAATTCAACTTTTCCATTGAATATCCATAAATAAGTAGGTTTCTTTGCTTTTCCTTTCAAAACAAGGGCATCATACCCACTTCGCCGTAAATGAATTCCCCATGAACCACCAGAATTGCTAGTTGCAATAGTACCAGTTAATGGGCTTTTTGTCACTACTTCATATCTACTACCACTAGGTGTTTTTGTACCTGTTAGTGGGCCTGCAGCAATGACCATTATGTTTTCTGGTGATAAGGCATCAGTTCCAGCAGGTAATTCATCATAGAGTATTCTTACTCCTAAACCTCGTCCACCGAGGTATTTCCTTGCTATCTCTTCCTTGAGATCTTCAACTTTATAACTTTGAGAGCTTAAATCAACTCGTAAAATCTTCCCAAACAATATTATCGAACCTCCTAGTTTGTACTGAATACTATTCATTTTTTCTAAATAATAATTGAAATTGAATAATACTAACTTTTTTCCTGATTTAGAATTAAATCAAATTAACTATACTTAATAATAGGCAGTATTTAAATACTTGATATGCTCAGCAAAACAGTTCGTGCTTTTTTTGTGAAAAATGTTAAACTTCTAGTCGCTAACGAGCAATATTACGACTAAATTATGGTAGAAAGTTGTCATTAATATAGCAGATTAATCAATGTTCCAGTTCATAAAGGAGAAGAACTAGGAAAAGCGAATAATTTAGGCTAAATCAAAAAAATTATTAGAATATTCATAGATAAAAAAAGTTTTCCATTTATTCTTCCTAGACTTGTGTAAATTCAAAGGCTAAGTTTTCAATGAAAGCGTTACAGAATCACCTTTTATTTCATAAGCAATTTTTATACCGATTTTTCTGCTTGCGGATTCTGAAAGAGCATTCAAAATCCCTTGAGCTAAACCTATGATGAGTTGAGGAGCAATACAATTGGTTATTTCCAAGGAAGTATTCCCTGATAACTTCGTTTTTCCAGTTTTATCTAAAATAGGTTTCAGTTCGCTCTTCACAATCAAGTCTAAAGCGGGCTTGTAAATTCCGCCCATGCTTAAAATGCCTTTTCGTTTCTCTTTCCACATTTTATTTCCAACAAGTAAAGGACATGGTAAATTGGGAACCTCTTTTTGAAACATTGGTATCCATTCATTCTCAAGGCTTAAAAGTGAAGCATATCGATTTAAATCAAAAACAAATAGTGCAAAATGTGTTCCACCTAAGAAATCCTCAAGAAAGAATCTAAAGTGAGGTTGTCCCCCAAGATCCCAACAAACGCATTCAACCGTTTTCCCTCATTTAATGGAATTGTCAATTTTTCTATTGCTAATCCCTTTGTCATTGTTGTGAGTTCTTTTTTTTCAAGGAAATGATACAAGATAGTTGACTTCCCTACACCTCCATCTCCAGCTAATACTACCTTGAATTTTAGATTCAATGACATAATAATTTTTATTATTATATTAGCAAATATTAATCTAGTGTTATCGACAAAAGGTCTTAGTATAATTTCTAAATCGAAATCAAATAGCTTTATTATCGCATCATAATTTCTTAACTGAAAATAATGTTGCTATTGGAAAGGTAAGAAAAGAGATAAACACAACAAGATAGGGAGAAAAAATATCTTCAAAGGTTGGTTTCTTTCATTTATTTCTGATTTTGAATGAGATTTAATTATAACATTTCTAGATAGAGTAATCGCAGCGAATGTTTTGTATAAGCATCTAAGTTTTCTGATTTTTGTATTTGTTTAGCTTAAAGATATAATCAGATTTTTTAGTGGTCTAGAAGATCATTTTGTGTCGTATCATTAACAAGTAAAAAATAGAAAGAAAAATAAGAAGACTATTTCTTCTTTATTTTAATTGCTTTTTTAGAAATCATAGAAACTAGTATGATTGTGACAAAAGAGTTAATTATTGAAAACAAGTTGAATTGTGCAGATTCAGGAGGAATCTCAGATTCAGTAGGAATCTCAGATTCAGGAGGAATCTCAGGTTCAGGTATTAATGAAGCATATGGATGATATCTCTCGTAAGTAATACTGCTACTAGTAAAACCATTTTCAGCTTCGGTTAAAGTAGCAAAATATTCCAATGTCAATAAATCATCCTCCCAACCATCTTCAGTAGAGTTGACTTGAAATCTTAAATACACACTTGTATTTATGGGACCCCAATAGGTAAAATAGGAGGAACGAACGTCAAGAATGCCTTCTTGGAAATTACCACTTTGTAGTTCAACTACACCTTGTCCTAATGCTTCAAAACCAGGGAGATCTTCAGCACATAGATAATCACCCATTAATCCTTCAAATTCAGCAGTAATATTTTTTTCAGTATCAAAAATATCTCGATAGTATGTTTCAGGATTGATAAATTCTTGGCTTAATAGTGTTAGATAACTTGCTTCATACCGCCCCCAATCATCCAATCCATCATAATAAGCATCATATGGTCCTTCCTTATATTGCCATGTTCCCCAGGTTGTATCCTCAATAGGGATATAAAACTCATTGATCAGATGCGATTCAGGATACAGTCCATTTATTTTAGCAGCTTCATATTGTAGGGAATGAAAATTTTCAATCTTTATTTGGTCTTCACTAGTACAAGCATTATAAGGACATATACCCCTACCTTTATAGTAATAATGAAAGTCTACTCCTGCAATAGATGTAGCACCAGCAGTAAAATTATGAGTATAACCAATTAATTCTCCTTCTGTATAGAAATAACTATTCTCTTGGATAATCTCATCTGCTATTGATTTGAGTATATCAATATGACCAAAACTAACAGATGAATTATCATCTAGAGAAATAGTCAACTGATTATCAGGATAGACTTCGTTTCCTTGAATATTTATTGTAGTATCAGTAGAAAACATTTCTTCATTACTTGTACCATCTACAGGAGCTCTTATTTCAGCTTGTCTTATAGTATGAATATACCACTTATCTACTCCCTCTATATGGTTACTTACAAAATGACCTCCAAAAGGAGTTATAGGCCATGGACCTCCATCGCTTGCAATTCCATCAAGTATTTCTTGCTGTTTAGTTAAATTATCAACCCAAAAGAGATTATCCAAATCTACTGGAAAAGTTTGCATTATAACTGGTTCGAAATTCTCTTCTTCACTATTTATTGTCTGATCATCTATTTCTAATTCATTTGTGTGAATAGAATTCGTAAGACAACTATAGATATTGCATACCATTAAGGTTTGAATTAATAAAATATAACAGATGATTCGATTAATTTTCTTCATATAAAATCTCACCCTAACAGCTTCTAGTTATATCTATTTAGGGAAATTTACTAATAAATATTTACTAGATTAAACCTAGTATTTCAAATTTTAAAGAGATTAAAATCGATTAAAAAAGAATTTCAAGAAATCTTGTACACACTTCTTTCAGGCTTAGAAGTACAAATTGCAAAATCTATTTGTTAAAACAATTTAAAAATCCAGATGAAAATGTAAAATAGAAATTGATAGTAATAATTATGGGAAAATTTTAAAGAAAAAAATAGCACCAACAGTCACAATTATTTGATCAGGCGTTGCTGAAATGTTATTATCCCTTTTTAGTTTCTTAACAATTTCTTGACGCAATTCAAGTATCCCTGCATTTGTAGAATATCCACCGACAAGCCCCTCATTAATTGCTTTAATGGCTCCATTATTGATATGCTTAGGTGCATCTGAAGTTGGTTTAGCCCAAGACAAAAATGCAACATCATCTATTTCCTTAGATAATCGCGTCATCTCGTGAATAGCTGATTTCTGGATCTGCTTAACACGATTTGAAGCTCGCCAATTATTACTCATGTTTTTTCTTTCCTATGAAATTTATGATTAATTTTTCTATATTAAAAATAACTTCAGAGTGCTTTAATGTTTCTGCTTGATAGACGTTTTGCTTTGTTAAAAATAGTAAAATATGAAAATTTGAAATAGAATTCTATTGTTTATAATTCAGAGAAAATATTTTTTGAGATATTCTTTTTCTCTAATACGGGTTCAGTGTTGATTGCCATAACTGGATATTTGAATTGGATTAGAGAAACTAAGAACAAGATAAATGAACAAACAATAGAGGTATATGGACTAACACCTAACGAATAACCAGCTATGTTGTTATCTCCTGTGGGAGCAAAAAGCAATATACTAGCAAATATAACAGCTAAAACAAAGGAATTGAATGAAGTAATAACCAAGCATATTCTTAGAGGATTTACAAATGAATGATTTTTATTTATAGATAACAATAACCACGAAATGGAAATTAAAACACAACAAAGAAATGCAAACAATATTACTATAATAAAAGACCTTGATATCGAAGGATCTCCCCATATACTCAAATTGAACATTACTGAGGGGCCTACAATCTCAGCATAATAAGCATAGGGAAATATAAGAATAGAAATAACTGCGATAGTGCTGAAAAAGATTGATGCTTTACTAAATTGTTTATGCATTTTCCAATTATTTTTGTTTTGACCACGTTCTTTCTCCAAGCTTAATCCCTTCACCTATATTATTGTAAGTTTAGTAATAAAATTACTGTTTAGATACACATCTTCACATAATCAGCGTGTCCTTTGCATTATAAACTGCACAATAGCTGATGTAAATAATATTAATTCAGCAAATATTTATTATCGAATTAATTCTAGAACATTGATTAATCAGGGATTGCTTTTATTAGCTGGTAATTCATATGAAAACGCTATTGGACCATTTAGCTTCCTTTCTTATCAATCTTGAACTTTATTTTACTGCTATCAAGATATTTTAGTAAAATAGTATGTAGCTGCCCATACTGCTCTTCATTAAGAGCTCTTTTTGGCAAGAAATCAAGCACTAGATTTATCACCTTATTATTTGTTAAGTTAAAGTTTATTTGATTTCTAGATTCTACTACTTTGAGAATTTTTTCCCACTCATATTTTGTGCTGGTATAGACTTTATCTACGATTATACCCTTATTTGTAAAAATCCACTTGCGTTCTAAAGGTAATTTACTGGTTTTTTTCCATTGGAATTTTATCACTATAATCCAAGTTGGAGTAAATAATATAATAAATAAAGTGTAAAAACTCGGAACTAAAACCATATAGAAGATTCTCATCTCAGAAAAACCAGATTGTAAGCTTAGTATTAGCATTACTAATTCAAAGATCAATATTCCTGTTATTGGTATGATATTACAACATATGATATTTGCAATTGTAGAAGGATGGAGGGTTAATTTTTTGAAATCCTTATAGTTTTGTACATAGGTTATTTCCATTTCTTGTTCAGTATTTTCCACTATTTTTCACCTTTCAGTTATTTACTTTGTTATCTATTAGTAACTTCAATTTCTTATCATCTAAGTTAATTCTCAGAATATTCCGTAGGAACTCTAATTGAGAGTTATCGAGAACTCTTTTTGGTATCGAGTAAATAGTACCAATTTGTATTCTAAAATAGATGAATTCCTTCCGCTCTATTACTTTTCTAAGATAATCCCATTTTGTTGAATGAGTTTCGTTTGTAAAATCAGCTTCTAAACCACTATTGTTGATTTTTACTCTGCAATTTCGTGGCAATTGCTCCAATTTTCTTGTTAGTTTTATTAACCAGAGTATAAAAAGTGATAGAAACAGCAATAAAATAATTGGATATATTACCATCCAGATTATATCCCAAGTAGAAAATCCGGACATTAAACCTAAACCAATATTCATACCTTCATAAACCAAAATAATAATTATCTGAACTGAAATCATTGGTATCAGAAATTCTTTAGATCTATAAAACTCTCTATTTTGTCGCTTCGAATCATTCTCATCATAAATATAATCTAAAATTAATTCTTCCATTTCAACTGTCAATTATCCCACGTTCCTTTGCACTTAATGCTATTTTTATTTTCTTTTTATCAAGATTATTGGAAAAATTTTCGTTAGAAATTTAATTATTTTTAAATTATCAAATGCTTTTCCAATTGATTTAGTATCATCATAATTTAATATGTAATCAATAATTACTTCATCCTTTTCCATCGTTAGAACTTCCCACCTATTTGAATTGTAATTTTTCTCTCCAAATATATTACAATATATTGAAACAGATTAATGGTTAATAAATATATTTTCTTTTTACATTGGATGGTGTATTTTAAATAAAAAATAAATGATTTCTGTTTGTGCTCTGAAAAACGTTTTTTTGTTAGAAAAAATTCAATGAAAACAAGTTGTTATTTTTTATTTATCATTGCTACTATCTTTGCTTTGATTGTCTCTCTTTTATTGTAAAAATCGAGTCCATCTTTTCTTTTCCGGCTCGCTAAAACTAGAAGATAATTTGATTCTTCCACCTTTGTAAGATAAACATGCTTTCCTTTGTGAGAGCAGTAATGTTTTCCGGTTTCATCCTTCTTTAACTTAAAATTCAGCATCTTTCTAGAGAGTAGAACAATTCTAAGAGATCTTTTTAGAGCAAATAATTCTAGTATTCGGTCTTGTTTATCCTTATTATTCAATTCCTCTAATTCATCTATTTCATCTGTTCGTAAAAAGGTCGAAACAAAATCAGGCTCTCGAGACAATTTATCCAGAAACAATTGCTTATCAATAACCTCTAACCAAGCTTTTTTCGGTACAGGTAATAGTTGACGAATTCTGTGAGAACGTAATTTTTCAAGTATACTAGAAGTATCACCGAAATTAATTTCCACCATTTGATAATCATTAACTTTCACTAGGACATTTCCCTTTCTTGAAAGAACACTGAAATCAAAGAAACCTCTTTTCTCAATATTTTCTCTTCCAACAATGAAGTGTGGTTTATCTTCGGATTCAAAATAAGTTACTTGTTTAATCTTTGATGGAAGACCTGTGCGATCATTCAAAATAAAATCCATTAACCCAATGGCCTGAAAACCCGCTTCGAGAATAAATGGATTAGTTAATAACTTTTTAACCTTCCAACCAAAAAGTTGTTTCTTTGGAAAACTGCCGACTGCAATCATCTCATTCTCAATACTATTTATTTCTGCTAAAACTTGAAATGAGGAACCGTGAGGTAATATTTGATAGATAAATTCTCCAGTAAGCAATGGTAATTTCTTTAACACAGGTATCTTTTGACTTTCTCTTTCTCGACTACCAAAAATCATTTTTGCTTTGAAATGAACTTTAGAATTTGATTTGTTATCCGAAGAACCTTTGCTAGTTGAAGTAATCACAACATCAGCAATGTCATCACTAACTGTTAAATTCGTGTAAATAGTAATGGGATTATCTTCCTTTAATCTAATTGCTGAAAGAAAGTGAATATCCTCAAATCGTTGAATTATTTTATTTGGAAAAAGAACTTTACTCATTTCTGCAAAAAGTTCCAAACCAATTACTCCAGGAAGAAAAGGTGTATTATTGAATCTATGATGATCCAAATAGAGATCGCTTTCTAGAGACAAAGTTCTCTCACATGATAAACTGGTATCATTTCTTTGAGTTATTTTCCCAACCATAGGGAATTTATCTCTAGTTATTTGTTTACTTTCTTCCATTGAAAACAAATCCATATCTACTAAGAATTTCCTAGAAAGGTCTATTTGTGTGGTGCTGAGAATTACTGTTTTAGCGCTTTTAATTAATTTCGGATTTTTTTTATTTTGATGAAAGGAATAAGGATTGTATTTAAACGATTTGATAATCAAAAATTTTTAATTTAAGAACAAACTATAATTTATTGCCAAATTAAGTAGTGGCTAAGAGGTTTACTAAAATGAGATATTATCGAATAGTATCGATTATTGGTATTATTTACTTATGTTTTAATGGGGTAACTTCTTCAGTTTCTTCAACTGAAGGATATCTTTTACCTAGTAATATTGAAACTTTTGATTTAGAATACAATCAATGGCATGATATTAATAGTATTACTTCAATAGGTGCAAATTACGTAATTGAATGGAATTTTACTACAAGTAATCCAAATGTCTTGATTCAACTTTGGGCTATGGATGATCCTAATTTTAATGATTGGAAAGATGGTTTAACACCAAGCCTATATAAACATCTTATTTCTTCTCGTGCTGGAGCATCAGGTTATTATTCAGTTCCTAACAGTGAAATATGGCATGTTGTGTTCATGAATTTTGATATAACAGAGATGGAAACAACTACGATAAATACTGATGTAAATTTCATTGAAAAACCAACACAAAATGATGGGGGAATAGGTCAAGATGCTGGTAATTCATATTCTACTTCCTCACAACTAACTGTAGGGAACTTTAGCAGCTCTGGAATATTGATTTATGATGATTTATCCGATTTCTACAATTTCGAAGTTGAAGCAGGTGATAATCTAACAATAACATTTTCAGATTTTGGTGAAAGTAATTGTGATTTCGTTCTGTATAAACAAGGAGGAACCAAAGTTATTGAGGAAACAGATGTTATTGATAATATTTCAATGGAATACTCTGTTAATGACACAGGAACATGTGCACTAGGTATATCTAAAAGCAATGCAGATGATTTTACTCAAGTAGATTATCAATTTAGCATTTTTAAACAGAGCGAGTTGACTTTTAATTTTCCAATAGAAGTGAAGTATATTTTATGTGTTTTTTCGTTCTTAAGCATTTCAGTTGTTATAGTACGAAAAAGAAAGAAAGAGCGATATTAACACATTTGTTAATACTCTTCTACTTTTTTATATGCAATATAATCAATAATACCATGTTAACTCTAAGCGAACACAAATGCATTTGGGCTAATAATTCCAGCTTCTCTATTAGCTAAATGAGCAAGATCACCAAGTGCAGTACCGAAGTAAATAGCAGCGAGGAGAAGTATAACCAATCCGACAATTAGGCTAATTTTCCGAAGCTTCATGTTCTCAAATGAAGTTGCGAATCCCAAAAGAACACCAGCCATTGCTAAAGTAATGAGTGTATTATTGAAATCTTGAGTAATATCATCCGCTCTTTCGCTGAGAGCTACATAACCGTCGATATAGTCAGATACATAAGCGAGGGAGAGATTAACCAAATTTAAACCAATACTATCCAAATTATTAGTAGCATAATTGACAGAAGCACTACAACCAACGAACTCCAAAATTGATAAATTATTATACAGATTGTAAGCCCAATTTTCAAGCTTAATCTCTGGAACCTCTAAAGAATCACCGGATAGAGCAAATGATGTGTTTACATAGTCTCTAATATCATCTTGAATTGCTTCATAAGGATCGCCCCAAGTGTGCCATTGATTAAGTATGAAGAAATATTTTATTCCGCAACTGGTGTAATTATTAGCTACATCGGCCTTTAATTGATTTGCACTATAATCGTACACTGAGGTGCTCTGAACAACATTGATGGTTAATCTCATTTTTAAAGTGAATTCTATTTTAACTTCATCAAAATCTAGTTGCGTATAATTTAAAGGGTGGGTGCTATTGTAATCTACCATTGCCCCATATTGGTCATTTAGTAAGTATAGATCATTCAAATAGGAATAAGCTGTCTCATATTTTGCAGAATCTTCCTCAAGAATTATCTGAACATCAGTTTCTGCTAAATCTCTGAAATTATTTAACATATCAGCTGTTGTTGAATATTCTGTGGATTCAACTTGTAACCAGCTGCTTATTATTACAAAAATTCCAATTGACATCGCAGTAATGAGCATAATTGAAATGATTATTACTTTTAAATATGGCTTAGTCTTTTCAATGGACGTTTTACACACTTCCTTTTAAATTAGTGAAGAGATATAATAGTTTAGGATTTAATTAAGATTTTTATTTTGAAAAGTAGCTCTTTTTTCAGCTCTAATCTCAATTGATATTGTTGGATTTGCAGATTCTGTTATTAATATTGAATCGCTCAAGAAAGTAAAGATTGTACACAAATCTCTGTTCAATATACGGTTTATATTAATCAGTAAGATAAATTACTATTCAGTTTAATTTACCTGAAAAATTAGTGCTGGAAAAGATTTAAAATTAGTAAAAAGATTGTTTTAAATTACAACTATTCAATAGTTCTATCGGATGGAAAAAAGAATGAATGAAGCGACTTCTAAATATTGCCAATCGTGTGGGTTTAAGAACCTAGCAACAACTAAATTTTGCAGTGAATGTGGCGATCAGCTTGATAAATCAGGAAATGTTGCTAAGAAAGACTCTATTTCAACTGAGAAAGGTTTAGGAATAGTTTCACTTGTTACTGCTATACTGGGTTTTACCTGTTTACCAGGCATTGGATTGATAATAGCTATTATAGCAGGATACTTAACACCTGATGCTCAAAAGAATAGTTATGCAAAAGCAGGTGCAAGTATTGGAGTTTTTACTTTAGGAACAGCTCTCTTCGGGTTTTGTTTAACTACGTTAATTGTATTTATAATGGATATTTCTAGAGGAGGAGGTAATGCAGTGTTTTTGTGGATACTGGCCATACTTGGAATAATCATTTCAAGTCTAGGTGTAGGTTTTCATATTAGGTGGTTACGAAAAAAGCCAACCACTTAACATTCTTCTTTTCCTAATTTATTTTATTCATTATTCAAAAGCTTTCAATTTTTTTTGTAAGAGCTAATCTACATTGGAAAAACATACTTGTTCAAGTAATTTGGTTATAATTGGTAATAAAAATGGGAGTTCATGATACAATTTTGAGAAATAAAAAAAGAAGAAATGAAATTCTTTTCAGAACTTTAAGTTGAATTTGTTCAAATACAATCCAATGAAATTCTGAAAGATTTTCACTTTACCCATTGGTTTAACCTTGAGACGATTTGAAAGCACTGCTGTAACTGGATTGAGTTTCATATTCATCACTCCATCGTAGACTTTTTGATTTCGGAATGTCAGAGTTAAGGTTGGTTTATCCATTTTACCCCTACCTGCACTGAAGTTTCCTTTGTCCAATTTCAGCCAATACCATTGTTCTTGTGGGAGTGCTTTAATTGCTAATTGAATACCATCTTGTAATTCACCAAAATCATCATAGAAATCTTCATCACATTGAGCGAACAAAGCAATGAAACCAAGATATTCTTCCATATCTGCAGTTGGAATACTCTTAGCTATTAGAAGAGGTATAAATTTCTCCTTGCGTCTTTCCATTTCCCCAAAAAGATCAGAGGAGATTTTGTGTTCCTTGGCTTCTACAACGATATCTGTGTCGTCACCGATTATCCGAAGTTCTTCTAGTTTTGCTTTTGTTGGCCTGCCTGTCTTCCAATCCCAACCTCTTATATCATAATAGGTTTTGAGATTTTTATCCAGATCAAGTTTGACACCTTCCGTTGGACCACTCTTCAGAATTTGTGTTGCAATTTTTGGCAATCGATCATCCTCTCGAGTAGTTCCTAAATTGCATGAAATCAAACGTTTAATGTTGGTCATTCGCTCTCCTACTTGCAGAAGCATTTTAGGTGTGTATTTGAAATCTGTTGCATATGAAATATATTTAGCAACATCACTGAATTTTGGTGGTGTTTCAAAATCACAAGTCACTGCAGAGTCATCAATCGCTCGAATATCTTGAAAAGCAATTACACCTTCTTCTCTACCTGTAATATCAAACCTATCACCTGGATTAATTTTATATTCAGGGAAGGAGATTGACTGTGTTTCTACTTGGAACCAATCACATTTTTGGTGGTTTGCTCCACAGCAAGCAGTCATATAAGATAAAGCTTGTCCGGCATATGCTCGAGCGTCATGCATAGGTATTTCTAGTCCTTTTACATGTGCAGCTAGCTCTGGATCTACGCCTAATTTTTCAGCCATTATTCTCGTTCCTTCTGCTAGAAGATCACCGATGCCCTTTCGTTCATTGATTAAATCCATCAATTTGAGAACTAAATCACCATTTCCCCATCTAATATCTTCAATTTTGATTACTTTCAGATGCTTTTTGATTGCTTCTGTAGCGATATTATTTTCGATGAGATATATTAGGAAAGCAATAACAACTCCGCTGGAGATGGTATCTATTCCATAGACATTTCCATAGTGGTGAGCAAGAATAACAGGTTTTGAATCAAATGTTCCTGTTAGAGGTCCATATGCTGCAACGGACTCATATTCAGGACCATCCACAACAACTTCTTGATCATTCACTGGAACTATTGTTTGTTTTGCACATTGCAACGGGCATCTCGCACATCCAGAAATAAACATTGGATATTCTTCTTTCAATGTCTTCGAGGTTAGTAATTCTGCTGGAAATTCGGTTTCAGTGAAATAATAAGCAGGAACATCACCAGCAAAAGAGCCCATATCCATATAGGTATTCGTTCCAAAGATATTCATTACTTTTGGAACAATTGCACCTACGAGGTCATCCTCTAATATGAAATTGATACTCTTTCGAAGATCTCGTATTGCTTTTTTGTTGGGTGTTTGAAGTATATTATCTGGAGAACCAACTATTGCGAATGCTTTCAAATTCTTTGAACCCATGATTGCACCCATACCACAACGACCTGCAGCACGACCTGCATCATTCATTATACAAGCAAATCTAACCAGTTTTTCTCCTGCTGGACCGATGCAAGCGACTTTCAGCTTGCTATTATCATGTTCTTTACGAATTAGTTCTTGTGTTTTGTAAGTATCTTTACCCCAAAATTTGCTTGCATCCCTAAATTCAAACTTTCCTTTAGAGAGGTACAAATAAATTGGTTTCTCTGCTTTTCCTGTGAAAACAATTGCGTCAAATCCACTATTTCGTAAATCAATACAGAAAAAGCCTCCAGAAGTGGATTCACCCCAGATGTTTGTTAAAGGTGATATTGCACAAACAGAATATCTTCCAGAAGCAGGACGATCTGTTCCTGTAACAGGTCCAGTAGCAAACACTAACGGATTAACAGGTGAATAAGGATCTTGTTTTAATGTTTTATAATCATCTTCTCCGAGAAGATCATAAATGAGTTTCGCACTAAGACCTGCTCCACCGAGATAATCTCGAGCGGTAGACACTTTCAACGGTTCAATCTTTACTTCTTGTCTAGTTAAATCAACATACGCTATTTTTCCATTATAACCTATAATTTCACTCATTTTACAGTACAATCCTCCTCTACAACACTAGTTTCTTTGAATCCCAAGCAGCTTCGTACATTTTCTTATAATGATTCAATTTTACGGGACGATACGATGCAAGATGGGCAATGTCGTTCAAAGCAAATTCAGCCATTAGCGGAATTGCTTTTTGATAATCCTTCTGTTTAATTTCTGGTTTCTCGAATTCACTGACAGAAGCAAAACCACCAACTTTTCGAATGAAGAGTTGCATTTCTAGAAGTAAAGCATCTAATGCTTTCTGTCGTGACATTCCTGTAATGTCCAAATCAAATAGTGGACAGAGATCCTTCCACCTTTCAGTTACTTTTGCTTGCCAAGCTAGTGATTGTGGAGTAAACAAACCTACAGTCATACCATGATGAGTGTTCATCACTGCACCAAAACTATGTCCTAAAGCATGCTCTATACCAGGCATTGCATTAGAGAATCCTAAGCCAGCCATCAAAGCTGCCCATTGCATATGTTCCCACGCTTCTAAATCTTTAACACCATATTTTATTAATCTTGGTAGAAAATGAATAGTCTCTTTAATAGCTGTCAGATTAATTGCTGTTGTATAAGGACTATTCCAGTTTGATACATAAGCACCAACTGCATGAGCAAAAGTATCTAACCCTGTACCTGTTATGAGATATGGTGGTAGCTTTTTCACAAAATCGGGATGTAAAATAACAATAGTTGGTAGTATATCGTCACAAGTGACGGCTATTTTTTTGTGTGGTTCTCTGCGAGTATCATTCAAAATAGCTGTGGTGGTTGCTTCAGACCCTGTGCCAATTGTTGTCGGAATTGCTACAAGATGCTTTACTTTTCTATGTAATCCAATTGCTCCAGACACAACGTCAATTTGTAATAGATTCAATTCAGGTCTTTCGTATTTAATATTTACAATTTTCGCTGTATCCATAACACTACCTCCACCTAAAGCAACAATAACAGTAGGTTTGAATTCCTCACAAATTTTCACTCCTTCCTCTATTGTTTGATAAGGAACTTCAGGTAAACACCCATCCCAAATTCTGAATTCAAAATTATATCTTTTGAATCCTTTCTCAAATTTAGTGAAGAATTTTTGTGTGAAGGAATCAGCGATGATTAAAATGCGCTTCTCATCATCATAGAGTGATTTATCGAGATATCGAGCAGCATCAGCAATGCCGTTTTCACCAGCATAGATTAAATTAGCTTTAAAACTAGACATGATACTCCGCATTGATCTTGCGCCCATCAATCCCATCATTTCTTGGATGAATGGATCTTCGTACCATGGTTTCTCTATCATTTCTTCCATATTTTCTTGCAACCTAATTAAATTAGATGTTTCAAGATTTGTATATTATGGTTATCTAAATAGATTATTGTTTTTTACTATAGTTAATTTCATATTTTCCATTCACCCTAACCTAACAAAAGTTATCTTTCTTCATCAAAAGGAGTCAAAATGTTATCTCAAAATAAATCAGAGTTCATTCTTTGAAAGATTAGTATTGTTTATAGATAGTTATTCTTCTGTTGGTTCTTCATTAGGTTCATCAAGTGGTTCACCAAGTGCCTTATCAAGACGTAACTCCTTTTCACGTTCCAAACGATCTAATTCGGCAGTATCTAGCCTAGTAGCATGATACAAATTATCGACATACTTTTAACAAGTCTATCAGCAAGATCGGATAATGTACCATCAAATTTCTTTTTTTTAGAATCAGAGGATTTCTTCTCAGTATCTGTCATGAAGAAGACTTCTTCTTAAAAGTTTAAAAAATTTTTGTGAAGAGAAGGAAGGGTAGTTCAGTATTACTCTCTTTACTAAATTTGTATAAACACCTAATTTTTATTGGATCATCTTCCTTTAGAGGGCATTCACTGTCAATTTGACGGAAGTCGCGTAGAACATCACCAATACAGTAGTTACAGTTTGTTAGAGATCGCAAATTATTTCTTCTAAATTGAAATAAGGTTTATATATCGCAGAACCTATATATTTGTAGTGAACAAAAAATCACAGCAAAAGGTAAAAATCCTTTGAGAGAGGATCAAAATGAATACCACAACAAATGATTTTAAGAATATTTTTTATTTAGATCAAAGAAGCAATAATTCATTCACTATTAGTACAAGCTCATTAATTCTAAGATACATAACATCAATAAGTCTCTACGTTGTTATTCTGTTAATAAATAGTGTCTTTGAATTTACATATATGCCAATATTCATTCTAATGATTATCCAAGTCACTCTACTTTTACTTGGTGGATTATTTTTTGGAATTGGTTTGCAAAAAATCAGCAGACAAGTATCTGATAAAAAAATACGGAAATTGCTTATTGCATCAGGAATTCTACAATTTCTTATGGTAGGATTAATTATAGTAACAATCACTACTCTAGCAGCTATTTATCAAATTCCTGCTATAAAAGCATCTATACAAAGTAGCATACTAAATGAGAAAGAATGGCAGATGTTTTTGTTATTTGATTTTCAAATGTTATTAGAATTGCCAATACTATCAATATCTCTTTTATTGTTTGGAATAGCTCTGAAAAAGGGATATAAGAAGAATTATTGGAGCACAAGATTTCCGAAATCGATAGCGTTCCTATTAGCGATTTCCATAATCTTTACCTTTACATATATATTGAACATTATAGAATTATATCATCAAGGTTCTATTTTCTATCTATATGGTAATATAGAAGAACGTATCTTATGGCGATATCTGCTTGCTGGTTTTCATGAATATTCATATCATTTATGTCCGGTAATTTATGGGTCTATGGGATTAATAACTATGATTGAAATAACATGTTTAAAGAGAAAGATAAAATGAAATTTATGTAGAAAGAGAGAAGTGAGATGATAGTTATTCTTTCATTTTTTCGAAATACTATTGTAGTTCCTCTAAATCATAATAATTATCATCCAGTCTATATCCTGTAATAGGATAACCAAAATTTTCTCTATTCTTGTATTTTTCCAGCTCGGGTATATGTTTGTTCCACATAATTGGTATTTCAGTTATACTCTCTTTACTAAATTTGTAGATACAACCAATTTTTACTGGGTCAGTAATTTTCTCTTCTATAACAATGTAGTAATCTAATATTTCACCCCAAAAATATTTTCCTTCTTGTTTTAAGATAATTGCATAATGAATATTCGAGCTATGATTTGCTTCTTTCAATTGGAATCGAACAGTAGAACCTCTTCCAATTAACTCTCTTGATTTTAAATCCAGAAAAACACCATCCCAATCCGTTATTCTATTCGAACGATAGAATTTATAGCTGAAATCAGTCTGTAAATAAGATTTCAATTTACTTCTTTTATTTAATATACTGGGTACTAAAAAGATATTCTTCGCATAAAAGGAAATTCTATCCCCATCTTTTAAAGGACATTTACTATTTTTCCTCCGAAATTTACTGAGTACATCCCCATATAATTTATCCCCAACTCTTTTTACAACTTTGAAGAAAATAGTCTCACACCAAGGTCTATCTTTCGTTGGGACTTCGAAAAATAAGTTCTCAAGCTCTTCAAATTTATCATAATCAAACCTATCTTCAAACAACTCTTTGTCAAAATTATGTTCATCAATCAGATATCTTTTCTTATAGGCTGGATTGTGTTTAGTAGCTTCTTTTAGGTTAGCAATATGCCTTTCTTTATCCCTCAGATTCTTATTAATTTCCCCAAGCTCCTTGCCAAAGGAAATCATTTTTTCTTTAAATTGCTGTTTGTTTTTTTCCTCGTCTTTTGTGTGTTCTTTTAAATCACTGATTTCTTTCTCAATTTTCACTTTTTCTTGTTTTAGGCTTTCTTTTTGTCCCTCAAATTCAACAATAATTTTGCTAATTTCTTTCTTTAAATCCTCTTTCCTCTGATTTTCACTTTCGTGATATTCAGAATACTCTTTGTGTAATTTGTTGTAATTCTTGAATTTGTCAATGATATCTATTCTCTCGTTTGATGGAATCTCTCGTTCAGTTAGTCTTAGACCTACTACCATACCGTTCTCTATTTTATCTCGAAGATTTGGATGATAGACATTTCCATCTAAATCAAAGAGCCATTCCTTTGACTGTTCTTCAATAACAAATTTGCGCATAAAAGTTAACTTCCAAATTAATATTTAAGACTTGTTAATCAAATCTTTTCAAGTAATAAACTAAGAATTAACCACTTGCTAGAATAACAGCTATCATTACTATCATTAAAACTACAAAAGCAATAGCACAACCAATAAGCCATCTTCGGTTGCTTTTCTTTCTAGATTCGTATTCACTTTCAAAATCAATTTGGGCAAAAGCTCTGCTTTCCATCTGGGAAATTATTTGTGTACATCGACTTATACCTGCACTAGTTACTTTATACTTAGTTTCAGCATTGGAATCAAGATCTAAAACATTAGCCACAGTAAAAATTTCGGTTATATAATCATGACTTTGTAAATTATCTAATATGATTTTAAAGTCAGATGCATTAATTGGTATAAACGTAATCTCTTTACTCATCTCTATGATGATCTCATCTCGAGTAAGCTCCTTATACGAGTGATTATATAACGCCTTTAAAACTTGAGCGGATTTTTGAGCTAATAGTTCTTCTACCATAAAAATCAATTAATTTGTTAAATGATAAACTTTGTTTCAAAAAACAGCTATTTGAATGTAGAAAGAGAAGATGCAAAATTCATACATCATCATTTTTTTATTTTGTTTAGGTCTATTATCTCTTCTTTTGTTTTAGTCATGGAAGAAACATCTTGGAAATTTCTTTCAGTACAAGTTACTTTCAATATTAATGAAGTTTTGATGCTCGAATATCATTATATTTATCGATCTCATGTGACTCAAGAGTGTATGTTCTATTAATGGTTCGAATAACAAAATGCTTCTGTCCTTTAAGATCAATTATTGGCACCAATTCAGGACAGGTCTTAACCCTAATCATACAAATTTCATAGGTAAAATATTTCGCGAATTTCACATCGATGAAGTTGTGATAGATTGCGCCTATGTGTTTGTTGATAATTTGAGCAAGCTCTTGTTTAAAAGCATCTTTCTTATTGTCTCCTTTTAGAATTTTGTAATCTCTATCTAACCCAATTATCACACCATCATCATTTACACCAATGAAAAGATATCCACCTTTTGAATTCATAAAGGATGCAATTGCTCGAGCAATCCGGAATTTTGATTCTTGAGCGATGTTTTTATTTTTTGAGGCACCTGTAAAAGTAGATTTGAATTCAATGTGATCAGTTTCGTGTGTATTTGTAATTTTATTAATAAACTCTCTAAATTTCTGTTGAGCTTGCTTTTGTCTGTTTTTTTCATCATTATTCAATTCATAAATAGAATCAAAATCAAGAATTTGTTCAGTAGATAATTTATTTGATTCAATTAAATCATTAATAATTTTCAAAGCACTGCTTTCTACTCCTTCCAATTCTACCAAACCACTAGCATATGAATATCTATCAAATGGTGTTTTAGCAACTGCCATTTCTTTTCGAAAAAGATTAATTAGTTTCTCTTTATCAAGCTCGATGTGAATTAGTACCATTATAATCATATAACGCACTTTTCCTGTTGACCTAAAAAGCGCATTGAGTAGAATTTTTTTAGATTTATCACCGAAAAATGCAAAAGCTTTCGGAACTGTTTGGCGTACTTCTTTATTAGGGTCTTTTAGTAGAATCTCTTCTAAAATCGGTAAAATTCTTTTGGGTTGAGCTCCAATCCCACCAAGAGCTTGTATTATCTCACACCTTATCTGAACTTCTTGTTCATTTTCTAGTCTTTCTATTAAAGGATCTAAAGCTCTCTCAACTCTTTTCACTTTGAGGTATTTAATTGCTGAGCTTACTTTCTCATAATTTTTCTCGTATTTAATTAGTTTAATGCAATCATCAATTCTATCTTTAGGAGATCGCTTTTTTTTCAACGAATCTTCAGGTAATATATATCCTGCTTTTTTCTTAATTCCTCTAATTAATTTTTCATATCGTTCCCTTTCTTTTGAGTCTACCATAATTAACCAAATAAATTACTGTTATAATTAACAAAAAGCTTTCCAATAAAATCTGAGTTTGACCAGCCAATCCAGAAGGTTATTTCAGCGAATAACCTTCGAGATAAATTAAGATCGGTTATATTTTATAAAGAAGCAATTTAAAGAGTAACTCTTAGCAATTAAAAGTTGATGAATATGATTACAAGAAATATTGAAAACGAACCCGATTATGAAACGCCTCACGGAGTAAAAGCAAAAAAGCTCTATAGTCATCCGAATGCGATAATTATTCAGCTATTCCTAAAACCGGGAGAATCATTACGAAGACACTTGACCCCAGTAGATGTGGCGTTCTATGTTCTCGAAGGGAAAGGAGTAGTATTGGTAGGGGTTGAGAAGAAGGAAGTAGAAGAAGGTACTTTGATTGAAAGTCCGGCAAATATTGTTCATTGTTGGTATAATGAGAGTGATGCGCTGTTAAGAGTTTTAGTAATTAAAGCTCCAAAACCTACTACTCCCTCAAAATTCTTGGAAGAACGAAAGCAATAAAGTAGAACCTCAACTATGTTGATAGAATTTTATCACTAGTTGAAGCTCCATTTTCTTTTATTCCTTAATAGCTAGTTTTTCATGTGCTTCCTTTAATTTCTCAATAATTGGTATCCCTTGTGGGCACTTTTCTTCACATTCACCACATTCTGTACAGGCTGTTGCATTCTTTCCAGGGAACATGGGTGATTTACCTATCATATTGTAATATCTCTTGGCCATATCCCATTTGTAGACGTCCCAGTGAATTAATTGTTTGAGAGATTGTTTGATATTTACTTCTTGTTCGCACGGTTCGCAATAGCCACATTGAGTGCAAATCAAATCAGATAATTTTTTGTAAGTATCTCCAATTATTTTGACATGCTCTTTCTCGGCATCAGTTAATGTGATAATCTCATTAGTAGCAAGTTCCAGATTTGTTGTAACCATATCTTCATCGCCCATACTGAGAGTGCGATAGAAACATTAGGGTTGCTCCAAACATGTCTGAAAGCTAAATCTACGAATGTTTCTTTTCCGGGTGCAAGATATTCTGTTAATTCCTCAGGGGGTTCCAAAGCTAATCTTCCACCAGCTACGGGGCCCATTATAATAACTCCTATACCTAACTTTGCTGCATGATCAATTACTTCTGCGTTATTATTATCAAGTATATTGTACTGCACAAGAACTACTTCAAATTCCCCTGTATCGAGCAATTTTATGATATTCTCGGGTTTGTCATGAGAGGATATACCAATATGTCTAATTTTCCCTTCTTTTTTCACCGCTTTTGCTCTATCTAATAAACCTAATTTCAAAACTTTTTCTTCATATCGTTCCCAAGTTAAACCATGGAAAAGATAAACATCTATATACTCTGTATCGTATCGCTCTAATTCTTCGTCCAGAAGTTTCTCATAATCCTCAGTTTTCTCTACCTTTCTTACAGGATTCTTGGTCATAATGCTAACTTTTTCACGATAGCCGTCTTTCAGAGCTTTTCCTACAAGGACTTCACTTTGGCCACGATGATAAACATAAGCCGAATCAACGAAATTTACTCCACCATCTATAGCTTGACGAATGATCTTTATTGCTTCGTCTTCTATAATTGACGTTGGATCATCAGGTTTTGATGTAGGTAGGCGCATGGCACCAAAACCCAAAATAGATGTCTTTATACCTGTTTTTCCTAGTTGTCTGTAATGCATTCTTTTTTCACTCTCTTATTGAAAGTCTATTATTCCCCAGACAATAAAATTCTTTTCCCAATCACCTTCAGATCTACGTCTTCGTACAGGTGAAAATATAATAAGAACTGGTTCTATTGCGTTATTTATCTCTCCCCTCAACCACATGTAGGAAAATTACTTGTATTATTAAACGACTAATTTTCGTCAATCAAGAGAATTCTCAATACTAATCCTCTTGATTGGGACAGTCATCCAATGTATCTTTCAATATAGCTATCTATTGGCATCAGTGGTTTTGGTGTATTGACATTACTAATAGTTCTGACTATCAATATTGCAGGTATTATTAGGAGTAAGAAAGATAATCAGTAATATGAATATGATCTGCTATTTCAGTTAGGTTAAAGATAAACTGAAATAAGATCACTTTCTTTTTTTCATTTTTCGGAAAACCCTAAATCACTTTGAATTTTTATTCTTTAACCACTTTTTATCAAACTCACCAATCCAACCTAAACCAAAACAACCAGGTCCTACTTGAGTTCCTAAAGCAGCTCCTAAGCGAGTTAAAATAACTTCTTTTTGCGAGGCTTCATCTCGGAAATAATTAGCTAGCTCTTCTGCCTCTTCTGGAAGAGTCGTATATCCTACCATCAACGTTTTTACTTCAGGATCCTTGAGTGCTTTCATTCCTACAAATTTCAGAATTTTCATTGCACTTTCCAACCCTCGTGTCCTACCAAATCCAGTTACGACTCCATCTTCAATACCGATGAACGGTTTGAAGCCCAGTAAGGAACCAACTAACCATTGAGCTTTACCTATTCGTCCTCCTTTTTGCAACCATTCAAGTGTACCAGCCATAGCAAGAGTTCGAGTTTTTGGAATTGCTTTCTGTAAATGTTCTACGATTTCTTTTGCCGAAGAACCTTTTTCAGCCATCTTTGCAGCCTCAAGCGTCAGTAGTCCTAGACCTAAAGTAGAATTTCGAGAATCAACAAGATGTATTTTTTCCTGATCCAACATTTTACTACTAACCATTGCACTATTGTAGGTGCCACTAAATGCGCCAGATATTGTTAAGCAAACGATTTCTCGACCCTCTTTCAAAAATTTGTCAAATATTTCAAAGAACTCCGTAGGTCGTGGGAGCCCCGTTTGGGGATGATGCTTGGATGTTTGCATCATCTTGTAGAATTCTTCTTTTGTTATCGTAACATTCTCTTTGTACAATTCGTCACCAATAATAATAGAAAATGGAACGAGAGCAATATCATATTTTTCTGCAAGTTCAATATCTAAATCACAGGTTGAATCAACTACAATTTTAATTTTGCTCATAATACAAACTCTTCTTTTGAGAATAAAACAATTCCCCAGTTACTTTTTATTAGTCATTTGTGTATTGTAAAGAAGCAATTTTCCTTGGAAAATTGATGATGGATTGGTAAAGAATAAAAGAGAATTATGGTTTGTATAATTTCGAACCACATTTTCCACAGTAAATACTATCTCTAGAACTTCTAGCGCCACATTTTCCACAAAAGATATCTGAAGTAGCATTTGTTTGGGACGTAGTTTGGTCCTGAGGTTGTTCAATTGAAGAAGTCCCATCTATTCCGCTGATAACCTCCGGATAGTGTTGTTGTGTTTTCTTTTTTCGAAAAATTAATACTACAACCAATATAATTCCTAAAACAGTAATTAATGATGGTATACCAATTATTAATGCAATAATCCCAGCAATTAATCCTCCAGTAATAATTGTAACTTCAGCAGTAACAGTTGTAGTTTGTAGAATATCCTCATCTACATGTATAAATACAATATACCATTCATCATTTTTATGTGGTGTCCAAGAACCAGAAGCACTATAATAAGTACCATTTGATACTTCAAATCCCAAACTTGGATTTCCCTCAGAGTACTTTGTAAAATTGCCTTTATCAAGAATCCAAACAGAAATACCAACATAGGTATTTGAACCTTCAAAGGACCATACTATTCCTCCTGTCCTACCAATCTCCTTTTCAGAGGATATTGCGTAATAATCTCTATAGGAGAGACTAAATGTATGTTGTTTTGCTGTAACGCCATTTACGCTAATGAATATCAAAGACAATAATAAGAACAGTAAGAGTAGTCCACATCTATTTTTATCTCTCTCTTTCACTTTTGTTACCTTCTAAGAAAAATCCTTTTCTATAAAAAAATAGCTCTTTGTATTTAAAAATATAATGAATGTTTAATTATGTAGAAAAGTAATTTTCTCTTCAAATATATCGATGAAAACATTTTTTTGTTGATGAAAGTTATTGCACTTCTCTGGGTTGATGTATTTGACTAGAAAATCACTGCAAGTAGGTTGGGATTGGAAGAAAGTGAAAGATTTTACTTTTTGGAAGAGACCTAACGGAAACATAATGAATTTAATTTATGATATTGAAAAACCACCTGCTAAAGTTTTAGATCTAGGTTGTGGTGTTGGTCGTCATACAGTTTATTTCTCATCGATTGGTTATGACGTCTCTGCTTTAGATATCTCTAAAGAAGCAGTGAGAAGTACTAAAGAGTGGTTGAAAGAAGAAGGTTTGGAAGCACAAGTAGAACAAGGAAAGATGACTGAATTACCTTATCCAGAAAATAATTTTGATCTAGTTATCGCTTTCAATGTTATCTATCATGCTTACAAACACGATGTAATTAAAACAATATCTGAAATATCTCGAGTGCTTAAACCAGGTGGATTCCTATTTCTAACATTACTTACTAAAGATCCCAATATACCATTTTATGGAGAAGGAATAGTAGATGAGCAGACAATCATCAAATTAGAAGAACCAGAGAAAGGTATTCCTCATTTCTTCTTCAAACTAGAAGATGTTTTTGAATTCTTCAAGGATTTTGAATTTAAAGATCTCTACTATAAAGAATGGTACTCTCCACCAATAACAATTGACAGAATTAATAAAAAGAAAGGATCTGGTCACTACATACTTTTCGCTCAAAAAACATAGTTAGGAAAGTGAGAAGGAAATCTATATTGGATGAAACTCCACCCGAAATATAAAAAAAGAAAAAAGTATGGAGAAGAGTTATTGTTTTACCATAGCTCTATACTTTGTTTCATACGTTGCAGCTTTATCTTTGTTTCCTAATTTATTATGGCAGATTGCCAAGAATT
>JAUWKS010000070.1 GCA_030614005.1 Candidatus Heimdallarchaeota archaeon | reverse complement strand
CTAAAACTACATGCAAAACAACCATATGGTTATATCATTTCTGATAATGGATTAAAACTAATTGAGGATGTAGTGTCAAATCTAGAAATTCAATTGAAAGCATATCTAAAATTTATGGCAAATATGCTTGAACACTACTCTCAAATGAATAAAACAGAAGCAGCAAAATTAGCCGAAGTTCAACAAGCAATATTGAAAGAACAGATGTCTGTGTTAAAAAAATTACAAAAATAAAAAGTGGAGCCGCTGACGGGATTTGAACCCGCGATCCTTTGATTACGAATCAAATGCTTTACCGAGCTAAGCCACAACGGCTAGAGGTTGTTTTTTTAACCGATATTTTTGCTTAATATTTCTTCCTATTCAGCAAATAATATTCCTTTTCTTAAGAAAAAAATGAAAACAAGAATTTTCACAATAAGCGAAACAACTTGGTACTATTAAAGACAGATATTACCTATTTACTTCGTTTTCTAATAACTATTACAGCCGAAATGATAACGCTTCCTAACAGTACTAAAGTTGGAATCGGGAATCCAATTGAAACAGAAGGTACACTACCATAGGTAATATTAGCTATACCATTTTCCATTTTCAGAATAGTTTCACTAAATGTTACATCAGATACTCCATAACAGAAGATCCATATTGTATAGATGCCATCAGGTAGAATTGTTAATCCTGTTTCATTTATAGCTAACATATATCCAGTTACTACATTAGTAATACCTGGTTCAACGTCAATATAACCTATAGCACATAAACCAATATATCCATAATTATAGACTTCCAAATTCTCATCCACAAAATCAACTGTTACATTAGCCAAGAAACCTAGATTGCAATATGGTATAGTTATAGTAACTGTTTGATATGAGGGGTTGATTATATTATAATCAATTGTGAAATTGAAGTACGAATATCCTTCTCCTGGGTAAGAATATTCTGTATTTGTCCAAGCAAGGTTTGTAATTTCTGTATCAATCGGACTATTTAATTCAAAAACACCTTTTGTTTTGCAAGTGCTAGTAAAAATAATTAAAATAATTATTACACTGATCCAATTTATCTTATTCATCCTTTTTATAATAATGCTCACCCCATATCTATTATTGGTATTTCAGGAAATAAAATTTTTCTACAAATACGAGTATAGAATGGTCTAAATGTTAATCTTTTAAGAATGAATGAAATTATTTTCTTAGGAAGCGCTACCAAGCAAATGGATTTACTTTACACTATTTTTTTTCTTTTCATCCTCAAAGGATTTAAGTATTGGTTTTGCAAAGATTCGTATTACCATTGGAGGGTTCTCTTCCAGATAATCCATTTTTAAAAGGTGTACGATGAAACAATGAACTTAATTTCAGTAAAGATTCCCGAAAACTCTCTTGAAGGACTAGACGATTTGGTGCGGTTGGGGGTATATCCAAGCAGATCTGAAGCAATAAGGGTCGCGATTAGAGATCTATTGAGAAAAGAACTTTGGGATAACAAAAAACGATAAGGTCAATAATAAGCTGACCATATCACCTGCTATTTTGAGATAGATTAATATCATTGATTATTACAGATATCTCAGAGGGTACTGAATAATGGTAGTCTACTCAGCTGAAATTGATTTGGATACTGAAGGCGAGATTCAGATTTTTGATATTACTTTGAATGTCAGAAATGTGGTCAAAGATTCTGGTATAAAGAATGGTTTGGTTAATGTTTTTGTTCCTGGTGCTACCGGGGCAATTTCTACAATGGAATATGAACCTAGAATGGTTGAAGATACGATTAACCTTCTCAAAAAACTAATTCCAAAGGGTGTTGGGTACCAACATGACCATCAAGATGATAATGCGCACAGTCATCTTCGGGCTACAATGTTATCACCAGAAATAACACTGCCTGTTACCAAAAAAGCACCGATCTTAGGCACATGGCAACAAATAGTCTTTTTAGAGCTTGACACTCGCGGTCGTGAAAGAAAGATTATTGTTACTGTAATGGGTGACAAGTGAATTATTATGTTTACGCAAAACGTGAGGATAGTTCTTGAACTTTAAAGAATTCATAGTTATTCGTTGCCCAAAATGTGGGAAATGGACCTATGCTAAAACAAAACAAAAATCACGTTTTTGCAGTCGTTGTGAAAAACAATTCAAAATAGATCCGGTAAAAGTTGTTTTTGCAGAAAATCATCAGCAAGCTCAAATGATGGTTAAAAATAGAAATGAGCAAGAGATGTATCTGTCTCCATTGTTCAAAGCAAAGAGACAAAAATAATTTCTTCAATAATAATGAAAACCTCTGGTCTCAAATTCTTTCTATTTCAAATAATACCTTTATCTGGAGGGAATTGAAGTGACTTTAATGGTATATAAGCTGAAAATGAAATAATCTCAGCTAATAGTCGTTATTCAGAGAAGCGAGGAAAAATATTTTAAAGGCAAACTTTCTTAACAGCATTAGTTCAGAGAAAAAGTAATTTCTGGAACATTCGTGGTGTAGAAATTGAAACCAAGATCATGGCTTATCCTAATCATTGCAATTGGAACGATTTCGTTAACAATTGGACTTGTATTGGGATTACAAGATGAAATAGTAAATCTGTTTAACATTGATCCAACAGCTGTTGCTGCTTTAGAAGACTTTCTTGAGCAATATTTAGCTGGAATACCACTACCTAAAGCAATTTAAAAACAATCAAAGAAAATGCGGTGAAAATCAACATGGGCACACGTTCTTCTAAAGACAACAAAATTAAAACATTTAGCCTACGCGTACTTGATGCAATGAATTCCAGAAAAGTCCGCCTTTTAAGATGGATCGTTCAAATTTTCTCATTCGTATTGCTCAACGGTGGTTTGATTGGTTTAGGATGGACACAAATACCTTTACCTATAGAGCAGCCAAGTGCTAACCCATTTACAACTATTGTAAGTGGTTTTGAAGCATTTCAAGCATTCATATCACAGGGAACGTTTCCGTTTCTGGTATTTGGAGTAAGCTTACTAATTGGTGGTATATTTGGCAGAATGCTTTGTGGTTGGGTTTGTCCCTTCGGTTTCTTCCAAGATCTTCTCAGACTAGTTCCAGTTAAGAAATGGAAAATATCCAAACCTCTTAACAAAGGCTTAAGAGACATTCGAGCAGTTATTTTCTGGGCAGCAGTAATCATTGCTGGCTTCCTTGGTTATAGATATCTAGTAGGTGAAAGCCTTCAAGGTAGTTTCAGCTTCTTTGATAGCCAGCCATGGACACCTTTGAACCCTGTAGCAACATTGTTTGTTATGTTCTTTTACATGATTTTCAATGGTAACTATCCAGGTGCAGAAGATTTTCAAATAGGCAACTGGACATTTATGTTCTACTTTAGAGTAATCATTTTACTTGCAGTAATCGTTGTAAGTATCTTTGTTCCAAGATTCTATTGTCGATATGTTTGTCCAACTGGATACGCAATGGGCTTTACAGCAAAATACAGTTTAATTGGTATTGCTAGAAATCCGGCAAGATGCACACGATGTGGCTCCTGCGAGGATATGTGCGAGACAACAGCAATGCAAGTACCTATCTTGGACTATAGTTATGAACGAGTCAGAGATGAAAACTGTACTAATTGTGGAAACTGTTTGGATGCTTGTCCTCACGGTGCAATTCATTTCAAATTCAAGGCTTAAGGAAATCGCTTCAAGCGAATTCATTCCTTTTTCTTCTTTTCTTTAGTTTTTCAAAGCTATTTGAGATTTTTCGAGGAAAAAATTTTCTAATAGGTATTCTTCCTTTTAGATAAGGTGTTTATTCATTATGCTCAAAAAAATAACAAATGCAGTTACGCTTGTGAAAGAACTTGAAGCCAAAGAACAAATTCAGAGTTATGTGCTTACAGGTGCAGGTGTTTCAAAAGGATCTGGTATTCCAACATTTCGTGGTGAAGATGGATTATGGGATACTTATGATTTTGAAGAAGTAGCCACTTTAGAAGGATGGATGAGAAACCCTACAAAAATATGGAAAATGTACCAGGAAGGTATCCATCAAATATTCAATGCAAAACCTAATGCAGCGCACAAGGCAATAGTCGAATTAGAAAAGAATGGATATTGTCATCACATTATTACTCAGAATGTTGATTCATTGCATCAAAAAGCTGGTTCGAAAAATGTTATTGAAGTTCACGGTAATCTAGCTAGGATCAAATGTATTGTTTGTGGTAAACCTCAACAATTAATAGAAACACCAAAAGTAGTACCTCCTATGTGCTCATGTGGTGGTATGATGAGACCTGATGTTACTTTATTTAACGAAACATTGCCTGAAGAAGAAATTACCAAGTCTTTTGATATTGCAAATAAGGCAAATTTAGTTTTGATAGTAGGAACAAGTGCAGAGGTGTATCCAGCTGCTGGTTTGCCCATCATATCTAAAAGGAAGGGTGCAAAAATAATCGTCTTTAATTACGAAGAAACTGAACATGTCAGTATTGCAGACTCATATATAGAAGGAAAAAGTGAGGAAACATTACCAATATTCGTTGAAATGCTTTTAAAACGATAAATTGATATTGGGGGAAACTTTTTAATAAAATTCAATCGGAAAATTTACATTCAAGTACTAAATCTTTTGGTATTGTAACATTGGAGTAAAGCAAAATGAAAACTTATCTTGCAATTTCATATGTGGGACCCGTTCTCTTGGATGAAGAGGGCAACATCATTGATGTTCGTTATTTTGAGCTCGACCCAACAAAAATAGCTGAAAAACTAGTTTTGTTGGATGGAGGAGAGCTTCCAAAAGAACTAGCTGAAATGCTAAAGGAACACAAAAGCGATGAAATTTCAGTTCAACGTCCAGATATAGGAAGGACTCTCTCCGGAAAAGGATTCAAAGTTTTAGGAAATTACGATAACCCAATAATCGATAAATTCCACAAAGAAATCGTAGATCAAGTTGTAAATTCTGGTTTATTCTCTGATGATTACAAATACAGAAGGTTTCTGCGAGAAGTTAATCTTTTAGTAACTCGAGAAAGAGTTAGACAAGCAGCAGAAAAGAGAGATAGATTGGTTGTTCATGCAATTGAAACAATAGATGACATTGATAAAACACTTAATTTATTCGCTGGTAGATTGCGTGAATTTTACGGAATGCATTTTCCGGAATTGGCTGATGCAATAGAAAATCATAATACTTTTGCAATAATTGTTAGCAAAACTGGCGACAAGTCAAATATTGATAAAAAATTACTTGTTGATGAGCTTCATCTCCCCGCTAAAAAAGCACAGAGTATACTTGATGCAAGAGAAAAATCGATGGGCTCAACTCTTCTTGATCGAGACATTGAAATTATTAAAAAGCAAGCTAAAGTAGTTGCTGACTTGTATGTTAGAAGAATAGATTTAGAGAAGTGGATGGAAGAAACAATGACTACAATAGCACCAAATATGTGTGGTGTTACAAGTGCTCTTATTGGTGCTCGGTTAATAGCATTGTCAGGTAGCCTCAGAAGTCTTGCTTTTTCCCCATCAAGTAAAATACAAATACTGGGTGCAGAGAAAGCACTTTATCGTACCATTAAAACAGGCGCTCCTCCTCCAAAACATGGCATTATTTTCCAAGACCCAAAATTAAATCAGTCAAAATGGTGGCTTAGAGGAAAAATTGCTCGAGTAATTGCAGGTAGGTTATCAATAGCTGCTCGAATGGATTTCTTTGAGGCTGTTGATAATTCTAAAGAAATTGCTAAAGATTTGAACGCAAAGATCAATGAAATAAAAACCAAATATCCAGAACCTCCCGACAAATCGAAGAGAATGCAAACTCCTAGAACGAGACCGCATTCAAGTCAGAGGCCAAGACAGTCAAAATCAAATGGTAAACATAAAAGTGGAGGACGTCCCCCAAGAAGAAGATAAGGGATTTGAAGGTGAATTACATGGAAATTAAGAAATACAAATCATTTGATGAAATTTATAATGTGTTCTTTCGGGATGGATCCAGACGTATTGCTACTAAAAATCTAACACCAGGACATCAAGTCTATGGTGAAGATTTGGTGCCAGATGGTAAAGATGAATATCGTTTATGGGATCCAACAAGATCGAAATTAGCCGCTGCGCTTGTTAAAGGATTAAAAAAATGTCCCATTGTTCCAGGAGCAAAGGTTCTCTATTTAGGTGCAGCTTCAGGCACTACTCCGAGTCATGTATCTGACATTCTTGGTAAACAAGGATTCGAGTTTTGTGTGGAATTTTCACCAAGATCAATAAGGGATTTAGTTTTTCTTTGCGAAAAACGAGAAAATATGCTGCCCATTCTAGATGATGCTCGTATCCCACGAAATTATGAAAATGTTGTTGATCAAGTTGATGTCGTCTATTGTGATGTTGCCCAGCCAGATCAAGGGAAGATTATCACTGAGAATGCAAAGATGTTCCTTAAAAAAGGAGGATATCTAATGCTTGCTGTTAAGTCTAGAAGTATAAGCGCAACAAAGAATCCTTCTGTAGTTTACAAACAACAAATGAATATCATTGAAGCTGAAGGGTTTGAGAATATAGAAGCAGTAGATTTGCATCCTCTAGAGAAAGATCACGCAATGATTCTTGCCAAATATTAGTCAACCTTGATAGAACCACAAACAAAGAACTAATAAATAAAAAAATGCTCTATATTACTAATCGAAAAATACTTCCCATTGATCCACTTTCATATTAAGGAGTACGAGAAATTTGGCAAACTCACTGAAGCTCTTAAAAAGAATATTCAAGGATAGACAAGCAGTATCCGAGACTCTTGCTGCTATTATGATGATTTTTATGTTTATAGCAGCTATTGGTGTTGTTTGGGGATATTTGTACCCAACCTATAAGCAATTTCAAACTGATAACGCGATAAATAGTGTTTCTTCGTATATGTTAAGTGTTGACAATGAAATCTATGGCTTGTTGAGTGACGGACCAGGTTCAACAACAGCAGTCAATGTCGATAGTTTCTTTGGGTATTATCAATATGAAACAGGGAAAAATGCTTCTTTACAGTTTGCAGATGAAGG
Source organism: Candidatus Heimdallarchaeota archaeon (assembly GCA_030614005.1). Classification (GTDB taxonomy): domain Archaea; phylum Asgardarchaeota; class Heimdallarchaeia; order JABLTI01; family JABLTI01; genus JABLTI01. Next base: position 8,379 of record JAUWKS010000070.1, on the reverse strand, counting down.
TAGTACATTTAGCAATTCTTACAGTTACAATAATATGGGCGCATTTGCTTTCTGGATGATTGGAAGGCAAGGTAGCGCTATAAATGTTAATACTCACAAATACTTGAAAGGTCCAGATATACAAAATAATTTCTTTGTAAACAATTCAGACTCATCATCTTATCAAGGATTAACTAACCTGACTATAATTAGACCTGAAACAGATATAATGAAAATAGAATTGAATTATCGAGTCAGTTTGTATTATTGGTATGATCAAACAAACGATGTTCTATCAATTACGATTAGCTTGATAATAATGGATATAATTGGAACAAAATTCATGATTAGTTCCTATAACACTCTGAATATACATCATAATGAATCAGAGACGTTATTTACTGATTCGGCAACTATTTCTACTGATTTCTATGTAGATGGATCAATCGCACCAGGATTTTCCCCCTTTGAACGAGTCTTGAATTTTGCTAAACCTGCTGCTGTAAGTAGCTATGATGTGACTATAGAGGTAGTGGCATATTATTTCCTATTTTATACTTAATTAAGCAAAGACCGAAGATTTTTTAACTAAAGCTTTCTGTGAAAGCTTTACCTTTACTATGCTAACTTTTAAATACGGATTTTGTCCCGAAAAGCATACAGTTAGCGAATTAAGCTGGAGATTGTAGCAAATGGTTAAAATTCCTGCAAAAATGCGTACCCATTGTCCTAAATGTGGAAAACACACCAATATGACCGTAAGGCAAGAAAAAGGCGGAAGACGTGGTAGTGGAATGGTAGCGGGTACTAGACGTGCCATCAGAAACAAAAAAGGTGCTGGCAACAAAGGAAAGTACTCAAAGAAAGCTATCAGCCAATCTAAAATGGCTTCAAAGACTTCACAAAAAGTCGATTTACGTTTAACCTGTGAAGTATGCAAAGCTACTTGGGTTAGAAATTATCCAAGATCTCGTGGTGTCGAGATAGTAAAATCAGCATAATTGCTGCAATTGTTGGGATGTATATACTATTCTTCCCAAATTCTTTCTTCTTTTCTCTATTATTTATCCTTTCTTAACAAAGAAAACTTAGTCATTTTATTTAGGTAATACATTAGAATACTATATACTGATAGAGTTGTGTGTAAAATGACTTCAAAATACCCAGATACATTTGTTAAAATAATTAAGGAACATAAATTGAAAGGTGGAGTATTAATTCAGTGTTTCCCCGGGCAAGGACTAGTAGGCCGTATGGCTGGGATGCATCTTATTGATTACTTCAAAGCAAAAGAATCGGCAAAAATATTTTCAAGCTATTTCCCGCATCTAGTAATCTTCCAAGGAGATTTGGGAAAATTAATTCATGCTGAACTGTATGCAATAGAATCTACGAATCCACCAATTCTTGTACTAACAGGAGAAAGCCAACCGCAAGAAGGTCCAGATGGGATGTTTAGGGTAATAAATGCCACTTTGGATTTAGCTCAAAAATGGGGGATTGAAACTGTAATAGCCATTGGTGGTTTTAGACCTGCTGATATAAAAACGACTCCAGACACAACAGCTTTTGCTTTTACTGAAGACGATGCTCAGAGTGTTAAGGATTGGGGTATTAAATTATTCACTGAAGGAAGAGTAAGTGGAGCAGTTGGTGTTCTAACAGCTCTTGCTGCAGAGCGAGGTATGAAATCATTCGGATTAATGGGTAAAGTAAATCTAAGTGATAGTAATTCTATGGCTTTTGGAGTGGATCCAATTGCAGCAAAAAATGTGTTGAAAGCTGTTATGAAAATGACTGGAATTGAATTAGATCTTTCAAAAATGGATAAAATGATCAAAGAAATTGAACAAACAGAAGCTAATGCGTTGAAAGTGATAGATGATATGCGTAAATCTGGCATTGGTAAGAAAGACGCAAAATCGTTTATGATATAGATAAATAAAAAATGTGGGAGAAATATCCCACCTTAATAATTTTTAAATTTCTTTCAAGATATTTTCAACGATATTTTGAAAAGCTTCTTTTGTTTCAGCTTCAACAGAAACAATTGGTTTACCTGCATCAGCAAGTGGAACTATCTCTGGATTAAGAGGAATAGCACCTAAGAATGGAATATTAAGTTCCTTGGCAGCATTTTTTCCACCATCAATACCGAATATGTTAATGACTTCACTGCAATGAGGGCACTTGAAACCGCTCATATTCTCAATAATACCAATAACTTTCAATCCTACTTTCTTTACAAAATTAATTGATTTTCTAACATCCAACAAAGCTACTTCTTGAGGTGTAGTGACAATTACAACTCCATCTGCTTCTGGTATCATTTGTGCGATACTTAATGGTTCATCGCTGGTTCCGGGTGGAAGATCAATGATTAGATAATCTAATTCACCCCACTTGACATCTCCAAGAAACTGATTGATTGCTCCCATTTTTAGAGGACCACGCCAAATGATAGCATCTGTATTGTCTTCTAAAAGAAACTCCATAGAAATTACTTTGACTCCTTGAGCTGATTCAACAGGAATGATTTTTTTCAATTCTTCATTATAGTCTGGTCGTTGCCCTTCCAATCCAACCATTTTAGGAACATTTGGACCTGTAATATCTGCATCGAGAATGCCGACTTTATGTCCTTTTTGAGATAACGAAGTTGCTAGATTTACTGCCACTGTTGTTTTACCCACTCCACCTTTTCCACTTGCTACGATTAAAACATGTTTAATATCTTTCAAGGTAGCATTTACTTTAGCTTTCTTTGGGTCAATAGCTAGACCGGAAAGTTTTGGTTTTTCATCTTTATTTGCCATAGTACAACTATCCTTTATTCTTCAAACGAAATGATAGTAGTTTGTCCTTTTAAATTAAATCATTGATAATGAAAAAAAAATAAGAGACTGTACCAAAGAATCTATCTGTCATTGGTCAGCCAAGTTTTATAATATTAAATGAGAGTTTAACACCAAGTGATAACTTTCTCATATTTATCCATTATAATGGAAATGGATTCATCATAATCCACTTGCTTTATGCCTGGATGAACTTTGTCTCCAGTAATCCCACGAGCTTCCAAATCTTCTTTTATTGCATATACTTCAACACCGTGAGCAGCAGCTTCAGCTATGATGTTCTTTCCACCTTTCCATGCAGCTAAAGTGCTATCTTGTATTAAGAGAACACCAACATCATGACCATTATCCATTTGACTTTTTGTAATATCAAGTAGGGTTCCTTGTGCAGCACAAGTGTAGATACTTTTTGAGGTTATGTACAATACTTTCACCATTTTAATTACCTCCTAAAGAGCAATTGTAGCATCTGCTACTATGAGCAGTTCGCTAAGCTCAGCAAGTGAAATTATTTTCACTTCAAGTTTGGGATCAAGGTCTTCTGCTTTGATACCTCTTTGCTCGAGTGATTGATCAAGTGCAAAGATGGGTACTTCGTACCTATGTAGAGCTTCAAGAGCACCCATAACTGAATGATGACCAATTCCATCGGGATTTTGATCTTTAATGAGATTGAAAACACCATCATCAATAAAAACAGCATCGTTTTCCACATCTAAAACAAGTAACCCTTGCCCAACGCGGATGCCTTCTAAACTGTTTATTTGACCGTAAGGGCCTTTACGAAAGAGAACAATAACACGTTCCATACCATCTCACCTTTTATGCAGTAAAAATAAGAATCCGATCGGAATCTTCAACGTACTCGCTAAGAGCACCAAGACCATCAAAACTACTTCCTTCGATAATCTTTTCCTTGCCCATTGTACCACGATATTCAGCACAAATCGGACAAGCAACAACAGGTATTCCGGCATCAATAAGCTCCTTAAACAATGCAGGAATATTTCGATCTCTATCATCAGATGGTTCAATGTCTTTTACAACATTATACACCCCATCTGTGTAAAGATAAATGCCTGTAACTTCATGTCCAGCTTTTATTGCTGCCTTTGCAAAATGAATGACAGTGTCAGAATTTTGAAAGCTGTACGGTGAAGTCATTACAAGAAATGCTATTTTACCCAATCTATATCACCAATTGTTCTGATTCTAGAAATAGAACTAATCGTTTAAGGAGTAACGGTTTAGAAAATAAACCTTTAGTAGTTGCTTTTTACTTAAGAAAATAAATCCTCACCTTTATTTAAAACTAATAGAACTAAGAAATAGGTTAAAACGACTATTTTTTGGAATGATAAAAATGGTTGATGTTAAAAAAATGGCTATTGTCGTACATTCAGGTACTCTAGACAAAGCTTACCCACCATTAATGCTTGCTGCAGCTGCAGGAGCATCTGATATGAAAATCGATTTGTTCTTCACATTCTGGGGCCTTCTTCTCTTAAGGAAAAAAGGTTTGAAAAGAGCGAAATTGCCAGGAATTATGCGCTTAGGCACTGGAATGATGCGGTGGCGAATAAGGAAAGTAGGAATCGCATCAATGCAAGAATTGCTAGAAGCAGCAAAAGATTCTGGTAACCTTACAATTTATGCTTGTACCGCTACTATGGATTTAATGATGGTAAAAAAAGAACACCTAATCCCAGAAGTAGATGGATTTATGGGTGCAGCAGGATTTTTAGATATAGCAGTTGATGCTGATATACAATTATTTGTTTAAGGTGTAAAAAATGTCTGAAAAACCAACCGCAAATAAGACCTTTGATGCTCGTGGCTTACAATGCCCAATGCCAATTTTGAAAGCGAAAAAGGAAATAACCACATTAGAAGTGGGTCAAATTTTAGAAGTACTTTCAGATGACGAAGGGTCAAAAGAAGATTTCCCAAGATGGGCAAGAAGAACAGGTAACGAATTTCTTGGAATCTTTGAGGAAGAAGACTTTGCAAGATATTTTATAAAACGTCTAGGCTAATCCTAGACCTTCCGTTATTTTTTTATGTAAGTTATTTTTACTCACAAATAATCTAAAAATAGCAGTTTTTAGATAACTGACCTCAATTGTTTGTATTCCGTAAAAACGGCAAACTTTGGTCTATCAATAAATGATTTCTTGCGAATCTACTGGACGTTAGCTGGTAGGCATATTCCAGAGCTGTTTATCGCAAAAAACAACTTTACGAAAATCGCAAAGTTGTTGCCCGACCAAAGGGCGTTTTTGTGATAGCGAAAGAATTGCTAAGAATCTCTGCATGATATTAATTGCAGCATTGATATCTCGGTCAATTACTATTCCGCACTCATCACAGTGAATAATGCGTTCACTCAAATATCTTTGTTTTTTCTTACCACAATAACTGCATTGTTTCGTAGTATTTTTTTCACTGATTCTTATTACTTTCTTACCTTTCTTTTGTGCTTTGTAGGTTAAGAATCCGCTAAAACGATTAACTACACCAGTGTTTTGTATTGCTCTATGTAAGCTCTTGAAATTCTTCTTATCACCGTTTTTTCTTTCACTGGTAGCAAATTTTATAGATGTTTGAGTTAATATTTAATTGGGGATTTGTATGGTAAAATCTTTTCGGTTGGTTCTTAATCGTTTGGGCATTGTTCTTCTTATTAGTATACTACTTTTTTTAATACCTCAACAAAAATTTCCTTTTGATCCTATTCACACAGTAACTCGTTCTGAAACTTTACCAGCTATTTATCCTAAGCTGAATTATAGCACCTTCCTTGGTGGTGACGATGGAGGGGATAATGGACAAGGTATTGCTATGACTGACGATGGAAGTTATTACGTCACAGGGCAAACTAAATCCAGTGATTTTCCGACACAAAACGCATATGATAATACTTTGAATGGTGGCAATGATGCAGTTGTAACAAAATTTGCAAGTAATAATTCACTGCTTTGGAGTACTTACTTTGGAGGGGGAGGTATGGTTGATATTGCTCGGGATATAGCTGTTGCGAGTGATGGGAGCTGTTATGTAACAGGAGAGACCACATCCAGCGATTTTCCAACCAAAAATGCCTTTGATAATACATTTAACGGAGGTTTAACTGATGCGTTTGTTGCCAAGTTCGCAGCAAATGGCTCATTACTCTGGAGTACCTACCTTGGTGGTGGGGGTGACTTGGATATTGGGCATAGTATAGCTGTTGCGCCTGATGGAAGCTGTTATGTAACAGGAGAGACCACATCCATTGATTTTCCCACTCTCAATGCCTATGAGAGTACGTATAATGGTGGTAGTAAAGACATCTTTCTTACTAAATTTGCTTCGAATGGTACCCTTCTGTGGAGTTCTTACTTTGGTGGGAACAGAATTGATGGGGGATATGGGATTACTGTGACCAGTGATGGAAGCTGCTATATTACAGGTTTTACTTCATCACCTGATTTTCCGACACAGAACGCTTATGATACTACCCAGAATGGTGACTGGGATGTCTATCTTTCGAAGTTTAACAAGAATGGTTCCTTACTCTGGAGTACCTACTTTGGTGGGATTTATTGGGATGAAGCGTTGGGCATTACTACTGCAAGTGATGGCAGCTGTTATGTCACAGGTTATACTGATTCACCTGATTTTCCGACACAACATGGGTATAACAACACCTATGGGAGGGGGGGTGATGCATTTCTTGCCAAGTTTGATTCTAATGGTTCGTTTCTCTGGAGCTCTTTCCTTGGCGGAAGTAGTGGCGAACGTGGCTATGATGTTGCAGTCACAAGTGACGGGAGCTGCTATGTCGTAGGGTATACTGGTTCCGAGAATTTCCCCACTCTCAATGCATATGATGATTCCAAAGCACATGGCTATGATACTTTTGTTATGAAATTTTCCTCTACTGGATCACTCTTCTGGAGCACCTACCTTGGTGGGAATTCAACTGATATGGGATATGGAATTGATGCTGCTGAGAATGGCAGTTGTTTTGTCATAGGTAATACTTGGTCAACTGAATTTCCAACCTTAAATGCTTATGATAATACAACCAGTGATTATAGTGACATGTTTATTGTGAAATTTGTTGATACCCCCCTACCCGATATACCTTCCCCTACTACCCCCCTACCTGCTACACCTTCCCATACTGTTGATGGTTTCTTAGTATTCATAGCTGTCATGCCACTCATCGCATTCATACTTGTCATCATACTCATTTTCTCTAAGAAACGGAAGTAGATGAAGAAGAGGAATTGGGGGAAACCATGAAAAGAAGCTCCAATGAAAAGTCGAAAGAAACTATAAAAAGACCAAAGAAGTGAGCAACGACGCAGGGAAGAGTGCGCAACACACAAAAAGAAAGCGTTGAGAACTTAAGAAGAAAACAAGAAAAACGGTCGAAAAACAAACATTCACAAGTGAGCAACGGCAGGAGAAGACTCGAAAAAAGAAGAAAAGAACGTTGAGAGGAAAACAAAAAGAAAGATGGCAAACTTTAAAAAGCAAAAGATAAAACGATTGAATCACGCAAAAACTCATCACTGGAAGTTAAGCCTCTATACGTTATGATGATTACTGATCTGAGCGATCGTTCGGGAAAATCGTAAAGCTGCGTTGCGACGCGGTCAAAGCTGGAGGGCAACACCCGGACCCGTCCGATCCCGGAAATGGTGAGTTTTGGCGACTATTTTCTTATTTCAATTATCTCAAAACCAATACATTTTAGAAAAAAAATTAAAAAATAAAAGATTAGCTTATTCTAGCTTATCTTCTACATCAAAAGCCATTTTTCCAGCTTCAATTGTTTTAAAACTAAAACTTAACGTATGTGTTCCTACAGATAATGAACCCTTTACTTTAAACGTAAAAGTATCCCCTTTTGTCAATTTGAAGGGATTCTCCTTAGAAATATTTGCTACAGCTATCTCATGTTCTTTAACAAAAATGGTAATCGTATTCAAATCCAATTCTTGACCATCGATTTTAAGATATTCAACTTCTTTAACAGTGCCGGGGTACAAATTGTTCAGTAATTGAAAGGAATATTCTTCTCCTTTTTGAGTTAAGCTGCCCTGAACATACAGTTTCTTTAACATCGCTTTCGGGATCATATTGTACAACTCATTATTTTTTGCTATTTTTTTCCTTCCCTTCCCTTCATTTTAATCTATCGGTTCTTATTTCAATGTTTAGGGCTTCAACTGCTGCCATGAAATATGGACAAATAGGACATGGAGAAGAATAAACGCTTGAAGATCAAGTAATTTTGTGTAGCACGAGGAATACTTTCAGCAATCTCCAGAGAAAAGGACTTTAAACAGGGAAGCAGCATAGTTCTTTACTGCCTACCAAAAAGTCAACAGCCTTCGAGGCTCCAGCCCCGTGCCGTATACCGACTCGGGAATCCCCCACTCAACTGTTCCTAGTGGGGGCTCAGAGATGAACTGCACCAACAAATTGGTCGCGGTGACTGGGAATGGATAAAAGACTCAGTGTCCCATTTGTCCATAAAAAAAGGAACGGT
>JAUWKS010000013.1 GCA_030614005.1 Candidatus Heimdallarchaeota archaeon | reverse complement strand
ACTTGGAGTAGCCCACTCACACTTTCGTGCATTGGCGAGTTTTCGCGACCGCTAAGCCTCGTAAGGCTCGCTACCTTGTCTCAGTTAGCGACTCTGGGCTCCAACTTCCATTGCCCATACCGATCGTAGCCATGGTGGTCCTTTACACCGCCATCAAGCATAATCGACCGCAGCCCCATCCTAAGGCCCGTGTCTCACGGCGAGCCGGTTTTAGGAAAGATACCGTTCCAGGCCAAATTTCCTATCGAAGATTATCCACAGTTTCCCGTGGTTGTCATCGTCCTTAGGGTAGGTTGACTACGTGTTACTGAGCCGTACGCCAGGTGCTCCATTCCGCACCTTTGACTAGCGTGACTTAGTCCTACTCCAATAGCAGTCAGGTCCGGCAGGATCAACCGGTGTTGAATCCTGTTTTTGATTAGTTATGGACCATTTATGGTATAAACATAACAGGGTTTTTTTTGTGTACGGGTTTACTATTAACAAGATCTTACTTTCCACTAGAAAATATTCGTTCTCTAACAGTAGGAATTATTAGTTTGTACAACCTTTACATGTCTTTTAACCATGCAATTTTGCTTTATTCTATTGGGGGTAATAATAATAGCGCGAGTTGGTTTTCATCAACCCCGAACCGTTTTATTTCGGGATCTCATAGTAAACATAAATTGATAGTTTTTTTTTGAGATTTTTTGTTTCATTTTTTCATTGTTTGCTCGCTTGGATTTTTGCAACCTGTCATTCTTGAGCGGTATGCTCCAAGTCGGGTTGTCGCCATTTATACGGTGCGAGCAGTTTCATGATGAAACTAATCTCTTTCGGTGAAGTTTTTTCTTTTTAAACTTTTGCTCCAATGAGCAAATGGTCTGCAAGCGTTTTTTTCTGTTGCGTCCCATCCCGAGTTTTCGTCTTTCGACTTGTTTTGTTCTGAGGTCGGAGTATTAAAACCTTTCCTCAGTTTTATTATTCTCTCTCTATGATTAAAGTTTTTTCTCTTTGCTTTTGCTGTTAACTTTCATCCTTTTGAGTGTTCTTTATTGCTCTTTTGCTGTTAATTTCAGCTTTGCTGGTCTTTATTGTGGTAAAAAAAACTTTATAACTATTTTTGAGTAGAAAGAGTTGATGTCAAATGGATTTACTAGATATTTTCACTCTTGTTTCAGCCGGCATTGGAATAATAAGTTTCGTTTTTGCTTTTGTTCTGATCCTTAAAATCATAGCAATGTTCCCTGAGGGAGCAAGTATAACCAAATACTGGAAAATAGCTATCTCTTTTATTATTTTCTTTATTCTTGGTTATATCGCAGCAATAATTAGTGTCATATTAGAGATTGATATTATCAATCAAATTATCACACCCATTGTTTATGTGTTTGGTGCGGTCTTCGTTTTAATAATGGTTTTATTAAGCTTGAGGACCTATAAAATGATAATTAAATAGTTTACCAATCACTGTTAGTTTGTTAGTCTACCTACTATGCTTACACAGTTTACTAAGCGGCTACTCTAGCCTTTTCGTTTCTAGATACAAATTCAGTCACCATTTCCGAGGGTATTTTTTGCTGACAAAAATTACGTTCATTATCCCTTCTTGTATATTAAAGAACATTTAAAATGGGATAGTAGTCTATTTTTTTAGAATGTTAGATGCCATATATATTATCTCTCAAAGTGGACTTCCTCTTTATTTCCGAAAATTAAAGTCAGAAGGAAAAGAATCTATTGAACGAGCTACTCTTTTCTCAGGAGCTATTACAGCCATTCAGACTTTTTTAGCTACTATGGATGTTGGTGAAGCGAACTATTTTGCTACTCAAACACATGAAATCTATATTAAAATAAGTAAGAATTTTGGTGTTGTTATAATCAAGGATATTAATGTAGCTTATGAAAAGGAAATAATAGATAAGATTCTCTCTGAAATAGTATCTAAAATTATTTCTGAGATTCAAGAAATTCAAGAAGTTCATACCGGTCTCATCTTCTCACATAAGCAAGAACAGATATTAAATGGAATTATTGATGCCGTTTTTTCAATATATGATCAACGTTTCTCTGAGATGAGTAGGTTTTCCGAAGAAAATCTAGCTTATTTTCGCGCTAAAATGAATGCCCCTACCGATGTTTCTATCACTTTTCTTTTTGACCATATTAAATCTAATTTAGATGTAGTAATTTATGCCTTATTGTCTTTCAAACCAATCATCATTTGTAGTGATCTAATATCTGCATCTCAAACAATAGCTATCCTAAATCTACTTACTCCGTTTCCCTTTCAAAACGTAATCACTTATACAAGTTCATATGTAGACCCTCAAACAGCTAATGTTATTGGTGTTCCTCAAGCTTCTGAAATAAATTACAAAAATGCTGATGTAGCAATTATTTCTTTGGAAAAAGGAACAGCTTCCGGTTTAAATGGTACAAAAATTTTACGTGCTCTGGTAAAAAAAATGCGAAAGCAAAAAACTGAAATTGACATTCGAGCATCATTTGAAAAGGAAATGAGTAATATTATTACTAAATGTATTGAATTGTTAGGAATGTGTTCTAATGGCAAATTTGATAGTGAACAATTCCAGAAATTTACCAAACAAACTCCAGAAGATTTAATGACTTTAGTAACGGATATTTGTATACAAATCAAACCTAGTCTTAAACAACAAATTGAAAAGCAATCTTTTTTTGGCTTGAATTTTTGATTGATCATTTTATTCAATCTAGGCTTCAGCTTTATTCTTTACTTTTTGAATTCTATTCTTCAATTATTTGTTCTACTTCAATGTCTTTTTTTGTTGTATATTCTTTTACTTCATCCATTGACTCAAAATAAGCTATCACATCAAAAGTTACCCAGACTTTTTCCCCGCCCTCAACTTCCAACTCTATCATCGGTCTTGCTGCCATTTCATTTTCTTGTGGGTTGGTGTCCAATAATGCATATCTTTTCTCTTTTGCATATTCTCTACATTTCTTGCAGTTCTTTGGTCCCTTCGCACAATGTATCTTTGCCATTTTCTTAACTACATATTGCGCTGTCAATTTCTCACACACACTTGCTTACTTGTCTTTTTTTTTCTTTATTTTAGATAGGTATGTAGTTAGTAATAACCACTTCTGTTTATTACTGCTAAAGGAGGTATCACTATTTTGTTTGCTTTTACTAGTAGTGCTATGAATACTCCAACTGCTATTGCACAATAGAGTATTTGACCTATTCCTTCTAGATATATTGCAGTATTTAGCACTGGTTCTAGCACATCGTATGGATCTGGTTTATCTACTACAACGTAAAACATTATTCCTCCTGTTAACCAGATAATGAATGCTGCTACTAAAATTCCCGGTAAAACTACCGTACCATTTTTTCCTCTTTGCATTTCATTCATTTGTTTCAGTTCTTTTGCTAGTAGCATAGCTATTACTATCAGCATTAGAAATTCTAGTACTTTTACTGAATAAACTATATTGGTTATTATTCTACTTATTCTTGAGATATCTGTAACTAATGAGGAATTTGCATAAATACTATATATAATTATTATTTTTAGCAAGTTCAGAGGTATTAGTATTAGATATAGTATCCCCGTTATCTTCAGGCTCTTTTTCACAGGTTCTGGTAAGATCCTACTCAAAAATACAGTTCCCATTCCAAGCACATAAATTGATCCTGTAAAAGTAGTTGTGAATATTGCCAAAAACATTATCATTATATAATATGCTTTTATTTTGTTAAAGGAGTATGTCGGATCTATTGTATAATGACCTAGTCCTGTATACAATTCTATTATTGATTCTATGAAATATGCTGTAAAACATATTATTAAGAGAATGAATCCTATTTTTAATAGTCTCATCCCCCACAAAACATTTTCTTCTGCATCTGTTCTATGGAAATTTCCCAAATCATCTTGATACATATTTTCCCCTTCTTTAAATCGGTTATTTTACTTTCCCTTTTCTTGAGTTTTTTCAGCTAGTATTTTTTTACAAAGCTCCTCAATTACTCTTCGTTTCTAGAAAAAGAAGCCTCTATTGCAACTGCATTTTTCTCCTAATAACAAATAGTGGTACTCCATTTCCACTTAATATTTGAGTTAACGGTTTTTAATAACTTGCGATTATTTCTAAAATTATATTTAGTAATAAAAAATCGTTTTTATTTAAATATGAGTGAATAGAATGGTAACGATACTTTTTTCGGGCTCTTTTCCCTACTTAGATAACAACTTTTCCATCTGTTTTTCTTGTTCGGCCATTTTTAGTAAAGACCTGCACAATTCCCCTTGTCATACAAAACACCACAAAATCACCCATTTGCTCTAAACTAACATTTACTCTATGAGTTATTTCTAAGATTGTTTTTGTGCCATCAAATTCTTCGAATGCTTTATTCAATCCTTGAAAATATTTCTTTTGTATTTCTCCCTGAAATGCTTCAAATTCTTCTTGTTTTATCTTTTTCTTTGGCATCAACTCTTCGGATCTTAACATTACTACAATTACTTCTTTCATTAAGACGCTGGTATCATTTTCTCTTATTCTTTTATCGATTATCTCGAGAGTATTCTTCATTGCATCTGTGCTGAATTGCATTCCCACTTCGCTCAGTGCCTCGTTAATAATATCCATATTTTCTGCTATTGTTGATATTTTTGTCATTCCATCTGCTGTCGGGAAAATGATTGTTACATAGCGTGAATTATTTGTTGATACAACGATTACTTGTTTGCCTTTTATGCTTACCATCGAAAATATTTGTTTAGATCTTGGAATGATAACTCCTTCTGCGTACATATTTCTCGTTTTCTGAGCTAATTCCTGCGAATTTATTTTACTCGCTTCAATCCAATCCGGCATAAATGAGCTGTTTATGTTATCTCCTTCAAAATCTATGAATAGTACTCCTTTCCAATTGTGATATAGCTTTGCTATATTCGCCACTTTTTCCTTTGAAGCATCTTTGAATACGGCGAATTTTCCTGCCTCTGCTTTTTTCTTTCCGAGGTCTTGATATTCCAGCAACACTCTGTCTAATAAATCACAAAAGTTTTTTGGATTGCCATATGACGTTCTCACAACGAATTTTAGCATCTTAACAATTTCATTATGATATTCTGTTGAGTCCACTAAAGCTACGGCGATATCTATTAGTTCCATTTCATTTACTTTTCTTGTTGCTCGTCCTACAAGCATTTCTTCTCCGGTTCTTGTTGTTACTTTATCGATTTGTGCATGTGATATTCCAGTGTAAAATTCTCCTAGGTGCGCTATATTCTGTTGCAAAAATTCGAGATACTCACTTTTTTCTGTAGAGAGTTTATTGACATAGGCTATTGGTCCTAGGATAATGTCAAAAGTGACTAAGAAGATTGCTTTTACGCCCATTTCTTTTAGAATTGGTTTTGAGAATGTAGAAATTTCTAATTCTTTTATGAAATCTGCTTTCATTGACATTGTTCTTTCATCAACCTATTACCAATTGTTTGGTCTGTATTTCATTTCCTTCAAAATCTATCTGTACCAAGTACTTGTTTATTTGGTGATGTTTTTTATCTAACCACTTTTTGAATAGTTAAACATATCCCCGCTTTTTCTTGATGTTCCCATCTAAGATAACATTGATTTTAGGAACTTTTCTTTGTACTGGTAACTTCAGCTAGTTTTTCTGGATTTGAAGTCTAGTAACTTTCTAATTGTACTTTTTATTGATTCTTTTTATGTTTTGTGGGAAAAAGCATCGGTGTTTTTGTCGCTACAAAAACCTTTTTTTCTTCTCTTTTTCATCTCTAAATTCTATTAGAAGCTAATATTGAGGTAACTATCCCGATATTGCGGTTGTTTTTATTGAATTATTGAAATATCATTGTCACTACAAACCAATCTTGAGAAGGTAAAGAAATAGCATGCCAGTTGAACTAGATTTTTGGGCGGAAAATCTGAGCCGCAGTTACCGTAAGAAAGATGTTATTGGTAACAATTCTTCTGATAATGCTAATCAAAAAACGACGAGTAGATCCTTCTCAATTTTTGAGGACAGATAAAAGAGGATAATGATTTTTTTTAGTATTTCCTCAATTCTTTCAACTGTTTGAAAACGATTTTGCACACATTTGAATCAATATCTTCTCTGCTTGAGCTTTCAATAGAAAAGCCCTTCTTATCGAGTTCAGAGGTTAGATATGACGTTGCTTCTCCCTCAGTCATTAATAATCCCAGTTCAAGTGAATATTTCTTCAGAATTCTTGCTCCTGCAACTAATTCTTTCTCACTATCGAATAATTCTTTCAAGTATTCATCTCTTACAAATAACCATAATTCCTTTTCACTCGATTCCTTTATTTTCCCAACCACTTGACTTTTCTTTGTCGAGTCTACTTCTTCTGAGTGTTTTTCGCTCTCTTCAATAGATTGCTCAGCTTTCTCCCTCATAGTTTCTTCTGTAGAAATCATTTTTAGCTCATTTTGTTTTTGTAGAATATCCATAACAAATTCTTCAAGCAATCCAGTTATTTTGTCATCTATTCCTAAATGTGGAAATTCTTTTCCTCCAGCAGGAGATAAGCGAAACATAAGTTGTACATCAAATTTCTTTGTTATTTTGACTATTTCTTTATTTCCAATCATCAGTTCAGTCATAATCCTTTCAAGAAAAATCTTTGAGAAAATAGCTGGTTTTACTCGGTTTTTGACTGTTGCATGATCATAATTTTCTTGTATCATCTCTTCTATTAGCGGTTTCTGGTTCTCTTCAGATAAATCAACTATTTTTGTAAGAATTACTGAAATATCATCTGTGAGGTATTTTTCCTTTTTTGTTGTTATCATTTGAGTTACAATATTTTCTTTTTGTTTTGGCATTTCTTTAACTACAAAATCTGTTTCTTCTTTATCTTGATCATCAAAATCTCTCAACAACATTGTTTCTAAAATAATTTCTGCAGCTAATCGCCAATCAAGGTAGTCTTCCTTTTCAAATAGTATTAGTTTCTCTGAAAGTTTATTATATTCTTCTTTTGCATTCATTATCCACCCTTTTGGTCGAATTTCGGTAATGATACTTCTTAGTGAATCCATCTGTGAATGAAATCTATTGCCAATTTCTTCCACTAATGGTAAACACTTTTCTCTTGCTTTTCGTTGGATGCTACACAAAAATGTTTTCACACAATCAGAATACTTTGCTCGATGATGCTCTTTCATCCAAGAATGGATAATTGGTCTTATTACCTCACTACAGATAAAAGCTCTTTCGATAATATATACGGCTGCGTCTTCTTTATCCGCGGCGAGGTCGCCAAATAGAGAACAATAGATTTTTTTCAGTTTACCCATTTTATGTTCAAGTTTTTTTGGAAGATCCACTACTAGATATTTAATCCAAAAACCTTCTTCCATTGAATACCTTACTCTAAAAGAGTAAATATCCGGCAATTCATATTGAGCTTCTGTAAGTCTCTTCATTTCAGAGAGGTAACAATTTGCTGAAAGTTTCCTCGGAATATAATACTCAAATTCTAACACAAAAATTGCTTTCGCGAGTTCTGTGGAAATATTGAATTCTTTTTCTATTTCAGTTAAAGTTACATCAGGAACAACTGCGGTTCTTTCAAGAATATGATCTTGAATCTCTTTTTTGGTTTTTTCGAATGCCACAAGCGATTTCTTTAATACTTCTTGATCATCGAATTCTCCTAGACCTACTTCTGGCATGTTTTTTCTCTCCAAACAGGATTTCAATAGTTAATAATTTGATTATTCTGCTTATTCATTTGTGTAAATGAACCTAATTTACAAAATTACGAGCAATTTAACTATTAGCAACAAATTATCAGATAGCATATTTTTGAATTGTATGCAAAAAAGTATTGTGTTATGGGTATAACAAAGAAAAAAAAGGCTGTTAGTTTCTCTTACGAATAAAATTATTCCAAAAATATACTTTCTTATGCTTTTTCTTCTTCCTCTTCTACATCTTCAGAATTTTCTTTTGCTAGAGCTTTTTTCTCAGCTTCTTCTGAATTTCTCGATACTGTAAACATTGAAAATAAGAAAATACATCCCAAAAAGAAAAGTCCTAAGGCAATCCAAAGAGAAACTTCTAGTATAGCAGTAACAATAGCCGCTACCCAACAAATGATTAGTGCAACTAATAGTAAATCATACCCCAACTCTATACCTGCTTGTTTAAATTCTTCTTTCCAAGATACCAAGATAATCAGTCTCTCTTTTGATTTGGTTTGTTATCCTCTTTAAGCTCTTCTGCTTTTTTAGTTTTTGCCAAAGAATTAATTTTGTTAAAGAATTAGCCGTAATAACCATATCATAGCGTCTGTGAAAAATCTATTTAAAGATAAAGAATAGTAGTGCTAATAACAGGAGATTTTGCAGATGATTTATCCTTATATTTTAGCACCAATTATTGGGTTCTTTTTCGGTTCGATTCCATTTGCTTGGATTATTGTTAAATTAGTTACTGGAAAAGATGTGCGAAATGAAGGTTCAGGTTCCGTTAGCACTAGAAACACTGTACGAACAGCGGGTTATAGTTGGGCGATTTTAACTATGTCTTTAGATATTACAAAAGGCTTTCTTGGCACATTATTAACTCGATATATCTTTTTCAGTACTCTAACATCTTTAGAACCAGTGAATTTGGATTTACTAGCTGCTCTGTGTGGTATTGCAGCATTTGCGGGACATTGTTGGATGCCTTGGATGAAATTTCAAGGAGGCAAAGGATTTGCAGTATTAACTGGTGTCATGATTGTAATCAATCCATGGGGTATCCTTGTTTGGTGGGTTTCATTACTTGTTTGGTTAATAATTATCAGATATAGTGGAATAGCAGGTATAATGGCAACAGTATCCGTTGCGACAACATACACTATTTTCTATCTAGTAGGACAATTTTCCTTGCTTGATGGAACTCATTGGCATACGTGGCCAATAATGGTTTTTAGTTGGGGGTGCACAATACTCATTATCCTCAGAATGATTCCTGATTTCATCGGTATGAAAAACGGCGAGATAAAACGTTGGAAAGGAGTCAAAGTAGCACAATGGATGAGATAGAAAAAGAAAGATAGAAGCAGTTTCTCAACTGCTGTTTTTTTATTTTTATTAGTCTTATTAATTAATTAAGTCAGGATTTCGTGTGCTTTCTTTAATTGATCAATAATAGGTATTTTCTGCGGGCATTTTTCTAAACACTCACCACATTCTGTGCAAGCTTCAGCATTTTTTCCAGAAGCCCAATCTTCTTTACCTATTATGCTGTACCTTCTTTTCGCTTCGTCTTCTTGTCCGTAAACTTGGTAATTTATCAGTGCTTGAAAGATGAATGCAATATTTACTTCTTGTTCACACGGCATACAATATTTACAGTTTGTACAAAGGTTATCTGTCAATCCTTTAAATTTGACACCTAATTCATCAGCCATTTTTTTCTGAGTATCTGTTAAAGTGTACTCTTCGTTAGAAGCCAAAGCGAGATTTTCCTCTACCATTTCATCTGTACCCATACCAGATAATGCAACGTCAACGTATGGATTATTCCAAACATACCTTAATGCTAAATCAGCAAAATTCTTCTTCCCTGGTAACAAGTATTGTTCTAGTTTCTCAGGTGGAACACCAGCAAGTCGGCCTCCTCCTACTGGACCCATTACAACTACACCAATCCCTTTTTCAGATGCATACTTGATCATTTCTTCATTTACAGTATCAAGAATATTGTACTGTACAAGCATTACCTCAAATGCTTCAGAATCAATTATCTCTTTCAGAAGCTCTGGTTTATCATGGAATGAAAAGGCCAAGTGATTTATTTTTCCTGCTGCTTTAGCTTTCTTTGCACTTTCAATTCCTTTTATTTCATTCAGTTTCTTCCATGTTTTAGTATTTAAAGCATGGAAAAGATACACATCTATCGTTTCTACTTCTAATTTTTTCAATTGTTCATTGAGATATTTATCAAAGCTTTCTTCTTTATCGTACTCTTTCTTCCAAATTGGTGCTTTTGTTGCAAGAGTAACTTTCTCTCGATAACCATCCTTCAATGCTTTTGCTACAACAAGCTCACTTTCATCGCTATGATAATTATATGCTGTGTCAACATAATTTACTCCAGCATCTATGCTTTTTCTTATCAATTCTATTGCTTCATCATGTTTGATTGCTTGTTCCCCAAGTTTTATTGTGGGTAAACGCATTGCGCCAAAACCTAGTACTGATACTTTTCGTCCTGTTTTGCCTAAAGTACGATATTGCATTTTTTATCACCGTATCACAATATTGCGTCTATATAAAACGTTTCTGACTAACAAAACAAAGTTATATAAAAAGAACCAGTAACTAATTTGATTTCTCTTTCTTAGAGATTAGTTTTTCATATGATGCTTTATTGGTTGGCAAAGTAAACATAAACGTTGAACCTTTGTTTTTGCCTTCCGATTCTGCTCTAACGGTTCCTCCGTGAGCTTCCACTAAACTTTTTACCATGGATAACCCTAAACCCGACCCAGAACTTTCGGGATCAGTTTTTACATATTGCTCAAATATTCTTTTAAGATCTTTCTTAGCAATACCAAAACCGTTATCCTTCAAATAAACAGCAACAAGACCATTCTTATCTTCAGCTGAAAAGTGAATGTTACAATTTATAGGAGTGAATTGGATAGCATTCAAAACTAAGTTTCTTAAAACACGAATAATTTGTTCAGAGTCACACCAAACAGTGACTTCATTAGAAAGTTCAATTGTCCCAATAAAGCTTTTTTGTATACCTACAGACCCAACTAAACTAGTTGTTTGTGAAATAAGATCCTTAAGGTTATGTTCATCAAGTTTCAAACTGAAGTCTTGTGCTTCTATATTTGAAAATTCTATAATGCCAAAAATACTTTTTGATACTTTTTCTAAGTTATTTCTCAGAAATTCCATTGTGCCAAATAGTTCTTCACTCAGCATGCCTAATTGCCCACGAAGAATAGTATCTATCAACTCTCTTGAGTTTCTTAATGGTTCTAAAAGTTTAGTCGAAGTAAGTTCAACAAAATTCGACCTATCTTTATTTAATTGTAAAAGCTTGTCATTCAGGTCTTCTAATTTGGTATAGGATTCACTCAATGCTTCTTCTTGCATAGCCAGTTTAGTGACATCTTCACATAAGACAAGAATTTCGTTTATTTCTCCCTCTTTAGTAGCCATTGGAACTACTTTGAAACTAACAATTGAAAATGGATCATCTTTCTCAGAGGAATAGTCTTTGATACGTAAACGATCTTCAGTTATTGTCTTACCTTTTAGGCCTTTCTTAAAAAGCTTAATGAGTGATTTTGGAAATAGTGATTCTCCATTCTTTTCTGGATTTAGTGCATCATGACCTGTAATGTCTTGTAATTCCACACCGGTCAGTATCCCGACAAGAGGATTACTTTTGGTAACCGTTCCTTTAGAATTTATAGTAAAAATAGCAACAGGTGAATTATCAATAATATTATCTAATTCTTGTCTTGTTCTTCTGAACTTTTCTTCGGGCACTAATGCACTGAATAATGCTGAATGTAATTTATAGATATCAGGAACAGAAGTTAGTTGTTCTTCGCCAATTGCAATTGTTGGGAGGGAAAGAATCTCATGTTCTGCTGCCAACTCAGGCTCTTCATCAATATCCACTTTTCTGTAAGTGATTTTTCCAGCGTAAGAAGCAAGTACCTGTTGTAGGACCTCTTCTGCAGGTGCACAATACACACAATGCTTGGAGGTGAAAAGCAAAATTTCAGTTGAGGGTACTGTAGTTGTCTCTGCGATTATTGCACCCAGTTGCTGATATAACTCCAATAAATTGTTATAGAGATTTTGTAATTCATTATTCTTATCCCGTAACTCTTTTTCTACAACCTTTCTATCTCTGATATCAGTAATTAATGCATAAGTGCCAAGTGTTTGATTATTCTCATCCAAAATTGGTGAACCACTAATCAGAACGGGAAATTTTGAGCCAACTTTTGTTTTAAAAGTAATTTCATATTGTGTAGAGACTTTTTCACTAAAGCGTATTGCTGATTCTCGAGTGACTCTAGCGCGATCTTCTTCAACAACAATTTCTAAAGAGCTTTTTCCAAGTAATTCTTCTTCAGTATAACCTAATTTTTTACAAGCAGCAGGGTTAACATAAATAATAATTCTATTCATATCTGTAGCAATAATTCCATCATCCATTGTTTCAATGAGTTTTTTGTACCAATTACCACCTGAAATGATTTTATCAAGATCGGGTTGCGTCTTGTAGGGGGTTTTTGTTTTTATCTTATCTCCCTTAGCTGGCGTGGTCACTATGCATTGCTCCGATACGAAACGCTAAACTCAAACGTTTCTTACACAATTTTGTCAGTTATGAGAAAATAAATCTTTAGATTTAGCACTTTTTATCAAAAAACTACTTTTAAGGCTTATTTTTCAAATACTTTTTCATCTAATGTATCTTCAGCTAATCTTGCTTTACTTCTTTCCTTTGGTTTACCCCAGCCACCGGCTCCAGGGGTTTCAATAACGATTACTTCTCCAGCGTCTAATGTAAAAGTGCCTTTTCCTGGTAAAACTATTTTTTCATTCCCAGTAGTAATTTTGTAATATTCTCCTTGCTTTCCATCTTTTCCTCCTTGTAATCCCCAAGGAGCGGTTTTTTGCCTTTCACCCAGAAGACTAATTATCACAGGCACTTCCGTTTGAAATGCTCTAATTATTCCAATACCACCACGATACTTGCCTTTACCAGAGCTATTATTTCTCAATGAATATTCCAGAACTCTTAGTGGATATCTTGCTTCGATTTCCTCGATGGGTGTATTCATAGTATTCGTCATATTGGTATGTATTCCATCAACACCATCTTTGCTTGGAGTACCTCCGCTTCCACCGCCGATTGTTTCATAAAAAGTAAAGGGGTGATTATTTACATCCATTCCACCTATGATGAGATTATTCATTGTTCCTTGTGATGCTGCAGGAATTATATCTGGAAGAATATTTGAAAATGCTTTTAGCAAAGTATCAACAACTCTTTGAGATGTTTCTACGTTTCCTCCGACAACAGCCGCGGGAGATTTGGCATTTAATATTGACCCTTCTGGAACAATAACTGTTAAATGACGATATAACCCTTCATTTGCAGGTATTGTTGGATCAGTTATTGATCGTAAAACAAAATAAGCACCAGATAATGTTACAGCAATTGGGCAATTAACAGCACCTCGTACTTGTTTAGAAGTACCTGTGAAATCAAAAGTCAGATGGTTTTTAATTTTCTTTACTTTGACAACGAGTTTGATTCGTTCATCACTAATCCCATCGTCATCCATAAAGTCGATGCCTTCAGCTTCTTTGTCTGGAAAATTCTTAATAATTGCTAGAAATCTTCTTTCAGAATAATTCAAGATTTCATCAACAGCTAATTTATATGTTTTTAATCCTTTTCGCTGAATTAATTCTATTAATCGTTTCTCTCCGGTCCAATTTGCAGACAGTTGAGCCATTAAATCTCCTTTTCGTAGTTTAGGCGTTCGAGAATTAATCATTATAATATCTAGGATATCTTTGTTAACAACGCCTTTTTGAACGATTTTTACCGGAGGAATCCTCAGCCCTTCTTGGAATATTTCGGTAGCATTTCCGGGCATTGATCCTGGAACCATCCCACCAACATCATTGTGATGTGCTCTACTTACAGAATAACCAACCAATTCTTTTTGATAAAATATCGGTGTAACAATAGTAATATCAGGCAGATGAGTTCCACCTAAATATGGGTCGTTTAGAATAAATGAATCCCCAGGTTTGATTTCACCTTCAAAAGTTGCTATAACACTCTTCACAGTAAGCGGCATAGCACCGAGATGTACAGGTATATGCTCTGCTTGAGCTAACATTCGTCCTTTGTAATCGAATAAAGAACAACTGTGATCCATTCTTTCCTTAATATTGGTACTATACGCTGCGTTTCGTAAAATGATACCCATTTCTTCTGCAGTAAATTCTAATCCTCCACGAATGACCTCTCGAGTAATGATATCTACTTGATTTTCTTTCACAGCTTCACATCCTATGCAAATGAATTAACCCAAATTCATCCACTTTTGCTTTCCAGTTTTGGGGAAGGATTGTTGTTGAATCGTATTGTTCTATTATGGCAGGACCAGCAATTTCATTCTTTGCTAGAAGTTTTGTTCGATCATAAATTGGTGTTTGAATATATTCCTTTTGTTTGTCGAATAATACTTGCCTATGATCAACTATAGCTTCTTTTATTGGCTTTTTCTCTCCAGGTTTGACTTTCTTTAGAATTGGTTTTTTGATAAGACCAAGACTATTAACTCTTATATTTACCACTTCAACCTCTTCATTTTCCATAATGTAACCGTAAATTATTTTATGTTTCTGATTAAAGAGCTTCTCAATTTTAGAAGAGGTATTATCAGCTACTAATTTAATGTCTGAAAGTGGAACTAATAATTCAAAACCTTGTCCTACATACCGTAATTCTGCAAATCTCTGATGTATTATATCTTTTCCTTTGAAACCCTCATCATCTAAAACAGCAATTCCCTTTTCTTCCAATTTTCCAAATTCATTTTCAATCATCAGGTAATCAAGATTCTCAATCTTTTCTCTTATTGATTTTACATTTGTATGCTTTACATCAGTGAACAGTAATCCCATTGCCGAGAAAAGTCCAGGATTATTTGGAATTATTATATGAGTCATTTCAAGCTCATTAGCTAAGGCACACGCGTGCAATGGTCCTGCACCACCAAAAGCAATTAAAATGAAATCTCTTGGGTCTAATCCACGTTCAACTGTTACTATTCGTAAAATACGACTCATATTTATATTAGCAATTTCAATGATTCCCAGTGCACTTTCAGTGACACTCAGATCTATTTTTGAAGCTATTTTCTTCTTTATACTTTTCTTTGATAATTCAGGAAATATTTTAAATGTTTTATTGAGCAAGCCTTCAGGGTTTAACCGACCTAGAACTAGATTTGCATCAGTAATTGTGGGATCAATACCATTCTGATTATAACAGACGGGTCCTGGTTCTGACCCAGCGCTAATTGGTCCAACGCGCAAAGCATTTCCGTTATCTACCCAAGCAATTGATCCTCCACCAGACGAAATTTCAGCTAAATCAATGAATGGAAATCTTGCAGGATAACCACTTCCTTTTGTTATTCGACCGCTATGTACATCGCCACCTATTTCATATTCGGAGGTTAAAGTAATCGTTTTATTTACAATTGAACCTGCTTTTGCGGTTGTGCCACCCATGTCAAAAGAAAGTACTCTATTAAGATCAAGGAATTCAGCATAAAATCGAGAAGCAACTACGCCAGCTGATGGGCCACTTTCAATTATACTTACAGGCAATTTTTGTATTTGATCTGATTTACTGACTCCACCATTACTTTGCATTATGAACAAAGGAGCTTTAAAACCAAATTCTCTAAATGATTCTGCCAACGAATTTATGTATCTAGAAACTATCGGCATTAATATTGCATTTATTGCTGTTGTGCTTGTTCGTTCAAACTCTCTGTGTTCAGGAGAAACTTCAAAGCTAGTTGAAATATAAAGATCTTTGTGATTTTTCTCAAAGTATTCTTTGATTTTTTGTTCGTGGATTGAGTTCTTATATGAGTGGAGAAGAGTAATTGCAACGCTACTGATATTTTCTTGTTTGATAGCGGCACTTATTTTTGGTAGAATATCTAATTCAATAGGGCAGATTATTTCTCCTTTGTGGTTTAATCGCTCTTTAATTTCAAATCTAAAACGTCTAGGAATAATGGGTTTTGGTCTCTCAAAAGAAAAGTCATAGAGAGAGGCTCTTCTTTGTCGACCTATTTCTAATATATCTCGAAAACCTTTCGTTGTTACGAGCGCTGTTTTTGGTAACTCCAAATTTACTTGACCAAGAAAAGCATTTGTTGCAATAGTTGTTGCATGATAGATTTGTTGGACAAAGTCTATGTCTTCACTGATTAGTTCTTGTTGTAAGCTAGCAATTATGGCTTCTTCGGGGTTTTTGAGTATTGTTGCAACCTTTAGCTGTTTGATAATATCGCCAGAGTCTTTGTTTTGGATAATAATATCTGTGAACGTTCCACCTATATCAATACCAATAGCTAGTTTCTTCATTACAATCAACTTGGATTGAAAGGTTAATTTCAACTACCTTAGAATAAGGTTTATTTCACTTTAACAAAGTTTTGATTATTTCTCTTCACCTATTCCTCTTGAGGAACGTTTTTTAAAACTAGAAACAATTACTATTGGGAAAGAAAAAAGTTGTAGTTTTGGTGAAAATTATGAAGAAAACAATACTTGATCTAATAGAAGAACGAACCGTTTTCTTTGACGGAGCAATGGGAACAGAGCTCCTTGAGAAAGGATTAGTACTAGGCGATTCTGCAGAAAGATTTTCAGCTTACTTTTCAGAGATTATTGCAGAGATACATAAAGCACATTTTGATGCCGGTGTTGATGCTATCCACACAAATACATATGGTGCAACTATTATTGGCCTAGGTAAAAAACTCGAAGGAAAGATTCAACAAATCAATACCCGTCAGGTAGAGATTGCTAGAAGTGTTTGCCCAAAAAATGGTTTTGTTGCTGGAAATGTTGGTCCTAATGCAGTGCTTTTAGAACGTGATGGTGGAGACTATACGTTAGCAATGTTCCGTGAAGCTTTTGATGAGCAAATCGAAGCCCTAACGAAAGCAGATGTAGATTTGTTTAGTATTGAAACAATGTATTACATCGAAGAAGCGGAAGAAGCCATTAAGAGTGTAAAAGAAACAAGTGATTTACCTATTATCGTAGCAATGACTTTTGACAAATTTGCTGAAGGATATCGAACACCTTTGTGTAATATGGATGTGAAAGAGTCCATTACTCGTTTGGAAAAAGCCGGAGCAGATGTTGTTGGTTGCGGTTGTACACTTGGTAGCTATGAAATGATAGGACTAGCTAAGGAGATCAAAAATGTTGCAACGAAACCAGTTATCGTACAACCTACTGCTGGTGCACCATTGACTGTCGCAGGTAAAAATCTCTACCCAATCGATCCTGCTAGGTTTGCTAATGATATGCTAGAAATCCAAAAACTTGGTGTTGAAGTTCTTGGAGGATGCTGTGGAACCACTACAGAACATATAAAGAAAATGGTCGAAATCGTTAAGAAGAAAAAATAATTTTCAAACAGCAATTTGTCGGAGCCAATTCTCCGACCTTTCATTTGTTTTAATATTAAGATTTTAGCTGAATTTTAACATTTTATTAATATTTGATGAGTTTTTTACAAAGAAAAAAAACAACAAGTCTAAATAATGGTAGAAGATAGTATATATTTACGAAATATTAAACATTTAATTTCAAAAAAAAAGTAGGAGAAATGTATTTTGAACTATGATAGAAGTTTAATTGAAAGTAGTGAGATGTATGCTCGATGCATCTGTAAAACTGATTTTGATGTAGAAACAGTTATTGTTGGTTTTCCAGGTATGGGATTAACTGGAGCGATTGCTGCCCAACATATAAGTGAAAAATTGGAACTAAAAACCATTGGTTTTATTGAAGGCGTTGCAATACCACCTGTTGCTGTTTTCCTAGATGGGTATCTGAGACATCCCTATCGGATTATGGGGAAGAAGGATTTGAAAATTGCAGTATTTATTGGTGAAAGTGCTGTTTCTCCAGAAGCAGCATACTTTATTTCCAATGCTATTATGTCGTGGGCAGAAGGGCATGGAGCAAAGGAAATTATAACCCTTGATGGATTTGGTTATCTCAATAGAAAGGATGAAGGGAAAGTGTATATGGTTTCCGAACCCGAAATTAAAAATAAAGCAGAGAAGCTGAAAATTCCTCCTCTGAAAAGTGGCTTTATCAAAGGGTTTGCTGGTGCAATTCTAAATAAAACCATGATAAGTGATATAGATGGTTATGCGTTTCTTGTAGGCACAAGACCTGAACTCCCTGATCCTGGTGGGGCTGCCTCTCTTGTTAAAATTATCAATGACTTGAAAGAATTAGATATCAATGTTGAAACCTTGATTGAGCAATCTGAATCCATTAAAAAGAAACTTTCAGAATTAGCACTTCAGACAAATGAAATGTCTGCTGGAACACCCCGACAAGCAAGGAAAAAGAGCAACTTTTATACATAGGTTGGAACAATTTACCAACCAACTCTTTTTTTGAAAGTAATTGCCAATCATTTTTAATTAAAACTGAATTATTATAAGATGTGTGATATAAATGCATGAAATTAATCTATTGTCATTTTTACAAGAAGCCATCCGCCTTAAACGAATTGTTAGAAGTGGTTGGATTTACTCCGGTGTTCCGCTTTCAGATGTAGAGAGTGTTGCAGACCACAGTCAATTTGTTACTATGATAACTATGCTAATCTGTTTTGATGAAAAAGCTAAAGGAAAGGAAATCAATCTAGAGAAAGCACTAATTATGGCCCATATTCATGATCTCTCAGAAAGTGTATCTCAAGATATTAATCGTTGCATAAGAAAATTCTCTCCGGAAAAATATGATGCATTCAAACATGACCTTGATAAAAATGCGGCAAAATCATTATTTGCAAAGCTCCCTAAAGAACAAGGGAAAATTTTGCAAGAATATTTCGCTGAATTTCAGGAAAAGAAATCAATAGAAGCAAGGATTGTATCTGAAGCAGATCGTCTTGAAACAATTCTTCAGCTGAACAATTATATTCGAAATGGCCTCTCTAAAGAGATGTTTAGTGATTTTTTCATTAGTTTCAATAAAGAAGTTGACAATTATGAATTTAGCTTAGTTAAGAAACTTGCAAAAGAACTACTTATGGAGAAATAAAGATTTGAACGAAAACAATTTTTCTACAGGCAGATATTCTCGTTTTGTTAATCTCCCAACAATTGGTGTTGAGGGTATGAAAAAAATTCGACGAGCAAGAGTTTCAATTGTTGGAGCTGGAGGTCTTGGTTCTGTTACTGCAACTCAACTTACAGCATTAGGTGTGGGTCACCTGCGACTTTTTGACAAAGATATTGTTGAGTTATCAAATTTACAAAGACAAATGCTATACCGTGAAAAGGATGTAGGCAAACCAAAGGTAAATGCGGCTAAAAAATTCTTAGAAAAGCTAAACCCAGATGTTAAAATTGAAATCATTCAAGAAGAGGTTTCTACTAGAAATGTTGATCTTGTAACTGATAATGTTGATTTTGTTATTGATGCTTTAGATAGGTTCACATCAAGATTCGCAATTAACAAGAAATGCTTAGAAAGCGATATACCTTTCCTATTTGGTGCGGTTAGCGGTTTAGCAGGGAATGTAATGACAGTTGTTCGAGGAGGCGCTTGTATCGAGTGTTTATTTGGTCATATTGATGATAATGCACTTCCATCTTCAGCAGAAACTGGCATTCATCCGAGTATAATACAGTTAATTGGTAGTTTACAGATTGCCGAAGCTACTAGAGTTATGTTAAAAGAAAAACCATTGTTAACTAATAGATTATTATTCATTGATATCGGTTCAATGCTCTTTGATTCCATCAAGATTAAATCTAGGAACAAATGCTCAAATGCAAAATACCATTGAAGAACTAATAAAATTAAAGTTTAGCGATCAAACGATCGCTCTTCGTTTCATTATTGAAATTATATTAGTACGCCGCTCCAAATAACAAAGAGAAAGGCTGAAAATCCTAAAAACATTGATGCAGAAAACGCTCTAGCTACTGAACCACGAAATGTTCTATCAGGGTCTGCTTCTTGATACATGAATAACCATGCGAGTGCGGCTATTCCTAAAATTACGAAAATAATTGCAAATGCTAGTAAACCTTTTGGTCCAAGGAATGCGTTGAAATCATTCATTTGTTCTTAACACCTTCTCTTGTTTTTTTATTTAGTTTATATTAAAATCTTTCTAGAGCATTTAGAAAATGAAAGTGATTAACAGCGTCTGTTAATCATCAGATTGAGGTGCAACAGGATAAAATTTGCGTTTTATTTTTCGTTTTGCTGGTTTCCCTACGAAAATAAACCCTACCATTAGGCCAAGGAAAACTACTAACAGAATTATTTCAATAATCATTAACAAAGTAGTTGTCAATGATGTTGAAAGAATGTTATTTATTCCAGTTGCTAAAGCTTCATTAAAATTAAAATTGAATATTAAAAACATAAAAGGCATAATTCCAAATAGAAATGCCAATATGCTACTAACAATGCAACCCGAATAATTCCTTATTTTTGATCTAGTATTGATATTGAGAATATTTCTTTCTTTATACCAGATACCAAGTTTTCCATTTACTATTCCTTTGCTAATTAGAGGTGTTACAGTGAATTCTGTATCAATATCACTTTCACCATTTATTTCAATAATTTCTTGATGGGGAGTTACATAACAACCTGGAAATATCGGTACAATCTTTAGTTGGTCAGTGAATTTATTTTGTTTAGGTGAAGTAGTAGGTGAAATTTTCACCGCTATTGGATATATTTTTCGTGGATTCATTTTCTCATAATAATCGATGGTAATTGTCCTTTGTTGTATCTTTACTTTTAATTTCTCTTCTTCACTTAAGATTTTTTCAAGAGTAACTAGCTCTTGTTTTCTAATCTCTAATCTTTGGTCTAAAGACAAATCATCCTGAATAGGAGCAACTACTGGTTGTTCAGTTACTTCATCTATCTCTTTGAGATCAGATTCGAAAATATCTTCGGATTTGATAACCATATCTTCCGTCAAATCATCCAATGCTTGAGGGTCTTCGTCTAAGTCTTCATCCTCAACATCTTCGGTTATTTCTGTTTCATCAGTAGAGAATACTGGTATTTGATCACTCGTATCTTTTTCAACATAATGATCATTGATTGAATCAATAAATTGCTCATCATCAAATGGTTGAGTAACTATTTTTTCTTCCTCAGGTTCTTCAACTTCATCTGATTCTACTTTCTCTTCTATTACAGAAGTTGTTATCATTTCTTCAAATGATGGAGAAGTTTCTTCAATTGGAAGATCGTCAATGACCTCTTCATCCTCATCAACAAATTCATCGGAAATTTGTTCTTCAGTATCAACTTCTTCAAAATCCGTTACTTCTTCATAATCTTGGGCAAAAATTTCTAAATCATCTTCTTCCTCTTCATCAGCAATTGTTTCATCCTCTAAAGCTTCTATTTCATCGTCAAAATCAATCACTTCACTTAGGGGAACGCCTTCAGGTTCCTCCTCCTTCTCCTCTATGTGTGAAACATCTGTAATAACAGAATCTGCTAAGGGTTCGTCAATTGCTTGAGTCATAAACTCCTCTTCGTCATCGTCTAAATCGGTTTCACTATCTATACGTATTTCATCCATTAATGATTCAATTGTTGGTTTTTCTTGGTCATCAGATAAGGAGGATTCAACAAAATGATCAGTCAAAGTATCTATTTCAGATACTACTGAAGCTGCATCTATTAATTCAGAACCATCTAATTTCGGTGGGTAGACCATTGAATCTTGTTCCGATTTTATTTCTTCAGAAGTTTGCTCTGTATGTGTGAGCGACTCTTCTTCAACTGCTTTTGGTGGATCAATTAAAGGATCACCTAATTCGCGATCAACAATTCGATAAAAATTCCCCCAAGAGTTTAGCACAAAAGCGGTGGGCATACGAAATATTTCATAATCCATCACTTGACCATCTTGTCTTTCCATAGAGACATCTCTTGGCATTATCGAGAAGCTTTTACAGGCTGTTCTAAAGGATGATGCAAATGGAATTGCTTCTGGAACTTCTAGATCAATAATGTATTCTCCATGATTGAATGTCACAATACTTGATCCGCCAGCATAAAAATCAGTTCCATGTTTTTGCATAAGGTACTCAACGGTGGAATAATGGTTTTCGATAATAACTATTTCTCCATCATGATTTACTGTAGCAATAACCCTTGGCTGAATTTTCAGCGTTGTTTCAAGTTCATCCAATACTTGGATTAGCAACGTTCCTCGTGGAACTCTAAACGTAAAATCCACCACTTCAGAATCTATGAGAACTTTGAAGCTGATAGTATGTATATAGTCGCTCAATTTTCTACCTCTGTATGTAATATCGAGTTCTATTATTTATAAAATACTTGTGTTATAGTAGCATATGGAATAGTTTTTTATGGTTAATATTTCTAACCTTGTATACCTAAACTGGAGAGAATGGCTTTTGCTCGATGGAGACCAACCTACTAAAACTCAATTCTCCATTCATGATCAAGAAAAAGTGAATGAACACATGCCCACTAGAAAGAATTTCTCTGATGTTGTTAGTACAACGTTTTTCAAAAAAATATTCAATTATTTACCTTTGACAGTTATTATCATTTTATCCATTCTTCTTCGTCTCTTAGCTGCACAAGAATCCCAAGGGTTTGTTCATCCTGATGAAGTCTTTCAATCGCTTGAAATGATTCATTATTGGATATATGGGGAATATGGAACAGGTCAAACCATTCCTTGGGAATACAACACTGCTTATCGATTTGGTGGAGCAAGGTCATGGTTCTTTGTTTTAATACTTGTTGGGGTCTATAAATTTCTAATGCTCTTCGGAATAACAGATCCATTGGTTTTGATTTATTCGGCTCGATTATTTCTTTCTCTTTTCTCAATAATTACTGTTGTAGTTTCATATCTATTTGGCAAAGAGATGTTTAATAAAATCGTTGGTTTAATAAGTGCATTTATTTGTGGTACTTGGTGGTTTTTCCCTTATTGGGCGAGTCGAACTATGACAGATTCATTGTCTTCTGATTTTCTCTTTCTAAGCATTTTTCTAATTTATAAGGCGATAAGACATGAAAAAGCGAAGAGGAAAGTCACTCTTTCTGCAATTGCCGGACTTTCATTAGGACTATCTTTTATGATACGATTTCCAGGAGCTCTTATGGGGATACCTCTAGCAATTGCAATTTTATACAAACCTATTGTAGATGTTTGCAGAAAAATAGCTATTTCATTTAGAACGTTAGCTAAGAAGAAAGAGAAAACATATGAACCTCTAAGTAGAGGTGAATATCTTAATTCGTTTTCAACTCTAGCAAGTTTTTGTGGGGGAGCATTTTTGATGGTTCTCTTCCAGGGATTATTAGATTTATTTACTTGGGGTACCTTTCTTCATTCGCCTATCAATTACTTTCGATATAATATTGTGGAAGGCAATAGTGCATATCATGGTACGTCTCCCTGGTTCCAATACTTTGCCGGATTTTTCACTGATTTCGCCTATATCTTCATATTCATCTTTTTTTTCTTACTCATTTTTGGACTTATTTTTAAGGAAAAGACCAAGTCAAAAGTATTCGTTTTAATTTTAATGTTCTATTGGTTAGCAATTTTCTCATCCATTGCTCATAAAGAATTTAGATTTATAATGACCTTTCTTCCCCTTGGCATGCTTTTCGTTGCTAATGGTATTTACAAATTTTCGAAATTGGTTAAAAGAAAACAGTTTCAATATGTTGTTTTAGGTTTACTTCTGGTTATGTTAAGCACATCTTCATTGTATATGGGATTAGTTAAGAAAAACTATATGTGGAAATGGAATTCAGGCATCTGTAATGCAATGTACTGGGTAGGGCAACAAGAAGATTCTGAAAGGCTTATTGTTCTAGAAATGGTTTGGTATACAGGTGGTTACGCTTATTTGAATAAAAATATTTCAATTACTTTCATACGTTCACAATTTACAAGTCCAATATGGAGACTGAATGATAGTGATACTTTAGAAAAATTCTCAATAAAAGGTACGTATGTTGTTGTTCGAACGACTGATATTCAAAGAGTGACTCTATATTTCTTTGACATTCATGAATTCTTTTCACAGCACGGATTAATAGTCGTAGCTAATATTGCGGGAGTACCGAATGCAATTGTCTATAGGAGTCAAGTTTAGAAAAACCACTTTATTACAATGGTTTGAGACGATACTCTTTCTTATATTCAGGTACACGCGCCCATATCCGTAAAGTATTTCTTATGTTTGCAGCAAAAGTCAATGATTGTTGTGCTTCCCCATGCACCACAAATGTTTTTGCAGGTTTCTTTCGAATTTTCGCTATATGATCAATAAGTTCCCTTCGATCAGCATGTGCACTGAAGCCTCCGATAGATTTTACCTTTGCACGAATTTTAATTTCTTTATTATAAATCTTTACTGATTTAGCTCCTTCATAGAGCTCTCTTCCCAGAGTACCTTTAGCTTGAAATCCAACCAGCAACACGATAGATTTTCTTGTAGGCAATTCATTAATTAAATGACTTAATACTCGTCCTCCAGTGCACATACCAGAACCAGCAAAAACAACACATGTTTCCCAGCCCTTCAATATGCTTCTTGAATCGCGATGGGTTTTTGAAAAGGATAATTCAGGAAACATCAAAGGATTGTCACCTGATTTTAGTAACTTCAAGGTTTCTTTATCAAAGCATTCTGGATGTTTTATATAAATTTCCGTTGCATCTATTGCCATAGGTGAATCAATATAGACTGGCATTTTATCGATTTCCTCTTTCTCAAATGTTTCATTTAGAAAGTAAATCAGTGTTTGCGTTCTTCCAATTGCGAATGATGGAACGATTAGCTTCCCCCCTTCATCATAAATGTGTTTTGCATACTGGATTAACTCTTGGGCAGCTTTTCCCATGGGTGGGTGGATTCGATTGCCATATGTTGATTCGGTTATCAAGTAATGTGTTTTCTTAATTGGATCAGGGTTACGAATCAAAGGCATACCATTTTGTCCTAAATCGCCTGTAAAAGTAATAATTGTTCCATCACAATCAAGTATAACTTGCGCAGATCCAAGAATGTGTCCAGCGTCAATGAATTTCAAAGAGATTTTTCTATCAATGTTCTTAACCTGATGATAAGGAACAGTAATAAAATGTTTCAATGCATTATATACATCTTTTTCAACATATAAGGGGTCTAAGGAAACTCTTCTACCACCAATGCGTGTTTTCTTCATTTTTATTCGAGATATTTTCACTGCATCTAAAAGCAATACTTTGACTAAATCTTTTGTTGCAGCAGTACAATAGATGTTTCCTTCGAACCCCTGTTTGAACATCAGAGGTATTCTTCCGGAATGGTCTAAATGTGCATGCGACAAAACAATATCATCAATGGATTTTGGATCAAATGAGAAATTTTGATTATAATGATGAGGTATTCCTTGTATCAATCCACAATCTAATAAAATCCGTTTATTACCCGCTCGAATTAAGTGCGCAGAACCTGTTGTTCTCGCTACTGCTCCATGAAAGCTAACTGATAAATCCATTGTATATTCACCTATGTTAATTGTATAACATAATAAAGCATCTAATATAAATACTGACCATGGGAAATTACTTTGCCTATTTGAAGATGTTTAAATCTTCGAAGAATATCATTAAACACAATTTTTATTTGGATAAGAGTCAAATATATAAGTAAATAGTCTATATTCAATTAGAAGTAGAAATAAAAAGATCTTGCACTATATTATAGGCTTTGTGGGTTGTAAAACTAACGATGTTTGAAAATATTGAAAAAGCACGCCATCTCTTAAACTCTGGCTCAACAAGAGCAGCAGTTGATGAATTCTTTAGGTTAATACAAGTTTTTATCGAGAAAGACAATTTTGAAGAAGCTTCTCGGTTAATGCTGGAAATTGCTGAAGCAGTAATTACTAAAAATGATTCAAAAATATTGATTCAAACGATTAATTATTTTATTGATGCAAGTGAAAAACTGGATCATTCGGAATATGAGTCATTTCAAACTAGTGCTGAAAATTTCTTAGAGAAAGCAGCAATAATTTTCCAGACAAAGGAAAACAGGTTTGATTTAGTAGGCAAAATAAATGAAACAATTGCAAATCAGTATGAAAAAATTGGCAAGGATCCAAAAGGAAAATACCTAGAGGCAGCTAAAGCTTACATTGAAAATACCATTCAAATATTATCTAAAGCAAGAGTTAGAGCTGACGAAGAGAAAATTGGGGAAGAGTATTTAGAGAAAGCAAAAGTACTCTATAAAAAAGCTGATTATGAAATTGGCACAATTGATTTCTACACATCACTCTCTCAAAGATATATTGAAAGCGGTCAAGCTGAAAAAGGAGAGAAAACACTTGACGAAGCTGTTAAGCTACTTCTTGAGATGAATACTGATAATAAGGAAACTATTATCCTAGCAGCTGAAAATGTGATGGCAAATTTTGTCTCTCACATAGAGAGCTTAATTCCTGAAATTTTAGACCCAGAAAACCAACTTTTGAAAGCAGCTGCAGTTGATTTTAATAATAGCACTGCTATTCGTTTAATTAAACATGCAAAAGATATCTGTATTACTCGAAAAGCAGTTCCAGCTATAACGGTTCTTGCACGTGAGCTAGCTTTAATTGGATTAGCTATTTTTGAAAAGAAACTCTATCGAGAGGCAATTCCCTACTATAATATGGCTAAAGAATATTACATTGAAATTGGTAATAAAGATAAAACCATTGAATTTGGGAATAATATTATTTCATTAGGACTCCAACTTCACACAATAGAGCAATATCCAATTGGCAGAGACTATTTTTATATTGCAATTGAGATTGGAAGATTAATTGATCGTAATTTTGAGGTAGTAGTTTATAGGAAAGAAGCAGAGCTTCTACTAAAATATAACAAATTCCAACTAGCCACTGAAGCTTTCAAAAAAATGATTGACCCACTAAAAGATTTGCCTGAGAGCGAAGAAAGAGTGGATATCCCCAGTGAAATACGACAACTCGCTCGAGAGCGATTTAGTAAAAATGATTTCCATTATGCTGAGATAATGTATCGTCTTTGTGCGGAGTTCTTTATGGAATTAGGGGAAATAGAACTAGCAGCAGATACTCTTGATTCTTCGTGGCAACCTATGTTTAAGGTTAGAAATCTTCAAACAGGCATTGATTTAGCAACAAAAGCAGCTGAAGCATATATTGAAGCAGGGAAAAGCGAGGAGGCAGCAGATGTATATGTCAAACTTGCTGATGAACTATTAGTAGAAGGCCATTTTGACATTGCATTAGATCGATTGAAACTTGCTGCTCAAACAATTCCTGAAGAACTTAGAGAGCAAAAATTCAAACCATTAGTTCTTCTCGCCACAAAGTATTCAGAGCAGTGTATAAAAACTGGAGATATTATTAATGCCAAAGGATTGTGGAGTGCTGCCTGTGAGTTTAATGAAACACTCTCGAGAGCATTAATTAAACGAAATATTAATTCAGCCGTAGAAACTATTGAGGATCACATAGGGAATGTTAGAAAATTCAATCTTGAAGAACTAAATGATATCACACTTGCCTCGGCTCGAGGGAGTGGCAAAGTGCTTTCTGAAGCAGGAGAATATGAACGTGCAGCTAAAATTATGGTAAGTTTTGCTGCAGATTTCTTACGAAAGAACCTTACTGAATATGCAGACCCTCTTTTTGAGGAGGGAGCTGTTGAGTTCACTAAAGCGGATCAACCTGAAGAAGCAGCGAGAATTCTCTCTGCATTAGCAAGATATCATTCTGAACATGATAATCACGAAAAAAGTTTTGAGTATTACCGTCTTGCTTCAGTAAAAAATAAAATACCCGAAAAAGATCAAATTTATCCTGGTGTTGCTAATCATTGCTTTGAAACATACACAACTATACTGAATAAAGGTGATTTTGTTAACGCTGAAAAAGGATATCAAGTTGCCATTCAGATAGATGGTGCAGTAAACACAGAGGCGGAAGCTGGTCGATCTTATGAAGTTGCTAAAAAGTTTTTAGAAAAAGAACAATATGAGCTTTCAACAAAATACTATGGAAATTCAATTGATTTGTATATTTCTTCATCAGTTCGACATGCAGCTATAGTTGGTGCAGAAATTATTGAAAAAGGAAGAGAGCTCTTCCAAAGAGATATGCTTCCTGAATCGAATAATATGATTACTCTGGGTATTGAAGCTTTGAATAATGCAGAGCAAACTATTCAAGGAGCTCAAACAGCAAGAATGGAAGGTGAAAAATTCCTTCATAGCCACACACCTCAATTTGGCATAAATCTTTTAGAAAGAGCTATAAAATTATTCGTTATTATAGAAGACCGTTCAGCAATTGCTGAAATACATAACTCAATGGGTCAATATTATATTGTAAATAATAATTTGGAAGAGGGTTTAGCCAAAATCAGAAATACGGGTGACATTTATCTAAGTCTAAATAAAAACAAAGAATTGACTAAACTTATCACACAAATAGTCGATATAGCAACAGAAATTGTTCGAGGTAGTATTCCCACAATAAAATTAGATGGAACAGTAAGAGCAGCAAGAAGTCAAGAATTCTATCAGGTAGCTGAGAATTTCGCATTGCAAATTAATGATTTGAAACTAAATGGACAGATTAAACTTACTGAATGGGAAGTCTACTCAAAAGAAGATCTGCATGAAGCAGCTTTAATTAGTCTAGAAAAAACCTACAAAGTATATATTCAAGCCCAAAATTTGAAACAAATCAGTCAGCTAGCAAATAAAGTAGCAGTTTTTTCAAGCAATTTAATTGCTGAAAGGAAACTTCTCCCTGCAACAAATTACATTAATCTCACTATTGAAATTCTCCAAAGTGTGAATAACCATATCGAAGCTGCAGGCATCTGTATCAACACTTGTGAAGAGTTTCTCAAAGAGAAGAACAATGAAGTTGCTGTTTCTTGGGGTATTCGAGGCGCAGAAATTTTAACTGAAATTAGTCAGGTAGAAGAAGCAATTCAATTTTTGGAAGAGTTAGTAGATCAATTAATGGCAGCAAATAGTATAGAAAATGCTATTCTCTGTTATGGTAAAATAGCTAAAATTTTGGAACAAAATAATCGTTTGAAAGAAGTTGAAGAAACTGCTCTAAAGGTCATGGCTTTTGGTACAGCAAATATCAAAAGTAATAATCCAGAGGCTGGATTACGATTATGGGAAGTTGCACTCACTATTGGTGCAATTGTTGGTGAAGAATTCACTGGCCGTCTCTGTATGATTGAAGGTCAAACATTTTATGAAATTAAAGATTATGAGAAATCTATAGAATTATTCAAAGAAAGCTTTACTCTCTTTAGAAGAACTGGAAAGAAAAATCGCTTAATCCATTTAGCAAATACAATATTCAAAATCGCTTTAAATCTCCAGAAAAAGAGAGAATATGACACCGCTTTCAAAATGTTACCAATTGCCTTTGAAGCAATGACCTCTGCAGATGATTTATTCCTAGGCACTGAAAAGCTTCTTACCCACGCAAAGAATTATATTGAAGTCGAAAGAGCCAAGGAAGGGTTCCATTTAATCAACACAGCGATTGATGCTCTCTTTGCTAAAGGAGAAATAACAGGTGGTATTGAGAAGTGTTTTGTAGGAGCAGCACTCTTGATTTCATATGGAAGAAATGTTGGTGGTAGTCGATTAATTGATAAGGGTATGGAAAAAATTGCTCAAATCACTGATGAATCTTCAATAAAGCATTTAGCTACAGTTTGTAGAAATCAAGGCATTATTCTTAGAGAGGATGGGAAACTTGAAGCATCTCATGTTATTCTTGCTTCTGGCATCGGTATCCTCCGAACAATAAATGACCTCATAGGCATAGGTCAAATCAGTATTGATTTAGGTCGAACGCTTGTAAAAAGAAACGAAATGGCTGCTGCTGTTGAAGCATTTAGAAATGGTGTTCACCTTTTGGCTCAAGGGAATTTGACCAAAGAATCATTAGATGTTGTTAATGAGCTCATAGCAGAAGGTCGAAAACAAATTGATAATAATAACGTTAATGCTGGAATGCCTTTAGTTGAACTTGCTGGAGGATTGTATATCTTCCTTCAACGAACTGAAAGAATAATGGTTATCTCTGAAATCTTCATCAATCAAGGCGGTAAAATGCTCAACGAACGCAATTTCGATATTGCAGCGCTCTATTTCTCAAAAGCAATGGAACTTTCTACAAGAGCAGGTTTAAACGATTATCTACCTAAAGTAGGAAATAGATGTATTGATTTCGGTTTGAAATTAATTAAAGAAGGAGATCCAATTTTAGGCATTCAATTTATGAATGCCGGCGGTGAGCTTATCATCCAATATGAAACGAAACTCGAAAAAGCATCTCGAGCGGGAGCAAACTATCTTGAAACTATTTCCCAAGTATTAGGACCACAATATGAAAAGAGTATAGAAGATGAAGAAAGCCGACTGGAACTCATTGGGCAATTTGTTGATTCTACCACTAAATTCTTGACCCAAACGAAAAATCAGAAAGGCCTTGAGAATTTATCCAAGATGCTAACTGTTTATGGTAAGAAATTACTTGTTTCACGTGGACCAAGAATAGCTAGAGGTATTTTAGATGCTGCTTTTGCTGCAGCAGATTTAGCGGGTAATTCGAAATTAAAGATTGATATTGCAAATAATTATTTGAATCATGTTAATTATTTAGTAAAAAATAAAAAACTCGAATTACTTGATGCAACTGTAAATCAGGCAAGGAGTATTTATCTAGAAACCAATGATACTAAAGAAATTAGAAAGTTCATTGGCACCTTAGCTCAAACTGGTAGGATACTTTGCATTGAATCGTCAACTAGAAATGAGGGTAGAAAACTACTAAGTATAGTTACTAATTTAGTTATTAACCTATCAGAAAAAGACTTCTACTCTGTTATAACTTTTCCATTAATTCAGTTAAACCAAGATATTACTGAAGAAGCAAATATCGACCTAGTAATTTTTGCTAGAGAAAATATTATCAAATTACTCAATTCAATTATCAACACAAATCATCCACTATCAATTCTTGGCAATTTAGATTTTGCCAATATGATTATGGCTTGGCATCAAACTGCTGAATTATTGCTACAAAAAGCAATCACATTCGATAAAGCCATTAGAATAGAGGATCAAGCATTAAGATTAGCAAGTATATCAAAACAACATCAAATTGGAATTGCAATAATTGATAACCTATTGGCCATACTTGAGAGTTTGACGAAGAAACGTTTCAAGGGCCTTGATGTCCTTATGGAAACTTTGGCAACGGCAATGAATGATTTAGGACAAAAAGAAAGAATTATTGAAATCGGCAAACAATGTATAGCTCTAGGTCAACTAGCAGCAGATAAGAAGAAATTAAGTGACGCTATCAATTTCCTAAAAGCTGCTGGAAGAATATATGAAATCTATGGAAATAATCGTTTAATTGCTGAGGTTGCAATGACAAGTGCAAGTATTGGCGATCAGAAAATTAAAGAAGAGAAATTCAAAGAAGGGTTATACTATTATTCGACTTCTCTTGAAAATTATGAGCTCTCTGGAGATGAAAATAGCATTCAAATCATAGCAACAACTATCCAGAATCTCTTCAACACTGTACCCATTGAAGATGGATATATTTGTTATCTTGTTCCTGGAATGGTTTATGCAAATAGAGATAAAATCGAAGAAGCAGAAGATATTGCATTTCAGGCACTAGACCAAGCTAAAAAAATGCTTAATTCTGGTAAGAAAGATTTGATTTTCCATTCTATTCCATATGTTTTTGCTGCAACAGATATTTATGAGCGAACTGGAAGCTTTATTGAAGAAACCAAGATTTATGATGGTTTAATGTTCAAATATCTTGAAGCTACTTCTGATTCAAAAATCATTAACTTATTCTTAGATCTACTAATCAGAACGTCACTAAAGAAACTGCGTATTTGGGATTTCAATGCCATTCAAGCAATTTTTGATAAAGTTGACGATCAGCGTGTTTTGAAAAATAAGAAATTTGTAGCCCTCAAGAAATCTTTGGAAGCCTTCCAAGAAGGGAACCTCGCCAGCACACTACAACAAGCACATCTAGTAAATATCAAATTCCAAAGGAATATTCAAGAATTCATAGAAATCTACAAAGAACAAGTTCGGACAGATATTACTGAACGAGGAAGAATTAGTATTTACGAATATATGGAAGCGCAACCAATATCTCGTTTAATCAATGTTCTTATTCAAGAACTATATGCTCGTAAAGAGATCACTGGAAGGTACTTCAAAATTGGTCTTTTTGTTTCAAGTGATGTGCTTTCTGAAGTATTGCAATGGTGTGATAAAGAATTATTAGATAATGGTAAAGCTGTTGTTGCAGATTTAGCTAATAAAACAAAATTACGGTTAGATGAAATTCTTAGCGTAATTCGTATCGAATATCTCCCACAAAAGTTCATGGCAGTATTTAACAGAGACACAACAGTACTCTATTCATATCTTCAACTCAGAAGTGAAGTTGCAAAACTTGCTTTAGGTTACCAAGACATTGGAAACATCGATATTAATAAAGTTTCAACGCAGATGAACTTCCCACCTGAAACCATTCAAAGAGAAATTGAATATCTTGTTCTTGAAGGTAAAATAAATCCAAGATTAGTTGGAAGAAAATAATTTTTTCTGAGAAATAGGCTTCTTTAGCTATTTCTCCTTTTTACCACCTTCAGGATCTACTTGGCATATTATTGCTTTTCCACCGGCATTTTCTATTGCAACTGCAACTTCCTTTTCTTTCCCGGGAGCAAGGGCAATAATACAACCACCATATCCTGCCCCGGTTAGCTTGGCTCCAAGTGCACCTGCTTTTAATGATGCAATAACCAGGTTATCTAATTCAGGAATGGATACTTCTAATAAATCTCTCAGAGCATCTTGTTGTTTTGTTAATAATTCTCCTAATAAGGGTAAATTATGAGTATTTTTCTTAGCTAAATTTCGCAGTGCTTCTTCAGTTAAATCTCGAATAACTATTGTACCATGTAACCTCTTGTACTCATTTGGTGCAATAGATGCTTTAGCTCTCTTCAGTTCCTCAAAGGTAATTTTTTTCAAGTTAAATGGTGTAACCTTCTGCAAATTTTCAATTCCAGAATATAGTTGATTTTTCAAAACAGTTAACGGTTCGTTTGCTGAACGTCTTACACAACTATCTCCAATAATCAACCCTGAAAAATCAGTTGTATATTTTGAAATCTCATATGGTGGACCATCGCAATCAAGGCCAATAATACCACCTAACGAAGAGGAATATTGATCCATTATCCCGCAATTCACACCTAAGATGTGATTTTCTGCTTTAAAGCAAAGTAGTGCAATTTTTTCTATATTTAAATCCAATTGGAACCGATCATTTAGTGCGGTTGCCCAAGCAACTAATAATGCCGCAGAAGATGATAAACCCGATCCAATTGGTATACTGCTTTCAATAGTAACATCTAATCCAGTTAAATTATCAACTAAATCTTCTTTTTGCATAGTAATAATTATTGCTCGAAGATAATCAAATTCATTTTTTGCTAAATTTATCTTCTTTGAAATCGAGAATTCATCAGAAGACCCCATTTCACGTGATTTAACTCGAATACTTTCTAGACCATTATCTTTAATGCCGACTATTGTTCGAAGATTAATAGCAGCAGGAACGACCTTCAATTTAAGATAATCTTGATGTTCACCATAGAGGCACACTCTCCCTGGTGCAGAATAATACTGAATATCGCTTGTTTTATTCATGAATCAAATCACTTCATTAACAATAAATTCACTCCTAAATAAAGCTAATTTTGATTTAGCTATGTTTTCCCTCGGATTTGCAAATAGGGTGAACTTTATTTACTCAAAGAATAGTATATTTTAGTGTTTAATGAAAAATTCAAATGAATATTATCCGTCATATGGAGAAAAAATTACAATGATTGAGAACGCGATTATTTTCTCAAAAGATATTGGAGAAGCCTTGATTGCTACTCAGATAGGAGATATTGACCCTAATTCTGATGCTTTTTCGGAATCTCTTAATCAAATACGTGACATTGCAACGAAACTTGAGAGAGGTGTTTTCAAGTTGGGTTTAAATGAACAATTGATTGCTCAAATTTTGGCTGAAAAAGGAATTTCAGTTACTTTTGTTTTTAAAACATCAATGGATGACAAAATATTATCTCAATGGGAAAGTGTAGCAAAGGAGATAGCAGTGAAATTTAAAAAGGTCTACGATCCCAATGATTTTGATATTGTTAAGATATCTGAATTCAAGAAATCCATGCTTGAAATGATTGAGTGGCACAAAAAGGAATTGTCACCAATTGACAAAATGAAAGAT
This sequence comes from Candidatus Heimdallarchaeota archaeon, assembly GCA_030614005.1. Taxonomy (GTDB): domain Archaea; phylum Asgardarchaeota; class Heimdallarchaeia; order JABLTI01; family JABLTI01; genus JABLTI01. The sequence goes on along the minus strand of JAUWKS010000013.1, from coordinate 29,193 downwards.
GCTCTTTGGTAAATGGAGTGAAAAAACATGGCTGATATACCTCAAAATCCAAAACTTGGTTCAATAATTATAGTAGGATTTGTAATCGTTGCTGTTTTTACAGTTGTCATAATGCTTTTTGCTAAATATCTATCCAGAGAAAAATTACCTGCTTTAACTTTAACAATAACCTTTCTCTTTTGGGGATTAAGTGGAATTGCAGTATTTTTAGGTTTCATTTTACATTACATTAATATGCCAGACATCAACACGCTGATACCAGCAGGAGAAATACAATACTCTAGATATGGCATCAATCTTGGTTATCTTTTCTCAGCAGCAAGTAACATGTTTATGGTTTTATTTATCTCGCAGATCTTTTCTCAAACACCAATGTTCAGGCGAACTAAGAAAACAATTCCATTAGTGAATGCTATTCTTAATGGAATTACGATTGGGTTAATTATTAATACTCTTTCTTTAAGCTTAAAGACTGTTGCAGATGGAGCAGATATAACTGAAGTATATAACCCTCAATATCCAATAGCTCAAACAATTTATCATTTGATCTTAACCCTCTTCTCATTTACATTACTCTTAGCTCTTAGTTATAAAGAAAGAAAAGATGCTTCATTGAGATGGGAACGAACAGGTTTTACCTTTATTATCCTCTATGGTTTTTCAGGAATAATGATTTATGTAATGTTTGTTTTAGACCTCATATTTCCATTAATACTCCCCGATATATTTGGCTTAGGTTATACAATCTTTAATTATTCTGGGTGGGTATTTGCTATACTTATGTGTACATTTGCATATCTAGGGTATGCTATGCCAAAGAGGTTACGTAATTTGCTTAAAGAGCCGGAGGTTAACTAAAATGGATGTCCCACTTGCAGCAGTTATTACCGAAGGAATAGCTTTTCTTGCTGTTTCATTTGTAGTAGCAGCATTATACTATAGGTATTTCGATCGAAGAAGAGTTGCTGCACTTGCATTAGCAGTTGCTTTTAATGCCTGGGTTATAGGCGCTCTTGGTTTATTCCTTGGCAAACTCATTCAATATTTAATTGATAAGGAAATAATTACAAGTACAAGTTATACCAGTATTGGATTCAGTGATTTTGGTATCAACATTGGTTATGGATTTTCAGCTCTCAGTAACGTCTTCATTATGTTGTTTGTTGCTTTAGTTTTTTCACAATCACCTATGTTTCGAAGAACAAAAATGCTTATTCCAATTATTTTTGGAGCATTAAACGGTATTACAATTGGTTTATTGGTTGGAGCTACATTCAATACCTGGCCTAATCCAGAATATACTCTTTTACCAACACTTTACCATTTAGCATTGACTTTCATATCGTTCTTTGCTTTGATGTTCTTAACTATTCGACCACTTCGAGCTGCAGAGCTAAAATGGGAAAAAGCAGGATTCCGATTTATAATCCTATCAGCAATTTTTGGATCGACAACCTACATATGTTTCGCTCTTGACTTTATGACCGCCAGTGATGGATTGATGCCAATCTTTTCAATAGAAGGATTTACACCATTCTATTATATAGCTTACGGCGCAGCGATTCTTATGTGTATATTTGCATATCTTGGTTATGTAATGCCAAATTTCATTCGCAATTTGTACAAAGAACCATCAACAGAAGAATATGCCAAATAAGCAATTTGCCTTCTGAAAAAATCAGAGGGTAAATAATTCACTTTTTAATTTTCAGGTAAAATATCATCAACTACTTTTTTTGGAATACCCAATTTTTTAAGAGAAATAGCTATTTGCTGGTAGGTTTTGTTATTGGCCCTTTGTTTGCTAATAAATAGTTTTGAAAATTCAACGTACTCCCATGGATAGACGATCCAATTTGATGTTTCTTCTACAAAAAAATCTGGCTTATAGATTGCTTGTGGTTTATAGTGAATAGTTGCAGTTTTATAGGTGTTAACTTTTTTCATTTCCAGATATTTCATTGCAAAAGCCATACTTTTTCCGGTGTCAACAACATCATCCACTAATAGAACATGCTTATTTTTTACGTCATAGAGCAATTCCTGTGTGAGTTGTGGTTCCTTGAGAGTTTCATTTATTCCTTTGTAAAATCCTACACCAAAAGTAGATACTTGCTTTATTTCAAGTAAATCACTCAATGTGCGTGTAACTTCTAGCCCACCTCTAAGTATCCCGATAATAACATCTGGAGTGAAATCTGCTTGTTTGATTTGTTGAGCTAAATCAAATAATTTATCCCAGATATTTTGGGGTGTAAAGACAATAATATTATCAGACATCTTATTCACTTTTTGATATAACCTCTATGTTCTTTTAATTTTCGTCAAACTTTAGGAGAATATTAAAAGTTTTAATATTACTACCATTAGTTAAGTAAACAATCGGTGTATATTCATGATATTGTTAGATTCACATCAGATAGAAATCTCTCTTGCAACATTTACAAAAAAATTCTCCAGTAATCAGATCATTGAAATGGTAAAGGAACTGGTCCGAGCAGAAAAAAAATTGCTTGATAAGCATAATTACCTTCTAATTATCGATTCTGGAAGTGTTGCGGGATTTCAACATCTTAAAGCATGTATACATTATTCATTGCAAGCTTTTAAGCAAAAAAATAATCTAGCTAAAACATTGAATACAGAAATTTTGCTCTATTTATCAGGTTATAGGCAGATTAGTAAAGCAATAGAAAAAGTTGGCTTAAATATAGAATCCAAAGAAGTAATAACTTTGCATATCAAATTAAATCAAGCAGAGGAGAATCACTCTCCTTCAAAGGAAGGATTTTTTGATTTTGAAGAATTCCTGAAAACAAGAAATATTGAATATACTAATTTCCGATTAGATGTTAGTGATTTTTCAATGACGAATGAAAAGAAAATTTTGTCAAACCTCGAAATAGCTGAGAAAGAAATACAGTTATTTCTCCGCCAAACTAAAAACTCTCGAGATGAAATAATAGAGAAAATAGCGATTGAAAAATCAGCTTTACTTAATATTTGGAAATGATATATGAGTTACTTTGACTTCAAACTTCAGTTTCAGCGATTTTAAAAACACTATTTGCGGGACAAACACTAAATCCGATCCACCTACCAAAAACCTCTATGATAATCTCCCAATCAGGGTTAGATAAGTTTACTTTGCCTTTCGGTGCTTGAGGTAAAAGAGCTATTTTTTCAATAATGTCAGCCTTTTTCAGTTTGGTATGTCTTCTATTTATTGTGATTCTCCATTGAGCTTTTTTAGGTATTTTTTCAAGGTAAGGAGTGATTCTTTCTGCAAGATAATCCAAAGAGCCTTCAATCATTTCATTGATGGGAATAAATTTTCTACTAATTTGAAAATCGAATTTTTTCTCTTTGGCAACTGAACCTATTGCTGCAACAATTTCTTTGGGGTTTTCTGTTATGGCTATTAGATAGAGACCTCTTATTGGCAGCTCAAATGCTTCTATAGGGTCAATGTTGCAATATTTTATTAGAACGTGCCACAACTCACTCATGCCATCTCTTTCTTTAGCGGTATTACATCCAACAAGAATAAAGCTATGCTTTTCATCTATTGCCTCTTCGATTTTCATAAGAATACAGATTTAGTTAGCTCTTAATAATCCTTATTATCTCTTGATATTAAGAAAATTGAGGAAAAGTATTTTATTTAAGTATCAATAATTCACCACTAGACTAACGAAAAGGAAGCACAACAAATTTGTCACAAAAAGCAGAAAAAATTTCTAAAAAACAAAGTAAAACTACTTGGAGAAAAGACATTATTGAAATAGGATTCTTCATCATTGTTGCTGTAATCTTAGTTCTTACTTTCAATCAGGTTCTAGGAGTATTCCTGCATACAAGCTCTCCACTCGTTGTAGTTACTAGTGAATCTATGGAACCATCTTACTGGGGTTCAAATAGAGAAGAATTTTGTGGAGAAAATGACATCAGGAAAGATATGCTTATTGTTCGAGGAGTAGACCCATCCACCATAAAAGTTGGAGATGCAATCGTCTTTAATTATATAAATCACACAGAGGATGTTGACGTCCCGATTGTCCATAGGGTGACTCGTGTGTATCAAGATGGAACTGGTGATTACTGGTTCACTACGAAAGGTGATAATTACTTAACCAATGATGAATTTATTCAATTCATTAGAATTGATGAATTAAATATACACGAAGATCGAGTTGTTGGTAAAATTGTTGGTCGAATTCCCTACCTAGGTGGGATTTATAGTTACTTCCAAAGTTCAAGTGGTCGAACTGTGCTTATAGTTGTTATTGGTGTTGTTTTCCTTGCATCCATTGTTTTCAGTATGACGGGTAAAGACGAAGAAGAACAAGAGTCGGATGTTTTTGACGATAAGAAAGTTTTTGGAGATGAAACTGGTTCTAAAGAAAAGACTGCCAAAAAGGAAGCTAATGATTCGAATGGAGAAAAAACCTTCGCGGAAATTTCGAGAAGTTTCTATCAAAAAGTAGTGAAAAAGAAACATTTTGTTATACCTGGTATTGTCCTCGGGCTTATTATTTTAGTTCCAATAGTAGACACTTTAGATGCTAATTGGGGGACTCATTTAGGAATTGTTGATCTAGATTACAATAAAACAGATTCCTATGATGTAACTGGAGGGAAACATTGGTTTGTATTTACAGAAGTCACCATAAATAATCCAGGACATTGGCATCAAAGGTTTCAATCTTTCACTTTAACAATAACTAACCAAACAAGTGGTGAAGTTCTGGGTGAAGGTGGTTGGGCGCTTGTGTATAATTTCGAGGGACAAAAAACTATGAGTATCGGTGCTTGGGTAGAAGATGGATTGCTAATTGATGGTGGAGAGTACACTATAACAGCAACTGCCCATTTAGACAATAAATTCGGCAAGACATGGGATGATGTAAAGACAATTAACTTTACTTTCGCCATACCATAAAATAACCTGTTGAATGATACATCATGAATAAAAGAAATAAAATAGAAGAATTAGATTTGATCCTTGCAGAAATGAAAGAGGTAGTAATTGCCTTCTCTGGAGGGGTCGATAGTACTTTTTTAGCTCAAGTTGTTTTTAATGTGTTAGGCGATAAAGCAATTGCTCTGACGCTAGATACACCCCAATTTCCAAGTCATGAACTCGAAGAAGCAAAACTTCTTGCAAAAGATATTGGAATAAAACATTTGATTATTGATACTTCAGAAATGGATTATTCCTGGTTTGAAGACAATCCTCCAGATAGATGCTATATTTGTAAGAAAGGTACAATAGAAGCTATACAACAATATTGCAAAACACACAAAATCTCTGGACAACTCATTGAAGGTTCTAATTTCGATGATTTAGATGATTATCGTCCTGGTTATCAGGCAGTTCAAGAATACTCTGTTAAAAGTCCCTTAATCGATGCCCAGCTAACGAAAGAAGAAATCAGGTTGTTTTCAAAACAGCTTGGTCTAGCCTGCTGGGATAAACCCTCATCTCCTTGTTTAGCTACACGCTTTTTCTTTGGAGAGAAAATAACGAAAGAGAAGTTAGCTATGGTTTATCAAGCAGAAGAATATTTGAAGGAATTAAATATTCTTCGACTTCGTGTCCGAGTTCATGGATTACTTGCTCGAGTTGAAGTATCCCCCGCTGATTTTCCAATACTTGTTGAAAATGCTGAAAAAATAATGACTAGATTTAAAGAAATTGGTTTCGATTATGCAACATTGGATTTAAATGGATACAAGAAAGGTTCAATGAATAAAACTCAGAAGTAGATACAATCTGGTCTGAAAATTACATTCAAGGTGAAAAAATTATGGATCAAAATAAACTAAAGAAATTACTGGAAGAATATAAAGAAAATCGCGTTTCTCTTGATACTGTAGTAGCTAAACTCAAAGATCTCCCTTTTGAAGACCTTGGTTATGCAAAAGTAGATCATCATCGAGCTTTAAGGAAAGGTTTTCCAGAAGTGGTTTATTGTCCAGGTAAAACATTAGAACAAATCAAGGGTATATACGCTTCTCTTAGCGAACGAAATGAGAATATCCTATTAACCCGAGCAACTGAAGAAATTTACAACGAATTGAAAAAGGTTGATAAAAACTTACAATTTTGCCCCCAAGCAAGAATCATTTATCTTGATAGAATCCAAAGAAAAAAGGTTGGTTCTTTATTGATTATTTGCGGTGGTACAGCAGATATTCCTGTTGCGGAAGAAGCTGCTTTAACAGCCGAAATAATGGGCGCAAATATTACTCGAATCTATGATGCCGGAGTTGCTGGTATTCATCGTTTGCTTCATTACCGTGATAAAATTTTCTCTGCGAATGCTATTGTAGCAATAGCTGGTATGGAAGGTGCGCTTCCTTCTGTTGTTGCCGGGCTTGCTGCTTGCCCTGTCATCGCTGTTCCAACATCTGTAGGTTATGGGGCAAATATGAAAGGGATTTCTGCTATGCTAACCATGTTAAACAGCTGTGCACCAAATGTTGCAGTAGTAAATATTGATAATGGCTTCGGTGGGGGATTAATGGGAGCTTTAATAAATAAGCAAAAAGCAATAGTAATTGAATAAATAGGTGAGAAGAGCTAATGTTCCATTTGAAATGGTTTATATTGTATATTAGCTCAAACTGTAGTAGAGATAAAATCTATACAGTTAATGTAAAACTAAATCTAAGGTGAAAAATCAAGATGATTGTAAGAGTTGTATCCGCGATTGGTGGAGGAGTAATCGATTGTGAAGTGAAACCTAATTCAACTATTGCTGAATTGAAAAGGGAAATATCACGGCAGAAGAGAATTCCAGCTAGCGCGGTAATAGTTGTTTTCCGTGGAAGACAACTTGATGATAACGAAACATTTGAAGAAGTCGGAATCACCGATTATGAGAAAGTATATCTAATCGCCCGTACAGAGGGCGGATAAATCTTTTTTTTATTCCTGTTTTTTTTAATAGATGTTTGAATTAAATTTATTGTTATTTTAAGAGTTTTTTCTGTGATGTTAATCAATATCTCATAGAAAAAAATCAATCTAAAGCGTTTTTAATTATAGATTAAGTTTATTCATAGCTGCTCTTTTCGCACACCCAGATTCTAATCGAACCAACCATATGAAGAATTACGCTACTCTATTTCAATGATAAAAAAAATAAAAAGGCAGAGAAGAAATAATTTTTAAACAAAATTTGTAGGCGAGCATTATGAATATCACTTGGTTAGGTACAGCAGGATTTCATATCTCTGATGCTGAACACGGAATCCTTATTGATCCCTTTTACCCTATGAATCCCGCTTTACTATCTGAAAAAGAAACGATTAATAAATTTGCAGACAAATCACAAGCAATTTTTCTTACTCATGGTTATATTGGTCTTGTTAGCTTTGCCAATATGAACTCCTTTTATGATAATATCTATGCTTGGAATACAATTTATTAATTCATTCCAAGTATTCCTTTTCTCTTTTTCGATTTTTCAGCTCTAAGGTTATTCAACATCCAAAGATTTTTGAAATCAACTAGTTGAATGATTATAGAGGAGAATCTTCAGCTTGATTGAGACAAATCTTTGCGGATTAAAAATGAACAACCCATTTATGCTTGCTTCAGGTGTCCTTGGTGTCACAGCATCAATAATGACTCGTATTGCTGAAATGGGTTGTGGAGCAATCGTTACCAAATCTATTGGTCCGGAACCAAAATCAGGTTATCCAAATCCAACTGTTATAGAATTAGGAAATGGTTCACTAATAAATGCGATGGGATTACCAAATCCTGGTTGCGATGTCTTCTATAAGGAGATTAAAGAAACAAAGAACCGAACTAATGTACCAATAATAGCGAGCATTTTTGGAGAATCAGTGAATGAATTTGTTCATGTAGCAAAAACACTTTCCAAAGGAAAACCAGATGCCTATGAGTTAAATATATCATGCCCACATGGAGGTCGTTATGGTGCAATTATTGGTCAAGATCCAGATCTAGTTAAGGAAATTACTCAACAAGTCAAAAAAGCAATTTCAAAACCAATCTTGGTGAAAATTTCTCCTAATTTAACTGATCTTACAATACCTGCTCAGGCAGCAATTGATGGTGGGGCAGATGCATTAGTTGTTATCAATACTGTACGAGCGATGGCTATTGATATTAATTACCGAAAACCAATCCTTGCTAATAAATTTGGAGGATTATCGGGTACGGCAGTGAAACCTATTGCGGTAAAATGTATCTATGACCTTTATTCTGCTTTCGGAGATAAAATACCCATTGTTGGCGTAGGCGGAGTTTCAAAGTGGGAAGATGTTGTTGAGTTTATGTTAGCTGGTGCATCAGCTGTTCAAATAGGAACAGCATTGGCATATTGTCAAGATCCGTTGAAAATATCAATATTCAATGATTTAGCAGAAGGATTACAACAATATTTGAAAACTGAAGGGTTCAAGATAGCTTCAGATTTAATAGGATTAGCACATACAGATTAGTTTGGGAGAAAAAAAGATGACAATACAGAAACTTGGAACATTGAAAGTGGTTCCTATTGATGAAATTACTAATCTTACACCAAATGATTGTCGAGTACCAATAAAGTCAATCACTTTAACTATCCCTGAAATAGCTAAATTCGCTTCTCCCGGACAATTTGCAATGCTATGGTTATATAACGTTGATGAAAAACCAATGGGAATTGCTAGTTGTAAACCTGATAAAGGAACCTTATCTTTTGCTGTAGCAAAAATAGGCAAAGCTACAGAAGCAATTCATAGATTAAAAAAGGGAGATCTTTTAGGAATACGAGGACCATATGGCAAGGGTTTCACTCTAAAGGGCAAAAAAGTGGCCATTATTGGAGGTGGCACAGGAATAGCACCAACCAAATTTCTTGTTGAAGATGCTCTTAGTAAGAAGCTAAAAGTAACTTTATTCCATGGTGCAAGAGCTGTAGAAGAACTAGCTTACAAAAAATATTTTGAAAAATTAGAAAACAAAAATGCTAACTTTATCTACAAACCAAGCACAGATGATGGTTCATTTGGATATGAAGGGTTTTCTACAAATTGTTTTGAATCAAGTTTTGAAGAAGGAGCAATATACGATCACGTTTACTCTTGTGGTCCAGAACTAATGATGTATTCTGCATTTAAAATTACAGAAACAAAACACATCCCATTTCAAGCCTGTTTAGCCGATCGTTATTTCAAATGTGCTATAGGACTATGTGGGCAATGCACTGTAGATCCTCTTGGTCTACGGTTATGTATAGATGGACCAGTATTGAACCAAGATCAACTTCAAAAAGTATCGGATTTCGGTAAATTTGGTCGCGATAAATACGGCAAGAAAGTTCCATTGTAATTTCATTTTAAACAGTTACAATAGAAATCTTTTAGAAAATACTATAATAAAAAAAAAGAGTAGGATGGAAGTAGTTCTACTTCCAAAGTTATTTTTATTCGTCTTCATCATCTGTAACTTCGTAATCAACGTCAACAACATGTTCAGGTTCTGCAGACGTGCCTGGAGGAGCAAAGGATGCACCTGCACCTTCAGCAAATTGACTTGGGTCAAATCCAGCTGCTCCTGGTTGTCCGCCAGCTTGTTGGTAAACTTTTGAAACGATTTCATTCAATGTTTCCATTAAAGCATCTTTCTTTTGTTTAATTTGATCGCTGTTATCAGTGGTTAGTGCTTGCCTCAATTCTTCTTGTTTTTCTTTGATTTGACTCACTTCATCTTCACTGATTTTTCCTTCTAAGTCTTTGAGCGTTTTATCTACACCATAGACAAGAGCATCAGCTTCGTTCTTTAATTGCACTTCATCTAATCGTTTTTGGTCTTCAGCTTCATATTGTTCTGCGTCTTTAACCATACGTTCAATATCTTCCTTATGAATTCCACTTGGAGAAGTTACTGTTACCTTTTGTTCGTTTCCAGTACCCATATCTTTTGCTTTAACTGAAACAATTCCATTGACATCTATATCAAAAGTTACTTCGATTTGTGGAACTCCTCTTGGAGCAGGGGGTATACCTATTAATTGGAATCTTCCCAACGTTTTGTTGTCCTTGGAGAATTTTCGTTCTCCCTGTAGGACATGAATTTCAACACTAGGTTGATTTTCGCTTGCTGTTGAGAAAATTTGACTCTTACTTGTAGGGATAGTAGTATTTCTATCAACCATTGGTGTGTATACTTGTCCTAAGGTTTCAATTCCTAAGGTTAATGGAGTTACATCTAAAAGCAAAACATCTTTTACATCTCCTTTAATGATACCAGCTTGAATTGCTGCACCTACAGCAACACATTCATCAGGATTAATTCCTTTGTAGATTTTCTCTTCGCCAAACATTTTAGCGATTGCATCTCTAATTGCTGGCATTCTTGTAGCTCCACCTACAAGCAGAACTTTGTCAATATCTGCTGGTTTTTTCTTGGAATCCTTTAATGCTTGACGAGTTGGTCCCATGGTTTTTTCTACTAAGTCTGCAGTCATTCCTTGGAATTGTGCCCTTGTAATTTCATAGTTGAGATTCTTTGGTTTACCAGCTTTGTCTACAGTAATGAAAGGAATATCAATTGTTGCCCTTTGCTTATTGGAAAGCTCAATTTTAGCTTTTTCAGAACCTTCTTTTACTCTTTGAACAGCAGAAGCATCTTTTTTCAAATCAACTCCTGCTTCTTTTTTGAAATAATCAAATACTGTTTCCATAATCCGATCATCAAAATCATCTCCACCTAGGAGGGTGTTTCCACTGGTTGCTTTTACTTCAAAAAGCCCTTCAGCAGTTTCAAGAATTGAAACATCAAATGTTCCACCACCAAGATCAAAAACGAGTATAGTTTCTTCTTTATTCTTTCCAACACCGTACGCCAAGCATGCTGATGTTGGTTCGTTAATGATTCTTAAAACTTCGAGACCAGCGATTTTTCCGGCATCTTTAGTAGCTTGCCTTTGACTATCTGTAAAGTATGCTGGACAAGTAATAACTGCCTCTTTTATTTCCTCACCAAGATAATCTTCGGCATCTTTCTTCAATTTACGTAAAATCATTGCCGAGATTTCTTGTGGAGTGTAAGATTTGTTATCAATAGTTACTTTATGAGTAGAACCCATCTTTCTTTTTATTGAACGAATTGTTCTCTCAGGTTTGGAGATTGCTTGCCGCTTTGCAATGTCCCCTACTATATGTTCTCCGTCTTTTGTAATTGTTACAATAGAGGGAGTGATTCTTCCTCCTTCTGCATTTGGAATGATAGTTGGATTACCTCCTTCCATAAATGCAATTGCGGAATTTGTTGTTCCTAAATCTATACCTATAGCTTTTGCCATTTTATTTTCACCATTTTTTACCTTTATTTTAATCGTTGTTTTTTTCGTTCTTTTCTTCTGAAGAGACCATAACTTTAGATGCTCGAATAACTCGATCCTTTATTTTATAGCCCTTTTCAAATTGCTGAACGATTTCATTTGCACGGAACCTATCAGAATTGTCAACACAAATTGCTTCGTGGTACTTTGGATCAAAAATATCACCGGGTTGAGGATTAATAATTGAAACACCTTCTTCTTCCAAGATTTTTACTAATTTTTTGTAGGTCATTTCTAATCCATCCAACGGTACTTTATTCTCTTTGTTTTTTATTGCAAAATCAATAATTCTGCTTAAGTCATCTATAGGTTCAAAGACTTTGGAAAGTATTCGATCAGATGAATACCGAATATTACTTTCTTCTTGTTTCTGAGCACGTTTTTTATAGTTCTCAAAATCAGCTTTGAATCTTTGAAGTGAGTCTAAGTATTCTTTTCGTTCTTTTTTAACCTTCAGAATTTCTTCCTGAAGTTTGTCATCTGTTTCTAATATATCTTTGATACTAATATCTTTGAATTGTCCATCAAATTCTTTGAGGAGTTTTTTTGCTTTAGGAGTTTCGTCGATTTTTTTCAAAATTTCTTGAATTCTTGAAGGATCTTCTAATTCATTGTCATTTGTAGTAATTGGTTCTTCCTTTGAATCATTGGTTTCATTAATTTTTTGTTTCTTATTCTTATTTGAACCATTCATAGTTGTTTCTTACTCCTATTTCATTCAACGAGTTTTTTTTCTGTTAGGTTTGAATTTTCTTATCAAGTGTTATTTTAATGTATCTTCTATTGAGAATATTTTTGATAAGCTATTCTTATTTATTAATTCCCTTTGGTAAAACAAACGTTTTAAATATATCTATTTATGTGAGTAATTATTTTTATGTGAGGAATTAACTTTCTAAGATGATTTTGGCTGTAGTATCTTAGAAAATAAAGTAAAATCACTTGTAGACTAATAGAATTATATCACTAGGCAAATCATTTTAATAGTACTAGAACTTGAAATCTTTTGTTAGTATTATCTTCATAATCTTGAAATACAAATCATTGGTGGAAGATATTAATGGGGATTAATTTCAAATACGCTCAAAGAATTGCCAAAATCGGAACTCAATTGCTTATCCCTTTAATAGTTATAGACACAACTTGGGCATTAATTCGATTTATTCTTTACAACACAACCTTTGTTGAAAAAAGTACTACAAACTTCAACCTTATTGAAAATATTATTACTAATATTCTCTTCGCATCATTTACTTGTGTACTAGCAACAGGAATGATGATGTTAAGTATATACTATATTAAAATTAACAAGTTGGCAATTTTTGCTTCAATATCCCTTTACTTTTACGTTTGTATTAAAGCTGCATATATTTTCTTCAAATTTACACAACTGATACCGGGTCCTATAGAATTACATGGTACTATGGAAGATTACATAATCTATATGAACAACATATTTTATACCTTTGAATTAGTTACCAGCTTACTTTTGATCTTCGTTTTTATTGTCTTTGATATCTTCCAAAGACGATTAAAGAGCAAAGCAAATATTGGTTATGGTGGTAGTCTTTTCCCTTACATTTTTGGTGTGTTTGCGTTAATTTATCCTATTTCAAATATTCTTAGCCTTCTGCAAGTTGATTATGAATCTAACACAGTGGCATTTCCAATTATGCGTACAATTGCCTTTGTTGCCTGCATGGTTGAAATATTAATTTATTTCGATTTACTACGAAGATTCGATTTCATGCAAAGTATTGACAATAAAAGTAATGATGTAGCTCCAATAGAAATCGATTCAGAAAGCCAAAAAAGTGAAAAATGAGAAGAATTATCTTCTCTTAGGTTTACTTGAGCGCTTTTTTTCTAATCTTTTTAATTTTTTCAAGTATTTGTGTAGTGATTTTAAAGGAACGATTGGTATATGATCTGCATTTTTCCAACGCTCGTTTAGTGCTGTTACAATTAGCAATTTAGCAGTTGGGAGTTTTAGTAAAAGTCGTCGTTCCCTTAATTTCTTTGCTGCTATAGTGAAAATTTCATATCTTTTGATTAAACTCTCTCGGTCAAAGTACCAACCACGCCATAATGCTAAGTCTTTAACTTCAATTACGATGACTGTTTTTTTCCGTTTAATAATAATATCAATTTCTGTTACAGTGTCTCCTTCGCTTAGAATTTCCACATTTTGATCTACAATTTCCCAACCAGATAATGTTGCAATTTCAGAAGCTATTAATTCTAGGTCGTGTGCTTTTTTGCTTCTAGTTGTTTCACTATAAGAGTTACAGAATCGTGAAAATAGCAGTAAAGAAATAATTGGTATTTGTAAATAATGTTCGTCATTTTTGGTTATTTTTCTGCAAAGGAAATATGGAACATTTTCATTACCTAATTGAAATTTCATTATTGTTTCGTAGAGCAAAAATCGCATTTCTTCTAAAGGATCGAGTTTCGCGTTTCTGCTGCGTAAATCATCTATCACAGACATCTTCAAATCTTTAAATGGGTTTTTTAAGTTAGATAAGCCCATCAAACTGCCAAAATTCTCAAACAGAATGGATAATGCCTCAACTTCTTCATCATTTAATTGCCTCATTGAAGCATAGAATTCGGTAATTCTTCTTAAATAAGCAATTTCACTGTGCCAAGATCTTACCATATCATTTAATTCTTGAATGGTTCTATCAGATATTTTTCGTCTTTGATCCCGCAATTCACGAAGCTTCGTAGTTGCTCCTGTATCTTGCGAAATACCAATACTTTTCAATTTCAATTCGGTTTCTTGATATAATTCCGTTTTGACAAAATGAAGTTCATCATGCAATTCGTATTCCAATTTTATCATACCATTTGAGAACATAAATGCTTGATCACGTAATTTTGCCCAATCAATTGCTAGTTCCTTCAAATGTTTTTTTGCTTCTTTTGAAAATTCCATTTCCCCTTCTCCTTCTTTAGTTAGGGAATGAACTTGATTTATAAGAAAATTAATTGCTGATAGAGCTATTATTTCATTTGTTGTTAAGTTATCCTGTTTACCTTCTGAGCTGTAAGTTGATAAATTACTGAAATCACCAGCAGATAATCCATCCTTTGTCATTAGAATGGTTGCAAGGCTCATAGCTAATTTTTCTCTCTCAGGAATGAAAGCATCTAAAACTTTTTTTCTGTTGTAATTCTTTAATACATTTGCTATGCAAGAATAAACATGATTTCGTCTCTTAACCAATTTTTGATAGATATATTCATCTTTATCAAATTTTGTTGATACCTCTTCGTCAGTATCTTCATCTTGCTCTTCTTCAATAATTTCTTCTGCAGCTATTTCTTGAGTAGCTTTGGGTTCCTTTTTCACTTTTTCTTTTTTCACAGTGTCCTTTTTTGGAGGTTTTTGTTTTTTGGATTTCTTTTCCTCTTCAACAACTGAAGATTCACCTTGTTCTTCTTCCTCTTTTTTTACAACATTCATTACTTTTACATCCTTTTTCCAAATAACCAAGGAAAAAGAAAATAAATAATTGTTATCTTTATGATTGATAATTTACTTTCAAATTAATGAGTTATTAGTGTTCCAATTGATTTTCCTGCTATTGCTTTCGTTAAGTTTTCTGGATCGGTCCCGTTAATAAATTGCAAAACGATTTTAGATCTTTGAACAATTTGGACTGCAGTATTATCGAACAGTGGATATTGACCTGCTTTTGTTGTCTGTTTTGCTATTAATGATATAAGATCATTTATTGCTAATTCTTTCAACAACTTTGCATTGGGATCTTTATCAGGATCTGCAGTATATACACCATCTACATCTGTGAGATTCAATAGTTTCTCAGCAGATACTATTTCAGCAATTGTTGCTGCAACAGCGTTTGTTGATTGTCCAGGTTGAAATCCACCACAAACGATGATTTTATCTGTTACATTAAATAGTGCATGAAACTCTTGGGAACTATTAGGAGGTTCTGGATAAGCCATATCACCTAAAGCTCCAATAAGCAATCTTGCGTTCAATTTGGCTGCTTCTATACCCATAATATCATTATAGGCTTCAGTTGCGCCCAAAGCACGAGTTGCAGCAATATATTTTCTAGCAAGTTTTCCGCCACCAACTACGATAGCACATTTTTTCTTGGATTCACTAAAGATATTACGAATTGTTTTTGCATAATTTGAAAGTAATTTTTGTTTTAATTGATAATCTTTATCAAATAGTATTGAACCACCAATTTTTACTACAAACATTATTATCTATTTTCCTTGGAAATTTGATTCCAACTAATTTTAGATATAGTGAAAGATAAGTTTTTTGTGTTCGCTGAAAATAGAAGTAATTTGTACAGTAAGCTCAAAGATTGTTTATTTTTCTTTTAGTGCTTTCAATTTATCTCGAGCAATTTTTTCTTTCTCAGGTTTTTTCAGCAACCTATAAACTTCTACTAAAATTTCCCAAGCTTCTACGATTTCTTCATCTTGCACAA
This sequence comes from Candidatus Heimdallarchaeota archaeon, assembly GCA_030614005.1. Classification (GTDB taxonomy): domain Archaea; phylum Asgardarchaeota; class Heimdallarchaeia; order JABLTI01; family JABLTI01; genus JABLTI01. The sequence continues at coordinate 13,346 of JAUWKS010000013.1, read as the reverse complement.
CACTTCTGTAAAGATAATCAAGTGCTTGTTTCAATTTGTTGTTTCTATATTCAATTGCTCCAAGACCGAATAAAGCTTCGGCATCATAGGGATCAATACCAAGTGCAAGTTTATAGTTTGTTTCTGCTTCTTCAAATTTGTCCATTTTTCTAAGAGCATGCCCCTTTCCAGTATACACTGATTCTTTTTGTCCTAATTCTTCTACTTTTGAAAAACTGATAATCGCTTCGTCATACTTTTCCTCATTTAGAAAAATATACCCTTTAGCTAACCACGCAATATGTAATTTTGGATCCAACTCAATGGTTTTTTCAAGAAGTGTAAGTGCTTCTTGGTTTTTTCCAAGATTACTCAAAATTGCTCCTTTGGCATATAACGAATCTATTTCATTGGGATCCATCTCAAGAACAATATCAAATTGACCTATTGCTTGTTCTATTTCACCAAATTCAAAATAAACCATTCCTTTTCCATATATCGCTGGTATTTCTTCCGGAAACTTCTCCAATATTTTGTCAAAACATTGGAGTGCTTCAATTTTTTTCCCTTGATAAATAAATGATTGAGCATCTGTTATCATATCAAGCAAAAAAGCTCTTTTTTTTCTGTTTTCTTCAACCATCGTTCCTACCTTCCTTACTTTGCAATTAGTGGCTCTAAATCGTTATTATTTAATATTCACTTGCAAGTTTATATGCTCTTGTTATTCTATATAATTCTTGGAGCTGTTTTACAACAGGATTATTTTTATTTAATTCAAATAACCGAGTTCTACTTTGCCTTGTTTCAAATACAATGCGATATTTCACCAAATTGTCAATCAAATCATGAACTCTTGAGTGAGATATGCCGATCATTTTAGCTATATCTGTCAATTGAAACATCCCCTCATTATTCACTATGAAAAATTCCACGAGTTTAACTGGCACGTTGTTTCCAAGAATCGAAGATAGAATATCGTAGCTCATTGTTTTACAAATCTCCACAAGAATTATCTAGCTATATTATTACTGTATTATAATTTTATAAATAACTATTATCCTCATCAATAAAATTAGACCATTGAGATGATTAAATATGTTACCAGAAGAGTCTAAACCAATGATAGAAGAAACAGGTGAGTTACAAATAGATACTAATTCTATTGATGATCAAAAAGAAAAGATCGATGAGAAAAAATTCTTCGCGAATTTTGGGCTATGGTTTTCAGTTTTTTATTACTCATCATTTCAAGTTATTGGTTCACTTTTTGGAGTAATTTTATTGATGATTTTTTCGACGTTTCAAATTATAGAAGTAGATGCTAATGGTTACTATGACCAAAATTCTACAAATGTTATTTATGCTCTTTTAATTGTTAATTTGATCGCAACAGTAATCATCGGTTTTATTATTTTTGGAATGAATAGAAAAACAAAATTCATCCCTTCTAAAATAGGTTTTAAAATTTCGAAGAAAGATCTAAAAATCCTGGGCTATGGTTTTGCACTAATATTTTTCATTGTTGCCGGTTTACAAACAATAATTTCGCTAATTGAAAACAAATTCTTTCCTGATTTTTCTGTAGAAACTCCGTATGATTTTTTCAATTCGGGGAACCTTGGAGTGATTATTTTCGCAATCATTTTGGTTTCAATTGGTGCCCCAATAGCTGAAGAGATTTTTTATCGATGGTCTATGATTCAAACTTTAAAACAAGGTATGAATAAATACGCTGCAATCACTTTCTCAAGTATAATCTTTGCTTTTGCGCATTCATCGGTAGATCTTACCTATTCCTTCTATTATTTTGTTATTCATTTTATTTTCACTTTTTTAATTGGTTTAATTCTTGGCACAATCTATTTTCTGACAGAAAAAGTGATTCTAGTAACAATTCTACATGCTGCTTGGAATTTCATTATTTCACTCAGTGCAATTTTCGATTATTTCAATCTTTACAATGTCTATTTCATTATTTATCTTGTAATAATTGGTTTAGCTGGAATTGGCACCATTGTGGGATCTACTCTTATTATATTAAAGAAAACAAAGAAACCAAAAACTCAAGAACCATATAAACAACAAGAAAAAACAAAAATCGATCTACGTCCGGAATGGTTTAGTCTCATTCTTGGTTATTTTGGATTAATTGTTTTAATTCCATTAGTAATTCAATTGGTGACTTCCTATTTCTCATTTGGAAAGGGACTTATTGAAATCGCCTATTTATGCAGTCTTTTGATTCTCTCAGTTTTCCTCATTATAAACCAAAATCGCAAATATCAATGGATTGAATCCAAAAAGGTAAATGAAATCCTCAATTTAGGACAAGAAGAAGTAACTGAATTGAAATGAAAAAAGAATAAAGGATGCCCTTTTTGGGCAGATGATTTCCTTTCTGAATTATTTATCTAGCACTTAGAGCGACACGCTCAATTTCTTGCATTTTACTAACTGCGAAGCTTGATGTTTTGTTTTCAGAAGCATCGATTAATTCTTTTGCAAGGATTTCTTCAGAAGAAAGAATGTTATTGAATGATTTCTTGTATACACCTTCAACAATGTTTTTTAAAGAAATATCACTTCTTCTCATAGGTGCAACATCGACTGATTGTAATTGAGCCATTCCACCATAAGTTATTCTAGTAACTTCTTCTCTTGGAGATGTTTTTTGAATTGCATCAATAAGAACTTGAATAGGATTCTTTCCTGTTTGTAAATTGATTATTTCAAAAGCAATTCTAACAGCTTTAATCATTCTTATTTTCTTACCAGTGCCTCTCTTAGTTTTCATTAATTTGTTGACAAGGCGTTCAACAATTGGCATTTCAGCTTTCTTAAATCTTCGATGTGCGTATCTGCCACCTGTGTGAGGGATAATAACTTGTCGAAGACTAATATATGCTTTAAGACCGGGATCGATAATTTCTATATCAGTATAACTCCATTTGTTGAAAAGTTTGATATGATCATAATTAGGTAATTCCTCTTCCTTTTCTTCCTCAACCTTTTTGTCTTCAGGTTGTTTCTTTGGAGTTGTCTTTAGTTTTTCTTCTGTTTTGGCAGCTTTTGGTTTAACTTCTTTATCTGCTACTGCTGGTTTAGCTTCCTCTTTTTTAGCCGCTGCTGGTTTCTTCTCTTCTTTTTTAGGAGAAGTTTCTTTTGGTGCGACCTTAGCTGCTGCTTTCTCTTTCTTTGGAGCCTTCTTTTCTTCTTTCTTTGAGGCTTCCTTTGTCTTCTTCTTATCTTTCTTTGATTCTGCAGCTGCTTTCTCTTTCTTTGGAGCTTTCTTCTCTTCTTTTTTGGAAGCTTCCTTCTTCTTTGCAGATTTATCTTTTTTATCTGCTTTTTCTTTAGTAGCTACCTTTTTGTCTTTCTTATCTTTAGGCATTTCATTTCACCTATCGTACAGGTTTTTCTTTCTTACCGTAAACTAAACTTTCGAGCGAAACGCCATTTACTTTCGAAACGCGCCATTTGATACCTGGAAGGTCTCCTTTTGCTCCACCTTTTGCTCCACCAATACCTTCAACGATTACTCTATCATGTTCAGCAATGTGGGTTAATCCACCGTCTAGTGGTACAAAGGCACCAATTTGTTTACCGTTCTTAATTAATTGAACTCGGACACATTTACGAAGAGCTGAATTTGGTTGTTTAGATTCAACACCGTATTTCTCTACAACAATTCCAGATGCTTGAGGAGCTGCAGCAAGAGGATCGGTTTTCTTATCTAAACCCAATATTTTTCTCTTGTAGTAAATATCCTTCCAACGGAATTTCTTTCTTTTGTTTTTGATTTGGCGGCCTGCGAACTCGCCTCGTGGACTTTTACTACCTGGCATTTCTTATTTCACCAATAAACTTTTTTTATTCTGATATTCAAGCGTTAAATGTTTGCTTAAAAATCTTTGCGAAGACTATGATATAGCTGAACTCAGTATCAACTCTACATTGTCTGATAATTTACTATTGACACAATTGTTTACATATAATAGTTTGGTAGTGCTTCTCCATTATAGAAATGAATTTTCGAATATATTCGGTCGTCTCCCAACCCAGTTCTCTTTAATAAAAATGAACAATTTATCACACAACAGGTGCGCGTAAACAGTCTAACATTAGATGAAAGAGCAGCAGGTGAACGAATGTGTATAATGAAAACACAGAACTAACATTTGAACAAGACAATCAGGAAATGGTTTGTTCAATGTGTAATCAAAAGATACATAAAGATGATTTAGTGCACATTACCGAAAATCTAACTATTCATTTTAAATGCTATATTGAAATTCAAGATAAAATCTGTGCTTGTTGTGGGAAGCCTTTCTTAGATCAAGAAATTCTATTCTATTGTGAAGAGCACAAAGAATACTTTCATCGTCAGAACAGTTGCCTCAAAAACCACTTGCAAAAACATATGCCTTTCAAAAAAGTTCGTTATGATGCAAGTAGAAACAGAATTACTAGTTTCGAACATGAAAGAGAAGTTTGAATTTGATGCGCTTTTTTTCTAGCAAAAACATCCGCAGATTTCTTGTTGTTCGAATTTACCGAAAGCAATATGTTAAAAAGGACATTTTCGAAATAGTATTTCGTTAATGGTTTTATTAGAAAATCATTCAAAATACAACATTAAAAATCAACTTGAAAAAGTCTTAAAAATTTAACAACTTGGAGTCTGATTACACTTGAGTAATAAACACTGTTTTATCTATACAAGAGATAAAGACGAATTCAAAGAAATCGAAAAATCTGACATTGCAGAACAATATTTCACCTATCTTAGTAATGAACCTGATAAATTAGAAAAATATGCTAGTCAAAATGGTTCTGATGCAGTATTGTTATATGAGAAAGTCGAAAACAAATGGACATTAGTATATGCCAAAGGTTCAGGGATTATCATCCAAAGAACTGATCGAAGACGTGCAGATACTGCAAGCAGGTCTGGAATGCAAATAGCAAGCGGTGAACGAATCGGCGTAAAAGCGCAGTTAAGCGTTTTATCTTCATCAAATATTGGTGATTTAAGCAAAAGTGTTCAAAATAAATACTTGCAACACCAAGATCTTAGAGGAATTGAATAAATCAATCTCCTCACTTTCAATTTATTTTCTCTATTCTAATTCTTTTAATCGCTTTTGTGCTTCTTTTAGATAACTTTTACCTGTTCGTTTATCACTGGGTTTTTTCTCAGGAGATGTTTCCAAAGTCTTCTTGTAATATTTTATTGCGTCCTCTTTAGCATCCATTTTGTCAAGAATTAGTGCAAGGTAATAGATAATTACATGATTATTTTCAGCTAGAGATTTTGCATGCAGAATAGCTTTTTTGGCTTTTTTTAATTGATCTACTTCCAAATAGCTTTTTGCTAAATTATAAAAAACATCATAACTTTTTGGATCGATTTTCGTTGCAGCTTCTAAATGATTGATAGCTTCTTTGTGCTGATTGTTAAGGGCATAAGATAAACCCAAGTAGAATTGTGCCCAGAAATCATCCGGATATATTTGGATAGCAGTTAAACCCATTTCGATGCCATATTCACCTTTCCTTTCAGAACCTCTCGTACGAAGATCGTGAATAATTTCATCAAATACTTCTTCCTTTGTTTGCTCTCGACTATAGCCAAAATCCTTCTCAAATAATTCAATAATGCTTTCTGCTTTTTCTTTGTCCGCAATATCTATTTCTAGAATAAGACCATCGTGAGAACTTAGAGTAAATTTTATCCAAAAATCAGCATAACCAAATGTTTCGTTAGTATGAGTATAAATGCTTGATTTTTCTTGTTTAGTGTCAGCTATTTTGTAATAAGAGTGATATTTAATGCCCTTTTCTTTAGTGCCATATAATCGAAATTCATCAGTATAATGATTGAGTTTATTTTGCCGGTGTATTTCATTTGCTTTTTTAGGGATAGTATCCTTACAAAAAATTTCTACCACTTTTTTAACAAAATCAAATGACTCCGATGTATAGACATTTCTAGCAATCATAGTATTTATTTCGATTTTTTGTTTCATCGCTTAACCTCATCTAAGATAAATGGTTACTTCTGTTCTTAATTACTATCGACTCTATAAATTAATTATCCATGAAACACTAAAAAAGGTAAGCAAATGAAGGGACAAAAAAGGGGAGGAAAGGGGTTAAATTTCCTTCAGAGTGTGCTTAAGAGCTACGAGACCCTTCTGAATATCGTCTTCAGTATTATATAAGTGAACTGAAAATCGCAGACCATCATATCTTGTTGATATAGTTACTTTGTGTTTTTCTTCCATGGTTTCAACGATTTTATTCAAATCTTTGCTTTTATCAACACGAGCGTGAACTAAAACCCCTCTACGTGAGGATTCATAGGGAGTAATAATTTGTAAATCAAGCTCTTCTAATCCTTCTATCAGTTGTTCTATCAGAGAATGATTGTGTTTAGAAACTGTTTCAATGCCAATCGAGTTAATCAGTTTCAATGAAGCATTTAATCCTGCAACACAATAGAACGGTACAGTTCCATTTTGGAAACGTTTGGCTCCTTTGTGATATGGTTTTTCTCTATTCATCCAGTCACCATCTGTAAAGTCATAATTGCCAGTACCTTGCATTGGTGGTTCCATTGATTCAACTACGTTTGAACTAATATAACATAAACCAATACCTAATGGACCCATCAAGTATTTTGGTCCACCTGCACTTAGAAAATCAGCACCCATTTCTTTAGGATAGACTTCAGTTGCTCCACATGCTTGTATTGCATCAAATGCAACCAGCGCCCCATGATCATGTGCTACTTTGGTAATTCTCTTAGGATCCACCCTTTGACCTGTATTAAATTGAACTAATGAAAGAGCAACTAGTTTGGTTTTATCATCTATCAGCTCAATAATTTCATCTTCGCTGATTTGCAGTTTCTCATTTATCTTTGCTTCACGAAGCTCAACCTGTTTTCGTCTACTAATATACTTCCAAGGGTAATAATTTGTTGGGAACTCCAATTCACTTGTAACAATATTATCTCCTTTTTCCCAATCGATACCCAGTAAAGGAAAATTCAATCCATGAGCAGTGTTAATAACCAGTGAAACATCATCAGATTTACATTTGAATAATTTTGCAGCACCATCCATTGTATCATTTGTAACATCCCGGAAGTGATTATCGACTGCTTCTCCAATAGTAGGATCATGAAAATAATTGATGAATTGATGCATTGCTTTTACTACGGACTTTGCATGAGGTACAAAAGCAGAACTGTTCAACCAGACTCTATCCAGTAATTGTGGAAATTCTTCCTTCAAAATTTTCTCTTGTTCTTCAAACATATTTTATCACAGCAGGTTTTATTGGTAGAGAATTAAATTGCTTGATATGAAACATTAGTAGTAAAAAAAGATATCCAAAAGTAAGAAATTATCCACTTTTGAATAAACATTAAATACAAACAAGTCTATTTATTTACATGAAAGTGTTAATTTAACTTCAACTTTTTTGAAAGGATGTTTTAGTTTTTAATCACTTCAAATGGTGCATAATTATGACAACCTATCTGGATGACCTCCGAAAAAGAATCCGCTCAATCGAGCTCCTCAGGATGCTCAAGCGATACCATTCGTACGAAGAATTAAGCTCAATTATGGGTTATTCCAAGGTAGTACTAAATAGATATATCAAAGGTCATGTTCTTCCCGCATCGGAACGAGCGGATGAAATAATTGTAATCGCTAAAAGAAATCTTAATGTTGAACAGCTTGTAAAAGATCAGCTAGTATTTTTCAGAGGATATTTTGATACTACTATGTTATTAGGAAATACCTCTTTGTTAAAGCTCGTAGCCCAATATGTTGCAGATAATTTCAAAGATGCAGGTATAACGAAAATTGGAGTAGTTGCACCAGAAGGGTTACCGATGGGAGTCCATTTAGCAACAGAATTAGGTGTTGATATTGCAATTGCAAAACGAACACGTGATCTAGGTGTAAGAGAATTCGTTAAAGTTCATTATCCTCAAGAGTCAACAGGAGAACTTTTGTCCCTGAATCTCCCAAAAGGTTTACTCACATTAGACGATCGAGTTTTAATAATTGAAGATAGTTGCCGAACTGGTACAACTCTAAAAATGATGTATGAGCTGGTTAAGAAGTCTATGGCAAAGGTAGGTGGTATATTTATTTTAGCTGGAATTGGGGATAAATGGAAACCATCAATGAAAAAATTCAGTGATGAAGTTGGAGAGAAAAACACCTATATCTTTTGTGAGTTACCAATAGACTCAGAATAAATGGTTGGGCACTCAGATTTGAAAGTTATAATCAACAAAGAAATTAAAAATTTCCATTCTATTTGGTTGGATGAGAAAGGAACAATTAATGCAATAGATCAACGTAAGCTACCTTTTTCTTTTGAAATTTTCCAAGCAAAAGACCTTAAACAAACGTGTTTTGCTATTAAAGAAATGGTTGTACGAGGGGCACCTTTGATTGGAATAACTGCTGCATATGGTATACTTCAAGCAGCGAATGCTTTTATTGGCGAAGATTTTTCCCAACTTGAAAAGAAACTGAAAAATGCTTCAGAGGAGCTAGCAAAGACACGACCAACTGCTGTAGATTTATTCAATGCTCTATATCGTCTCGAGGCAGTTTTGGATTCAAGTCTTTCTGTAACCAAAAATATCGAGTCCGTTAAATCCATGGTCGAAACCATTGTCAAGGAAACACTAGAGGAATGTAGAGGAATAGGTGAAGTTGGCAATCGATTAATTGCAGATAAGTGTACAATAATGACTATCTGTAATGCTGGAGCACTAGCTACGATTGATTTTGGTACGGCATTAGCGCCCATAAGAAAGGCAAACGAAGTTGGAAAAGAAATTACTGTCTATGTAAATGAAACAAGACCCAGAATTCAGGGTGGAAGACTAACCGCTTGGGAACTTCACAATGAAGGAATTGAGCATTTCATAAATGCTGATGGAGCAGCAGGTCATTTAATTAGTCAGGGTAAAATCGATTTGGTCATAGTTGGAGCTGATAGAATAGTAAGCAACGGGGATATAGCAAATAAAATTGGTACATACACTCTAAGTGTTCTTTGTAAAGAACATAAAGTACCATTTTACGTTGCTGCACCAAGAAGTACTTTTGATTTGAAAACAGCATCTGGTAAAGAGATAATTATTGAAGAACGTAGTGGAGAAGAAGTTCGAACAGCTATGAGTATAGATTCAATAAATGAAACAAAAGCAAAAAGGAGAATTATCCATCATCCATTTTCACAAAATGTCAATCCTGCCTTTGATATTACTCCAGCAAAGAATATATCAGGAATAATTACTCCCACAGAAATATTGCAACAACCACTTGAACAATCAATTAAACGATTTTTTGGATGAATTTATCTTACAAATGCGTTAAAACAAAGATTTTTCGGTTATTTTTGATAAATGAACTAGTTGATTATCATGGCAGATAAAGTTAAACCTGGGATGAGTCCCGAAGAAATCGCTACTTTGCATTACAATTTGCTAATGGAAAACAATAGAGACGAATGGTTGAAAACCATGCGAAAATTCCATCAAGGACAAGCAGATAGATATGGTTCTTCTCCAGATTTTTATTGGAAAACTGGCAGAAAGTATGTAGATGAACTAGAATATTCTTACAAGTTCAAACTTAAAGATGAAAGGCAAAGTACGGATAAAAAAGTAAAATTATTCTTCCATCGTTTGAATAAAGAAGGAAAAAAACAAGGCTCAGGTCAAGTGCCTATTCATATAGTCAAAGATAAAGATGACAATGATGAATGGCGTGTAGATGTAGCTTCTTATTAAATGCAAGATTTCATATAGTGTATTATGGGAAATTTACTTCCCAAGATTACTTTTTTTGAAAAATATTCCAAATGTTAATCGTAAATAGGGAAAACTAAAAATAGAAATAGTTTTGATGTAGTACTGAAAATAAGGCTAAACAATAAAGGCGATATATAATGGGCATAAATCCACGTGATCTTCAAAAAATGATGAAAAAGATGAAAATGCAGGAACTCGAAGGTGTTGAGGAAGTTATCATACGTTTTTCTGATTATGAGCTTGCTATCCCAAGAGCAGAAGTAACAAAAATGAACATGGGTCAAGAAGTGTACCAAATTTCTGGAAATGCAAAAAAAAGAAATCGAACTGACGTAGAAATTATTGAAATTGAAATATCGGATGAAGATATTGCATTAGTTGCCTCACAAACAGGAGCTTCAGAAAAAGAAGCTGAAGATGCTCTTCTTGAATGTGATGGGGATATGGCTAAAGCAATTATGTTTCTAAAATCAAAATAGAAAGAAAATCGATAAGTAATAGGACTAGATCGTTGTGGTCTAGGACTACTCTTTCTCATCTTCTAAGAAAATTGTTTCAATTTCAGTATGACCAAATTTTATTACTGGACATCTATTGTGACAGTCACCGCATTGATTACAAAGATCTTCAGTAATCTCAACTTGATTGTAGTCTTCATTCATAACAATTGCTTTTGTGGGACAATGTGATATACAGACACGACAACCGGTACATTCCTCTGATCGAAAGACCTCTAGGATAAGTTTTTTCAAAAGAACTTCAATCTTTCTTGCATCGCGTCCACTAGCGGTTAAAGCTCCATCTGCTGATAAAGTAACTGAAATATCATCAGATGCAACCCCTCTTAAAATTCCGAGGTTTTCATCAAAATCAGTTTCGCTGAAAATTTCCCAGAATTGTTGTAAACGGGTGAGATTTAAAGCGGAATCAAATGTCCCTTCAAAAATCAAATCACCTGATTTGCATGTAGCAAAACCCTCTATCAATTGAAACTGCAAATCCCAATCACCGGGTTCTTTTTGAACGCGCTTCTCATAATCTAACGTAATGTTTTGTTCGTTTGCGAGGTCGAATATTTTCTTTGGCAATTTCTTCCAACGCCACAAACCCCAAGTGAGCCACTCTTTTGGCAAATTATTTTTTTCACGCCAATTTTCTAGGAAACTATTCCATTCAGACCAAAGATTAGGACTAACCTTTTTGATTATTTCAAATGTCCCTTGATTACTAGCAGGACACAACCAACAACCAATTCTTGCAAAACCTCTTTCGTATAATGGATTATAATCTAGTTTTTCTTTGAAAATGTATAACCAAACATGCAGCGCAGTCCATTTTTGAATTGGTGTGAAGTTTAGTTGGTTGGGAATCCATGGATTAGTCCACACAATTTTGCTTTCTGCTCTTGCTCTGCTTTCGTATGCTCTTTGCCCTATTAGGCTTAGGGTCTTTTGTCCTATGCATTTCTCAATTAAATCATTAATTGGGCCAATTTTTAATATTTTACAACAATAACGGTAGTCCTTTCCAGGGGGACCATATTTTTCTACATTTTGCCAAAATTTTTCTGTAGGAATGTCCATTCGACAGAATCGATCATCATAATTATATTTAGAAATAACTTCTTCGATATACTGTAGAGTTTCAGGAAACTCTAAACCAGTATTCAAAAAGATAATTTTAAAATCGATGTCAGTTAGCTTACGAGCTAATCCTAAACAAACCAGGGAATCTTTACCACCACTAAATGAAACAGAGAGGGGCAATTTAGGATTTCTATCGATGACCCTTTGTATTCCTCTCAATGCTCTAACTTCATATTCTTGTAGTGTAATAGTATTCGCAACTACTGCTTCATCCCAAGTTTGGTTTGGAGCCGCAGTATTTGGATTGGTTGGTTCTGGGATTTTCCTCAGAAAATGTTTTGGTTTCGCTACAGTACCTTTCTTTTTTTCCTTCAATTCATTAGCATTAATTCTCATTGTTCCTGTAGAAAGGACCTTTCCAGTGGGACTGAGTACTACCACCGCCTCACTTTTTCTTAGATGAGGATCAATATCCTTGATACCAGGAGCTAGCGCATTTGCTCCATCAGCGATGTATTTTACTGCACCTTCGTCCACAGTTACTTGTTTTTTCTTATGTGGAGAATCTCGTTCAAAAATTCTTTGAGCACCAATTAATCTTGGAAAGAAATCCCAGTCCTCTAATTGTAAAAGATATCTAATGGACCCAACAACTACTCCATCAATAATTATCTCATCCATTAAATCATCGAAACCGACTTCATTCAATAAAACCAATCGCTGTCTGTTTAGCCCGAGAGCTTCTGAGCTTCCAACACCAAATTTGTCATCAATTATCGCACTTATTCTCACGATGTCTTTTTCAAAAGCTGGGCGAACATCACCAGGAGGAGCATGCTTCACTTTTCTTGTTTCAGAACCACATTTGCCACATCGTTTTTTATCTAGAATAGGTAAATTACATTGATCACACCAATTGAGTTTTAGTGCACCCAAAAATGGTTTAGTGTTGATTTTTTTCTTATACATGCCTATTCAACCTGAAACTATACTTGCTGTCTAATTTAATGATAGTTGCTACAACAAAAATGAAAAAGAAAAGCTAGTGTAAAAGAAGAATTGAAAAGTAGTTGTTATTTGATTGCCGGTGTTTGCTCTTCTTGCTCTTTCTCTGCAGAGATATCAACACCAATTGCTCGTTTGATAAGATCCTTGAGTGGGTCGATGCCTTCACCTGCTCCTGTTTTGGCTGTAGTTTGAATTTCTACAATAATTGGAAAAGTCTTTTTGTTTGCTCTGATTTGATCTATAAGTTTGTGATGTATTCTAGCAATGCCATCATCTACTAGTAAGATGCCAATATTAGTATCTTGTGATAACTCAATAAGCAAATCACCACATTCTTCTGGGTTTTCTACAACATGGCAGTCTTTTAACCCACCTAATCGCAAACCCATTGCGATTTCAGCGCTAGTCATACTTACAATTTTCATTTCATTCAATCCTAGAATCATTCTCTAATTTTAATCAATTGTTGTTACATTGTCAACAATAATCTTGACTGCATCTTTATGCTTCTTCTTGCTAGATTCGGTAATTTCTGCAATAGATTTCTCTATAACAACTTGAGATTTTTTCTGTTCTTTCTCAATATTCTTTGTAGATTGAGCTTGTAGTTTCTCAAATTCTTTTTGAGCATCTTTCTTAGCTTCTTCCAGCATTTTCTTTGATTCTATTTGTGCATCCCTTATTTGTTCTTGAGATTTCTGTCTTGAACCAACAATTGTTTTTTCAGCCTGTTTTTCTGCTTCTCGTATTTTTTCTATACTCATTGGTTGTGCCTCGAAACTTTTCTCTGCGTCTATATGGTTGTATGCTAAACAGCACCTATTTTATTTTTTCTGTTAAAGTGATTTATTCCTTTCCTTAAGGTTTTAGAAGGTTTTCTAATAGTTTCAATTTATTTTAATCCATAACTAATTTGT
>JAUWKS010000066.1 GCA_030614005.1 Candidatus Heimdallarchaeota archaeon | reverse complement strand
TCGAATCTTTGCTGACCCGCGATATCCCAAATGGATAATGTAACCAAATCGTCTCCAACTTTAATATATTTGCTGTATGGCTCCATTCCCACAGTTAGCAAATAATCAGATTTAAATTTCCCACTAATGAATTTCAATGTCAAACTAGTTTTGCCTACTGCTGCTTCTCCGATCAGCAATACTTTGAAGATATATGATGAGTCTCTTACTTTTGAACTGGTCATTGTATTTGCCCTCTTGTTTTTCTTTTTAAGAGCTTGCTATTCTTGTTCCTTGAAATACCATTTTTGGCCGTTCTTGGAGCATGATCGATTGTTGATCTGCATATGCCTTTACATTGGTGTAATGTGCTTCATATTTTGAGCCACATAATGGACACTCAAAGTAAAGTTTTTTTTCCGCTTCACTTAGCAGCGGTGTTGGGGGGAATATATGCCGACATTGTTTATTTTTACATCTGAATATTATTAATGGATCGATGCTTGTTAAGTCCTTGTACACCCGCGATTACACCAGCTTCCAGGATAGTTGTCTGCACCATTTAATCCAACGTATTTCCTATTAAATGGTTCTTAATTATAATTCTTTACCTCTGGACATTTTTGTAAAGTTTATTTTCTTTTTTCTTCGGTTTTTCAGTTTTAATAAAAATTTTGACTGTTTTTCTACTGAAGTAATTCCTTAATCTTTTCAGCCCATTTCAAGGTAAATTTCCTCTCAATGTCCTCATTTCGGAGTTCAACTTTTAACATCATTGGTATTTCTTCGATAATAGGATAATATGTTTCACATGCTGAACATTTGATTATCCCTGAAATTATTTCTTTTGAAAAACATTCTTTGCAATCCTTATCATAGCTTACTTTGCTTGCTTCTGCAGTTGGCGCTAAAGTTTTAGCTGAACCATCAGCCGTATCTGAGATTTCATTAGATAACACCAAATCATTTCTTCCACAATAGTATTTACAAACCACTTTGGTAATTTCATCTGCTTGGGGGATTTTGGGGTCAGAGATCTCCCGTTCCTCAAAGATGTGTATTTTTAGTGGCCATGTTTTGTCGATCGGACATGCAAGTATGTCTAATAATCGTAATTTCAATTTGCTTTCTACTCCTTGGTAAAATCTAACAATTGTTTTTACTTTTACCTATTTGAAAGCTTTCGTAATATCCTTTAAAAAGAATACTTATCTTTGAATAGATCTGGATAGCTATCATATAGCGCAACTAAATGTGAATTTCTATAGAATTTTTTTAACATTTGCCCTAAACTATATTGTAAAAAATGCTTCCTGCGGATAGTATTTAATTCGTTAGCTGATAGTTTTAGTTTTTCATCTACCAACCATTTCGTTGCTTCTCTTGCAGTTTCAATTGATTTATCAACCCAAAAATTTTTCACATGAAATTCCCATGGTTTGAATTCATTAGGATAAAGAGAATCAATAGCTAAAAATGGTGAACTGTTATAGAGAGTTTGCAGCATCCCTCCTAATCCAAATTTTTTAAATGTTCCATAATTTAACTTTTCAGGAATTTTTTCTTTAGTAATGTCTAGCTCGTTTATAATATAGTTAATTGCATCATGTGATCGCTTCTTCCCGGCATCCCCACACCAGATACCAGTCATGCCTTTTGAAAACTGCCAAGGTTTAAATTTACCGGGATATGTAAATTCCAACGCTTTAAAATACGATGAATCAAAATGCTCCACTAATAAACGAAATAATCCTATATCATGAAATATTTTTGCATTAATTTTCTTTGGTACTTCATCAAGACTCAATTGCAAATGATCTTCAATGAGATATTTTATTGCTATTCTTGAATGTTCTTTTCCTTGTGCACATCGCCAAAAACCGTATGGGAGATTAGAATTCTTATTGTTCAGTTTTGATTTGATTAGCTTTTTCACTTCTGCTTCTGAAAGATCAATTAGTCGTTCTGTTGAATTTTTTATAGTCACATTTTACTCTCCTGCAATCTAGTAGTATTTCTTTCAAATATGTTTTCATTTTTCAATGAGATTTTTCTCGCGCTCTCATAGTTACCTAGCAAATTTTAGATTTAAATATACAAAAAAGCAAATCATACTATAAATAACATTATTATACGTGGTATCGCATTTTACACATCTAATTGATTGGGATGACGCAATATGCCAACACGTGAAGAAATTTTAGCTAAATTAGCAGAGGACAAACATGCATATTGCTCCGCGAATTTATCTGGAGCCGACCTTAGTGGTGGATCCTTGGAGAATGTTGATTTCTTTGATACTGATTTGACAAATGCTAATCTTGAAGGAGTAATTTTAGATGGTGCTTGTCTTGATGCTGCTATCCTCGAAGGAGCAAATCTTACAAAAGCCTCTTTGAAGAAAGCCAAGCTTGAATCAGCTAACCTTCAAAAAGCTAACTTAACTGATGCTGATTTTACCGAAGCCCTCATGCCTGACGCTCAATTGGATGAAACTACTGTTGATAGAACTATTCTTAGCAGATGTGATATGGAGAATTGTTCATTTTATGAAGCAAAGGGCATAGGAGCAAAATTCAATAATTCAAAACTCTATCTTGCAAGTTTAGATTATAGTGATTTAGCAGAAGCAGATTTTACTTTTTGTAATTTACAATTCGCATCCCTTCGTGAAGCATCACTTGTCGGAGCTATTATGAAAAAAGCTCTTCTTAATGAAGCACGGTTAATCAAAACGAATCTTGAAAATGCTGATCTTTCTGGAGCTATTTTAGAGGGTGCAGATTTACAAGGGGCTAATATAAAGGGCACTATATTTACAGGTGCGAGAATGAAAGGCGTTAAAAACAAACCTTCTGAATAATGTATTACCCTTTTCTCCCTATCAAAAAAAATGTACCTACTTTTCCAGAGAAAACGTTTTTGTAGTTAAAGGATAATATAAGCTGTATATACCGACAATATTCGACGAGTGATAAAAAAAAATGAGTGAATTTGAATATATGAAAATGTTGGAGCAAATCAGAAATGAACGAGATCAAAAGCAACGTGAAGAGCTTTTTGATTTCATTGGCGAAAACGGGGATGATCGATTCATTGAACCACTAACACAACTTCTTCAAACTGATGACAGCCCTGTATTGAGATCTTCATTGTATACTACTTTTTCTAAAATAGGCACTGAATTAGCTGAAGAAATTATCCAAACACAAATCAAAACTAAATTACCAAAAGATGATGGAAAGAAAATAACAAAGAAATCGTGGAATGAGGCGGTCGATTTTCTCAATGGTAATTTGGAGGCTAGTTTCATTCAAAAAGTAAGAGGTATAATTGAATCTGAAGGACGTCTTTGGGCGCTCAAAAACAAAGGTGAAATTGGTGTTTATATCCG
This sequence comes from Candidatus Heimdallarchaeota archaeon, assembly GCA_030614005.1. Classification (GTDB taxonomy): domain Archaea; phylum Asgardarchaeota; class Heimdallarchaeia; order JABLTI01; family JABLTI01; genus JABLTI01. Next base: position 14,415 of record JAUWKS010000066.1, on the reverse strand, counting down.
TAATCTATTACGCAATAATGGTTTCAACTGGGGTAAACAAGCAATGGCTATATACTGGTCTTGGCTTGTCGAAGATGTTTTACAAAAACAAAAATGAGTAAGTAGATAGATAAATAAATAAAATTTTGAGAAGATGAAACTCTTCTCTTTTTCTTTCAATCTTTTACAGGAGCGTCCTTTGTAGGAATGAATAGTGTTTTTGACACTTTCACAAGTCCTGCTAAGAAAAATGCTGCTGCAACTGGGAAGAGAAATATTGTAATAAAAACAAGTCTCGAGAAACCTAATTCTTCATTGCCAAATGAAAGCAGATTGACAAAGAAATCCCAGAATCTAAAATAGAGGAAAAATAACGCAAAAGCTGCAAATAATCCTATGAGTTTAATAATATCCCATATGGAAACTCTATCTCTCAATTTTTCTTTATCTTCTTCTTCAAAGTATTCCCATTCTTCTTCTTCCTCTTCCTCATCTTCGATTTCGGTATAGTATTCATCGTCATCGTAGTCTTTTGAGCTCATGGTTCTACCTCATGTAACAATTTTATTACAGCAACTCTTGAGTTAATTAACAGTTTAAAAAAGTTATTTCTATATAGGATTTTCTATCTCTTTTAAGAATGATTTTCAACAAAGTATTTAGTTTGTTTTATAAGAGTTGTCCCCCTTTACTTTGTAAATGAGATATTAGGAGAAGAAGAATCTTGTTTGGTTCAAAGAAAAAAAAGCGTCCCTGTAAGTTTTGTGATAGTAATGTTGAATATATGAAACAATATAATGATTATTTTTGTTCGAAATGCGAACGTTTTCTATCAGAAGATATTGTTAAGGAAATAAAGCTTTTACCAATATACAAACTAAAAAAGTATAATTTTGCTGCTCAGAAATATGCTTATATTATTTATAACACATTAGGCTCAAGAATCGCTTTTGCAGAAAAAAGAGATGTGACTAAATTTGTTGTGGATAAGAATTACAATATTAGATATTATTTCTTTAATGATGTGAATCGAGTTATTGGATCAGTAGACGGAAGTTCTAGAGCATCAAATAAAATCTCAGACGCAAGTTGGAAAATTTTTGACTATGGTAGAAATTTGCGTGGAGAAATAAAGCATATAGCTAAAGCAGATTTATGGCAAATTTTTGATACCAATGGAGAAATAATTGCTATTAGAGATCCTGAAGACAGTCAATCATTAAAAAATAAAATGAGGCAATTCACTTTTATTCATCCAGAAAATCGAGAGGAGGTTTATTTCCAAACTAAAAGAAAAGCAGGATTTACCTTACAACTACTAAGTGATAAGCTCGACCCTCATATTGGTTGGGGATTTGTCGTTGCACTTCATCAAAGAGCTTATGCATAATCAATTACATTCTCTCGGAGTATCTCCCTCGAGATGCTATTTCTTTTATTTTTTCTTCTATTTGCTCACCATTTTGAGAGGTTTCTTTATATCCCTGAATTATTGCATTCCATGAATTTTCATAGATGTTTTGATGAGTGCTGATAAAAGCTCTTTCAAGGAGAAATACATCAATTCCAAAATCTTCTAATCTATCTGAAATATACCCTAGGCCAAAATCAACAAATATAAGTTCATTAGTTTTTGAAGATAACAAAATATTTGATGTTGTTAAGTCTCCATGAATGATATTAGCATGATGTAATTTACCTACGTTTCTTCCAACCTCTCTACAAATTTCTTCTCTTTTTTTTGCATTAAAACTTGGTAAAAGATTTTTCAGTTGATCTCCTTCAACTAATTCCATTATAATTGTAGTTTGGGGGATGTCGATTTCATAAATAAAAGGAGTTTTTACACCAGCAATTGATTTAGCTTTAGCAAGGAGCTTTGCTTCATGTATTGTTCTCTGTTTTCTAAAGTAAAAATCCAATTCTTCTATTCGATATGTTTTGGCTATTCGCTGTTTGTATATAGCCGGCAAATCTAACCAATCTTTAATATAAAGTTTGGATTCAGCTCCACGGAAATTTTCCTTCAACAAAGAATAACCTCATTGCTTTTATTTGCTTTTTAAAACTAATAAATTATAAGATAGAAATTGTAAAATTTCTATTGTAACTTACTTTTGAGATTGATACTTAATAGTGTGGGGCTGGGAGGTAGGAAAATTATTTACTTCCCTTTTTGCTTATATTCGGTATAACCACAACTTCCACAAGTTCTTCTATCTTTGTGCTCAGCAAGAAAAGATCCTTTGCATCGAGGGCATTCTTTCTTAGTTCGCTGTATGCCAGATTTATCTACTTTATAATACGTCCAAACTTCTTGATTTTTCTCTTTAGGCATTAGTATTCACCGTGTGTATAATTCTTTTATTTTATTCCTTTTTAGCGGGTGGGGGAGTATTTCGTTTGATTAAGTGTTCAGGCTCAACTGTTTTTAGTGTTTCTTGTGTTTTGTACGCATGAGCAATTCCAACACTTTTGCGAATACCAGTTAATTGATCTATTTTTTTGATAACAACTAAACTAGCATCATAATTTATCATTGCAGCCAACTTCTCTTTAACCTCTAATCGCTTAGGTGTTTCTGCTTCTGATTCAATCTCAAAGTTAACTTCGAGCCTGTCTAGAAGCTTGTTGGTGTTTTTATTTACTACCTTAATCTTCATTTTTGTTAACCTTCATTCGTTCGATAAGCTTCCTAAATTTGAACTTTACGTTTGCTGTTACTTTAATTAGCACAACCCCTTCGTGAGGTTGACCATAAATGATGAAAGCTCCTTCAGGACTCTCTATCACTGCTGGGAATACCAATAAATCCTCTTCCCCATCTATAAAAAGAACTATTGGTTCCTTTGATTTATTCTCAGAAGAGTCAATTTGTTTTCCTATTTGTTCAGCGATCATTGTCCATGATTCAGCTGTTACCATCGCTGGGGGATTTTTTGTCTTTATTACTTTTGCGTTTGGAATCAAGATATTTCTAAATTTTTCACGCAAATTTTTCCCATCTATTATAGATATGTTCGGAATATACCCTGAATTGATAGCTTCTTGCACACAATAATCTCCAACGAAAATTGTTAGTCGAGGTTTCTCGTTCTCTATTCGTTGTAACAAATTTTTTGTCGGGGATTCAGTAATCAATTCTCCTAACGGCTGTTTTAGTTCCTCTCTCATTTCAACCGGTAAGAAATAATCTTGGGAAGAGAAATTTTTTTCTTTTTTCATAACTAAATACACCAGTTGATATTAGAAGAACAAAAAGTTAAAAGAGAGTAAAGATAAAAAAATTATCTCACTCGTAAGGCGTAAGTTCCAGGTTTTTTAATATTTAATTTCTTAGCTATTGCTGATTGCTCAGGATTAATTATATGAACTTCTCCAGAATAATCTTTAGAAAAGTTATGAGTTTTACAATTTGGGCATTGGTTGCCTTCATCTACTATTCTGTGGCAGGTTTTACATGCTTTAGCCATTTTTTACACCTTATCATGCTTTGTTTAATTAATACTAACTAATCATTCATTTCTTTTTGGTTGTGGACTTCTTTGCTGTAGTTTTCTTTTCGGCAGGTTTCTTATCGGCAGTCTTCTTTTTAGCAGGTTTCTTTGTTGTAGCTTTTTTTGTAGTAGCCTTCTTTGTTGTGGATTTTGAACTAGATTTATCTTTTGAATCGGATTTAGTTTTTTTATCAGCTTTTCCTTTAGTCGCTTTGTCCTTTCCAGCAGGTTTCTTATCTTTTGCAGTGGCGGAAGCTTTCTTCCATTCCTCTACCCAACTTTCAACACCTAGACCTGCTTGTCTCATTGTTACTCCAATTCTTATTTGGGATTTTCCAATAGTTACAGCAATTATTCTAGCTCGTACTCTATCACCAACACTAATAGTCTTCCCACTTTCGCGCCCTAATAAGACACCTTGTTTTGAGCTATAAGAATAGTAATCATCAGCAACTTGACTAACATGGCATAGTGCATCAACACAGCCAAGTCGTAAGAAGACACCGAAATCAGTTACTTCTACAACATCGCCAAGAATAAATTCTCTATCTTCTGGTAAATAATTCAAAGTACTAAATATAACGTCATAGAATGCTGCTCCATCACCGGGAACAAGTCTTCCAGGACCTATCTCCAAGAGATCAACTACAACTATAGTAAGTCCTAATTCTTTGCTGATTGTACCCTCAAATGTCTCTCTACATATTTCTAGTACAACTTCTTCTAGGTCTTCGCCAAATCTCTTGGGGATTACTCTAATTGTATCGCGAACTTCAGCTACGTAGTAAATTTTTCTGTCTCCTACCGACTTTTTCTGTTGGCTTTTCCCTGCCTATGCTCCGAGCCTTCTCATTCTTCGAGTTGGATTATCTCTCTTGAGTTAGTTTTGTTCATGGTCAAGGATTAGATGCATCTCAACATCTCTAGCACTTTTGCGAATGCTTTTATTCCTTTGCATTTCTCCGCATCAAGTTGCCGATTCTGAGATTGATTTTTTAGTCTTTTGGTTGTTATTTCTATTGATTATTGCCCCATTTGCTATTATTATTTTTCTGCTTAGATAGTCATTTATTGCTAAATTTACCATTAATAGCAAGTGGTTTCTCAGGCTGTTCTGTCCGTAAGTCATAGATTCCACTATTCGCTTTAATTCTTTTGAGTAGTAGATGTAATTGTATAGTTTGTATGCGGAATCTTGTCTTTCTTCTATTTCTTCTGCTAATTGTTCGAATGCTATTTTCCCATTTTGATAGTCATATCTCGTTAAAGTTTTGAAAGGTTTCTTTCTCGTTATGTAAGAAGCTAATCCATCGTAATATCTAATCAAAGGCAGTAGTATGTTTTCATTAGTTGTTCCGTTGTGATGGTTCAAACAGGCAGTTCTAATTTCTACATCATTAATCGTTATTTCTTTGAATATCTTGCTCGGATGTTTCTCTGTATGCACAAAATCGTGAAGCATTAATGCTATAATCAATCTTTGTAATTCTTTAGGATAATTTGGTCCCAACCCTTTTCTAAACTTTAATTTTTTTCTCTTTTGTTCTTGTTCCACTGGTTTGTATGGTCCCTCTTTGTAATTTACCCATTGAACCATACCAAATCCTTCATTTGTTTTCTTACCCAGGTGTTCTCTTTTGAAAAAGTTTTGAATGTTCTTTCTCCCTCTTTCGTTATTCCAATCTACGGTTGTTATTCTCACAAATCCTCTGTATGCTAATTGTTTTGCTGGTGCTTTTCGTTCTCCTTTTACTAGTTTACCAATGTATGTTCTTAGTGGTTTTTTCTCTGATGTTAAATTTCGCAGCACTTTACATCTACAAGAACCATTCTTTGTTACTAATGAGGGTGTTATTATTGGTGTCAGTAATTTTCCCTCGAGAGTAAAGATCCTCTTTGTTACCAAGATGCAAGCCCCTCCTCCATCTCTTTCCAAAGGTTTTTCTCTTTCTCCTCCTCGATTATTGTTCCTTTTTTCCCAATAGCTCTTGTTCGAACCACTTCTTGTAATGCTACTTTTTCTAAGATGATTTCCCCCGATCCATTGTTTACTGCCCCCCCGAACCCCATCTCTGGAAAATTGAGTATGCTTTTCAATAGGAATCCTAATTCTTCTTGAGAAAGTTCTCGCAATAATTCAATTACTAGTGTGAACTTCCCAGCTATGTATCTATCCCCAAAATCTTGGATAGCTTTCATTGTGTCTTTCATTAGGCTATTTCGATTTTCTGTAGCGATGTGCATTTTTTGCCCTCCTGTAGCTTTTCTTTTTCCGTTCTCAGATACAATAACCACAGGTTTAAACCGCAACACTGATCTCTTATTGATTGATCCCATCAACCAGTGTCTAATGCACTCATTTTCCGGGTAACATGCACCGTTTGGGTGGAAATTTGCTGGTAGTAAATTCTCTCCACTTTGTGTTTCCACTTTATTTGACGAATGGCATATCTCTATTCCTTTTTGTTCTGCTATCGTCATCATTGAGTGATTTAGCAGTCCTCGAAGTCCTTTCACTAAGTATCTCTTTCCTTCTTTCCCGGTTCCATTTCCAATTAGCAGTAAGTTGTTTATCTTTCCGTTACTAATTTGCCCATTGCCTGGTTTTGCAATTGGTGTTCGCATTTCTATTTTTATTCTTTTAAATTTACGAGAGACGTTCATTCTTTTTCACCAAATTCGAACAATACTTAAGTATTGCTTAAGTATATTGTAAGTAGAAACATAGATATAAATCTTACGCATGATGTAATAATTGCTTAAGCATTGCATAAGAGGGTAAAAAATGGCAAAAATAGTATTCAAAAGGAAGTTGGTGCAAAACAAAGCTTCATTACAATTCATAGTTCCAAAAGAAATTGTTGAGTCTTTGAATTTAAAGAAAGGTGACATTTTAGGAATCACTTTAGAAGAAGACAGTTTCTTGTGCAAGAAAATAGAGGAATAATTTAGTATTTTATTGTTAATTTCGGTGAGTTAATATTAATCGTACAAACAAAGCTTAGAGGAATTACTCTATGGTAGTAATTAATTGGCAAACTGATCCTTTACTTTTCGGATAGTTGTACAAAGGGGTATTTAATAGTATAAACAAAACATAAATTCAAGAGGATAATACTATGGCTACTTATCTCCATTGGTCTATGGATCCATTGCTATATGATGAAGAACCCACATCATACAACGACTGGGAGACAGCAAATAGTATCCTTCGAACATCTGCTATCGGTGTTGTAATTAATAATGACCTTTCCTTCGTTAACATCTATGGAATAATGGTACGAAAGATAGACTTTGTGCGAAAAGGTGCAAGGGATAGGATCATCGCTCGATTTCCATTCCTTATCCTGACAGACGAGATTCGAACCAAAATTCAAGAACGAACCCTTCCCATAGCTGAAGTGGCTCGAGATTACTTTTATCGCTCAATAAACAAGACCATCACCGCCTGGCGGGATATTATTTGTAAGTACCTTGAACAGGGAGCGTTGCCCTTTCCATTATTTCGCTGTGCGCAGGAAATTATTCTAGAATTATCTCTCCCTGTGAATGATGCTGGAAATATTCCTTTTACGAGCGCTCGAGGAGAAGCCTTCACTTTTCCTACGAGTGTAACAAATAAATTGGCTTATCTCTGTGGAATCTGCAATGGTGATGGAAATTTAAGACAATATTGGATTATTGTTGCAGATGAAACAAAAGAACATATTGAATTCGTTACTAGTTTGCTAAATGAACAATTCTCGAAAAATGGAAAACTAATGAAAACGGGAGGTGCTTGGATAGTAAAATTAAATCTTCTCTGGACTGTTCGTTTGTTTAATTTTCTAACGAATCAAGCAATCGATGAACCAAAATATAACACATTACGAGAACCTCTTATCTTTCAAAAATTGGGTGAACCTTACCGGAGTTTGTATTGGCGTGGTGCGTTTGATGCTGATGGTTCTTTTAAGAATCAGATAGTCTTTTGTTCTATAAGTGAAAATTATTCAAAGGATTTTCAAAAGTATTTAGAAGTAAATGATATTGAATCCCATTTCTTCTCCAAAAAGGGAGGTGGATTTCAAGTAAATGTTTTAGCAAAAGATAAAATGAAAATTGCTGATTTGATTGGTTCATTACATCCAAAAAAATCTCAAGATTTCATTAGAATGCTACAAAATAACATTCAAAATTTGTCTTTTCATGGATTTAATTCCAAAAGAATAACAACAGATGGTTTTTTTGATTTCTCCTATTTACCTAAGGTCTCTATAATTGGCTTAGGTTATTATTTTCGTGCCATCCTCCATAAAACTAGTATATTTTCAAAAAGTGATCTGCAAAATTATAAGAATGATTATGGAATTACAATTAGAAAGCTGCTTAAACATCTAACTAACACAAATCAAGAATTAATGCCCTTTCTACAAAAATACTACAATAACATAACATTTAGGTCTGCTTCTTCACATCCTTATAAATTACCAATCCGCCCTTCAGATGATTTGGAAAAACTTGTGAAGAATCTTATTCCAACTGTAAGAGGTGCAACACTTTATCACCCAACTGATGAATTATTCTTATTACAAGAAAAAATATTGGGCAATAATTCCCAGGACGAAATTCATTCTAATAGATTATTAAGTAAATTTCTCTTAACTTTTGGAATTTATAAGAAATATCAAGTGAATATATCGTTAATTAAATCTCTTTGGAGAGAAAAAATAAACAAAAATTAAATCGATATTTGCATCATCATACAAACTTATCAGAGGGAGCCCAGCGGAAAATTAGAGGCGGGAAAAGGAATAAAATGTATATTTAGCGGATTCTCTCTCGTTCATTTTATCCGAGTAGTTTTAGGAAAGGCTGAAATGATTAAAGGTGGTTGGAGAAGACCCCTTTCATAGGTATTCTTTGTGGTTGTTTTCTCTCTCGCCCATTTTTTTGTGATGAGTTCTCTTTTTTCTTTTTTTCGCCCAATTTTTTGTGATAGGTTTTCATTATTTTTTCTTGAAAAAACTATTGTTTCTGTTTTTTGAGGATTTTGAGATTGACTTTTTAGTTATTTTTTACTAAAAATGCTAAAATTTAAGATTTAAATTCCATTTTTTAGCTATTAAAAAAGAAAACTGTTTATAAGTTATTTAACCATGACAACTATCAAACGATTTAATCTTAGCAAAACAGAATTTACTGCTTATTTAGAGTGCTCACTAAAGTTCTACTTACTAAAACAACAAAACCAGCAAATGAAAGAAGGTCCTCGAAGGATAAAAGATCATTCCAATTATCCCACACATTTCAAAAAGGGCTTGAAAGAACATCGTAAATTACGAGAATTCTACAAAAATTTTGCTGATGACGTCATCAATCAAAACCCTACACCAGACAAAGTAACAACACAACCAATTCTACGAAAATTCTGGGAACAAGAAGTTCAGCGCTATCAAGTTGACCCTAACAATTGGTATCCCTTAGCCCATGAACTCTACCTGGCAACAGATACTATGCGTGGACAGATCGACAGGGTGGATCCGTTATCAGACAATGAATGCCGAATCGTCGAGTATAAATCTTCGGAGAGAAGAAGTGGCTTTTTGAACGAAGAACTACTATTTTATGCACTTCTAGCAACAGAAAGTCAAGAATTCAAACAAACCTACAGCAGAAAGGTTTCTCAAGTCGGTTGCTACTTTTATGATTCTGGTGAATGGTTCTCACAAGAAGTTACAACAGAAGATCTGTCTGATTTTAAGGTCAATCTCGAGAATTATCGAGAACAGATGCTCACAGGTGATTTATTTCCAAGGGCAGATTGCCATCTACAAAAAAACAAATGTAGCTATGCGGTTATTTGCACTAAAGTTCCTGATAAAATGCTAAAGAAACATGAGTAATGGAGTCCTGTATTAAAAAAGATATTCTTACTCTACTCTTCTTTTTGAACAATTCCTATTGTCAATAAAATATTGTTTTTTATCAATGATACTAGATTTTTTTTAATAACGAATTCATTATCAGAAAATGATTCCCCAATATATTTACTGAAAATCTCTCGGTAGAACTGCTTCATCTCCTGTCGTGTTGCTTTTCGGTAAACTTGTTTTTCACCATTCTTTTGTTCTTTTTTGACTTCAGAGGTTATAGATTCATGTTCCTCAATCATTGGACAAATTTTTTCTGAGAATTTTGTAATCATCTCTTCAATATCAATATCCTTCTCTCCTAATCTTATACTCCCTTTCACTCTCTTTACAAAAGGATCATCCAGATTGAGCAAGTATTTTCTTCTCTCGTACAACAGAATTCCTTCTTTAACTAATTGTTGCATTATTTGAGATGTACGATTTTTTTTCCAAGGGAGTAGCACCTCAAGTTCTTTTTCTCCCTTTGGTTCAATTACACCAAATTCTACAAATTGCTTGAGAAGCAGTTTGGTTATCTTATAGGTCTTTATGAAATCTCTTTTGCCTAAAATAACTATCAATTCAAAAATGAGCTTTGAAAAGCTCTCACCTTTGATTGTATTGTTTGTTATTTCTTCCTCAAGTTCAAGGAATAACTCCACAAGTGAAATTACCTTTTCATTTTTATTTGATAGAGCATATACCATTGTTTTACACCATCTTCTAAAACTTGAAATCAAACTCCTCTAGTGATGAACCAAATCGCAATCTAAAGGGAGCAAAATACTCCCCCGCGTCTTTGATAATTTCACTCAAAGAACTAGATATTATTGTTAATTGTTTCCTAGTGAGAGCAGCCCATTTGTTTTCCGCAGCAATTGCCCAAGGAGCATACTTCTTTCCCTCAAGAGTAATTACCGTGTCATCTTTCCAAGCAATGTCTTCCAACAGTTTGTTCATGCTTGCAATGTTATAATCCATTGCTTTACTGATCGTTGTTTCTTGCTCTTTCCCATATATAACCGACCGTATTTTCAATTCACCAATCTTTTGACAATTATCTTCCATCTCCACATAGGCTTGTGATTGTTCTTTGACATAAAAAACAGGTATTCTTTTTCTCAATCTTTCCGAGAAAATCATCTCCGGTTTTATTCGTTCGTCAACTATCATTCTCAAAGTTTGTGATAGCGTTCCTAGTTTGGGACCTTCCTCATTATCCAATTTTAGCCCAATCTCACCTCCATGGGTATTTCTATGACAGATTCCTTCCAACCCCTTCCAAGGGAACCCTTGCTCTATACACTTCTCTAAATACAAGTCAGAGATCATTCTAAATGAGCCATTAATGACTGTATTTCCATTAGAATAACTTTGAAAAAAGCTCCAAGGCTTAAAGGGATCATTTTCAAGATGCCTTGATCTCGAGCGATTAGGCATTTCAAAACCCTGTTTTTCCATTATCTCTTTTATAACTGCCCACATGTAATTTGCTGCTTGTCCATCAATAGTATTCCAGATATTGCTAGTTAATATCTGCTTGTTCTTCTTCATCTGCTGTATTTTAGTTATTAATTCTGTAGTGATTTCTCGAGCTAAAAGCAGTTTTCTTTTGTTAGCAAGGTCGCTTATTTCATTAAGAACTGCTAGCCTATTCCAAAGTAATTCTATCGCATAATTAGTGCTCAGTACACCAGTTTTTTGCAATAACCGCGTTGCGCCTATTTGCTGCTTTGTTGGTTTCGCACTCACAGGTTGCTCTTTTGCCAAAATAATGTTCATATCAGAATAATGAGCAGCTAGTTTTGCTTGTAGGACATCGTAATATTCCTCTTTTCTCACGACCAAGTATTTTAATTGGTTATAATAAGCAAAAAGATTGAATGAAGTGAAAGCATAGATTTCATCATGTAAATCAACTTCGTCATTAAAGTCGTAAAGTGAGAGTCCATAATTTACACTTGAATAACCTCTAACTGGATCTTCTCCTCCTGTAAACAATCTATAATTCCTTGAGTATTCTCTAAATTTCTCTTTGGAAGCTTTCACATAATATTTCTCTTCTGTCTGATCAAAAAACAGTTTGTAAAAAGAACCGCAATAATAGCAGGATGTTAGTGAACTGCCTATTAATGGCAATACTCCCCACCCAAACTGAGGTATCGGTTTCTTACAGAAATAGCACCTATAAGCAGAGAGAGGAACTTGTGGACTATGCAAGTAATTGTTATTCATGTCATTCTCTTTCCACCACATATTTGAATCGTAAATTTCTTCTGCAAATTCTTGAATAGAATGAAATGTTTTAATTGGGTTTTTTGTTCGAGGAATCCTCCATTTACAAGCAGTTAGTTTTGGTTTGATTTGTTTCACATAGCGTTGTTCATCAACTGTAAAGCCTTTCATTGCAAGATCCTGATAGAATGTGCAACTACGATTGAACCTGTTCCAATTCTCACAATTTTTACATGTCCATTCTAGATATCTTGGCCAAGACATATCATATGGGATATAGAATCTGATTTTCTTATTAAACCACATAAATAATCTTGATTTGACTTTCTTGCTTCTTCGAAGCTTCTCCAAAAAATCTGAAGTTGTACTTTCATGCAGATTAACAATCTTAGCTATTTCCATTTTAGTTGCCGGAAAGAGGGTATTGATTCTTGAAGAAAACTGCTCAAGTATTACTGAATCTTCCTTAGTTAAATCCAATGGCATAGCTTGTAGAGCTCGTTCTCTAATGAAATTCAAGATAGCGTTTTCAACTTTAGCTGAGAAAGCAGTTTTTTTTCCATCTTTGTTCTGGGAAGAAACCAAGTCAGCATCTCCTTGTCATATCTCACCTTGTTTTCCTCGAGTTATTTTTCGTTGTGAAGATAGCTTGAGGTTTATTCCTGTTGACTCTAGTTCTGGTATTATTGATTTGATATGTTCCAGAGTTCCTGAGATTATTACATCATAATCAGAAGAATCTAAAAGAACCTGAGTCTTGTTCTCAGCTTGAATCAAATCGTCATGGATTGCTTCAGCTATTTTATTGGAAATCTCTCTTGCATTATTTTGCAGGAATTGGGCATCAGTCTCTACTAATAAATGGTTGATAACTGATAATGTTTCTTTTTGTTCTTCATCATTGACATTCTTTGAATTGAGAAGTTTATTTTGAGAGAGATTTTTCAAGGTCTCTTGAGTAAAACTCTTGCTTATCAGAAAAAGCAATTCAACAATATCATAATTCATTGTATTTATTTCAACGACTGTTTTATTTTTTACCTTCTCAAGAGTGAGATAATTCAATGACTGTAATTTTCTAAGTGCTGGCTTAATTGAATTAAGGTGAGTGTTTAGTTTCTCTGCTAGCGCTTTTTGACTTTCTAAGGTTATCTTCTCCCCAGATGCTAATTTCATCCATAAAAGATAGAGCAGTAGTTTTTGAGGTGTTTTGTTTATTCGCTTTACTGTGATTGTCTTGTTGGTATTGTTTAATATATCAACAAACAGCCCAATTTTATCTTCTCTCTTTTGGTTATCAGTGTTTTTCTGATGGGTAATTATTTTTCTCACCTTCTCTTTTATGAAGTATCAGCAATAGTACTATCGCTGAATTTTGCTTATTAATAGCTAAGAATTTGTCAAAATACGAATTAGCACAAATGATCCGAGGAGTTGTAAAGTTACTTGCTCGATAAAGAGCTTTGAGCTTTCACAGTCATTTTTTGCTGAAATCCTATAAAATAAGTGAATTACAAGCTTACTTCAAATGGAAAAAGACTCAACTTAACTATTATTTGAAAAAAGCTACTAAACAGAATGTTTTGCTCTATAGTAAACGAAAGTATTCTTTGAATTTAGATAATATTCTTGTAAAGAGGGTTTGGAATTATTACTTCACAATAACTAAAAATAAGTGTTTATCATCAAATGAAATGGTAGAAATAACATCTAAATTAAAAAAGAAAAATTCACTTGAGAAACAAATATTTTCACTAAGTATAAGGAAGATTATCATCAAATTCAAAATAGCAATTATTTTATTGGTTTTGTTAACGAAATTCAATCCATTATGCTTGATGGTTGTGATCCAAAGGATCCTTTGACTGATTTATGTTGGAAAAAATTGCCTAAATTAGTCTATTAGAGGAAACAAGAAATACTACGATATCATTTCTATCTATTTCCCTAAAGGTGATTCTTTGTGATGTTTTGTGAGCAGTTTAAGAAGTCAAGTCTTTCATTAAAGGCTAGCAGGATTAATTCTAGACTTGTATATTATACACTCTTTTTGAGCGCATTTTCTCTTTTTATCTAATTTCTATTGTTTTTCAATTTCTATTTTTTAGTTAAAAAGTAGAAATATAGAGATTTTTTGGAAATCTTTTCTACATTATTTTTCAATTTTCAGGTTGTTTTTTTTGTATTTTTTTCTTTCGTATTTTTATTATTCCGAAAACCGTTGCTACAACGATTACTATTCCACCAATTGGACCAACTATATATGGCCAAATTATTTTTGATGATTCTGTGTCAGGATATTGAAGTTGAAAGAGAAGTATGTCAGCTCCTTTTATGATGTTTGAAACGGCTACATAGTCCTTTTCTACTGCAATATTTGAGAGGTAAGTGTTATTTACAAAGAGTTCAGTTTGTCCTATACTATTATAATTAGATATATCTAGAAGCTGAACTGAATTTGATCCTCTCGCAAACAGTAGGTTTTCTTCAAGATCCAATGTATAATAATTCCCGTCGGTTATGGTTTGTATTTCTTCAAAATTATTTCTGTTGTTTATATCCACTAAAACTAAGCTTGCTCCTGTGCTTAGATATACAATATTATCTTTTAAGATAACATCAATAAATCCTCCTCCATCTCTTGAGATAAATCCATAGTCACAATTAGAGAAATCATTATCAGGAATTATTAGTTCAGAAAAATCATAAAGATAAACTTGTCCTCCAACAGTTATTGTGAATAGAGTTTCATCAAAGAATTTCATTTTAGTAAAGTCATCTCTTTCTGTGAAATTATTGACGAGTAAAAG
>JAUWKS010000065.1 GCA_030614005.1 Candidatus Heimdallarchaeota archaeon | reverse complement strand
GTTAGAGCCATAGAACCTATTAAACCTAGGAGAGCAACTGCTTTCACTTTTCTAGTGTTTATCTTAGAATAGATTTTGTAAACACCAATTGCAGATAAAACAACACCAATCTCAATAAAATACAAAGCTAAACGTCCAAGTAAACTTGACATATATGGAAATAAAGCTGTAATACTAATGATTGCTCCCACAGTAAAAATCCATGCACGCATTGATCTACTCACTGCAAATTTATTACTTCTTAGATGAATTAGACCTATAACCGATAAAGGTGGTAATACAATAGCCATCGTACCTAAACTTAAAGTAGTTAATATTGAGGATTCAGGACTAGCAGCTCCTAAAAATATGCCAACAAGGAATAATCCGATAATTACGACTATTACTGCAACAACTATTACCATATTGATTTTCCTTTTGTCAAAATTATAAAAGAATAGAGTAAATATTATTGATATTATAATCAGTGCTCCAATCATCATTAAAATAGTCGGATATAAAGGTTGACCTTCTGGGAATAATCCGCCTAATGACAGACCAATGAAATTGCCCGGATAATTCTTTAGAACAAAAAACCAAAAAAGTCCTGTGAATAAATCTAATGAGACTAGAATAACAATATTTTTTATGATTGTTGTTTTTGATTTCATTATGTTTTTCACTCTAAGGATAATTATATCATAAAGTAAGATGATATGCCAAAAAACTATTACAATTAATGTAGTTAAATGATGAATAAGAATAATGCTTGATGTGATTAATATTGCAATTATCATAAATCTATACTTTTTTGTTTCAAGATATCTCGCAAGGTAATAAACAACAAATGGCACTAAACCCAATACGAAAGTTTCTGGGGCGATATTATGATTTCTATAAACAATAACTCCAATAAAAGTAATGAAGAGCATAGCTAAAAGTGCTGCTGTTTTGTTATTGGTAAGTCTTCTCACCAGAACAAAATATATCAATAATTGTAATGAGCATAGAATTTGTGGGAAAACGAATATTGACCACATTATTGGTTGTCCAGAAAATCCAAACATATTTTCCGCTATAACTAAAATAAAGTGTATTCCCGGAGGATCTCTTGTTATATTTGTTAAATCATACCACTCATCAAAGAAAATTTGCTTAGCAATTCTTTGAAAATGGTATCCATCAAATGCAATTGGCATTCCTTCTCTAATAATTCTCCAAGTTCTTAATAAGAGACCTAAAATGAAAACAAATATGGTTAACCCGATTATCCAAAAATCTCTTTTGGTGTAACTTTTGTTTTTAATCTTATTTATTTTTGGTATTGCAGAATTTCTTTCAAAGAGTCCATTTCTTTCTTTCTTTTTTGAAATAAATGTACCCATAATAATTTCACATCTTGATTTTTTAAAGAGTTTTAATATAAAAACAAATTAAGATTAGAAATACCTATTATAAATTGTTCTATTCAGTTACTTTATTTTAACTTGGATAAAATATTTTGATTTGACAAATAAAAAAATAAAAGGATAATAAATTATCCTTAATCACTTTAGAATATTGAGATATTCGTCAGCTCACCAATCAAAAGTAGGAAACTAAATGATTGAGCCATGATTATCATTATTCCTTCGAAAGAAGTTATCCGATGGTCATCCGAGATTGATCTTTTAACAAACCAGATGATTAATGCTAAAGCAATGAGTTGGAATAACATGAAATCATCGATTGGAGCTGGAACTAAAGCTGCGAATGCACCAAAGACTAGTAGTGTCATCTGCAGTATTCCTCCGAGAATATTACCTAAAGCAATGTCTGTTTTTCCTTTTGCCGAAGCAACCACTGCTATCCCATGTTCTGGTATTGCTCCAGAGAAACCAACAATGAGGGCTACAATGCCGATATCTAGGGTTATCTTTGGTGAGTGTAACATTGTTTCTACTGCATGACTGAGTAAAAATCCTCCTCCAGCAATACCTGTGACGCCTAGAATAACTAATGCAATAGATACTTTCAAGCTTA
Organism: Candidatus Heimdallarchaeota archaeon; assembly: GCA_030614005.1. GTDB lineage: Archaea > Asgardarchaeota > Heimdallarchaeia > JABLTI01 > JABLTI01 > JABLTI01. The sequence continues at coordinate 15,817 of JAUWKS010000065.1, read as the reverse complement.
AATGGTGCCCTTCCATTGCTGGAGCTGTTGCATAAGGATTAATGTATTTTTTATCATCTCCTTGATAGGTTACTCGAGTATCTTCACAATTGGGATCTATGATGTTCATTTCACCCGAAGCATCATTCATTTTTCTTTTTGCCCCCTCATGTACTTCTTGCACATTTATTGCTTCAATATCAGGCATTTTTTCATCTAATTTTCCTCTCATTGGTTTTGTTGCTTTAACTAGTTCTTTGCCAAACTGTTCTTCTGCTTTTGCTTGTTTACTTTTAACGATAAGAAAGACAAGATAAATGAGATAACTTACCACAAGGGATATTCCTGCTAATTGTGGTAGTTCTCCTGATATTCCTTCTGAATCTTCGAAAAATGTTTGTTGTTTTATCTCGATAAACATCTTATCTAATATTTCTACTACTGCCACACCAAATGTTAGAAATGTAGCAACAAATCCCCATCTTAGTAGTACGCTCTCTGCCATAACCGTTTCTTTCTTAATTTGAATATAACCTTTCTTTTTCGACCCTACCAGAACAACTATTCCTAATAGTATGGCATTGAATCCTGCTGCTGCGAGGGTTGTATAAAAAGCTGTTTTCACTAAATCGGGTGTGTTGTTTACCGTTCCTTTAACTAACAATATTCCTGCAGCAACTGCTTCTGGTAGATTACTAGCTAGACTTGAAATCACTCCTGCAACGTAAGCTGTTAACCCTGCAAATCGCATGAGGTTACCTAATCCATCTACTGCCCACTCACTTGGTCTGAATGCTAACCAGAGTCCGAGTAATCCTGCTGCAACTACTACTCCTATTAAAATACCAAAATCATCTGGATAGTAATTATGTAATACAAACATTGTCACAGCAGCTCCGATCAGCAATGCAACGAGTATGTACTCGTACCACGGAAGTTTAATGACGCTCCAGAGACTATTATTTACCTCTTCTTCTTCTTCCAATTCAATTCTAAATCCACTTTCTGATATTTCGTTCTCTTTCTCGTTTGTATTCATCGTTCTCAACCGTTTGAATCTAACAGTAAACTAATATCCTAACAGAGTTCTACACCCTTCACTTTTATAAATTACTCTAAATACCTCTTTTTCCCTAATGCTAGGTAATTTCATTTTGTATTTCTTTATTTCGTAGTGATAATGTATGTAGATACAAGAAGATTAAATATCTTTATTGCAATAATTATTATTGAGAGGTAGAGTTACATGCAAATTGCTGAAGACCTTGGAATAGCAACCTTCCCTATTACTACGTGTCATATTCCTTCTATTATTATGAAACTGTTGGGTATCGACCGACCATATTATCTTCCATCCATAGATGAAATTGAATTGCCTTCTGATTCAATTGATCAGGTTATCCTTTTTATCATTGACAATTTCAGTTTGTTTGAAATAATTACTTACCAACCGGAATGGATGATTAAAAATCTTGATAATCTATTGCTTATTGAGACCGAGACAAAGTCACAGTCCCTTGCTGGACCGATGCTTACATCTGCCTTCTCTTGCAAAGATAGTCTTACGTTCAATTTGGTTACTTCACTTAATTTTAATGGCAAAGGAGTAAAAGTTATCGCTCGAGAGGAAGATATACCAAAAATTACTCCTGATCCTTCTTTGGCAATTGCTGAAAAATCTGATGTGAATATCTATGTTAAAGGTTTGAAAGCGGTCAATCGCAATGATCTGTTAGTTCTTCATTTTGCTGATTTTGATGAAATGTACACTCGTTATTCTATGAATCCTCCAGAAGAAGTTGCTTCAAAGATTATGCGCCGAACAGATAAATGGCTTAGCCTTTATGCCAAACAATCAATTGCTGGTACGGCAATTATGGTTATAGGGAATGATGGAAAAAAACCCATTGAAATGAATTTGAAAGGGCGCGCAGCCGAATGGAAGCGAGCAAATCTTCCAATTGGTTTCATTATTTTACCAAAGTAACCTTTTCATTTTGTTCTTTTGTTTTTTTTTACCACTTACCCGCTGCCTGTTGTGAGTGCAAGAATCATAATAATTAGTGTTATAATTAATGCTAGTGCTCCTACACCAATACAGAACCAACCGAAATTAATTTTTCTTGCAACCCACAAGAAGAAGTCAATTGTGAGATACCCTACTACTCCGGAGATAAGCAAAGCGAGGATCATACCGTACCATGGTATCCCTGCAAGCGAGAATTCTCCTTGAATAGCATCAACTATTATTGTTAGAAGATTTCCACCTATTACTGCTGGAACACTCAATAGAAAGCTTGCTCGTAGAGCATCTTCTTCTTCGACACCTTCGATGAGCAGTGCACCAACTGTGGTTCCTGAGCGAGATACACCGGGTATTAATGCTACACCTTGTACTGCTCCTACTACTAACATCTCCCATGTTTTCATTTCAAAAATAGATTTACTCGTGGTTTTTCTTCTCGAGATGAGGATGAATATTCCCGTTCCGATCAAGAATAAACCAATAACCATTGTTATTATGTCTCCACTCGAGATCGCTCCATTTGCGAATGTCAGAGAATCTCCATCTGCTAGAACGAATTTCAATAGTACATAGATTGGTATGCCAATAACTGCCGTAGCAGCCGTTGCTAGGAGAATGAATTTCCAAAGAATTCGTTGTTCTCTGCCTTGAGTAAGTATGTCTTTTTCTCCAGAGTCTATTTTTTCTTCAGAAGCCTCTTCGACACTTTCTTCTTCGTTCTTCTTTTGATTGTAGTTTTTCCAAACCTTGAGATTGAACAGTAACATGAAATCTTTACGGAAACGAATTATTACTGCAATCATAGTTCCAATGTGCAAGAATAAAGCAATTGCTAATGCATTTTCCGACTCACCTGCCCAGGTAAGGATCATAAATATCCATCCTTCACTTGAAACTGGTAACCATTCTAATATTCCTTGAACGATCGCTATTACAATAATTAGCCACAAAGCAACCATGATATACACCAACAATTCAGATAAATAGTAAATGCATACAAAAAAGTTTTGTAGCATTCAACTTTTAATAGCTGTATCTAGATTTTTAACTAAGGTCCTCTAGAAATACTTGGAAACCATTAGGAGATAGTTCATTGCCTACTGTTAAAATCATCACCGACTCAACTTGTGATTTGCCGCCGGCGATTCTTAAACGATATAATATCGGAACAATACCTGTAAGTGTTATTCTTGATGACAATGTTTATTCCCAATATGATATCACCAATGATGATTTCTATTCACAAATGGCTGCAGGAGCACAAGCATCAACTGGCGTTCCAGCTCCTAAAGTTTTCAAGAACGCCTATGATGAAGCATTAGAGGAATATAACGAAGCAATTGTGTTTACCATTTCATCCAAATTAAGTGGTGTATTTCAAACAGCCTCAATGGTTGCAAAACAATTCTATGAAAATCAAATAACCATCATTGATTCTGCAGCAGCAACACTACAATTGGGTTTAGCTGTCTATGAAGCAGCAAAACTTGCTTATGAAGGAAAAACAAAAGAAGAAATTGTAACGTTTGCAAACAATGTTCTAGTTCCTAACAATAATCTTCTTGGAGTGCTTTCTACTCTAAAGAACCTAAAGCGAAGCGGACGAATTGGAACAATTTCTTGGTTAGTGGGTTCATTGCTCTCTGTGAAACCGTTACTTCAGATTGATAATGGATTAATTGTTTCTCCAGACAAAGTTCGTAGTTTGGATCATGGAATGACTGTTCTTCAAAAAACAGGTAGACTCGCTTCCGAACATCGAGAAATTGATACCATCTTTTGTGGCCATGCTCGCAATCCAGAACGGGGAAAAGAGCTTTTAGATTTCTTCAAGGATTTGCCAAATCCTGCATCTGAATTCATTTTTGGAGAAATAGGCCCTTCAATGGGTACACATATTGGTCCTGGCGCATTTGGTTTTTCTTGGATAGGAAAATATGACAAAGAATGGTTAATCAAATAAAACAAATTGAAAATTTTCTTTGCAAATTTCTTACATTTTGAAACCTATTTGTTAAATCAGATCTATGAAAAAGAATTCTCGCTATGCTTTAAGCTACTGGCACCTGGAATGTTTCTTCTGCAACCTCAACTTTTTCTGTAGTTGGTCCAACTAAGAACCCTGCAAGCATCAAGCTTAGCCCTATTGCGACCATAACAAATTCTAAACCATTGAGAATCTGGGCATTTTCCCAATGATCTGCTAGAACATTGGAAAGAATATTTGGTATTAATGAGCTAATGTGTGTACATAAACCCCAAATAAAATATTTCAACGATTTTCTTGTAGTTTTGTTCTCCGTTTGTTTGAAGGCTCTTATGAAGAAGACAACTGTAGTTATTACTATCATTAGGCAAATCGGATAAAATAATATTGTGAAAAATGTTGATGTTTGAGTATCTGCTCCTCCTGTAGGAGCTTGCCTAATCGAGTACCAGGGATCATCTGAACCAGTTAACCCAAAAAGGAATCCTCCAACAATACCAAGAGCACTAACAGCGATGGTAATAATTGGCCATCTTACAATAAATTGTATCCCATAATTGAACGCAAGAGAGCTCAGAGCTAAAAACACTACTCCTAAAAACAATGAAAAGGCATAAATTTTTGTCAGAAAAACCATTGGGTCGGGATTTTCTTCGTTAAAAACAAATGCACCTATTGGTAGGAAGAAATAAGCAACTGCAATGAAAAAGAAACTCGTTGAAAATAACCAATTGAGTTTTTCTTTTGGATTTCTTTTTAAAACAATGATAGTAATAATCGCCGAAGAAATAACTGCTAAAGCTCCTACTACCATGCTTAGATAGTTTACCCAACCAAGAGTCATATTAATCCCAACTTAAATAACAGTCTTGTTTGAATTTAAAGAATTACTGTATAAAAATTCTTTCAAATGGACAATGAATAGCTATTTTTCATCTGGAAGCTCAACTTGGATGTTATTGACATAAATATCTCTACCACCACTAATTTTTGTCTTATTTGAGTGGCATTTTGGACACTCAAAAATATTGATCAAATCGACGATAAAATGGTCAACATCCTTTGTTTGCTTTTCAATATCTCCACTATATTTACACTCTTGACACTCAATTTGCCCTTTCTGTTCTGTGATTTCTACTTCTGCTCCATGAGCAAGTGTTCCTTCGCTAGCTATTTCAAAAGCGAAAATTAGTTGCTCTGCGTTGAGCATAGTAAACTCTCCTATAACAAGTTCAATTTTGTTGATTTTGATAGCATTGTGTTTTTTAGCAACATCGGTTACGGTGTCTACTATTCCTACTGCTGTGGAAAATTCGTGCAATTATTCTGTTCACCTTGTTTAGAATTTACGTTCAATTAATTCATTCAACCTTTGTTCCTTTCAAAAAGATGTTGACTTAGATGTCTAATCCTAGAGGGAAAAATAATTAGAAATTTTTTATTGATAAATTGAGTTTTTTCTATTGGAGAGGTAGTTTTAAATAGAATAAATTAAAAGAATTGAATAATTTTAAATTTAAGAACTACTTAAAAAGTTAGTAGAGGGAACGATTCTTGTCTAAAAGTACGAAATCCAAAAAAAGGCAATCACAAAGAAAAGACCTTAGAGTAGTCTATCCTGAATATTTCGATAAAAATCTCACAATGAGATTGGGTAGAAGAGTTCCCTTAAAATTAGCTTTTGATGAACCCGAAGCAAAACGAGTCGCTCTTGCAGCTCAGAAAGCCGGTTATGAAGTATTCTTAGACTCCAAGAAGCATTATTCACGAACTTGGTATGATAGGCGAGGAAGAGTTCTAATTAATAAAATGGGTTCGAAGGAAGAACAACTTAGAGAGATAGCTAAAAATCTATCAAAAGTTAATCTACCGAGAAAAACCAAAAAGAGAACTTCTACTAAGACAAAGAAACCAAAGAAAGGATCAGTATATAGACAAAAAAAGAAATAATTATTAAACGAAGAGAGACTGGCAACTCTCAGTACATTTGGTTGGGACTGAAATGAAAAAACTCGGAAAAGTTTCTATTATTGCGAGGAACGGTAATTTACTTATCAAATCAAGCAAACCTCAAAGAATTGGTACACCTGTTGTTGATCAACAGATCAAGAGGTTAGGAAAAATAGTTGATGTCATAGGTCCAATCAGAGCACCCTACATTGTTGTGAATACCAAGGGAGCTGGTAAACAGCTTAAAGTGGGTGACATTCTCTACTTAATGGACAAACAACCACAAAGGTCAACCAGTAGTAATAGATCTAAGAGACCTCCCCCTAAAAAATACTACAAAACATCTAGTCAACGGAAAAAACCTTCTAAGAGATAGATATAGCTATAATCTTAGTAAGGCAATCTATTTTTAGTTCAAATTTTCCCTCTCGAGTCACATTTTGTGACCTCTTTTTGAGTCTTCGTTTTGAGTGCCTAAAAAGTGAATCCGCTTTATATATCAAACAAGGTGTATGTTAATTACGAATAAAACTCGGAGAACGAAAAAAATGAACTACAAAAAACAAAAAATCCAAAAACAAGTCAAAAAGGACATCGAACAAATCAGAATAAGAGTCTCTCTCTTGTCTGGTTGTTAAAGTAATCCAATAGAAATAAACTGGAGGAAACCGAAAAATGTTGAAAAGAAAACAATTACAAAACCAAATCAAAAAAGAAAAACAAAAAGCAAGGTTGGCTTTCGCATTAAAATGTGGTCAATAAGAGAACAAAAATTAAAGTGGATGACAAGTCCTATCCTTTATTTCTCTTAAAGCCATTCCTTGTTTTTCTCTAATTAAAATACTAATTTCAAAAAAATTTATTCTTGTTTCCTATCTATTTTGAAAAACAGGTCTTTTTTAGAAATTTAATGAAATCCAACTATCAATAGCTAATACGATACACTACTTTATTATGATATCCCGTTATAACAATAACATGTTCACTCAGCAATTGATTAATTTCCTTATCTCCAGTATCAGTTAAGAAAGGTTGACCATTTAGTGAGTTTATTTTCTGTTTTGTAGCTACAATAATTATATTATCCTTTCCAACTTCTCTAATTACTTTAGAACTTATTTGCTGATTTCCCCTGCCAAATATATATCCCTGTCCTCCTATTGGAGTTACAACAATTTTCGTTCTTTTTCCAGTAATGTACGTTAGAATTTTTTGTTCACTAAGATCCTTCTCAACTAGTTTTTTTTCCAAGATGAGATCTACTCCCAATAAAGTAAAGTCCAATTTTAACCTCTCCATTATCGGTCGTGTAGTTGTGCCGGGACCAATAATATAGTAATATTCATCATCCATATTTTCTATAATGTCTTGAGCAATTGCTTCTTGAGCATATCTTTCATTTGTTGAGCTACCCGATTTTATTCTTTGAACGTGTTGTTTTTCATATGGAATCGTCAAGTAACCATATAATTTTGCTGAAACAAAGCCTGTTCTGAAAGCTTCTTCATCTATATCCATTACTTCTGCTTCTTTAGTTTCCTTAATTTTCCCTTGAAGAAATAGTGCTACCAAATCCCCTCCTTTCATAGGATTACTTGCAAAAACAGCAGATTGTATCTTCACACCTGTTGGAATTCCTAGAACTACTGTTTTATTTCTAATAGCATTGTAGATATCTCTTGCAGTTCCATCTCCGCCTGCAAATAATAGCAGGTCAACTTTCAGAGCGCTTATTTCTTTTGCAGCTTGAATTGTATCAGTGGCAGTTGTTTCTGTGGTTTTTATTGATCCAATTACTTTTGGTTCAAATCCACATTCCTTTGCTATTCGTTCTCCCATTTCACCAGGATATGTTATCAATTCAAAATCATTTTTAAGGAAGGTGAGTCGTTCAAGGGTTTCTTTTGTTCGCTTTGCTGATTGTGGTTTTGATCCTAAACGTTTAGCTTTCTCAAGGATAGCTTTTCCATCAGTTCCTTTAAGACCCACTGTACCTCCCATACCAGCAATGGGGTTTACTATTAGACCTATTTTTTTCAAATTATACCGTCCTTTTTCTAAACTTACTTTTTATTTTTTTTCAAATAGGCTCTCCAAGTAATTGCCCATTTTGCTGGATTATCTAATGGTTCATGGTCTATTTTATGCACGACACTACGATGAGGAGCACTCTTCACTAGTTCTGGATTCTCATGAGCTTCTTTAACTACTCTTCTTAAACCTGCAAGATATTCATCCATTTCTGCTTTGGAGTAAGCTTCAGTGGGTTCAAGAGTAAAGGGTTGAGGAACAATGAACGGATGATGACTTGACCACATATGGAAACCAAAATCAACCATTCGATATGTTATATCTTCGGTTGTTACTCCCGTATCATTGTAAAGATCCTCCCAACTATACCGTACTTGCTCGATCCTATGCCTTCCTTTTGCATATGGAGCACTTGCACCTGGTATTTCCAAAACTTTCTTCAGAAGATAGTTATTATTGAGCACAGCAATGCGAGAAACCTCTTTTAATCCCTCACTTCCTAGACTCATTATCCAAGAGTATGCTTTTAATATGGCTGGAACTGCTCCGTAGAATGCTCTAACTTTGCCAATGCTCTTAGGTAGATCGTAATTGAAGTAATATTTTTTTCCATCAAATTCAACCAAAGGAACCGGTAGAAAGTCACTAATTTCTTCTTTTACTCCAAGAGCTCCTGTTGCAGGTCCTCCACAACCATGTGGTGAAGAAAAGGTTTTGTGTAAATTGAAGAAACACATATCAAATCCTGCTTCTTTCGCTCGAGTTATCCCTAGGAGGCCATTTGCATTTGCTTGATCATATCCACAAAGTCCTCCTACTTTATGAACCATATCTGTAAATTCTTTAATTTTAGGATTAAAGATTCCAGTATCTTCCGGATTGGTTATTAGTAATGCTGCGGTGCGTTTAGAGACCGCTTTCTTTAATGCTTCAATATCAGGCAGCCCATCCTCATTAGGATAAATATTGATTACTTTGTAACCTTTGACAGTGGGGGCAGCTGCATCTGATGGATGAGAAAACATTGTAGAGATAATCTCATCTCTTTGTTCTCCCTCATTATTTGTTGCATGATATGCTTCAATGATAGAAACCATAGCGAAAATAGCTTGACCTCCACCACCTGGTTGAAAAGTAAACTTATCTAATCCAGAAATTTCTCTGAGAAAGAGATCTAATTTGTAGATTATCTCAAGTATTCCTTGAACAGTACTTTCATCCTGAGCTGGATGTAAAGCAGTAAATTTAGGTGAACCAGCAAATCTTTCGTTGATTTTAGGACTATATTTCATTGTACAGGTTCCTTGTCCAATATCAACATTCAAGTCAGCACCTAGGGTTTGTTGTGATATACGAAGATAATGTTTCAGCACTTGCTTTTGAGCTAATTCTGGCAATTGAGGAGCTTGTTTTCTAATCATCTGTTTAGGTAATTTACTAAAACCGTCACCAACAATTGCTTCTATTTCTTTCTCAATCTCAGGAAAAAGTATGCCTCTTTCACCTTTGGTACTTAATTCGAATATGATTGGTTCATCCCATTTAGCTTGGTGAAAATTCTTTACTTTAGTATTTTTAGTCATGGTAATTACAGCCTAACTTCTTTGGACATTCATTTCTCCTTATTCAAACATTCGTCAAGTGCTTGAACCAATCTATCAATATCTTCCATTGTGTGTATCTCTGTTATACAATAGACTGCACAATTTCCTAATTCTTGAAATTCTGCAGAGATATCTTTACCGCCAAAAATCCCTTTTTTGAGTAAAGATTTGTTCACTTGTTTTACCGTTTTATTGGATTCCTTGAAATCAACAACAAACTCCTTGAAATGCGGAGAATTAGGGAATGGTATTTTTACACCTTTAATCTCTGATAGTCGTTTCATCGCATATTGCGATTTCTGTAAAATTAGTTGTCCCAATTCTTGCATGCCTTGAGGTCCTGCTAATGCTAAGTATACTCCGGCAGTAATCCCCCACAAAGCTGAACATGTGCCAATGAATTCTTTCCCATCCACTCTGTCATGAAAAGAAGTTCTCTCATATGTAACGTCACCAAATCCCCATTCACCTTCTACTGAAGTATGAGTAATACCAAAAAGACGTGATGGATATTCCATTACATATTGTTCTTCATCTCGAGTAGCAATATATCCTGCTAATCCTCCTCCATATTGCATATGGATGCCTAATGATTGCACATCACCACAAACGATATCTGCTCCATAATTTATTGGCGGTGTTAATACCCCTAAGGATATTGGGTCAGTACCTACAATACATAAGGCACCATTCTTGTGAGCAATATCTGAAATGATTTGCCCTTGACCATCAATAGTTCCAAGATGGGAAGGATTTTCAAAATAGATGCCAGCTGTTTTTGATGATATTTTTGCCTGTAAATCATCAAGATCAAGCTGTCCTGTTTTCAAATCGTATTCAACTAGTTTAATGGATACAACAGGATTACAATAATTACTGATAATCTTGAGCCTGTCGGGGGAAATACTCTTTGCAATTAAAATTTCATTTCGGCTTGTAATTCGACCTGCCATTCTAATTGCTGTACTAGCTGCTTGTCCCCAATCGTAGGTTGGGACATTTACAACATCCATTTCTAATAGCTCACCCATCATGCTAGCATATTCAAATAGTGATTGAAATCTTCCATGATCCTCATAAGGTTCTCCGGCATAAGCAGTTAAAAATTCAGAACGACGATTAACTTCATCACAAATTGCAGGAACATGGTGTTGCCAGCAATCTCCTCCTAAGAAACTAAGGTTTTCTTGACAGGTTTGATTTTTTGCCAATATTTGCATTACATGCCTTTCCAAGGCATACTCTGACAGCATTGGTTTAGGTAAATTCAATTCACCTTTAAACTTTAAACTCTCAGGAATGTCTTCATATAGGCTATCAATATCCTTAACACCAATCTCTTTCAACATTTTTGCTTTAATTTCTGGAACAGAATTTGGAATATAAGGATGAACAAATTTTTTCTTTTCTTCCATAATGATTCATACCACCAATAATAATTTTCAGCTACTAAATTAGGCTAACCCTCCGCCGTCGACAAGTAAGAATGTGCCAGTAACCCACTTCGAAAGGTCACTTGCGAGAAATAGGACAGCTAATGCAACATCTTCTGGAATACCAACACGATTGAGTGGACGATCAGCTGCTTCTTTCAAAAATTCTTCTTCATTGACCCCCAGTTGTTTTGCTTCGCCTCTTAGAAGAGGGGTGTCGATGTCTCCTGGACAGACACAATTAACACGAATGCCTTGCTTACCATGATCAATAGCCATTGCTCGAGTCATATTTAAGACTCCCCCTTTTGCAGCACAATAGGCTACAGCATCTGGTCCACCTTTGAGAGACCATCCTGAACCTGTATTAATAATGCTCCCACTTTTCCCTTCTTCAATCATAATAGGTATAACATAACGAGAGAGCAAGTAAATTGCTTTCATGTTAACATTAACAGTTAAATCCCAATCAGCTTCTTCTAAGTCTAGAACATTCTTGCGGCGTATCACACCTGCATTATTGAAGAGAATATCTATTTTACCAAATTCCTTATGGATTTTTTTTGCTGTTTCTCTACATTCAGTATTTGAAGTAACATTGCAATTGAAATATTGTGCTTTTCCACCTGAATCTTCAATTTGCTTAACGGCTTTTCCACCTGCTGATTCATTAATATCAATTAGAGCTATAGTAGCGCCTGCTTCTGCAAGAAGTTTGGCAGTAGCAAATCCAATACCTGAAGCAGCACCTGTTACAACAGCAATTTTCCCATCTAAAGAGATTAAGTCTAAAATTCTTTGTGTTATTTTTACCAAGGTTTTTTTCCCGCTAATTTTTCAGTATGATAGTTTCTAATTTTACTTTTTTATGAGAAACTATACTCATTTCAGAGACATCTTTGTATATGCCTAAGAATGTTTCTCTTGTATATTACTCAATACAAGTATCATTACTAATCAGATAATTATTTTGAAATTAACTTACAAATGTTACTCAGTATCAAGGTTTAAAATATATATACTATGAATTTAAATCTTCTATTTTTAATAGTAAAACAATTATAAGGAATAATTAGGCTAAGTCCCTCCGAGATGAGGGACAAAGTCCAAAAGAATTATTTTCTTTGTACAGCTCAAATGTCCATTTTGCTCGCCGAGGGAGATTGCTTCTCCGGGGGGCGGAAAATAAGCCTCCCAACAACAAGTAATGAACTGTCCCTTTTGCAGAGGGATTCTCTTATAAAATTTGCCACTTTACTCCTTTTCAATTAACTTTTGAGCATTATTTAATAAAATAAGCGACTAAAATGACACATTCCAAAAGGAAGAATAGTCTTAAAAATAAAAGCAAAGAAATTGGTATTATCACTAAAAGTTATTTGTAGGTTATCAAACATAAATTATAGGTGATAGTACATGTCAGAGGAAAAAGATTATTTCAAAGCATATATGAAACTTGTAGAGGGCACACCTGAACCAGTTGTTAAAGGTGTACTATTATTCTTCCTAAGTAAATTTGGAGAAAAACAGGTTAACGAAATGACATCAGCAATAGCTCAACAACCAATATGCACACTTGTAAGTACAGAGGAGCTATTAAAAACAGATTATTCCGTAGACGAAGAAACAATTCGTCAAATTCTCCAGCTGATGCAAAGAAAGTTCAAAGAAGCAATCTCTGCAAAGGAAAGTACAAGTGAGAAGTTAGCTTTCATTCGAGCAATAAAGAAGAAACACTAATCTTTTCAAGAATATTAAGTCGAAAGGGATACATCAAAAATTAATTGAAAGTATTCTTTTAATTTTTCTTCTAAGAACAAAAAAATAAACAAATAAAGAGATGGGAATTATTTTCCAATTCTACTTCTTTTAATTAGCAGCTTCTTCTTCCTCTTGTGATTCTGTTTCTGGAAACAGGTTGTTTTCTTTCAAGTCTTTTCTTAGAGAAAACTCTGACCAAAAGATGTATTTGTATGATCTTATTGGAATATCTTCGCAATTCAATCCACTGTCTACAAGAAAGAGTGTTTTCCATCCCTCTAAATCTTCAGGATTCTTAAAATTCAGTTCATATTTTTCCAAGGCGAAATGTTTTACAATACTCCAGATTATTAGTCGTGCAGCAAAGTCTGCATCCTTGTGTCTTGTGATTTCAATTATTGCTTGATGACAATCTTTTCGAGAAGCAAAACCCAGAATATGTTTCTTTGATAGGGAGAGAATTTCCATGAATTGATTATTTTCTTGTATTGTTGGTTCTTCTTTTAGCTTGTTGAATTGGTTCATTGTATTCAAGAAGAAGGTCTTCAAATTGCTTTGAGTGGTATTTGTTTTTTTAGCAAGAAGTTTCCAACGGATGAGTTCATTTTCAGCCTGAAAGACTTCAAAAAGTTTCATCATTCTTTTGTATCCAAAACGTAGATTTATCTCATGCATTAATTCTTCTGTAATTGCTCGACCATTTTTCCTGCAAACTGATCGGAATACCGCTAAAACAAATGCTCTTCTTTTTCTAGGTGTAATTCTATTTGCTCCTTTTTTCGCAGTATTTTTCTCTACTTTTGGCATCATCCTTAGGCAATAATCTTCAACTTCTAATACCAAAGCAGCAGGGAAGAAATCTCGCAATAAGTTAAAATCCTTACTCAATTCAGCAGTAGCTTTATCTTTTTTTCTAATATTTTCCAGTATGCAGTAAAGGCTTCTACCACTTCTATCTTTCTTTAGTATCTTCTGCAGGTGATCTTTGGAAATATAGCTTCCAAGCTGTATTTTGCTTTTGTAAGGCCTGACTGTCTTATCTACTCTTTCAAAACTAATTAATTCTGCTTTTATTTCTTGTCTGCAATTATTATTGTTGTTAAATGAGGGATGATTTATGATATCTCTTTTAGAAAAATCAATTCCTACTGATAGTTTTCCTTGAGGGTAAGTATCTTGAGCATAGTTGACTTTATTTTTGGACATTTTTTTCACCTTTTTTTTCTTTTCTCATCCAAACACTCTAAATCGTATTTCTTCTCAAGTATACTATTCTCTTGAATAAATCTAAAAGCTATCCGCGGTTGAAAAAAGGTCTTTTTTGTCGCCTTATTTTTAGCTTTCACCCCTTTTCCCAAGACTGTAACTATACAAGAAAAAACAAACGGCGACTATATGCCAAATAAGCATTGTTTGCAAGCAAAAAAACATTGCATTTATTACAATGAAACGTTTCGAGCGCTAAAAAAAGATTGTTCAATATGTATAATGTAAAAATAGTATTTAAATATATAATTCACAGTAAACTAAACTTACCAATGGGGTTGACTAGCGATGATCTTGAAAGAAAATCTCACACTAAAGTACTTTCGACTGATTTATTTTCCAATCCATATTCTACTTGAGATTACTCTCACAGTTCTCTTTTTTATTTTGCCTTTCTACAATGTTCATGGAGGAATTTCTATTATCGGTTATGCTAGTGTTTTTGGAATTATTTTAGCTTGCACTTCTTTCATTCTTGCAGTAGGTATTTCTTTTCTGTTCTGCAGTAGTTTTCATTTTAATAACAAAAGGGCTCAATTTCTCTGTAATGAAAAAAATCTTAAAATACTAATAATTGGTTCTATATTTCTATTACTTGTTCGAATTGGCACTCTAGCCATATCATTCTTGATTCAAATTCCTTTTTCTTCAGATCGAACTGCTGTAACACTGTTAATAATAGGATTAAGCACTCTTCCTCCCTTTCTGTTGTATTTCCATTCGAATTTTGAAATTTCCCCTTCTAGAACATTTGCTTTATCTAAAGAAGCTCCTCTAACGATAAAAATTGCTGCAATCTGGCTAGTATTTTTAGCTAGCACGATGCAAATATTCTCCACAGAAATACTAATCTTAATAATTAGTCTCATAATATTGATTACTTCATATTTCTTTTTTAATCTGCATAAATTAGCTGTCTCCTTTTCAGCGATTACCCTCTTTATCCATGCTGCCTTCAGTTTTCTCTTTGCTGGGATTGTTTTTGCTAATGTTGCTGAGCAAGTAGCCAGTTTTAATGAGCTAGGATTTGATTTCACCCAAACCGATGCATTACTCGTTAATATTTTCTTCTTTCTCATTCCAGGTATTATTTCATTGATTATTGCTGTTAATTTCTATAGAAAATCAGTAACTGGTTGGGTTAAATCTCTGTATCCTTATCCTGATGATGAACTAGAAATAATTAATTATTATGCTGTCGAGGATGAGGACTATGCAGATTGATTCCTCTTTTTTTTTCATAGCTAACTTCTTATCTATAGATAAAAAATAGAATGTACTTTTCTTCTCATTTTATGAACAGCAAACTTCTAAAAGTTCGAGTGCTATTTTTTCATGAAGTGCTAAGATGACTGATTACTTAATTGTATTAAATAAAGATGAAGATACTGTTTCTTTTGTTGATGAACCCACAGGCAAAATCGTCAAAACTGTTTCTGTAGGAAAGAATCCTCACGAAGTTTCTGTCACACCAAATGGTCAAAAAGCGTACATTTCTTGTGCAGGAGAAAACACTGTAGAAGTATTTGATATGAAAAAGCTTGAGCGACTATCTATCATTAAACATCCCGAGTTCCGTTTTCCTCATGAATCTGCTGTTCTCCAAGATGGATCTAAAGTTGTATTAGCAAGTACCTACGCAAATAAGGTGTTCATCATTGATGTTGCTACAGACGCTGTAGAAAAAATTATTGAGGGCAGAAGAATGACTCATATGGTATCCTTGCATCCTGATGGGTCAAAAGCATATATTAGTAATATTGGTGATAATTCTATCTCT
>JAUWKS010000049.1 GCA_030614005.1 Candidatus Heimdallarchaeota archaeon | reverse complement strand
GCCAACGGCTCCACTTCTTATTTTAGTAGATTTTTTAGCGCAACTATCTGTTCTTTCAATATTGTTTGTTGAATTTCCACTAATTTTGCTGCTTCCTTTTTATTGATTTGAGAGTAGTGGTTTAGCATATTTGTCATAAATTTCAGATATGCTTTCAATTGAATTTCCAAATTTGACATTATTTCCTCGATTAATTTCAGACCATTATCAGAGATAGAATACCCATATGGCTGGATTGCATGTAGTTTTAGATATCCTCGGACATGTAAATTATGCACTGCTGGATAGATTGTTCCTTTCTTTGGAATCCAAAGACCTTCATAGTCATCCGAAAGAATGTTCAAAATTTCCGTTATTCTTCTTGGACCTTTTCCCAATCGGGAATATTCCATTAGAATAGCAATTTGAATTGGACTCATCTTTCCTATATCGGAGAGGACGTCTAGCACCCACATATCAATCAGTTTGAGGTCTTACTTTGCGAATATAAACTTTCCTTTATGAAATGCCCAAGATTGTGAAATGTTACTCTCTAAAGTCAGCTTCTTGTCCTTATACCATTATTCTTTTTGAAGGACATATTGTATGTAAATCATAGTGCCATCAGCAAACTCTTCATATCTTTTTGATTCTTTAGTGCTCGAGAATTCCTCTGCAAACCCATGAAATATTTTAGGCGTTTTCTTTTTTATAAGTTGATATCGTCTTTGCGAATCCAAGTCAAGTGCTTTTACAACATTCTGAATGATATTTACTTCTTTTATTACCTTTAATCCAGCCCTCTGAAATCGCTCTCTTAGCAACTCATTTTCTTCCTTTGTTCGTATGTCGGTAAACAATAGATATCCGTTAGGTCGAAGAACTCGATGAACTTCTGATATGAATGCATTCATATCGTTGTAACTTCTTGATGATTCAACATTTACTATTGCATCAAATGATTGATCTTCAAAAGGAAGTTTTTGAGCATTACCTGTCACAAAAGAAAGACCAGGCAACTTGTGATATTTATTATTAAATTTAATAACTTCCTTAGACATATCTAAACCAATATAGGATTTTGGTTTAAGATAACGAGCAATATACGAAGCCCCTCCGCCTCGCCCACATCCAACTTCGAGAACATCCTTATTGTTAAGTTCAACATCTGCCACTGTTGAGTGATATAACTGCAGGCAATATCTTTCTTTTTCATCAATCTCCTTTAATTTTAAAGATTCGTCATTAGGATTTAGATATTCATAACCATAATTCAAAAAGACTAATTCAGAACCTTTGTATCTATTGATAATTGCTCGATGTAATATTCGCCATAATATTTTTTTCATACTCATTGATGCTGAAAGATAATAAGTAACTATTTTTCTCATGTTTCCAACCTACGATTCTTATTAGAAATTAAAAGACATAATTTGGAAGTAATTTATACTTTTTCCAAAAAGACCGAAAATGAGTAGAATAGCAAAACTAGAGAATTTGGCTTAAAAAATGAATTGTTTTTACAAAAAGAACTGTAAACGAACTAGAAAAAACCGATGAGAGAACTATGAAAATGATAGTCCAACAGCTGAAAGAGAATTGAAACAACCCTCTAACGTGTAAATAGTTATTCTCATTCAGTTTTTTGCCCTATCACTATTATTCTATGAACTATTTCTTGTTCATGTAAATCCAGCATTTCATCTTTAGAGGCATTGTTCAATTTCTTAAAATAAGCTGAAATTTTCTTAAACGCGGCTTCTATATTCTCTTTCGTTTCCCCTGCTTCTAAGAGAGTTTTTGTTGTTTGTCCTTTACTATTTTCCATTAGTTGTGTTCTCATTTTCAACCATTTCTTTTTCTCAAGATAATTGTATCTACTATCCGAGAGAGTAAACACAGAAGTCCATCCATAATTATTGATGTTAGTTAAACCTATTTCTTTGTAAAAATGTGGATAGCAATTTTTCCATGGATTTACACTTGCCTTAATAGTCATAGATTTAGCTCTTTGTATACATTTGTGAATCCTTGCTTTATTAAGAAAATCAAATGCATCAGTAACCTCTTCGGATGGATAATAGTTTCGAGACGTCGGCAATGGTTCAATAACGACTACCTTGCCATCTATTTTTACCACTCGTTTCATTTGTTCCAATGCTACTATTGGTTCTGCAAGATTGTGAATAACAATATGTGAAATTACCACATCAAAGGTATTTTTCTCTATCTTCATCGTTTCAACTTCATCTACGACGATTCCGATTTTTTTCCCAAATCTTTCCTTTAATTTCTCTACAAAAACTTCATCTGGTTCTAAACAAGTTAGTGTTATTTCAGGGAAAAGTGTCAACAAAATATCAGTGAAAAAACCTGAACCTGATTCAATCTCCAACACTTTTATCTTTGGAATAGCCATAAATTTAAGCCATTTTCTAAATAAATCCAATGCATCTAAATCATATTCAAAATATCTACCTACAGAAATTTCATCGATGCTTTGCAAAGTACTCCATTTTTATGTCAAAAATAATCACATTCCCACGATCAAAAAATAGTTGATTTGAATTATCGAAAGGACCAAGCTATAAGTTTTTGGATTTTCTTTTGATGAATTGATAAATTGTTTTTTGTACATCGTCTACTTCTGGTCCTTCGGTCAAATTGTGTGGTGATTCTCGAAGTAAAACTAATTCTTTGTCATCTGATGAAACTTTATCAAAAATGATTTTTGATGATACTCTCAACCATCGCGCGTCAAGCATTCCTTGAATTATCAAAATTGGTGCTGTAATGTTAGCTAAATCCTTCTTGATTTTCATTATCAATTTTGCCAATGATCTTGCAGGTCCGATTGGGTATTTTTTATATGCAAGAATATTGTATTTTTGTTGACCAGCTAATTCTTTTTTGCTTTTCTTTACAGCTATTTTTCTAAAAATAGAACCGAAAGCTAGTAGAAATAGCATCTCGGGTTGCTTCAATTTCGCAGGAGCAGCCATAGCTATTACGCCAGCTACATCATTTTGAGAAGCAAAATGTAAAGTCAATGCACCACCCAATGATAGTCCCCCAACAAATATCTCATCACAAACTTTCGCTAATTTCTGATATGCTCGTTCATATTCTTGATACCAATCTTTAAAATTAGTAGTTTTTAGTTCATCTATTGTCGTTCCATGACCAGGCAATCTTGGTCCGATCACAGTAATATCTTTACTTGCCAAAAATTCCCCTACTTTACGCACTTCATTTGGAGTGCCTGTAAAACCATGACATAATAAGCAACCTACTTTTCCTTTTTCAAAAAAGAATGGTTCTGCACCGGGAATCGTGGTTTCTTTTTTTTCTTTAGACATAAGAATTCACCTTTTGGACGACAGAGATTCTATAAAAGTTTACGAGATAAAAACCTTCGTTCAGCTTAGTGTTTTAATCAAAAATTAGCATATAGTTACATTATGTTCTTTGAGAAAACGTAAAATACTAAGAGGGAGCTATTTCTCTTGATTCAAATGAACCCGCAATCAAAGAACACAAAAGGCAAGAAATTTCTGATAGAAAATATCAAAATCCCTACTGAAAGTAAAAAAGGCGAACCTGAAAAGACAGATACTGTTTGCGCTTTGTGGGTCTTTCAAAATTGTGCAGGTGATAAGGAGAAAAAACTTAAACGTGTTGTCTCCTTGGTTCGAACTCGAAATTCCATTGATTGGCTTCCTGTAACCACTGATGGAAAAATCTGCATTGTTACATTTCTAGGAGAATTATCCAATTTAATTAAACTTCGCTCGAGTGTATTCGGGTTAGGTATGGAATCCTTTAGTTTCAAACCAAATGATTTCTGGATTATCCCTCCCTTAGATTTAACTCAATTCAAAGGTTTCTTTGATGCTATTCAATCAGATCTTCAAGCTCGAGAGAAAAGATTGCTTCAACAAAGAGAAATGGAAATTAAATCAAAATCAGTTAAAGTTTCTCCCTCAGACTTCAGTGAAGCAGATTCAGTTGATCTTACGGAAACCGATATAGACGATTTAAGAAAAGAACTCAATGCTGTAAGCTCATTATAATCAAGTTTACTTGAGTTTCTACTTTTTTCTTTTATTAACAATTCATTTAAGCTTAATTTGAAATTTCAATAAACTCACATTCATCAGAAGAAGACAGAAAATAAAGATGAAAAAAGAGACCAGAGGTCTCATTAAGAATTAATTTTGTGGTTGTTTTACATCATTCCGGGAGGCATTCCACCGGGCATACCATCAGGCATACCTCCGGGCATTCCACCAGGTTTGGATTTAGCAGCAATTACGTCATCGATTCTAAGAATCAATTCAGCAGCTTCTGAAGCTGAGCGAATTGCTTGTGATTTTACTCTGAGAGGTTCAAGGATACCTGCTTTTTCAAGATCAGCTACTTTGCCTTTCAAAATATCGATACCGAATTTGAATCCAGCGTCACCAGAATGTTTGGATTTGATTTCAGTTAAAACATCGATAGCATCTAAACCAGCATTTTCTGAGAGTGTCTTTGGAATGATTTCCAAAGCATTAGCGAATTTCTCAATTGCTAATTGTTCACGACCACCAGTGCTTTCAGCAAGTGCTCTGATTTGCATTGCGAGTTCTACTTCGGTTGCACCTCCACCAACAACTATCCTACCATCTTCAATAACATCTCTAACAACGCAGAGAGCGTCATTGATTGCTCTTTCAGCTTCGTCGGTAACATATTTACTTGCACCACGAATTAGTATGGTAACAGAACGTGGGTCCTTTACTTCGGAAATTAGAATATTATCATCATCACCGATTTTCATAGCTTCTACTTTTCCTGCAGAACCTAAATCTTTCTTTGAAAGGTCATCAAGTGTGGAAACTATCTTTCCATTAGTTGCTCGTGCAAGTTTTTCCATATCGGATTTCTTAACTCTACGAACTGCAAGAATACCTTTCTTAGATAAGAAGTGTTGAGCTAAATCATCGATTCCTTTTTGGCAGACTAATACATTTGCACCAGATTTGACGATCTTTTCAACCATTTCTTCGATCATATTTTGTTCACTGTCGAGGAAAGCTTTCATTTGACTTGTCTTTTCAATTTTGATTTCTGCACTGAATTCAGTCTTTTGAATTTCGATGTTGTCATCAATGAGAGCAATTTTTGCATTGGTAATTGATTTTGGCATTCCTGGATGAACTACTTCCTTATCAAGGAGAACACCTTTGATTAATTCAGTATCATTCAATGATTTGCCTGGTTTTTGAACCACTTTTATCCAATCAAGATCAGCGATTTTCTTGCCATTTCTTTCTTCGGTAATTTGCAATACTGCATCAAGACAGATTTTGGACATGAGATCCTTTTCATAAGCAACAACCTTACTATTGAGTGAAGTTGAAGCAACTTTGGCTAAAGTTTTTTTATCTGTTGATTCAACGTCAATTGCAATCTCATCTAGAACAGTTAATGCTTTTTCAACGGCTTTCTTATAGCCACTGATGATAATTGAAGGATGAATACCTAATTCAATTAAAGCATCTGCATCTTTGAGTAGAGTGCCTGCAAGAATAACTGCTGTAGTTGTGCCATCTCCGGCTTGATCGTCCTGAGTTTTAGCTACTTGAGCCATTAATTTTGCAGCTGGATGTTCTACATCGATTTCATCCAAAATGGTTGCACCATCGTTTGTTATTACAACATCACCAAGGCTATCGATCAACATTTTATCTGAGCCTTTTGGTCCCAAGGTTGATTTAACAGCCTCGGCCATAGCCATTGCAGCTCTGATATTGTTTTTCTGTGCTTCTTTACCCCTAGTTCTTTGGGTACCTTCTTTTAGTAATATAACTGGAATGTTTTGTTGAGACATTTTTTGCTTCTCACCAAGAAAAGTTTTTTTATGCTTTTTTGTGATTTGTAGTGATATTTAAATCTTACGTGCGGTTTTAGAACACACTTCATCCTTGATATAATTGGTTGTTTTCTTTCTTTGCTAGGAGCAAGTGAAAATATCATATTCTAAACTACATTGTCCATTGCAAAATGCCTAAAAGGAAAGAAAATAATTGAAGACTTGTATATTGTTATTGAATTTTATTTGGAGGAAGTTATTTTAATGTCAAATGAGGAACCCATTCTCTTCTTCAGAGAATTACAAGAACCGAGGGAAGTAAGTATTTTTGCTACATTAAAAGATGCAGTTGATCTTGTTGCCAAAAATAAGAAAAAATATCTTAGACTTGTGCTTACTGACCCTAGTTCAAAAGATATTTCTGTCCAGATTTGGAGTAATGATGAAATTTATGCTCCAGTTGACTTGTTTTTGCGAAAGAATCTTCTTCAAATTGGTAGTCCTATCCATCTAATCGATCTTGTTTTTGATGGTGAATATATCGGCTCTGCAATGAAAACTAACGTGGACCCTATACCCACTCAACATCCAATTTACAGCAAATATATGGAACTGAGCAATTATCGCCTTTTCAGACTTATTCCTGAAGACCCAAAAGTGTTAGATGAAATCAGGAAATTACTAAGCATAAAACCACTGGTAGAAGCAATTCTTGAACGCCTCACAGATGGTGGTGTAGCAATTTATGAACAGCTTTTCTGGGAAGTAACAAAATTAGTTTGTGATAAAACGTACACAGGAACTATTCATTTAATTATGGAGCAACCGCAGCTACAAATTACTCCACAATATACTAGTTATTTCTTGAAGCAACTTGAAAGTTTAATGATTGCTTTTGAACATGAACTGGCTACTGAACGTATTGCCCCAATTATCCTCATCCGGAGATTGGAAAAAGATCTTATCAGTCTCTATGAATATCTGAGACTTCATGAAAAAAAGGATTAGGAATAGTCCTTTTCCTTTGTAAAATTATTCTGAATCCGTTAGTACTTTTGGAGGAGCTTTTGTTATTGTTTTTGTGGTTGCAAAATACTTGTCAAACGATTTCATAAGCCTCTTTTCTTCGTGTTTTGAAATAGTATTAACTTCATAAAATGTACTAATAGCATAAATTAGCGAAAAAATTACTGTGATTCCCCACCCCCAAAAGATTAGTGTTGTAGGAGCGATAATAATATAGAACATCACAAAAACGAAAAACTCCGGTGTTTTGATTATTGATATTTGGAAGGGATTTACTAAATCAGCAAGATCGGGCAAACCAAACATTACGAGTGAAACTAGTATATACAACCAAATCCAATAAAAAACGGTATTTTCTATCAATGAATCCAACCATTGAAATAGCAACATTCCTGGCATTACCCAACCAATTATCACTGGAATATTCATTAGTGGGGCATAATAGAATATCATTGCCTCTCGCAAACTTGCTAAATCGCGCACTAGTCTAATTCCAGATCTACTCCATCCGTAGCCCATATTTCCTACATGTTCACTTGGAATGTTCATTTTTTTAGCTGCTAAAACGTGCCATACTAAATGCATTAATGTTCCTGGAAGTAAGAGAAACTCCAAGATTACCAATATACCTTTTATCATTGGAATCATTTCTGCTAACATAACTAAAAGTAAATTCTGGACTAACCAAAAGATTGCTAGAAAAAGAAAAATCGCTCCAAGAGACATTCCAGTATATTTTAAGATATTTTGTAACCATTCCATATAACCATCAATTACAGTGGTATCTACTGCTATGAATATCCCTTGAATAATTTCAATCATTGCTCTTTTCATCCTTTTATTTAATGCAACATTTTCACTTAGTAGAAAATGGAATTAATCAATTTAATTCTATTAAATTTTCTTTTAAAAGAGCTAAATAGAGCATATTTGTAATTTTATATTGAATATTTGGCAGTAAGCTTCTGATACTACATTGACTAAAGAAGCAAGTTCTATTAAAAAGAAAGTCAAACTCCTTTCAGAGAGGGAAATTGCTCGAGTGTTAATCTATCACTTAGAGAAATTAGGCTACCAAGCTGTTACAGAATTAGTTTTGAATGAAGCGCATTTGAATATTAAAAAAATAACTGGCAAAGATCTTACAAAAGTGCGCATTGATGTAGCTGCTATTAAAGGAGATATTATCACTTTTATTGAAGTTGAAAATGGTTTTTGGGCAACACATCCATTATTATATAGAAATTTCGCACAAAGGGTTTTCTTAGCATATCCTGCAGAATATAGTACCCCTACAGATGCTGAACAATTGCAGTTAGCTAAGTCCGAAGGTATAGGTGTTATCAAAGTTTCCACAATTGGAACACTTCTCCCAGTTCTCGATCCTGTTGATATTGAAATTTCACCTTATATCAAGAACGTAATTAAAAGTTTGATACAAAAGAGATTACAAAATATGAAATAACCTCTTTGTTTATTGTTCTGCTAAATATTGTTTCAAATCAATTTTTAAGTTATCATCAATCAATTTAGAACTCATAATCAATTTCTCTAATCTCTTTATAGTCTCATCAGAAATCAATGCTTCAGATTTTACTTCGCTTTCTAGTTTCTTTAGTGTTGTAACTACTTCCGAAATTGTAAATCCGTCATCTAAATTTCCACTAAATCTTGAGTATAAGCAATGCCAAAGGAATTCTTCATCATCTATTTTTTGTATTTCTAATTTCTTTGTTAATTGTTTCAAAAGCAGCTCCTTTATACGAGTAACTTCATTTTCTTGTTGATCAAAATAAATATCTATTACGGATTTGTCTTCTGATTTTGATTCAAAAGGATCATAAGGCTTCTTCGCTTCTTTTATTTTTTTTTGACTTGGTTTAAATATATCTCCATTTGAATCTCTATGAGCTAAACCTGCAGAGCGTAAATCATCTGTTGCTGCAAGAAAACGACTTGAACTCTCTCCCTCTACAGAGGGAAATTTGGTTTCTTTCTTTAATTGAGGGTTAGATTGAATGGAGCTATCTTTTTCATCTTTTATAAAATCGAAATCAAATTCATATTCGTCCAACTCTTGCTTTTTACTTCCTTTTTTATTGCTCTGTTGAGTGTTACCATTTTCTGTTTCGCGTTCTTGATAGATCCCTTTTTTATCTAAAATATCATGCTTGATGTTTTTCAAAGCGTTTGTGATAATTTGCGAAAACTCTTGGTATAGGCGTTGAACGTTTCGTTCATTTCCTATAGCTTTTAGAGAAGATAAATAGGACCAATGATCTAACAACTTTGAGGTAATTTTTCCGGAAATAAATCGTTCAGATTCAGGTAACACGGCTAGTAATCTCACTGCAACCTCCAACATTTCATCCAAAGCTTTCTTGAAATCATCAATAGCTAAATCCTCTTTAATTGAAGACAATTTAGCAAAAATCTTCGCTTCAAAATCTTTCTCTGAAGCTAATGACTTTAGAGAGATTTTAGGAATCCTTTCTTGTAAATCTAAATAGCTTTTATAGT
Organism: Candidatus Heimdallarchaeota archaeon; assembly: GCA_030614005.1. Lineage (GTDB taxonomy): Archaea > Asgardarchaeota > Heimdallarchaeia > JABLTI01 > JABLTI01 > JABLTI01. The sequence continues at coordinate 15,026 of JAUWKS010000049.1, read as the reverse complement.
ACTCTTCACCAAATTCAGTTAATTTTACAAGAATAATAGTCTCTTCCGAATCGCCAGGACTGCTCTCTATGAGAGTAATAAATGCATCAGATAATGCTATTTCTTTTGCTCGGAGAACATCTACTTCACTGCAATTAGAAATTAACCGTTCAATTCCTTCAAGGGGCAGCATCTTCCTTGGTTTGTCTTTTAGGTTTTTAATTAACTCAAATAATGCTTTTTGAGTTTCAGGGGGAATACCATCTCTTCGTAAGTAATTTTCTGATTGTAGTATTCTTTGAGAGTTTTCCCGTTCTAATTGATCAATTTTGACCCTCATTTTAGTCTTTGGAACAGAGTCTACCCTTACTCTTTGAGCAGACGAAAAGTCAGGGAGAAGAGCAAAGAATTCTCTATCTGAGAATTGTTTCATTGAAGTGAGTTCAGAATTTATAATATTGTATTCTTTTTCAAGTAATTGTTGATCTGTAGGAAGTAGAAGTCGATTGATAAATTTAGTTTTAGCATTCTTGAAAATCTCTTTAACTTTTGATGGAGAACGAATGCCAATTACTAAATGATATTTATCCATTAAACCAAGAATAAGATTGCTTAAATCACCATCTTTCCATGATTCAGAACCAATAATGGAATCTAAGTTTTCTAAAACCAATATTTTTGGGTCATCATTTTGAATACTACGCAATTTTAGCAAAGTAAAAAGATAAGCAATTTTTGTTAATTGTTCATCATCTTTGGCAAATTGGATTAGAGAGCCTTTTGTGTCAAATAATGTCTCGAGAGAATTAGATCGACCTATTCGAGTTATAAGCGAAATTTCATCATATGTTCCAAGTGGATAGAGAACATTTGATACAATGCTTGCTTCATTTCTCCCCATTTTTGTTACTTCTGAAGTTATTTCTTGATTAGCAAATTTTTGAAATTGTATTTCTGTTTTAGTTTGATTATTTGGGTCTTTATATGCACCCAACAAATACGTTTCCAAAGTTTTTTCTAACTCTGTTCTGAGACCGGCAATAAAAGCGATGATTTTTGCAAACCAATATGCATACACTTGTTCCCGAATATTGTCCCCTTCAGTGTCAATAATATTGAGCATGAAATTCTGTCCTAGTAGGTACCCTCTGATTCGAGAGTTATTTTCAGCAAATTTGCCATAGTTTTCTTCAGGATCTAGCATAAGAAATCGTGAATTTAGATTATTGAGCATATTGAGAATAACATTTCGTCGTGCATTAGGTTCACCAACAATAATAATTGGGAACATCTCTTCAGATATTGATAATAGCTTATCATTACTATTCAACAGATGCGTTATTGCTGTTGGTTCAGCAAATTTATTGAATAGAGGCTTTTGTTCGCTGATCTCTTTTCTCATTCCTTTTACAACAGGTCCTAAAACAGTGTAATTTGATAATTGTGTAGTAGCTAGTATTTTCTTGTTCTCAGTCAATTTTACAAGAATGCTATTTGGTATTTCTCTTGCAATGTGAAAATTGAGAAGACTTGTATATCCTTTCAAGTAGAGCGGACTTCCAAGAACTCTTAATGTTTGATGAACCTGTTCTTGAACTTGGATATCAAAATCAGTTAGTGATTCATGTATCAATTCTTCTATGTTGCTAACCTCATCTGTGTAATTGTAATGATCACAATAATTTGCTACTAATACTAGCAGAGGGAAGAAATGTACTTTGGACTCAATGCTCTTCTTATTTGGATATTTTTCTTTCAATTTTTCCAGATATTTCTTTTCTTCTGGATTTTTAATAAAGAACCTCGTAAACGATAAACTTCCTTTCTTTTGGTTTCCAATAACACTCAGAGGATTTTGGAAATCTTTTCCAACTTTCTTTCTCAAGTCTATTTCATTTTTGCCCATCTTTGTAACGGGAGTTTTAAGTAGAACAATAGAATAAACATGTAATGAATAGGACTTGCTTTCCGGAAAGTACTGTACCAATATAGATTCATCCATTTTTGAACGCTTATTCTTATAAACATAGAATTCAGCACCTACTTTTCGTTTGGAATTATTGGATGATGGAATATTCTCTATCAATTAGCATTTCCTCAACTAATACTACAAAAAATTCTTTTTAAGTAGCTAAACACGAAAGGTAGAACTTCAGATGAAGCATTTAATCAAAATTTAGCTGCTTAAATACAATACTTTGGATAATATACTGAGGAAGTAATCCTCTCGAGAGGAAGTAATTGGCTAAAGCAGAAACAATAACCCACCCGTATTTGAGTACAGGTATCGAGCCCAGATTATTTCAACAAACAATTTTGAGCACTTGTATCAACAAAAATACCTTAGTTGTTCTCCCAACAGGGACAGGAAAAACAATTATTTCTGTTTTGCATATCGCGTATTTATTGCAGAAAGGAGAGCTAAATGGAGAAGGTGAGTATATTCTTGTTATGGCTCCAACAAAACCTCTAATCAATCAACATGCAAAATCATTTCGAAATTTCTTGAAAATTCCTGAAAAGAAAATAGTTGAACTTTCAGGTGCAATAGCCCCCGCTGCCCGTAAGAAGATTATCGCAACAGCAAAAGTGATTATTGCTACTCCTCAAACTATTCGAAATGATATTATCCATAATCACCTTGACCCCAAAAAATGTAAATTAATCTATTTTGATGAAGCTCACCGAGCAAGAGGGGATTACGATTATGTTCACATTGCGGATATTATGCATCAAATGAATCCTAATATTAGAATAATCGCGTTAACAGCTTCTCCTGGAACAGATAAAACGGCCATTCTAGAAATATGTAAGAATTTGTTTATTGAGTCCGTTGAAAGCAGACCAAAAGATGACCCAGAAGTAAGACAATACATTCAAGAAGTTGAAATTGAACGTATTGAAGTTCCTCTTCCTTTAGAGTTCGAAGAAATATTGAAAGTAATTAATCAACTCGGAGAAAGGGAAGTTGCTTTTTTGCGCACAAAGAATATCACTGAAAAAAAATTCAGCTATCTCTACAAAGGAGAATTACTTAAAATCAAAAGTCAATTGTCGCAGAATTTTCGAGCAAATTATCTTGAAATTATGGCTTGCAATAGATTGGTATACATTATATTATTACGAGAAACAATAGAAAGTCAAGGTATCCCTAGTACATTTGCTTTAATCCAAACGTGGAAGGAGCGAAATAGTAAGAGCATTAAGGGATTATTCAATTTAGAAGAATTCCGAAAAATGGTTGATAGTATTATTATTTTAAATGAGCAAGGAGTAATTCATCCCAAATTGCTTTATTTGTTGGACATTTTGGATAAAGTTGATCTAATAAACTCTCGGGTGTTACTATTCTGTAATCTTCGTGCCACTTGTTATGCCATAAGTGAAGCCTTAGCTAAGAGAGGAATAGATGCCCAAGCTTTTGTTGGGCAAGGCAAAGGAAGAAGAGGAGGTTTATCTCAGAAAAAACAAATTGCTCTCCTTGAAGCTTTTAGAAATGATGAATTCCCTATCCTAGTTTCTACAAGTGTTTTAGAGGAAGGATTAGATGTTGATGAGTGCAATCTAGTGATTTTCTATGATGGTACCGCATCTGCAATAAGGAAAATTCAAAGAGCAGGACGAACAGGTCGAAAACAAAAAGGTCGAGTAGTCGTGTTAACAACTCATCATACAGCAGATACTACATTACACTTTATTTCTATTGCTAAGGAAAGAAGAATGAACCTACTTCTCAGTGATATTTCTTGGTTAAAAGTGGAACTACAAAAAGAACCAGAACCAGATACACGTTTATTTGCACCTGTGAAAGAAGATTCGAAATCTTTAGAGAGGAAAAATGATGCTGTTGAAATTGAGACTAAAACTCCTGAGATAAGTGAAAAACTTGCTTCCTTCAAAGTTGCTCTAAACGATTTAGAAAAATGGCAGAAACCAAGAGAGAAGAAAGAACAAATTGAAGAGAAAAGTAAAGAAACTCAAAAAACCAAAAAACCGAAATCGGAGAAAGCAAATTCTAATCCGATAAAAATTATTGTTGACAGTAGAGAGAAGAACAGCAAAATCTTATTTTATCTCAAAAAAGAAGGTGTGGATCTTGACTTCAAACAACTCGATTGTGGAGATTATATTTTAAGTGATCGAGTAGTTGTAGAGTATAAGAAAGGAGAGGATTTACTTTCATCAATAATTGATGGACGATTGTTTGAACAACTTGGTTCAATTACAAATGCATATCAAATCCCAATTCTACTTATCGAGGGTTTTCCTTCAGGCGGGATACATCCTGAAGCTATTGCTGGAGCGTTATCTTCTTTTATGATAGATTTTGGTGTATCGATTATTCAGACACAATCATCAGAAGAAACGGCAGTCATTTTGAAGCGCCTTGCGATGCGTGAGCAAAAAACCAAAAAACGACCAACATTGATTCGAAAGGCAATGAGAATTTCAAATCCAAAGGAAAATTCTGTACAAGTTATAAGCTCATTCCCTGGGATTAATCGAACACTTGCTTCCCGTATGTTAGAAACTTTTGGATCGGTAAAAAGAGTAATCAATTCTACAGAGAAAGAATTAACTGAAATTGAAGGTGTTGGTCCTAAAAAAAGTAAGAAATTCATTGACCTTGTCAATCAAGAATATAAGTAGAATGTTTCTTACATTTGAAAATCCAATATTTGATGTATTTCTTCAATTCCTGCAGATGTGATTGAAAAGGAATCTAACACCACTTCTTCTTCACCTTGTATATTCTCAAAAGAGATTTCAGTACTGTCATCACTCTTTTTTGAAAGACGAATGGTAATGTCACTATAACTTCTAGTAGAAGCCGCAGCTACAGGACGAAAGTCATCTGTTTGATCCATTTTTGAGGCAACTTGATTAGTAAACATAATTGCTAATTGCTTATTTATTGCTAATGACTGCAGTGTGGAGAGAGCTTTTCTGAGAAGTGTAAGAGTTATTGGTCCGGCATTTGTGCGATATGTAGAAGTTAATGAATCAATTATTACCAATGAAACATCTTGAACATAATTTTGAAGTTTCTTTTCAATGGCAAGTAGTAGCTCGTCAATTGTTAGAATATCTGCTGTCAAAATGTATTCTAATAATTCCTCAGAGTACTCCTCATTCGCATCTAACATTGATTGCATTCTGATTTCAATTGGTCGTTCTGTTGAGATAATAATTGACTTTTTTCCATTTTTTGCAAGCTCAAGAGCAATTGTTGCTGATAGAGTTGATTTGCCAATTTTTGGTGGCCCATAGATATGAGTAATTTTTCCACTTTGAATGAACGCCCTATCAGTCATTCTTGAGGAAATTAACAAACCATTATCCATCTAAATCAACTGTTCCTCCTACTAATGAGGTGCTTTCTTCAGAATTCATTTTCTCAGATAATGGGGGAATAAAGAATGTCATAAGAGTTGTAATCAAAACACCGACAATAACCCCAAGTACAATACCAAGAATTTCAATGACTGGGAATAAAAGTGAAGAAATGATTGCACATAGTATTGTTGCTATTCCAAACCAAATTAGAATTGAGCGAGCTGAACAATCCTTTAACTCCTTTATATCTTGGAAAGTCGGTACAGAATTAACTGCAATTAGAAATCCAAAAATGTATAAGAAGATAGATAAAATTACCAGATCCTCTTCCAAGACCAAACCAATTGTACCAACTAACACACCAAGTACTAGCCCAATACTCATCGGAACTAATACTAGAGAGGTAAACAAGATATCCCACCGGTTTGTTTCTTCATGTTTGAAAGCTAATTTGAAAGGATTGCTCTCCTCAACTTCAATCCTGAAAACTTTAGTTAGAATGAATTTCTTTAAGGCAAAGTTCACTGCGTAACCTATGAAGCCAATCATCTTTGCCCCTTTTTCTCCAAAAACAAAAGCAAGTACCCACTTAAACAGTAATCCTAATAACCAAAAGAGGAGTAAAAGCTCGATTGCTTTATACAATGTTAAGATACTAAACGAATCAAAAGCCATAGTTTTCACCTGTGTTTATTCTTCACTTCCTTGATTAGATTGCACATCCGAAGAAACTGATCGTAAACTTGCAAAATCCTCTTCGGACATTTCTTGATAAATTTTGAATTTGTGGGGAGCTAATCCCAAATTGAGAATCGTTAAAATGTTCTTTTGTCCTTTTACTAAACGCAAATGAAAATTGTCATATTCCATATCGAATTTTTTTCTAGTTAGAAGTGTTGTTCTTTCAATTTCTTTGATCAATTTTTTCGCCTCTTCTTCTAGAGATTTACTATTTTTGAAACGAGCCTTTTTTCTAATAACAAAGAAACAACCTTCCCGGCAATCATGAATTTGTATCCCTTCTTCTTGAAAGAAGTCCCAGAGGGTCACTAATCGAATATAACTCAGATCCCATTCAACCTTCAATAGAGCTATGCAGACCAAAAATCTATCTTGCCGAACTAGAATTGTCGATTTACTTGTTGTATCAATAATTCCAGTTTTATTTTTGGACCTTGATAAACCAGGGAAATTTAAGTTAGAACCAAATTTATCTACAATTACTGGCTTGACAAATAAGCTAATTGTGAAGTAGGCAAGAATGGTAAATAGGAATGATATCATTAATTTTTGTGAAATTAATAGTATAATTAGAAAAACAATAAACGAAATTATTGAATTTATTAGCCCCGGTTTTAGATATGGAAGTATTTTGGTTATTTTTTCTTTTAGCTTTTTTGCTGAAAAACTATTTTCATTATTTGTTGTTAATGATTGTTGTTCTATCAGTACTGTTGAATCATTAGACATTTTTACTCATCCTCATCAAATTCAAATGTTTCATCGATATCATCATCTTGATCATCCACAGACAATCCTTCTGGATCCATAATATTTATTGCATCGTCATCTTCAAGGAAATTGATTTCCACTTCCCCAGGGAGTTTCTTCCAAGCTCGATATTTAAGAACAGAAAAGGGCAAAATCCAAATTGCTAGAATTATTACTCCTACAACGGGATAGGAAGGCCATTGAAAGAAAGGTATTTCAAGATCATCGAAACCAAAGCCACTTTTTTCAGTATATTCTACATTTAGATACACATTTAAAATACTAATATTGAAAGTTGAACTCCAAATATTCTCACTATAGACAGCGATTTCAAGTGTGTAAAGATTGACTCCTAAAACAGGTGAAATATCTGAGGTAATTTCTGAAGTATAGTCATCTGTTTGATTTTTCTCCATAGAAAATGATTGCATATTTGTATCAAATAAAAATAAAGAAACAGCAACTTCTCCATGAATTTCTAGCGAAAATTGCAGTTGATAATTTCCGTATGATAAAAGCGTTTCATTATTTATCGTCATTTGAATATATGACTTGGCTCTAATTCCACCTAAAGTTGTAGTACCAAACAAAAATTCGGTGTACATTTTTGCTGAAAAATGTCCGAATGTATCTACTAGTAAATCATCACCAATTAATAGTTTTGAGCTTCCAAGGATTTGCAAAGAACCTTCCGCAAAAGCATCAAATTCATTTTTAACCTCAATTGTCAGCTCGAAATAGTTACTATATAACCGCCCTTCTCCTTCTAAAGGAATGGCTAGTTGTTTTATTACTCCATGATTATCGGAGCTACCTATCATCCATCTTGGAATTGATGTTTCAAATGAATGCTGGTTAAATTCCCCAAGTATTTTATAACCTGGACTGTCTGGTTTGTCCCCTTGAGTAGAAAATTCTAATAATAAAACGATTGGGCCGTTGTTATTGATATCAAATGTTTTGTTTACAAACAATTGGAATGTGCCCTTTTCAGACCAGATAAATTGATTGATTGTTATTCCCAAGTCATTGAAAGAATATTCTTGTACGGTGCTTTGTATTGTATTATTTGGCGAGTACTCTATAGGTGAATAAGACCCTTGATTAATTTTCATAAATGAACTAGTAAAAGAAAGGAGAATAACAAATATCCCTATACTAATTTTTAGTATTTTGCGTAAAGCACCTCTGTTCATTAGTGATTTTCTTTTGTGTATTCTTAACCCTCCAATTCTCTATCCACTAAACGTTTGTTCAATTTCCTCTGCGATTTCCTTTAAATCATAGACAGTAGATTGCATACGCTCTTCTTCCTTCTCTACTTCCAATTTGGCAGATAAGGCATCTTTTGGCAACACTCTCTGATCAATTTCTATAGAAAAAGAAGTTAATTGATCGAGTGAGGTATATTCCTCATCACCATTTTCTTTAGAACCGTTTACGTACTCTATGAGACCGTCTTCTTTTACTTTCTGTAAGTATTCTTTGACATGTTTTAGATTTTCGTCGTATTGTTCTTCTGATTTACTAGGTTCTTCTCTATCGATAGAGAAAGGGCAAGCAGAAGCTACTGCTAGATTATCTGGATCAACAAACTCATCATTTGGTCCCTCTTCCACTAGCAAGGGTTCCTCAGAAGCAATTGGTTCTTCTACGTTAGAATGGATAGATTCGATTTCTTCGATTAAATCCAATGGGCCCTCTTCGGAGGGAGAGGATTCAGTGTCAATATCTTCGATTTCAGGTAGCTCAATTTGTGAGTCAAAAATATTAGTCGGTTTTTTCTTCATGTACTTTTTAGCAAAAATTGTCCCACAACTTATCAGAAAAATCAGTATTGCACTAGATACCAATAATGAAATCATAATGATGTTTGCACCAGCATTTTTATCGAGATCTAATTGAATGTTCAAAACTCTTCCATTGATATCAACTGCTTTTATTGTTAGCGTATGGCTTTTTGCGGTTGAAATTGTGCCATAAAATGAATATAACCCATCGCCAATTTTGATTACTGTTATCAGTTGATCATCTATCCAAATTTGTACTGAACTTAGTTCATAGTAGGAATTAATTGTAATATTCCCTGAGATGTAATCTCCTGGTCCATCATCTGGTATTTCCCATTTGCAATCGGTTAATATTGGTGTTTTGGGAATAACTAAGATTGCTTCTTCAATTTTGTCTACAAAAAATTCATCTGATTCTTCTACAATTTTAACGCTAATTTTATACAATCCCACACTCAAAGGGTCAATGGTTATTTTCCAAACACTTGTATGTTGATTTATTTGATAATTAAAAGACATTAGATATTCTGTAGAGTTAATTATCAAAATGACTTGACTGATAGAATTTTCAGAATAAATTAGAGCAACAAAAGTAAATTCCTTATCCTCTTCAACTACTATTGAGTCTAATTTATAATCTACCAGTTGTGTTTTCTTGCTATGAACTAGCAATCCTTCTTCGATTGGGAAATTTGCAACGTTTCCTTGTTCATCTTCTGCTTGTACGCTCAGTATATACTGACCTGTTTGTAACAAGAAGATAGTAACTTCATATTTACCATTTACTAAATTCATTTCATACTTTGTTCCGTTTATTACACACCAAACAGATTTAACTCCTGATGAATCAGTAACTACGGCTTCAAAAACGAATAGCTCACCTTCACACAAATAATCTTTGAAGGAATAGCTAACCAATGTTGGGGGAACATTTGTTTCCACTTCTAAAGTGATTGAATTAGTAGATACTTCGTATACTGAATCAGCTATTGTTACGAATTTTATAGTAAATGTACCAGTAACTGATGAACTCCAATAATAGATTATCAAACCATTAACGATTGTAACTGTATCAAATAACACGTTGTCAACATACACAAAAGCTTCGATAGATGCCCCGGGAAGTGCATTTGAAACACTAATTGTTATTTGACCTATTTCGTGATCTGCAATTGTTGATTTATTTACTCCCAATGCTACTATTGGAACGATTTTTGGGGGTGGTTCAATAACGGTCATCTCTAATGGCAGGTAAACTGAATTGTAATATTCATTACCATTATAATGCACTCTTAGATAATGCACACCTAGAATAGCGGGGGTTTGAAATGCGAGTTCAGCAATACCTAAAGAGGAAGTGACAAATTCACCAATAAATACCCATGAGTTTTCATCCCAATAATATAGTTCGACTATTTGATTAGAAATTGGAATGCCAAATTGATCTACCAAGGTAACGCTAAAAGATGCAGTTGAATTTTGAATTGCCTCGAAATTATTTCCGATAAACATAGTTATTGCTTGTTGTACAACAAGTGATGTACTATCAGAAGAAGGACCAAACTCAATATCTCCAGAAAAACGCACACCTAACTCATAAGTATCAGGCAGTAATTGAATCAGAATTGTAAATTGTACATAACCATTAATGTCTGTTGTACTTTGTCCCAAGACAAGATATGTGCCATTGTCAAAAAACAAAACAATCTCGACAATACGGCCATTTATTGGATCTCCAAATTCTGATAGAAGAATAGCTTCCAAAAACAATTCTTCACCAAAAGATTTGATGATTGCTTCTTGCTGTAATTCAATAGTTGAATTAGATGCAGTGATAATTAATGTACCAGTTTCGGTTATATCCACCCAATTATCATTACCTTCAAAAGAAAGAACGAGCAAATAACTTCCAACTTCAATATCACCAGCGAGGAAAGTATAATCAATCAATCCAAATGAATCAGTAGTTAAAATTTGACTCCAACTATCAAATGTTAATCGAATATCTAAGCCTTCTATCGGACGACTTAGCGAATCAATCGCTAGTAGTTTAATAGTAATGAAATCATCTATTTTTCCATGAGCTTCGAGTACAGAAAGATACGGTGTTCCTTTGTTGAGCGTTAATACCGCTTCGACTTGAATTGTGTTAAAGAAGTCATCTTCTACACTACGGCAATAGATAATATGCTGTCCAGTAGCACTTATTGGGGCATATAAAACTCTAACATATCCATTGTGATCTGTTGTTCCTTCAACAATTACTCCATTAATTATAAATTGTACATGAACATTTTCTAGGGGAAAGTTTTCTGAATTAAACAATTCTGCAGTAAATTCAACATAGGTACCTTTCGCTCCTAAATGATCAGCAAAGATTATCACCGGAGTGCATTTTAGGAGGTTTATTTTGAAGTAGAGTTGCGAGCCACTGTGTTGGCCATTTTCTGCAATTTCGGCAATACATGCATATTGATAGCCAACCAAATCCAGTTCTTCGTAACTCGTCAGAGTAGCGTATCCTGAACCATTTGTTGTGATGTATCCTAGCGTCTGATAAAATACTTCATCTAATAATCGACCTTTCACTTCTATTAGAAGATTGGGTGCGGGTGAGCCATCTGCAAATTCAACGTAGAATACGAGATTCATAGAGGTTGTGAATTCAACATCGATTTCTTCACCATTCCCTCTTGGTTCGCCATCATTCATTATGAAAAGTACAATATCATTTTTCCCAACGGAAAAGTAACTCACAGATTCATTTGAGTTGAATAATGAAGTTTCTAAGGTTCTTGCTCTCAATGGATAAATACCCATTAAGAGATCAACTTGATCCCAAGTATAGGTTGCATATCCTGAGCTATTTGTTAGCTCTGTTCCAATAGTATTCCATTGACTATTTGCATAGTAAGCAAATTCAACATAAATATCGCTCATACCTTCGCCAATAGATATTACTCGAGCATTGAACTCTACATCGTCATACCAGTCAATGCTATAATCATTGATTTCAACGTTCAAATTACCCTTGTAAACGATGGAGTCACCAAATTCTGAATCTCCCTCGTAGTTAACTTCATAATCTGCTGGGCAGAAGAAATGAGTATTATAATATGTACCAACTGAAAGATCCTCTATCGAGTAAACTACATCAAACATGCCGCTTTCATTTGTTGTGAAAGCATGTGGTATTCGTTCAAAGTTCCCATCAATTAAATACCAAAAGTCAAAATCCATATTTGGCACAATAATTCCATCATCATCTTCTACTAGAAGAGTTGTTGTTAAAACTACATCTGATGGAAATCCAAAATTATTTCTAAACGAACCTTCTAGTCCAATATTTGTCCAAACAATTGTTTCAGGAGAAATTAGCAAATAGCTTTCATCGTATGAAACCTCATTTACTTTGGCCATCAATGAATAATTATCTGTTTGTAAATCAAGTTGAATATCAATTGTTGCTATCCCTAAATCATTACAAATACTAATTCCAATTGGTATCCATGAAAATCCATCTTCCGAATACGAAAATTGAACTGTTGTTCCAAGAGCAGGAGTGAAAGATTCAGTTAAAACAGATGCTTGAATATTTACTTCATCTTGATAGGCTGCAAATGCTGGATTTACTGTAACGTAGAATGTCTCCATTGATGGAACGACACTTCTATAGATCGACCCAAAACTCTCTTTATAGAATATTGATCCTCCATACCAAGCAACTATTGAGTGATCACCTATTGCAATAGGTACCCAAGTTGTTGATGCTTCACCACTTCCGTTCACAGGTTCATTTACTGCAAGCTGATTTTGTTGTGTTATGAGATAGAAATGGATATCTGAATTAATCTCTTCATACGCACTTCCTGTCCAAGTAAACACTCCCAAATTATCAGGAGTATCATCAGATTGTGTAATTTCAAAAAATGATGATGAGGTTGAAATCGTTGGTTCTAGTATAAAATAATAATCAGTAGTAGCGGTCAATGACAAGGAACCACTTGATCCTGAATAGCTGAACGGAACGTGTAATAATTGTTGATCAGTTTGGGCACTGTCTCCAATACTTTCAGAAATAAGACCTGTTTTTAAATCAGCACCTGAAAGACTGTTTCTTATAGAGAAATTAACATCTTCTCTAATTGTAGGTGCTGCATCAATAACAAAACCAAATATTGTTATTGCTTCTGGAATGTTAATTTTTACTGCGATTTTATTTGAGTAGATTATGTCAGAGGTAGTATCATTTTCTACTTTGTAGAGTTCAAAATCTAGAAAATCAACTTCACCAGAGGAAACACCGTAGCCACTGGATGTCGTAATGCTTTGTAAGGATACATTTGTTCCTTCTGCTATTGGATCATTCTCTGAGAGAGTTAGGCTTGTATACGATGGAGAAGTCAGATCTAAAGGAGACATCTCATCACTAATTGGATTACTTTGTGCGTCTGGTTGAACTTCAAAACTAATAAATCCATTTTTCAAATCTTCTTTATCAAAAACAATTTGATGTTCTTCTGGAAAAGAATTCTCAATTGTATTGTTCATAGATACTGCAATTGTTAGAATGTAAATTGCAATTAAGATTAGTGCTTTCTTTTTCATTTTTCTACAACCTCTGATGATTCTAGTTCATTCTCATTTATCTCTGGTAAAATTTTGCTTTAAAAGAGCTAAATGAGGAGAGAAATCGCTTATTATTCCCCGAGCATTTTATATTGACTGAAAAAGAAAATCAACCTCTCCAACATTCTATCGGTATTTTTACATTCAATCGATCGTGGGAAGATATTCATGTTATTTACTCTATTATCTAGAATTATCCATGCACCAACATCATTTTCCGAACGCAACATTCTCCCCAAGCATTGCCTCATTGTTACTGCTGCTTGAAGATAGTTCATATAGTTTGTTGCTTTCTCTTCCCCCCAAAATTTGCTGTATTCTTTGATAATTTCTTTTAAAGATCGTGAAGGAGGTGGATATGGCATCCCAGCAATAATAACTGCAGATATTAGAGAACGATCATTTTTCACAAATTCAACTCCTTCTGATACTTTCCCTCTTGCCGGAGCAACAAGAACTAATTTCTTTTTACTGGATGTTACTGCCGAGATCAGTTTAGAAACATCTTGATTTGGTCTCTCATAATATTCTGTATTAACTAAGGTTGAGATAACTTCTGATACTCCATAATTTGGAGTAAAGACTAGTGTGTGCCCTGGAATTTTATCTGCGAGTTGTTTTATTGTTTCACCATATTTGATAAAAAGCTCTTTTGATCTTTTTTTATATTTCATCGTTAGCTCGGGATCACTTGTCGTTAAAATTAATCTATTTTGTCCTAATTTTTCGGAGAGTACTGAAACTTTGTGAGCATTCATCACACCTAGAAAATCTGCGAAATGGTTTAGTGGTCGAAAAGTACCTGACATGAGTATTATCTGTTTTGAAGGTTTTACTGAATTGAGAATCGTTCTTGGGTCTTTCAAGAACAGTGTGAATCTTTTCTCTGCTGTTAAATAACAATAATTTATTCTTCTAATGAATTCAGTTACTTTTAATGTATAGCTTATTTCTCGATGTCCATTGTCAAATCTCGAAAGGAGATATTGTCTTCCCCTATTTTCTAAATCTTTCACTAAATTTTCATCTAAACTTAGTGTATGGAGTCCTTCTTCCATCCTTAAATCCAGTAATTGATCTAAAATCTCATTCTGTCCTATTTCAGCAATAGCACGTTCAACCATTCGATATGTTAAACTCCCCACTGCGCCTTTAGCTAAATTGTGTGCTTCGTCAACAATTAGTGTGGCATTTCTAAGATCTAATGACATATTCTCAAATAACATTTCTTGTAATCCGGGTTCTAAAAGAAAAGGGTATGTTGTAATGACGATATCTGCTTGATTTAATGCACATTTGAGTGCAAGGTATGGGCAACCGAAATTTTCTATTTTATTCTCCAAGGTCCACAATACTTCTGATAATCCAACACCAATTTTAATATGCTCACCAATTTCTCTAGCGATTTTTGCTGAGAACTGTTCTATGCTTTCTCCTGATTTTATAATATGAAACGCTTTATTGTATGTACATTCAAATAATGCACACCCTAATTGAGAGAATTGTTTTTTTGTTTCTCGAGTTACCAGTGGGCAGATATGGCTTTTCCCAACAAGTGGAACAATTGTATATATTGGATTGCCAATTTTTTTATTAAAATCATTAATCATTCCCAATTCTCTAAACCAAGCATCCATTTGGCTAAGCATTTTAGTAAAAATTACTATCCGTTCTCCAGGTTGTTTTCTACTTAACACCGCAGAGAGAACAGCGGCAGTTTTCCCGCTACCCGTTTCTGCATCAATAAGCAATGTCTTGTTAGATTCGTTTTGAATTGCTGATATAATTGAAAATTGTTCT
>JAUWKS010000034.1 GCA_030614005.1 Candidatus Heimdallarchaeota archaeon | reverse complement strand
TGAATGCCATTGGTATCGGAGACATCACAACTTATTGTTATGGTTTCTAGTTCATTAGCTGGATCCGGAGTTTGTTCAATAGAGGAAATTGCTGGTCCTGTGACATCACCTGAAACAACGGTGAAGCTGTAATATGCTCCTCCATTATCTTCAGTGCCAATATTAGGATTGATACAAGAATCATTAGCTGAGATGAAAAATTCGACGAAATCAGCATAAGTAAATGTTCCTAAACTTACATCATATTGATTGTCAATAGCCCATATCATGGTGATCATCGTCCATTCTCCACTATTAACACGATAGTGTAGAGTAACCACATCGATATCATTGCTATCCGTAACATTGCAATAAACAAACACTTCTTCTAAATCGGTTGGAGAGGATTCAAAAAATACATCAGTAATTTCTGGTGCTGTAGTATCAATTTCAAAAACACGAAACATACTACTCCAATCACCCCAATTTCCTGCCGAATCTTGTGCACGGACTTGCCAGTAATAAAGTCCTTCTGGTAAGGTAGGGGTAGTAAGAAAGTTATTTCCAACAATGGTATCAAATTCGATAATAGTAAAACTAGATTCCCATGCAACCTGTACTTGATATTGCACTGCATCAGCAACTGATGTCCAAGAAAGATACGGTGTTGGATCACTATCAAGTGCACCATTAGCTGGATATAATAATGCTGGTTCACCCGGTGGGGTTAAATCAACGGTAAATTTCCAAGTTGTTGAAAAAGAACCGATATTCCCAGCTATATCTTTAGCTCTTACATGCCAGTAATAGATTCCTTCATCTAAAGTTGTGCAGGTGTAACTTGAACTTGCTGTAGACCAATAATAAAGTGGGACAGAGAAATCCGATGTTTGAGATACATAAGTCATATTCTACTGCTCCAGATACAGTTGACCAATCTAAATAGGGTGTTGGGTCATTTATATCATCATTATTGGTTGGAGTAACCAATGTTGGAGCTCCTGGGGCAGTTGTATCTACTGTAACAGTCCAATAAGAACTATAGGTGCCCCAATTTCCTGCTGTATCTCCTGCACGAACATGCCAGTAATATAGATTATCTGCCAAAGCTGTTGAAGTATAATATGTATTAGCTGTTGTGTCATCTCTAACCGGTGTAGTGAACGAAGAGGTAGTATCAATCTGTATCTGATAGAAATTTGCCCCTGAAGCACTAGTCCAATCAAAATACGTGGTATTATCGACTATGTGATCACCGTTTGTAGGTGAAACTAAAGTTGGTATGCCTGGAGGTGTGATATCAACTTCAAAATTCCTAATTGCACTCCATGACCCCCAATTTCCTGCTGCATCTTTTGCACAAACACGCCAATACCAGTTTCCTTCAGATAAAGTTGTGGTGCATGTATAATAAGTATTTGATGTTAAAATGTCTATAATACAGCTGAAAAAAACTACACTGTCATCTACCTGAACATGATATTGTACCGCTGAACCAGTTGGAGCCGACCAATCTAAATATGGTGTTTGATCATTTGTTTCCGCTCCGTTTGCTGGTGAAACTAAACTTGGTGCGCCCGGAGGTGTGGTATCAACAGTGAAATCCCAAGTTGAACTCCAAGTACTCCACTCTTCATTGAAATCCATTGCTCTTGCACGCCAATAATATACATCATCTCCAGGTGCTGTAAATGCATGATTTGTATCAAAATCTGTATTATCCACAAATGGACTACTGAAACTTGATGAAGTATCCACTTGAACATTATAAGCAAGCGCAGTAGGCACTGCTAGCCAGTTTAGAGTTACACTAGTAGATGAAAGCGCACTGCCATCTGTTGGACTTAGTAGTGAGGGGGGTGGTACCAAAGCTTTTGGTGTTAATCCATCCAGATTTGGTTCTGATAAATAACCTATTGTGTTATTCGAATTTCTTGAATCTAAATTAAGGACTGGTAATAACATCGTTAAACAAATTATCATTACCATTAGCTTGTTAGATATGAAAACTTTACTCAATAATTAACTCTCCATAAAACTAAAATTAGTTGGACTTTTCGAGCATTTAAACGTATTCTATTTACTCAATACGAGAATTGTTCAGAGAAATATAACCGACTGATAGGCAACCCTTTTTTGTATTAAAAATAGAGGAGAAAACTATCAAATTTATTATTAAAGAGGTTTCAAGTTTAATTGACAGTTATCCAATTTTTCCATTTTTTAAACTAAAATCAATAGCATTTATGAAGATATGTATTCCATTTAATCAGAAGCAATGTATTTCATCAGTTTGTGATACAATCGAAAAATCAATTGAAGATAGAACATTGGAATATTCTATTGATGATACTTTATTTCTATTAGCACAACATTTCATTTACAGTGATACTAATAATTTAGCTAAATGTTTTTCAATTCTGTTATTAAAGTTAGAATATTTTAAAAGAAAAAATATACAAATAATTGATACTAATAGTAATTCTTCAAATATTAATGTAAATTCATTAGATCAAAGTTTTATTCATTCAAAACAAATTAAGAAATTATTAATAAAACTAAAACCAGAAATTTTAGATTATACAAAAGAAATCATGCAAATTCTAAAACACCCAAATTTGATTTATGTTAAAATGAGTGAACTTGGTATAAGTAACCATCCTGTATTTCAACACGTTACTATGGTTATAAAAACTGGAAATAAACAATTGTTAAATACTAATGATAGAATGAGCTTGATAATTAACCAATTAATAGAGCTTTTTTAAGTATAACTATTTTCACTTAATGATTTAAAAGACACTTTTGGTTCAACCAATTGAAGCTGTGGCTTTTTTTGGAACACATCCCCTCACGCCTGCCATTTTCCTTTTCCAAAAAGATTTTTTCCATCAAATATATTAAATAGTAATAACTACTCTTTTTCTCGTGGTTATAGTGACTCTTACTTTACATGGTACTTTAGAAAGCGGGGAAAAATTCACCCAGGAGATTGATCCAAACATTGAATATCTTTCTCTAAGTAGGGAAGAATTATCACGTATTGATTTAACGCCATTAGGTGAATGCAAGAATCTCAAGGGATTACGTTTATCTAGTAATTTACTCGAAGAAATTGATTTGATTCCCCTTAGACGCTGTAAGAACCTACAGATCCTAAGTTTAGAATATAATCGGTTAAAAGATATTGATCTAACACCTCTTAGCCAATGTGAGCAACTAACGGAATTAGATTTAGGTAATAATCAATTGATGTCTGTTCATCTTAAACCTCTAAGTAATTGTAAAGAATTGGTTAAGCTTAGGCTGCATACAAACAATCTTACCATGATTAGCCTTAAACCTCTTCGCAATCTTAAGATGTTAGGTGGGCTTGAAATAGAAGAAAATGATCTTGTTTATATTGATTTGGAACCACTTATTGCTTGTGAAAGTCTAGAACATATTGATCTTGGTCAGAATAAGCTTACCTCTATTGATTTAGGCCCTCTTAGTTTTTTGAAGAAATTACGGAGTATCTACCTCGTAGATAATAATTTTGAATCGGTAGATATTTCACCATTACGCGCATGTGAAAATTTACTAGACATTGTTATCGAAAAAGAATTGATTGCTTGGTATGATTCTGTTATTAACGAAAAGGAAATGTCGGAATATATGCGTAGAAAACTACTAAGTACTATTAGATCTGCAAGAGACGCTTATATGCGGAAACAAAAACAAACCGAATAAACCTTGAAGTTGTGAGACTGTGAAAGAAAAAGAAAATACTTGCAAATGGTTTGTTGTTTGCCCTATGAAAAGATATTATGAAATAGGGAGATTAGATAGAAAATGGATAGAACAATATTGTAAGGGAAATTGGGAAAAATGTACTAGATTTCAAATGGAAGAAGCAGGAAAATCGCATCCTGATTGGATGCTACCTGATGGTAGTGAAGATGAATCGTTAAAAAGCAAAAGGGAGACTTGATTTTATTTTCATACTCACTACTGATTCAAAGCAATAAATTTAGTTATGTTCAACAAATATAAATTCATGTGACAGATAGTTCTAAACTTATTATAGAGAGAAAAGGTCTCTGAAAATTAGCAACATTTTTTACTTTGTACAACTATATTAAACTAGTTGTGGACAAGATGATAAAAGAACACGTATTTTCTATAGAAATTCCTCATCCTCCAGAAAAAATTTGGTCCCTTATGCAAGATTATGATATCTGGAAAGAATTCACAGAAGCAATAGTTATTGATATAGAAATTCTTTACCCGGGAGATGAAAACGGAAATGGTCTAATTAGAAGGGTACATTACAAGCTCCCATGGGGATCACGGTGTTCTATAGAATTAGTGACAGATGTTAAACCAAACGTTGGTTATACATACACAATGTTAAGCCTCAAACCCGGGTTAGATACCAATGGTCTGATTCGTTTAGAACCTCTGGAAGGAGGGAAGACTCGAGTGCATTTTGAGGAACGTTTCAATCTAAAGAAATTACCTTTACTTTATCGTTTACTTGGAAATCAGTTATACAAATTCATTAACAAACGCAATGAAGAAACTTTCAGAAACTTATCTACGTGGTTAGATAATCATCCTGACTACAAAAAGTAAATGACAAAAAATATATATTTTAGGTCGAGATGTGAACGTAGTTTAGTTTTGGAGCGTATTAAAATTAGCATTAAAATAATTAATAGAAAAAAATCGTTATTGGTAATATTCTTTCTAGTGTTACTAACATCTTCATTTATTGCAATTCTTTCTCCAGTTAGAGGAGAATATGATATTTATGCTGAAGAAGGAGAATTAGATGCATTAGTTGTTAGAGACCTTGAAGTGGATGTAACGTACGTTTTCTCAGTAACCTATAATCCTGCATATTATGATTTTGATTTCACATTATCTATCTACAAAAGAGCAGATTTTACAAATAGGAGCTTACTTGTAGCACAAGATACACCTGGTGTAGGTCCTGAGAGCATTATCTTTACTGCACCAAATGATGGAGACTTCTTTATCGGAGTTTATGTTAATAGTGGTGAAAGTGGATTGGCAACAGTTACAGTAATAGAACAAGGTACGAGCATCGAAAAAGATATTGAGTTTCAAGGAATAAGTATTCTTTATTCATTATGGTGGCTTTGGGCTGTAATGGGAGGCTCAGTTCTATTAGGAATTATTGCAATAATTGTTTGGATTGGTTTTGTTTTTGTAGTTATTAGAAAACAGAAAGCCGTTGCTATAAAAGCTCGTGAAACTGGAGAAGCCCTACCAAGAATTGGAAGAAAAAAGAATATGTGTCCTTTCTGTAGAGTTAAATTACCACCAGAGAGTTTAGTTACATGCCCTTATTGTGGCGCACCAATTACTGAGGAATAATAAAAGAACTGACTAATTGAAAATAGTTGCTAAAATTGAATTATGGCTCAAAAGTCATGAATTAAATCTAAAAAGAGTGAAAAAGAAGGAAGAAAAGAGCAAGAAATGAAAATATAATGATCTTTTGAAGAAATCAACCAAAAATTTAGTTGCTTTCTTTCTTAGAAACTTTTTTATTATTTGTTTATAATTTAATATTATATTTCACTTGAGGGTGTAAAATGGTTTCAATTAAAAAGAAATTTATAGCTACTTTGTTGTTAGTAGGTTTATTTTCATTAACAACTTTTTTCGTTCCATCATTTAATGGAATGAATAATAATGACTTAAATTTAACTGCGCAAAGTACTGATTCATATGTTGAAGATTTTACGACCACAACCTATCTAGATGGAGCATCTAGCGCTTTTGGTTGGGGGACAGGAATAGTAACGAATAATCGTAATTTTTCCTTGGAATTTTTGGATCACTACTATACTTCTTCACCAGTTGTTGATGTAGAAGTTCAGGGTATGAAAGCTTATCTAGGAATGTATAATAGTAGTACTTCTACTCAAATCGCAATAGTAGAAATAAGTAATCCATCTGACATTAGTCTGTTAGGGGAAAGTTCTGCATGGTATGAAACTAAGGCAATTGCTGTTGAAGGTGATGCACTATGGGCAGGACAATATGATGATGCATCAATAGATTATGGAATTATTGCTTATGATGTACAGGATCCTTCTAATCCTCATTGGGTAATTGGGTTTGGAATGGATAACTACGTAACTGATATTGAGACCTTAGGAGCATATATCTATTATACATCATATAATGTTGCGGATAATACTTCGTTAAGAGTATTATATGATGAAGATCCAGCAGGATTTGAAACATTTCCAGCTAAATGTAACTGGGAGTGCAATCTCTCATTAGGTCTTGATATTGTTGGGCATTCTGCGTATATTGCCGCCAGCACTGAAGGATTTTATGTGTTAAATATTACAAACAAATTTTCACCAGTAGAAATAGGTTATGTTAATACTCCTGGTAATGCTACAGATGTAATAGTTGATGGAGGATTAGCTTACTTAGCTGATGGTTCAGCAGGAGTTCATGTTATCGATATAAGAGATCCAACAAATCCAACAATTATCAGCACTTATGATACTCCCGGTCATGCTCAAAGGCTGGTCAAGCAAGGAAGAACACTCTTTGTTGCTGATGGTAATGGTGGTGTACAAGTATTTGATACATTTGATCCAAACCACATTGCGTTTGTTACAGAAATTGCGTCAATTCCTTATGCCTATGATGTTGATCTCTATGGAGAAAATCTAGTTATTGCTACGAATGATGGAATTTACACATATAAAGTGGGATTTTTGAAAAATTATGATTCATTTTATTCCAATGTTTATGATGATCACGAAGTTTGGGATGTAAAAGTCATTGGTGATATAGCCTATATTGCTGGAGGACGTGATGGATTAATTACTCTCAATGTCAGAGATCCAAACAATCCAATTTTACTTGATAATGACATTATAGGAGTGACTCCTTTCTATCGTAAGCTTGATGTTCGAGGAAATTTCGCGTATATTGCTGATTACGGCAATGCTTTTCGAATTTACGATATCAGTGATCCTGCCAATATTTTCCAAACCAATTTCAGAGTTCTTGGTCAAGCAACTGATGTTATGGTTTCTGGTGACTATGCATTTATAGCTGATGGGACTCTAGGAGTTTACATTTACAATATATCAAATCCATATGTTATTCCTTCTCCTTATAGCTCTTTCACTGTCACATCCAACGTTACAGCATTATGGATTCAAGGTCCTCTTCTCTATATAGTTGGTAAGACTGGTGCTAATGTTGGTTTAGCAATCTACGATATAACCGACATCAGTACTCCTGTTGAAATCTATAAATGGGATTTAATAAATGTTGACCATTACGATGTCTATGTAGATGGTGATTCATTATTCTTAGTAGATCAATTAGGATATTACGAACATTGGGATGTAACAGATCCAACAAGCACTGGTTTTGGTGATTATATTTCAACTTCTAGCAAACCATCTGGTGTTTGGGGTTTTGGTCCTTACATGCTTGTTGCTGATCACAATAGTGGTGTCACTATGATCAACACTTCAGACATTACTGACATCCAAAAAATAGGTAATTGCCCAAATGCTACCTTAGCTACTCAAATTTCTACAAGTGGTGATTTTACTTATGTAGCTAATAGAACTAGCCTAGTAATTCTTCGGCATTTTGAAAGTGCTGCTGACACCTATGTTCTTGGGACCTCTGAAGCTCAATCCCTCGAGGTTGACAATACAGAAGATATTATTTACAGAGCAACATTAGACTTTGTTGGCAATGTCCCAACATTAACAGCAGTTGAATTCTCTATGTCTGCTGATGGTGGCACAAATTGGGAAGTAGTCACTCCAGGATTAGAACACGTTTTCGCAAATCCAGGCAATGACCTTCGCTGGAAAGCTGTGATAGCAGGTCCAGAAGATCGCAGTGTGCATTTATATGCAGTATCTATTGATTATTTCTTCAATGAACAACCAACTGCACCTCTACTTAATGACCCTGGTGTTTTAATTGAAGTCAGCAATGTAGAAGTAACTTGGAATACTAGCACAGATGATGTTGGTATCGATCACTATGAGTTACAAGTAGCTAATGAAACAAATTTTGCTACACCTATTGACACCTTCATTGTAACAGGTTTATCGCACAATGTTACAGATTTGACGGATGGCACGTATTACTTCCGAGTACGGGCTGTAGATGATTATGATCTCGCTAGCGATTGGAGCGATACAGTTGACATTCAAATCGATACATCTGGTATTAGCTTACCTTGGTGGGCTTATGTCATAATCGGTGGTGGATTAGTAGGAATTATCCTCGTAGTAGTTATTACCTTACTAGTTCGGAAGAAGAAAATAGCTACAAGATAAACAGAGACGTTTAGCAACCGTCTTATTCTTTCTTTTTTTTATTATGGATTAAAATATTTCAAGTATAGTTTCAGCCATAGTTTAATCATTCAGTGAATTAATCTCTCGCTACATCCTAATCACGTAAAATCGGGCACGTCATACAATGTGGACCGCCACCACCCTTTACTAGTTCTTTACCTTTAATTGGTATAACATCTAAACCTCTTTTCTCTAACTCTTTGATTACTCTAGTATTCAACTCGTAGGAAATGACTTTGCCAGCACCTATTGAGAAAACATTTGGAGAAAAATTCTTTGTTTCCTCATCTGATACTGTAATTGTTCTGATGCCTTTCCAACGCAGATAATCTAAGAAAGGTTCCTTTCTACTTGTATTCCCGATAATTATTTGAGCACGTTGATGACTGATTGAAGGTTCATGAATAATAGTTAAATGGTGACCTACAAACATAAACGCTCCATCTAGATGAACACGAAATGAAGGAAGTGGTATAAGCACAAATTCCTTTATGGAAGTTTTCTTGAATTTACCGATTAATTTCTTTATTCCTTGAGTGTTAGACCGAGGACCAAAACCGATACCAATTGTATCATCATCAATAAAAACTAAATCTCCTCCTTCCAATAATCCCGGTTTCTTAATTTCAACATGAACTGGGATTTCTTTCTTCAGAGCCTCTTTGATTATCTTGGGTTCTCCTTTTCTAGCTTCTACAGCCATATTCATAACAACAAGACCTTTTTCAGTAATAGAAGCAATGTCTCGAGTGAAATAGAGATTAGGTGAATGAGTTTTTTCCGTAAGTGATTCTAAAAGAACAACTTTGACGTTATTGTTTTTTAATATGGTTGTAAAATCATCAAATTCAGCTTGCATTTTAGTTAGGTTCGGAACAGCTCTAAAATGATATTGTTGTAGAGTTTCCTTTGTAACTTTCTTAATTTCCTCACCAGGTCGATGCATTAAAACAGAACGTAATTTCCCTATTTCATCATGAACTCCAAATTCCATTATTCATCAGCTTAATCTTGTATTGTTGAAATATTTTTTCGAGCAATATTTTTTGCTACTTGATTACTATTTTCAAGCACCCTTTTAAGATTTTCACCATTGATTATATATGGAGAGTCTTCTATTGCTGCTCATGTTATTAAAAAACAGAAAACTATTGCTGTAAAAGCCCTTGAAACTGGAGAATCACTTCCAAAAATTAGAAGAAAGAAGGATAAATGTCCTTTCTGTAGAGTTAAACTACCACCAGAGAGTTTAGTTTCTTGTCCTTATTGTGGTGCACCAATTACTGAGGAATGATAAAAGAACTGACTAATTGAGAATAATTACTGAAATGGAATTATGACTTAAAAGTCATAGTCCATTTATCTTGTCCTTCCCAGGAGTCGAATACAGCACCAAATCCTTCTTTTCTCATTATTTTTTCCATTTCTATTAGTAATTCTTGCTGTATTTTATAATCACCTGTTTCAAGGATTTTTTGTATTTTATCTATTAATTCTTTAGCTGTCCATGGGAATTTTGTTAATGGTAATTTTTCCAACTCAAATTTGATATACTTTGGGTATGGAGTTAATCGTCTATCGTGTACAGCAAATGCACAAATAAAAAAAAGTCTAATAGAACTTGCTGCTTCTAAACGAAAACCAAAATTATAATTATCTCTTAGGCATTTCATTGAACGATATACAGCATTTATGTACCCATCGAGGTAACCTGAAATATATTTCTGCAAATGCTTTTTTGGTATTTTCCCCTTTTCATCTATTATCCTTTGAAGTTCACCATCTGTTTTATCAATAGTTGCTTTTACATGAGCAAAGCTATACCGGTCCCATTCACATTCTGTTCCTAATTCTGCATATTCCTTTAATTCAGATAATGTAAATACTCCACAATCAAAACCATCAAGTTCATCGAACTTTTCAAATTTTGTTTTTACTTCTAGTGGAGTATTATCCATTAGAATTATACTGAAATCATAATCTGAGTATTCTTTGTGTAATTCTTTGCCCCTCGAACCACTTAAAAATAGACCAATAGCATTTGGATCAGAATCAACTTGTTTCACTATAGACTGAAATTGTTCACATTGAGGTTGGGGCATAAACTACACCACGATATTGCTTCAATTTTATTGCCAATAGATATTTTATGCTAGCCATCCATAAATGGCTAACATTACTCAATTTACTGTCTATTAATTTTCTTTCTTTTGCTCATATTAATATCGCAAAATTATGCAGACCATGTAATGTACGGTAATATCACTCAAATCAAAGTAATTCACAAAGCGTTAGTATTATTTTGTCGAAAAAAAATTCTAAAAGATAATGGAGCTCAAATTTTTGTTTAGACCGTTATCTATTAATAGAGTCTCAACCATTATCAGAATATTGTGATTAAAGATGATGATTAAAAGAAAAATAACTCTGTTTTTGGTAGCTTTCATTATCCCATGTTTGCTGTTTAGTAACAATAACCTTGGAAATGTTATTGCTAATACAAATGGAGGATTTGATGATTTGGCTTTTACACCTACGACTATGTTAGGTTCAGAAGATGCTTCATTTAACACTCATATAGGATTCTATTCATTTGATTACTTAGATGGATCCATCTATGGTGTGGATGGCACAACAAGCAATCTCTATGCTTATGATGTTGTTACAGGAGCTAGCACAGCAAATATCTCAATATCTTTCATTTCAACAGGTATTGCTACAGATGGCACTGATTTGTATCTTTCTTATTTCGCATTTGGCAATAAAAATGGCACCATAGTTAAAATGGATACATCCGGAACTGAGATCTCAAGAATACATGTAAATGTTTTCGATGAACATATTGGAGGATTAGCGTGGGATGGTACAAATCTTTGGGGGTATGAAACAGCCTCAATGAGTCTTCTTCGAATAAATCCAAATACAGGTGATGTTTCAGCAAATATCTCTATCACGAATGTATTACATGGTATTACTTGGTTTGATAATCAAATCTGGGGTGTCTCTTACGGTATTGATCGAGTTATAGCCTTTAATCCTTTAACTGGATTATATTCAGATGGGTATGCTAGTCCATTCCATCACGATTCTGGAATTGCTAATAATGGTACACATATGTTTGAAAGTGATTACATTACAGAACTACGAGTTGCCATAACAGAATTAAATTCAGACCCAGGTGAAGTTTTTCTTAGACAAGAAATATCATCAATATCCAACTTGGATATAACATATACTGATGAATATAATTTCATTACAGCAAATTATTCTTCACAAATCTATAGATATAATAGAGCAAATATCTACAGCGGTGTTTGGTCTGTTCCATTTCAGCCAGCAGGAATAACAGCTTTAGATGAAAATACATTATTGATAGCTCAAGAGGAAGCGCCCTACAATTTATTTACATATTCAACAGCAGGAATACTCTTAGTTAATCATACAGCATTAGATGTTATGATTGTCTCTCTTGCCTTTGATGGAGTATACGTCTGGGCAATGGGTCACGATAGTATCTTGTATAAATTAAATCCATACGATATGACGATAGTTGCTGAATACCCGCTCGAATACTTCCATGGAATAACCTTTGATAGTAATCAAAACATAATCTGGGCAGTTTCAAGAGCTGAAGATAAGATAAAATATTTTGATCCGGTAAAAGAAGAAATCGGTAATTCAACGATTGACCTTGTAGCACCTGTTAATGGATTAGAAGCAGGCTTAACATTTACTGGGGATTATATTATTTTAGCATCATATTATGCAGGAGAAGCTCATTATTACGAGATAGTCCCCATTGAAAAAGATGTTGAACCTGAACCAACTCCTACTCCAACACCTACTCCCACGAATATTACAACACCTTCAGAAGGTTTGTTCCCAGGATTAGAACCTCTCTATGAAGATTTGGTTTTTCTTGGAATCGGTATTATAGGAACAAGTATTATCGCTACTATTATAATTGTTATAATTAAGAAGAAGAAAGCATAATTTTCTATTCTTATCTAATAATGGGTGAAACGATAAGTTTCATCCGAATTTTTTCTTTTCGTTAAATAACTAAATCTGATTAGTGATTTGATAGTACTAGATATATTGGTTTTAATATTAAACTTTATTCAGAAAAACACAATACCAAACTCGCACATGCTAAAAATTTCATGAGGTTGAACAAATACCTAGGAAATGTGGTCTGAAAATGGAATAATAATAGAAAGGTATTTGAAAAATAAAAGGAAATAATATATTATGCTTTTCAAGGTTGTTTTAGAGAAAGCAGAGGAAGGAGGATACGTAGTATACGTACCTTCACTTCAAGGTTGTATATCTCAAGGAGAATCAAAAGAGGAAACTTTAGAGAATATAAAAGAAGCAATTGAAGTTTACCTAGATATAAATGATGCCGAGATAGAAGAGCAACTACAAGGAAAGAAAGCAGAAGTAGTAGAGATATCTATCTAGGGGAAATTAGAAGAAACAACCTGTTGTTTCTGGAAAAGAAGTAATAAAAGCTCTAACTAAAGTAGGTTTTAAAGCAGTACGACAGAAAGGAAGTCATGTAAGATTAGAAAAACATTCTGAAGAAAGAGTTCTGAAAGTTACCGTCCCATTACTTAAGCAATTGAAAAAGGGTACTTTAAATATGATTCTTTTATATGCCGAACTCTCTCTAGAAGATTTTATCAAATTGCTAAAATAAAAAAACCTCTTCAAAATTTACTATGGATTGGAATATTTTTTCGAGCAATGTTTTTTGCTACTTGATAACTATTTTCAAGCAACCTCTTAAGATTTTCACCATTGATAATAAATGGGGAGTCCTCTATTTCTGACCAAATATTTGCAGAGGTTGTTGCATCTTCTAGTTTGGTGCTTGCTTCATAGTTATTTCTTTCGTATGAATATAGCTCACTAACAAGATTATCTAATAATGAGTTTTCAGTTAAACCAATCTCTTTATCATAACTATCTGAAAGGATTCGGACACCAACACGAGTAATAGTGGATTTTTCGTTCGCTAGATTGTTACGCTTTACACGGAATATTTCAAATAGCTCTTCTTTGGTTTTTCCACGCAATTTAAACAATAAAAATGGATCTTCATCTAACATATCAGCTAAAATGAGTAAAACAGCAGCAGAATGTTTACAAGGATTTGCCCAATCCGCACAAGTGCATCCTGCTCGTAAATCTTGCTCCATAAACGGAATCAGTGAAGTATTCCTTTTCGTAAATATCTCATTAATCTGTTCTGGTAATTTATTAGCAAATAATTTTGCAACTAGATAGGCATTTGAAGCAATTTCAGCAAGAATATCTCCCCAAATCTCTTCTGAGAGGTTATTTACTTCTATACGAATTTGATAGGGTTTTAGGCGCTCACCTTGAACTTTTGCTATAATGAACCCTTTCTGAACTTTGATGTAAATCACTTGACCATTCTTAGCAACATTTTTTCCTTGGGCTAATCTATTTCCTGACTCCAATTTTTCGATCAATTCTATCCATTGCTCTGTCCACCAATTTCGATTTTCTTCTACTGTGTTAAGTGTGAGACCATCTTTTACTTGCCTTGTCTTGGTTAGAAATCGTTGAACTCTTTTATCGTCTTCTTGCAATCAGTAATCACCTCAATGTATTGTTCTTAAACTTAGAACATTCCTTAGGTCGTCTAAGGATAGCTCAGTCATAAATGACCCTCCGGAAGAAATAACCGCATTTGCTAGACCAATTTTCTGCTTGATCAAATGGTCAATGCTTTCTTCTAGTGTACCTATACAAACAAATTTGTGAACCATTACGTTCTTCTTTTGACCAATTCTAAATACTCTATCTGTTGCCTGATTTTCAACTGCTGGATTCCACCATCGATCTATATGAAAAACGTGATTTGCACTTGTTAAGTTTAAACCAACTCCTCCTGCTTTGATTGATAAAATAAACAATTTTGGACTTTCAAGATTGTCTTCGTTTTGGAATGCTTGAATCATTTTCTCACGATTCTTCTGTGAAGTATCTCCTGATAGAAATAATGGTTCTATACCAAATTTGTTCTCGAGATAAATCTGCAGCATTTTACCAAGTTCTTTGTACTGGGTGAAAATTAACGCTTTTTCATTATTTGACAGAACTTCTTCAAGCATTTCCTCTAATCGCTCAAATTTGCATGATCTGTTGTCTAATTTCTTTGATCCTTCGTGCATGAACTGTGCGGGATGATTACAAATTTGCTTCAATTTAGTAATCGTAGCTAATACTAGTCCTTTTCTTTGAATTCCTTGGGCAGTATTTAGTTGTTCAAAGAGATCTTTAATGACTGCTTCATAAAGAATTGCTTGCTCTTCTGTAAGTGAACAAAAGACATTGTATTCCATCTTCTCTGGTAAATCATTAATTATTGATTTATCAGATTTCAATCGCCTCAGAATAAACGGTTGAATTATTTTTGAAAGGTGTTTGATTTTATTTTTGTCAAAATTTTTCTCAATTGGTTGAATGTAATTTTCGTTAAAAGCATTCAAAGAGCTGAGATATCCGGGATTAAGGAAATCAATAATTGACCATAATTCAGATAGACGATTTTCAATCGGTGTCCCAGTAAGGGCAATTTTATACTTGCTTTCTAGTTTTTTAATAGCACGTGTTTGTTTTGCATGAGGATTCTTTATGTTCTGTGCTTCATCAAGAATAATATTATACCATTCTATTTTATTAAGTGTTGAAAAATCACGTTGTGCTAAATTGTAAGTTGTAATAACAATATCATATGTCTCGAGTATTCCTTCAAATTCTTCGCTGTTTGGTCTCTCTGGGCCATGATAAATTAATGCATTTAGTGTAGGAGCGAATCGGTTAATTTCTCGTAACCAGTTTCCAATTATAGATGTTGGGCAAATTAATAGAGAAGGATTCAATGGCGTTGTCATTTGATTTTTTGTTCGTAATAATAAAGCAATTAATTGAATTGTTTTTCCTAGACCCATATCATCAGCTAGACAAACACCAAAACTATAATCTTGGAGAAAATTCATCCATGAAAAGCCTTCAATTTGATAAGGACGCAATTCCCCTTGAAAATTCGTTGGAGTAGGCAGTAATTCTATTTTACTTGAAGCACCGATTCTCTTAGTAAAGTTTCGAAATGCAGGTATTTCATCCATTGATAAATCAAATAGTGAATCTTCTTCGGAGTCTTCCATTATTGCTAGCAGTAAAGCTTCAACAGAGGAGATTGTCTTTCTTTTGTACTTGTTTTTGATTAAATCCAACATTTGATTAATCCGTTCTTGATCCATTTTTATCCATTGACCACGTATTCTAACGAAAGGCACTCGAAGTTCAGCTAATTTCTCAAATTCTTCAATAGATAGTTGTGTACCATTTATGGCTATTTCCCACTCAAAATTCAAGAAAGAGTTTAACCGAAAAATGCCTGTTGTTGTTTTTGCAGCACCTTCGCAACTAGGTTTTATCTTTAATAAGAGATCAACATCTTTAGGAGGATTTTTCCACCACGCAGGTAATAGCACAACAAAACCTTGGTCTTCCAATATTTTTGAGTAATTTTCCAGAAATTCAAAAGCTTCGTCCTTTTCAATGAAGAGTTCTGCTGGAAACGCTTTCTGTAAGCTTTCCTCAATCTTCGGATAGACCCTCGAGACTTTACCTAAATCGATTAGTAGTCTCTCTTGGGGGTTCTCAAACCTTGTCTCGAGAAAAGCTATCGTTCCAGTTTTACTATTCCAAATATCTTGAGCAGGTATGATTAAGCTAGGATCATTCTGTGCCTGTAGATAGTATTCGAGTTTCCAAATGGATTCATCTGCACCAACCACATCTTCGCTTGGTGGAGTTAATTTCAAACACAATCGAAAAGGGTTAGCATTTTTTCGTGGAAGAGCATTATTTAACCAAGCATTTAACGTGCCTAAGAAAACATCAAATTCATTTGTGGAATAAACTATCGCTTCCTTTTCAGAATCAAAAAGAGATTGAAACCAATCTCGAGCAATTTCAGAAGTTTGGATATCAATGTTATTCTTGTATTTCGGAAGAAAGACACCAAGCTTATTTCTGATAAAAGAATCGAGTAAAGTATTGATGAACGATAGAATTAAATCTCTTGCTGCTAGAAAGTCTAGAGAATCATCAAAGTTATTATCAATTAATTCTTGTGAAAATTGCACTAATTTTGACTCAACTTTCAAATCTAATATCGCTTTCCACTTACCAAGAAAAATGGTTTCAGTAGTATTTCTTTTTTCAATATGAATATAAGGTAGAAATTTTTCTTTAGCAATAATCTCTAAAACGAATTTAGCTAGCTCCAACCAAAATTTTGTGGAACTACTTAAAGAGAAATATTCCGTTTTATTTTCTAACGGCTGTAATAAGAAATCCATTATCTCAAAAGGGGGAATAGCAAGAGCTTCCACTTCACAGTTAGTATTGGGAAGGTTAATATCGATTGTACTTGCTTTTACAGAACTGTTAGAAATATCCTCCAAACCGGCTATTCGTAATAACTTCAATATTTGGTTAATACTTCTAGCAGAGGGAAGTTTTGTTGAATTAGCAATTATTCGTTTTTCAGTTTGAAAATTTTTTCTTTCGAAAAGTGAGTCAAATGTTTCAACCCAAATGTAGAAATTATCTTTATTCCAAACTGAATGAACTAATTCCAAAACGCAAGCTCCTAGCATTCTTTAAAGTGGACTTTAGAATTAGCTTTTACATTACTTAAAGGCAAGTAAGATTTACATATTGCGCGAAGAAATACAAGAGTTTATAGAATTTCAAAAATTTCCGAATAAAAATAAAAAGGGGGAGAATTAAAGATAAAATTCTCCAGGGTAATTGTCGTAGAGTTGTGGTTGAGAATCAGATTGTTCAGCAACAACAAATGGATAAGCATAGACATGTGCGGATTCAATTGAGTCAGCATTATTGCGTAACAATCCGAAATCGCCAAAGTAATAGAAGTATAGTGTATTTACAAGGTTCAAATAGTCCCAACCGTATTGATCTGCTTTACATGCAGCAGCAATAATACGATTAGCTCCTTGAAGATCGTCATTGTCATCAAACATACCACCAGCGTGGCATGAACAGTAGACCATAGCAATTTTATTTGATTCAAGACCTGCAAAAGCATCTCTTAAATCTCCATCAGGTAAGCCGTAAGTATCCCATGATACGATACCTTCGTCTTTTCCATCGGTCTCGCTGTCTGTATCCCAACCATCGGCATCATTTACTTGGAATCCATGTCCGGAATAGAAGAAGACAACTTCATCATCAGGTCCTTCAATATTAACTAACCAGTCAATAGCATCATAGATACCTTGAGCAGTTGCTTGACTATCTAGTAAATATTTAATGTTTTCAGTTGCATAACCATTGCCAATTAGAACATCTCTGAATTCCCGTGCATCTTCATCAGGATTCCACAAGTCGTTTTGGGATCCTTCGTAGTCTGCAATTCCAATAACTACTGCATATTTTCCATCCTCAGGAGGAGGTGGTGGAGTACCGCCATTATCAACTGTTACAGTAATTGTTTCACTGTCTCTTCGATATCGGGCGTTTATGGTGTGATCACCATTCTCATAATTAGTAGTATCCCATGAAAAGCTAGTTACTTTTCGTGCAACTCTAACCCCATCAATTGATATAAAGGCAGCTGATGAAGTTGTTATTGTAACTGTACCTGAAACGGTTTCACCATTGGTAGGATTTGTAATCAATGTAGCCTTTGCATCTATAGCCGTAGGTTTCATGTAAGAAGGTAACTTTTTGATCATTGGTGTATCTGCTCTAGTAATTACAATTGGTGTTATTACCGCAATACTTGAGACTAGTAATAATGAAAAAATCATTATTGTTGTTAATTTACTTTTTTTCATCTCATTAACCCTCCAATAAATCTCTTCTGAAATACCTCACTTCCCTCGAAATTAAGTATCAAGAAGGACTAATCGGTCAGTGGAACAAATGTATAATAATTAATAAGTTTTTTGACATCTGTTTCAACACGAAGAAATTGTTTTTACAAAGAAAAAATATAGTTGATTTTTAAAAAAAAAGATAAATGTTCTTCATCACTAATCAAATTTGAGATTAGTCATGAAGAATGACTAAGTTTTTGAGATTTATTTTTAATGACCTACTTTGTAATGTGCAGCATAGAACATAGCTTCGTCGCATTGCAAAAATCCTCTACCAAAATCATGTTGTTCCCATGATACAAGATAGACGTAACCAGGAATATAATATGCAACATAAACATTTGTTGCTTCCTTGGGAAATCCTCTAAGCATATTTTGTCCTACACCACCAGCAGCAATCTTAAGAATATGTTCAATATCCTTTTGATCAAAATGTGGATAATCTTCTAGAATCAATGCAGCAATTGCAGATACATGTGGGGCAGACATGCTTGTTCCTGAGACATAATAATATCTAACGTCATAGGAGAATGATAGTTTGTAAGGACCAACTATCCAAGCACCAGGTGCCATAACATCTAACTGATGATGTTTTTGCCCTAATGCAGCATTTGGTCTACTACTGAAGTCTTCTAAGTATACTTGGTATTCATTACCGAATACGTCAGGAACATTTAGTTCTTCTGGGACATCATATATCCATCCTTCACCAGTCCAGAAAGATCGGTATAATGTCTCTGTCCAGCCACACGCAGCAGTGGAAATCACTTGATCGTAAGCACCCGGATAGCCCATTCCAGCTTCTCCTTCATTTCCTGCGGAACAAACAATAATAACACCATTTGCAATGGCATAATTTATTGCTTCCTCA
The DNA here is from genome assembly GCA_030614005.1 of Candidatus Heimdallarchaeota archaeon. Classification (GTDB taxonomy): domain Archaea; phylum Asgardarchaeota; class Heimdallarchaeia; order JABLTI01; family JABLTI01; genus JABLTI01. Next base: position 15,359 of record JAUWKS010000034.1, on the reverse strand, counting down.
ATCATAGGAGTTGGATTTGGACCTCCAAGACTCATGTTGATAATCACAGGACCATCTAGTTCATCTGCTAAATCAGCGATATAATAAATACCTGCTGATATCATTTCATCAGTTCCGCCTGATAATTGTAAAACACCATATGGTGAATCTACTTCCCAGGCATCTAGAACTAGAACTGGTATAATCGTTGCTTTGGGAGCGATTCCATCAACGTAGAAGTAGTTGTTGTAGTTATAACCAATTATTGTACTAGTAACATGTGTTCCATGACCAGATGCTAAATCTGTTATGTACCCGCGATCATCTCTTAGTTCAGACATCACAAGTCCATATTCATCATCCCACGAAACGTCATGTGTAAATCCTTTGCCAAGTTCCCAAGCAATATTACCTTGTGAGAAGAAAAATGGCCAAAGATCTAGTAGACCCGTATCTAAAACAGCAATGTAAACGCCTTCTCCATCATTGTCGACATTTTCCTTATCAACTAAGTCAACCCACCATGGAGAGACATTAGGCAATGCTTTGTAATTGTCTACTGCAGAAGCTTCTAATTCAGCAGCTAACATAGGTTCAACATTGTTATCGTAGAGTTCCTGCGAATTGAAGAATGTTGGTTGACTACTGGCAGTATTTGTAAACATAATAAAGCCAGGAGTAATTATGCAGATCATTAAAAGTATTGAATATACTTTTTTCATTAGTAACCATCCTCGTTTAATATATCGTCTAAAAAATCTCTTCGTTCAATACCTCACTTCATTTCTTGAAATTAAGTACTAAGAAGGATTAATCAGTCATTGGAACAAAAGTATAATTGTTAATAAGTTTTTTGACATCTATTTCAACTCTAAGAAAATTGTTTTTACAAAGAAAAATAGAAGGAAATTGTTACTTTTGAATTTGCGAACCTTTTTACTGTTAAAAGTCTAAAGTTAATTGGTTATGATAATTATGAAGAAATCGATAGTCATCTATAATTCCCGTGGGGGAAATACTAAGAAAGTAGCAATAAACATAGCAGAAGGACTTGGAGCAGAAGTAGTAAGTAGTAGAAAAATACCTGACCTTCAAGAATATGATTTAATTGTTTTAGGAACATGGATTATTGCAGGACAACTTAGTCCAGGAGGGAAGAAATACTTTACCGATTTAGAAAATAGTAAAGTAAAAGGCAAGAAGGCTGTAATGTTCATTTCTTCATCAGCACCGAATGATCCACCAAAAGGTGGTAACCCAGATGATCCAACAATAAAAGACGCCGCTTTTGAACAAATGGAAAATATACTAGCAGAGAAAGGACTAGAGATTGCTAAAGAACGACTAGCAATTAAAGGTGCATTTAGAATTTTCCGTTTTGGTTCAGGTGCGTTTGAAAAAGGGCACCCAACTGAAGAAGAATTGAACGAAGCAAAAGATTTTGGTGCTTCCTTAAAGAAACTTCTGAAATAAAGTCATGCATTGATGGGAAAAAATCTCATTATTTTTTTTCATTAAAATGATTGAGTATCAAAAATTGGAATCTATTAATAGCTAAAACAAATATCGTCTATTTTTGAAATTAAATGACTTCAAAGATTATTAGTTAATTTTGCAGTCATTTGTTTTACACCTTGAATAATCATTGATGTAGTTGATTCTGAAAAAAATAGTCCCCAATTTCTTGCGGAACTCATTATATCTTTTAATTTACGTTCTGGTTCAAGTTTATGAATCAAATTTGTATGCAATTGATCTATCCCCCAACAAACATTGAATATAGGAACTACTTTTAGATAGAATTCACTCATTTTCTTAAAATTCAATTTACTGGAAGGTTGAAAATATTTTTGATATTCTTGATAGAAAAAATCTTGAAGATTATCTTTAATATCGTTATTAAAAACGAAAAAACAAATTTCTTCAACTATGTCGCCGTATTCAGAATTTTCCCAATCAATAAGCCATAGTTTCCCTTCAGTATCCGTTATAAAATTATTACTTAAATCTCCATGCAAGATGCTCGAAATTCCAAATGAAAATAATTCAACATTATCGTTTATCTGTTTCTTATATTCATCTAACACATTTGAGAAAGCTTGATTGATACTTTCATTTAATAGATAACCTTGGTTAACTTGAATTGATTTTATGCTTTGCTCTAGACTATGATAGTAGTTCCAAATTTGATCAGGTCCATTTGGGATAATTTTAAATTTCAATGTATGAATATCTGCAAGATATCTTGCCAATTGAGACAATGTACTTTTTGAGTCAAAAACAGTTTGGGATCCTTCTATGAAATCATAAATAACTGCCCCATTTTTGAAATATTTTTGATCGGAAAATATTGGATAAGGTATAAAGGTTAGACCCTTATCGATAAAATCTCGTCGAATTTGAGCCTCAGAGAGAACCTTCTGAGTGCGTTCCGGGAAAAGAGCAGTTTTCAAACAATAGGTTTTTTCAAATGTTTCTATCTTGAAAACAGCAGAACCTTCTCCTTTTCCTAAAAATGAAATTTGTTTGATCTTTTCACCTAATGTATTAAATAAAGCGGTCGCTGGCTTCAGAATTACATTGGGATCTGTTGTTTTCAATTTTCATTCTCCTCTTATGCTACCAAAATCATACTAGTTCTTATTTATTTTCTTCGAAAAATCTACTTTTAATTAGTATACCAATTGTCGTCACCATAACCGTATTGATCCCATAATGGATCGAAAATAGATTTTGCCGTTTCTGTGTAGAAATGATATGCACAAACAGCTTCGTTTTGATCATACATTCCAAAGTGAATGTGTGTTCCTGACCCCTGATAGAGAAGCTCACCTAATATTTCTCCCCTCTGAATTGTTTGACCAACTTCGAAATTTATTGCATCTCTTTGAATATTAGCAAATGTTTCATTTAAAGCCCAAGGTTCAAATGCACAAACAAAAGTAAATCGTTTATTGAATTTGAGCATAACATTTGTTTGCCAATGACCACCAGCCTCATTGTAGAATGTTGTTATATCCTCAACTACCATATCACACCAAGCGACAATATTTACTGAAGTATTACAACCATAGTCTATGCCGTTATGAAAATCTCCCCCTTGATCACCATATCCCCAAATAATATGAATACAATCAGTATTCTCTACAGGAAAATCAATTAGAGGAGCATCCAAATTGGCTATCATTTTATCTCGAATAAATATTGCGAGTTGTATTCCGCCAATTCCTGCACCAATAATAATCACCGGAATAAAGATTCCGAGAAAAATTTTTGTTTTCTTTTTCATATCATTAGATGAGTCACTGAATTATAATAATTTTATTGATTTTCGATTCTATTTGTGTTAGAAAATGGGTTAAAAATTAATCCCTAATTCAACAATTATTTATTATTCAAATAGAAGAACGTTTATTAAAAAGAGTATCATATTTCAGTCAAGTGATTCGATATGTCAGACGAAGAAACGAATGAAATTCAACTTACAGATCTTGGTAAAACTCTGTACGATGAAGTAATGGATGAGATAGATGAAGAAATAAAAGACGGATTAGATGGACTTATTTCTGAAGAAAAGATTGAAGCATTAAGTGGTTCATTGAAGAAATCTGTCGAAGAGAAAGTTGTAAAACTAATTAGTAAACAAGTTAAAGATGATATGACCGAAGTAGAGAAAATGATCCTCGGAGAGAAATTGGCTCGAGTTGTTACTAAAAATGCCAAGAAGGAATTAGCAGAACTGCTCTCTGAAATAATCGAAAAAACCTACGAAGTAATGTATAATTTACGAAATGAAATTATTGAAGAGGTTTTCGAAGAAACAGAGGAAGAAAAGAAAGAAGAAGAGGATGAAAAGTAAGAAATCTCTGAGTAAAATCAAAAAGATTTACTCAGAATATTCTCAATTTCCTTTTTTTGTTTCTATATTTTCCTAAGAAAATTTAATCATCCAGTATTTTCACACAAATTTTAAGAAGATATTCAATTCAAATAAGCATAACAAATTTGATGCGAGTGATAGTTATTTGAAATTACGTAATAAGATTGGTTATGGACTAGGTGATATGGGAGTATCCATATCATATTTTGCTGTTGGATTTTATTTCATGTATTTTCTAACAGATATTGTTATGATGGATCCATTTCTTGCAGGTTTAGCAATTTTCATCGGAAAACTCTGGGACGGTATGAATGATCCGATTATGGGTATTATCAGTGATCGAACCCGATCTCGATTCGGCAAGAAAAGAGTGTATATTCTATTTGGAGCAATTCCCTTTGGCATCAGTTTTATTTTATTGTGGTTAATCCCACAATCAATCGGTCAATGGTATCAATTTGCATTAGCAGTTCTTGCTCTACTAGTATATGCAACCACTTATTCTATCTGTGTAGTCCCATATATGTCCCTCGTACCAATAATGTCTGAAGATTACGATGAACGAACTCAAATAACAGGCATAAGAGCTATTCTTTCAACTATTGGAACAATTTTTGGGGGAACAGTGGCTTTGTTTATCTCAAATTTTCAGAATGAGTTGCTAGGACTTCGTTTAATGGCTATAAGCTTTGGAGTTTTCACTGCAATTTCGCTTATTGTTGCAGCTTTAAGTACTAAAGGAGTCGAAGATTTATTTGAAAGTAAACCACTCGGTATTTTTTCTGAAATAACTGAGGAATACATTGATGATGGAAAAGTAGAAGCTGACAATGGAGAAAAGCAACAGGACCATAGAATTGCTGATTATTCATTTAAACAGTATCTCGTTATTTTGAAAGAGAAAAACGTGCTCATTCTTTTAGGAATGAAATTCTTCGGAGCTATTGGTACTGGTTGTTTAATAGCAGCTTTGCCTTATTTTGCTGAACATGTTCTTGGTGATGCAAGTATAAGTACCATTGGTTTAGCCATCTATATTGCAGTTTCAGCTTTGATGATACCTATATGGAGTTTGTTTTCCAAGAAATTTGATAAAAGGCGTCTATTACTTATTGGCATTGTATTAATGGTTGTTGTACTCGTTCCTACGGGATTTGCTATTAGTGAAGGATCTAAAATATTATTCTATATTTGCTGTGGTTTGTTAGGCATCTTTATGTCCTCCTATCTATTAATTCCATATTCACTTGTACCTGATTTGGTAAACTACTACGAACATAAGACGGGTGAACGACATGAATCCATCTTCTTTGGTTTTTGGATGACATTTCATCAACTTGGTTTAGCTGTTGCATTTTTAATCTTGGGTGGTATTTTGAAGGTGTTTAACTATGATGCAGAACTTCCATCACAACCAGATACAGCAATACTTGGCATTAGATTTTCATTTGGACTTCTTCCCAGCATTTTTCTTATCATTGCAATTGTAATTTTACAATTTTACGGTATAACCAAATCAGTATTCCAACAGCTTAATACAAAAGCAGATTTTGGTGAAATATAACCATAACAGAAAATGTGTGATGTCTAAAATGAACATTATTCAGAAATTATTCAATATACGAAAACTGCAACAACAATTCTACAAATGGAATAGAGAGAAACTAGAAGCACATCAAAAAAAACAATTGAAAAAAATAATCGAATTTAGTCGAAAGAATTCTGAATATTATGCTAATCTTTTTTCCGGTTCGGATGAAATCTCACTTGAACAAATACCAATAATGACTAAAAGTGAAATGATGGACAATTTCGATTTGATCAATACTAGAAATTTACGGAAAGAAGATTTAGTTGCTTACACAATTGCTCAAGAAAAGAAAGGACAATACTCAAGGTTTCAAGGAGAATATTCTATAGGACTTTCTTCAGGCACTTCTGGGAATAAAGCTCTCACCGTTCTTTCTCAAAATGAAAGCGATTTGTACAATTGTTTATTGTTCTCTAGAAATGGTATTCCAAAATCAGTTAAAAATAGAAGAATTCTTTTTGCTCTTCGTAGAAATAACCCTACTTTTAATGAAATAAGTAATTTTGGCATTCATTTAGTTTACATTGATTATACTTTATCTGTTGAAGAAATAATTAAACTCATCAACTCCAAGAAATTAAACATTCTTTCTGGTCCCCCATCTTTATTAGTAATCATTAGCGGTAAGAAGGATCAAATTGACCATCCTATTAAGGCAGTTATTTCTTATGCAGAAGTACTATCAAAAGCTACTCGAGAGAAGTTGGAAGAAATTTATGAAGTACCTATCGTAGAAATTTATCAAGGTGCTGAGGGTTTTATTGCTTCAACTTGTAGATGTGGTAGCTTACATCTAAATGAAGATGTTTTACTCATTGAAACGTTAGATGTAGGTGATAAAATAGGGAATGCAAAAAATTTGCTCATTACAGATCTATACCGAACAACCCAACCAATTATCCGTTATGAGATGAATGACATCATTGAGTTGCAAGAAGCAAAATGCAACTGTGGTTCTTGTTTTAGAGTTATTGAAAAAATTCACGGGCGCTCTGATGATATCTTCCATCTGCAAAACAGTAATGGAGAAATAAGCTATCTTTTTCCAGATTATGTGAGAAGGTCGATAAATCAAGCTTCTCAGGAAATAGAAGAATATCAAGCAATCCAGAAAGCAATGGATAAAATAGAAATTAGAATCGTCTTGAAGAGTGAAAAGAACAGAGAGGCTATTGAAAAGAAAATCATTGAGAATCTAAATTTCTGGGTTGAGAAATTAAATGCTGAACTAGGGAATGTTGAATTCTCAACGGAGAAACCTGAGAGAAATCCTAGATCCAAGAAATTGATACGAGTAATTAGAAGGTTCCAAAATGAAAATAGTTGAAATTAAAAATCTTGAAGATGAAAATATAAATTACTTCTTCAATCTCCCTTCTGAAATTTATAAAAACGATCCAATATGGTTTCCTGAGAATCCAGAAGAAATAAAGAAACAATTTAATTTTTCGACAAATAAAACTGAGATTCGAACCTGGCCAATAATTGCATTAAATGAAAATGATAAACCTTTAGCTCGAGCAGTGGCTATTTTACACCCAAAAGCAAAAGACAAGAAAAACAACAAGATTGGTTGGATATGTTATATTGAAGTTCTAGAAGGAGAATTCGTATCTTTAAAATCAATTCTTGATTATTGTGCTGAAATTTTTCGAATTGAAAACGTAAAAGAGATTATTTTACCAAAACTAGATAATCGATATTTTGGATTACTGGTTAATGGGTTCGATAAACCTCACACACTCTTAACATCGCACAATCCTGATTATTATTTTAAATATCTTAAGAAATATGGTTTCAAAGTCTATCTAAATATCACATCTATTATTTATACTCGAGAAACCTATCTTGAGAAGAAATATGAAGTAGCTGGAGTGAAAATACGCACTTTTGACAGAGCAAACCTTGAGAAAGAAATAGCTATTTATCATTACCTAACGAACAAAATTTTCGGAAAAAGATATGACTATATTCCCCGAACGCTGGAAGAAAATACAGCTTACGTAAAAGCATTCTTGCCTCTAATGGATGATGAATTAGTAATTATTGCGGAAACAGATAGTGGAGAACCAATTGGGTTTATAATTTGTGCACCAGATTATTATCAGAAAGTAAAAGAAGGAAAAATAGACAGGGCGAGAATAATATCTATAGGAACATTACCGAGTAGCCATAAAAAAAATATTGCCTCTGCAATGAGCAGTGTGCTAATGGAAAATCTACTAAAAAAGAATTATCAATATGTTGAAGGTTCCATTATTATGAAGACAAATCTTCCACCACAATTATTAGCAAAACGATTTGGTGGCAAACCAGGTAGAGAATTTGTTTTATTGAGGAAAAAACTTTGACTTTTGAAGCATCAAAAAAAAGCTATCTTAGTTTTTTGTTATTCTGGACAGGACAAATTATTTCATTACTCGGCTCAGCAATTGTGACGTTTTCCATTATTTGGTGGGTAACAATAGAATATGAAAGTGAATTCTATCTTGGTTTAGCTTCTTTTCTTAGTATGGGATTCTTTGTGCTTATCGCTCCTTTTGCTGGAGTCTGGGTAGATCGTTGGAATAAGAAGTGGTTAATTGCTGTTGTTGATTTTCTTCAAGCAGTTATCACCATTGCTTTGATTTTGATTTTTAGATATACAACTATTCCACTCTGGTCAGTTTTCATTATTTTAGCAGTTCGAGGTATACTCCAAGCATTTCACACTCCAGCAGTAAGATCGCTCATTCCTCAAATGGTTCCAGAAGAGAATTTAAACCAAATGAATTCAGTCAATTTTGTTTTCAATGGAGTAGTAAATCTAGTTGGTCCATTAATAGGAGCTCTTCTTGTTGAGAGAATCCCAACAACACATCCAATATTCTGGATAGATGTAGGAACATTTCTCTTCGCAATTATTCCTCTATTAATAATCTCTCTTCCAAAACCCAAAGAAATGGATGTTAAGAGTCAATCGTATCGAACTGAATTGAAGGAAGTTTTCAGTTTTATTAAAAGCACAAAAGGGTTGTTAAGCCTACTACTTCTCGCAACAGCACTCAATTTTCTAATTACACCAGTAAACACTCAAGCTCCTTATTACATAAAATTTGATCATAGTGGAGATGCATTTCAGTTAGCTTACGTTTTTGCTTTCTACTATGGAGGTATCTTGTTAGGAGGATTAGCAATGCTCTTTCTAAGAAAAATCAAGAAAAAAATGGTTATAGTACTAACTTTCATACTCGTCGGTTTTGTTGGCTATACAATAATGGCTATAGCACCCTGGGGTTATTTCTGGGTGTTATGGATAGGAGCACTAATTTTAGGTCTTGCAATGCCAATAGTGAATGTAATTACTCAAACGATGTTTCATACTATTGTTCCAAAAGAGATGCAAGGAAGATTCCAAGCAGTTGCTTTTTCACTTTCCGTTGCAGCAATGCCTATATCAATGATAGTTTCAGGAATTATCGCAGAAGTTACAAGCATTCGATATGTCTTATTTGGTTGTATTATTATTGGATTAATTGTTACTGCTTTACTTTGGTTATTAACAGATGTAAGATATGTAGGAAAGTCAGTAAACGATTTTAATAATGGAGATACTAATCTAATTGCTGAGAATAATTTAGTAGAATAAAATGAAGTAATTATCATCTTCAATTTAGATTAAAAAAAAGCAGTCAATAAAGATAAGAAGAAATTACTTCTTACCTATTAACTCTATTAGTTTTTCAAGAAACTCAATGATCGTAGTACTTATTGTATTCTTCTGTTGTCCCATATCTAATAAAGAAATTGTGCGACCTACACCTTCCTGAAGTACTTCTGGTATTTTTGTCTCACTGATTTTTAATGGTTTATCTGTTTGACAAATAGCAAATGAAATGACGCAATCTTGAGATGTTTGTTTAATTATTTTAGATAATTCAGCTGTATGTGCATCAGTGCTTTCCGGTGTTGAGAAGTTTCCGAAATGTAAAACGCCATCCAAGTCTTTTGATAGATATTTGTGGAGGTTTGGTGTATTGACAGAAGCTAGTAAAATAGTACCTTCAATTTTTCCAAGTTTGAAATCAATTTTGTTATTTTCATTTTTGAAATATGAAACTAAAGATGAGTTATTGCCAAAAATAGCTTTTCGAGTAATTGAGAATAAAAGATCATCTGTTCCTGACAGGAGTATTTTAACAGGTTTTTCTTGATATTTTAAGACGTTGTGTAATAGTTCAACACTCTTTCCAAGAACAACGTTAGCTTCTTCGATTTCATCTAGTGCAAATATACTTTGCTCTTTGTATATTGCTGCTTCAATTTGAGAATTTAATTTGTTAACATCCTTATCTTTGAAATCTTGAATCGATTTAAATTGTTCTAACCAATTTGAGATCTCACGTGAGATTTGTCCTCTTGCTCTTGTAGTAAAACTTTCTGCAATTGTTGGGAAGAAAATGAGAAGAAATGAAGGAACTCTACTACCGTCTCTTTTTATTCTTTCATCTTGAACTTGTAGATTTGTTGTTTCAAAAGTATAGATATAAAGTAGATATTCTGTGTGATAAGCGATTGGTAGTGGTCCATATAGTGCTCCTTTGCTCTCAGAGAAGTTTAAGATAATTGAGTAATAATTTGCTACTTTTACTAAATCATCTGTATCTATATTAGGAATATTGGGATTATAGAAAATAGTCATTCCTTCGTCTGTGAGAGACGAAAGAGATGTGTATACGTTGAACTTTAGTGGATCCATGTGATTTTTACTCCTTAATATTTTTCTCTGCGATCTTATCAACCAACCACTCTATAGCAAATTCAATACCATTACCATATTTTGCAGAACTTGGTAAAATGTTGAATGATCGTCCAACGAGATTACTTATTCCATACATTTCAATGGCTTCCTGTGTAGTGAGTGGATTTTCCTCTACAAGATCTTGTTTATTGACTAGAATAAGAATTGGAACATCTTCTTCAACAATTGTTAACATATAATCAAATGAAAATTTGGATACCTCAAAAGCATCATTATTGATAGTTTTTCTAATAGTTCCATCAAGGACATAGATTACCGCACTTGCTTGTGAAACACCTAAGCTCCATAAGCTTTCGCGATAGAGTTCCTGACCGCCAACATCTATTGCAGTTAATGACCAACCACTAATTTCAATTGGTGATTGCCTAATGTCAATTCCTAGTGTAGTACGAGGATTCTCTAAAACAGGTTCTCCTGTTTCAAGAAATCTGACCAGAGTAGTTTTCCCTGCTCCACTTGATCCAAGTATAACAAGGCTCGCTTTTTGTTCTATTGCTTTCCGTTTAAAAATTCGTCCAAGCCAACTCATGATATCACCTACTCTGTTTGTTCAAAGAATCCTTTTTCGACTTTGATATCAAAGTAACCAGCTCGCATCCTTTGAAGAAGTGAGGCATCTGCTAGAGCAAGCTTATGTTCTGCAGCGAAATCAGCAATTGGAATGATCTCTTCGGATTCAATTGATATTTTGAAGAAGTGAATTAATTCTTCCTTAATGCTCTCCTTCTTTTGTTCGGCAAATAATTGAGCAACTTTTTTACAGAATGGTGAACTGAATGATCCGTAAGCTGTCTTTGTTGGGAGGAAAAGTATGGTATATTCTCCTTTCTTGTTGTCAATTATCTTGAGAACGTCATCAGATACAATTAATGCGTGTATAGCGACATTATTTGAGAGGTTCGTGGAATTAGCAATTAATGTAATATATTCTTTTAAACTATTGGGAATAAATTCAAAGAGGTTAGCGAAAAAACTCGAAATCTCGTCTTTTTCACCGACAACAAGCGTCTTTTGTTGAGATAGAATTGAGAAGATAATAGTATCAAAATTTTCGTAAGTATTTTCTGATAAAGCGATTTTTAGATAAGAAATATCTAATTCATCAGGGATGTTTTCGCTGTTTGCTAGAAATGATTTCAATAATTTATTCATACCATCAATAAAGCCTATTGGATTTACTTCTTGTAAAGCTGAATCTAATTTTATTATCATAGCTAAACCAGAGTCCTCATTGTCAGCAAGTATGAGTGAGCTGATGAATAGATTATCCTCGATTTTGACAATCTTGAAGAATTCATTCTCCGGATTTCCTTGTGGCAATGCTTCAATAAGTAAGCGCTTCATTATTTTATCTGATAAACCAGATACGTGTAAAGCGGAAGCACCTTTTTCTCTTCCAATTTCGATTATTGCGAAATTTGTAACATTCATTTAGTTGCACTCCCGAGTTGTTTTAATTGTTCTTGTTTCTTCATCAAGTCAGTAAAGCTAGGAGGTAATACTCCACCTGCTTGTTGTAACCACATTGGTGGAAACAATGAGAAATAATAGCTAAACATGAATATTGAATAGAAAAGAACTGCTAGAAGTGGAATACCTATTTGATAATAATTAGTAGTATCAGCACCTAAAGTTCCAAGTAAAATATGGAGAATATTTGCAGCACCTTCAAGTAAAATACCTAAAGTTCCTAATGCGGCTAATCTTAATCTCAATTTTACCATTTTATTTGCTGTTTTTCTTGCTTCTGTTAGCATACTGATGATTGTAAATATCGTAGCAAATATAACTGTTACACCAAAGATCATTACTGTATAGTCAACAAAAAATGCTGGCATTTCAATAAAACTAGCGAGTAAATATACAATACTAGCAAAAATCAAAAGACCTACTTGGATAACGGTAAGAACACGAATAAATCGTTTAATCGATGATCTAAAATTGATAATTCTAAGAAGGAACAAGTTTAATGCGTAAATAGCAATTGTATATCCAATAATAGATAGAAAAACCGAGAATTGAGAATGCATAACATTTCCTCCAAGAAATGCTCCTAAATGATCCGATGCATATGTCCCTGCAATAATAGCTACTGCAACATATAGCAACCTAAAGCTCCGATAAGAATCACTTTTAACATTTGAGCTTCTTATCTTATTTGTTATTGTGAATTGAAAGATAAAAGTTCCAACGAGAATAAGACTATAAGAAATTAATCCTACAAGTCTTGAATATTCTAGATCCATTGTAACATTGAACCAATCAGCAATTGTAACCACTTTATCACCTTATTGTATTAATTTAGTATAATATATATATTTCAACATTATTTATAAATAAGATGGTTTGTGCAAAATTAGTTGAAATATCCAATATTTTCAATAAATATTGAAAATTCATTTTTAGTGAAAGAATAAGTATCTATTTTATAGATTCTTTAATTTCCAAAATTTCTTTAACTAATCGGCCCAAGTTTGTTAAATTCCTTAGGTGACCACTAACACTAATAAGATCGTGTTCTTTAAGATACTTAAGATGGTTGGAAACTGACCCAAGAGAGATTTTTAAAATGTCCTTAATAGCATCTAGATTTTTGCCGTCCTCAACGCATTTTAAAAGTTCTATACTGACTGGTTCAGAGATAAGGTTAGAGAATGGTTTTACGATTGACTTTTCAAAAAGATATTCTTGTTCTTTGTATTTCTCTTTAAGATAATAAGAAATTTCAACAGGAAATAAACTGGGAATTATTTGGGCACCTTGTAATAATCCAATGTTCATTAAGAGAGAATCTTCTCCTAGATTTAATCTATATAATGATCTTGGTTGATAGTCAACAATAATCGCTCTTGCAAAATCAAATATTATTTCTAGAAATGACTCTTTCGTTATAAAATCAATAACTTGCATATTAAACTGTATTTTAGCTAATTCACAATACTCTCTTAGTTTCTTAAGACTCTCTTCAATATGCTTGTAATTAGGAGTTCCTTTTTCAGTGTCACTTTTAGCAATAAAAACAACCATTTTTCCGGAGGGGTATAATCGATCAAAATCAATGATTCGCTGAAAATCTTTTCTTAGGAAGGCAATTTGTACACTATTCTCCATAATAACACATCTTTCTATACTAAATGACTTGTACATACTACTAAATAAAATTTTCAGTCAAAAATGAAAAATCAAGGAATTTTTAGTGCTTTTAGTAATATAACCTTGTTATGTTTTTGCCTCATGTATTTTATCAATTAACCAATAAACAGCTGTTTCTACACCAAAACCAAATTTCGCTGATGAAGGTAAGATATTGAACGATCTGCCAACCATTTTTAATATACCATATAATTCGATTGATTGTTCAGCTGTAATTGGTTCAACTTCGGTCAAATCTTGTTTGTTAATCAGAATCAAAATTGGTGTAGAATCTTCAACTATTGATAACATATAATCAAAGCTAAACTTACTGACTTCAAAGGAGGTATTATCAACAGTAGGTTTAACAGTACCATCAATGACGTAGATAACTGCATCTGATTGACTGATACCTAAGCTCCAAAGACTTTCACGATACAATTCTTGACCTCCAACATCAATGGCTGATAAAGACCAACCACTAATTGTTATTGGATTTTGACGTATGTCTATTCCCAATGTAGTACGAGGGTCTTGAGTCACTGGTTGCCCAGTTTCTAAGTATCGAACTAGTGTTGTTTTTCCTACACCAGAAGCACCTAAAATAACTATATTTGCTTTTTGCTCAATTTCCTTTTTACTAAATATTTTAGAGAGCCAACTCATTTCTATACCTCAACAAAAAGATTAAGCTATAATTTAACATTTTACAAAATATAGCTGTAAATTGTTTTAAATATACTCTGCAATTTTAATCTTATAATTGTTCCTCTCATCCTTAGAGACTGTGTAAAAAATATGTTTTACTAACAAAGAGAATAATGAAGACTCAGCAGTTTGATGTGTAAAAGATATTGAACAATGGACTCAAATGCTTGAAAGCATGATACAAAGAAAATAAAAATTAAGAAAAATTGAAGAGAAAGGAGATTTTTCTCCGCAATTATTTCATATACTTTCGACGTTTTTCCACGGTTACTGTAATGAATAGAACAGTTGAACAAACAGCAATTAAACTAACAAAGCCGCCAATAAATGCTCCGTCTTCTGTTGGAGTTGTAGGAGTAGTTGTAGTTGGGGGAGGAGTAGTAGTGGGGATAGGAGGATGGTCATCCGGATCTGTTGGATCTGTTCCTTCGGCTATTTCTACGTTATCATCAAATCCATCTCCATCTGTATCTGCAAGATTGGGATTAGTAATAAAACCATCCTCACCTATAATCACTTCTTCACCATCAAAGATTGTATCATCATCAGTATCATCATCATCAGGATCAGTAGAATAGGTATTGATCTCTTCAAAATCAGTTAAGCCATCTCCATCTGCATCATAACCTGCTTTGAAAATCTCAAGACCATCAGAATTATCCGCAACAAAGGCAGAATCACCTAAAACAAAAATACCACGAGCATAACCATCGTCAAAAATCTTGGATACCTCAACAGGAGTACTAGGGACACTAATATCTATAATCTCAAAATCAGCACTACCAACATAGGCATAGTCACCTGAAACAAAAACGCTCTCAACATTGCCACCGTCAGTAAACGCACCCACTTCTGTAGGTAACGCAGGATTACTAATATCTAATATCTCTAACCCTCCAGAACCATCCGCAGTATAGGCATAGTCACCTGAGACAACAACACCATAACACCGACCTCCATCATAGAGCTGACCCACTTCTATTGGTATCGCAGGATTACTAATATCTATGATCTCCAGACCATTAGTATCATCCGCAACATAGGCATAATCGCCTGAAACAAACACATCATTAGCAGAACCACCGTCAAAGACTTGACCAACCTCAACAGGAGTGCTAGGGACACTGATATCTATGATCTCCAGACCATCAAAACCGTCCGCAACATAAGCATATTCACCTGAAACAACAACACCATAAGCACAACCACCGTCATCGAATTGACCAATTTCCGTGGGTAGTGTAGGATTACTAATGTTTAATATCTCC
>JAUWKS010000071.1 GCA_030614005.1 Candidatus Heimdallarchaeota archaeon | reverse complement strand
TTTGTTTTTTTTCTTTGTTTCTTTTGCTGTTTCTTTTATTTTTTAAATGTTCCCTTTGTTAGTGTTTTTTCTTTTTCTTTCTCTTTTATCCATCTTCTCATTCTTATTGTGTTACCTCTCTCTTCATCTTCTATTACTATAAATGCTCCACATTTCTTTAATAATAGACTGCTAATTATTGACAAGATAAATACTCCCATTCCAAGACTTTTTTTACGGAAAAGACGAATAATACTACAGTGAAGATCTATGACAGTGAAAGTAAAAGATTTGACCGTCTAAGAGCTACAAAAATTAATTTCTCAAACAATGACTGATGTTGTGGAATATTTATTGGAAGATATAGCATGACTGTCAAGTGAAGACTACGTACAATCAATAGAAGAAGCAAGAAAAGAATACAAGGGAGGTAAAGTAACAAAACTAGAGGATTTGCCTTGACATACGAGATTGTTTTTACAAAACGAGCTGTCAAGGACTTGAAAAAGCTTGATTAGAATACAATGAAATGGATTATTGATCAGCTAAAAGTCTTTAGAAAAGATCCAATCTCTCTTGCTAAAAAATTAACGAATCCGAAACTTGGCACCTATAGATACAAAGTAGGTGATTATAGAGTTGTTTTTGATATTGATAATAAGACAGTTATAATACTAAGAGTAGGTCATAGAAAAACTATCTATAAATAAATTGACGCTCTTTTTTTCTTTCGCTTCTAATCATCGTCTTAGTTTTATTGGGTCGTCTCTGTCTTCACAGTCTAGTACTATGATTATTGTAACCGTGGAAAAATGCCAGAAGTATATGAGATAATATTGGAGAGAAATCTCCTTCTTTTTTTATTCTTTCCATGTCTTCTTCGACATAATGTTCTATGCTTTTCTTTGGTAAACAAATACTTTTTTCACTCCATTTTAGTCGCTCGAAACCCATTTAATTCCTATACTTGACCTAAAAAAGCAATGTGCAAGAAGAAGATATACCAAGAATTCGTAACAAACTTCAAAAAATCATTGTTGCTCTAGAACGAATCTTATCTTATATTGAAAACAAAAGAGAAAGTTAGATTATCATATACATTCTATCTTCTCTAGCAAAAACACAGAATTTTCAAAGAAAATGATGCAAAACAGGAATAAAAAAAAGGATATGGAAATCAGTGGTTGTCTATTTGTTTCCTATGAGTAATTCACAATTTACCATAACTTGAACCTATGTCCTAGAATTGTTGCCGCTTCGGAATAATGAGCATTTGGCAGGAGATCTTTAGATCCTTGTAAGTTTTCTATCATAAACAATGCACCAACGAACTCTTGTTTTTTGAATTGTTTATTTTCTGTTTTCCACTTTTGTAATCGTTCTAGATGGTTTTTCATTATATCGTCTGTTTTTGGTCCTGAGAAATTTGTTAGAATAATTGAAATATTTCTTATTATTCTCTCCAAATCGAATTTTGTTATTAATTGAAATCTGTCCATAAACTCTCTTGAAAGTTTGATCATTTTTCCTGAAGAGGCTGTTACGGTGTATGGTTTTGGTAGCGTCTCTTTTTCTTTATTCTCAAAGGCAAACCCAGCTTTTACTTGTATCCACTCGGTTTTCCCACCTGGGGGCATTTTAATAAAAACCCATAGGCCACTTTTTTTCAGATATTTTGTTCCTTTTTTGTATTCTTTCCACGGATTTTTTGACATAATACAATAGTAATTGCTTCCAGAATTAAATACCTTTTTCAAAAAAAAGTCCGTATTGATTTTTGAAACCCAATACTTGCTTTTTCTTCTTGAATTTCATTGAATAGATGAAAGTAAAAAGATTAATATATAGTTCAGACGATATATTGTTCTGAAGTTGGAGTGAGTAAATGTGAAGAGGAAAGCGCTGATTCAGTATTCAATTAAAAAGTTGGGAGGAGCATTAATTGTTATTCTATTAGTCTCTTTCATTTGCTTTTCGTTTGTAGGAGCAAAACCTATTGAACGGAGTATTAGAATCAGATTTGGGCTTTTCGGATGGCCAGACGATTATGAAAGAATATATAATGAAATTGGATTTGAGTTAGGTTTACTTTGGGAGGATGGTACAGAGATAAATTTCTTTATCCGATATTTTCAATGGTTGGGTATAGCAAGTGATAATAAAGGAAATTTTAGTGGGTTATTACAAGGTGATTTGGGAGAAAGTTGGAGCTTTAACAATGAATTTAGTTTGAACGATTTCCTCTCATTAAAAATACTTTTCACATTGATATTTAGTTGGTTATTCTTTACTATTTATTCCAATGTTAATTATCTCCACAGCATCTCTAAATTGTGGTCAAAGAAAAAGAAATTTCACCATGTCATAAAAAAAGCATCTCGAAAATTAGTGATCATTCCGACTTTGCTTTTGGGATTATTAGTTTCTTTATTAGCATGGAAGATATTTAATTTTGATAGTGAATATGTTACTGAATTTCCAAATGAACCATTTATTTTAGACAAATATTACTATTTATTTTTGATTGTACCTTTTCTATTAGTTGCTATTTGGTCTTGGATGTTTAGTATTAGAAATAATTCAATAAATGAAGAAGCAATACTCCCAACTAATTACAGAAAACACCTCGAGAGTTTTGGTTTTTCAAAAGATTTGCAAATGAAATTACTTGCTAGAAATATTATTGTCTTTCAAGTTCACTTTACTCGAGATAACCTTTCAATGTTCTATAGCGTAATTATGATTATAGAATGCATGTTCAATCTCCCAGGATTGATAAATAGCTTTCTTGATTTTGCAAAAATGAGAGATTATCCAGCAGCTCTTAGCTCAATCTTTATCATATGTTTACTATTAATTATTCATAGATTGTTTCTTGATTTAATTCTACCATATATCGATCCGGGAGTGCTCGAAAGTAAACAAAAGTTCCAAAGCGGCACATTGAAGACTAAATGGGTTTTGCAATTCTGAGGTAGAGTTTTAATGAACATTATATACCTTAATCGCTTGCTCGAAAACTATTTATTAACTCAAAAACACTCTAAGTTTATATTTAAATCAGTTATTTATTGGTAAAAATTAAATCAAAGGGAAGTTAGTCAATTGGCAGAATATTTTTGACATTTTATTCTGAAAAACGACCGTACTACATTCTTCTAGAGAAAATTTAACCAATCTGAATAAATAGTGAAGGTTTCCATAAATGAATTCAAAAATAACTAAAAAGAACTCTCTTATAACAATTTTAATTTTGTTGGTGTTTTTTTCACCGCTATTGTCCATTGACTCCTCGGAAGCAATGGTAGAAGATGACAATACTACTGGTTTTGAGCCTACTGCTGACTCACAGTTTATCCTTGAAGAAGTGGGACAACTTGACGATTCTGGGAGGCCAGACGATGTTTTTATCTCCGGCAAATACGCTTATGTCGCCTCATTTGAGATGGGATTAACAATAATAGATATTAGTTACATCAATCAACCAGTTGAGGTTGGTCAGTTTGCAGATGGTGGTTCTGCTCGTAGGGTTGTTGTTTCAGGGGGCTTTGCCTTCGTTGCAGATAGTACCGATGGTCTTGAAGTCATAGACATTTGTAATCCAAACAATCCCGTTAAAGTTGGTCAGGTCTACGACGGTGGACTCGCCTTAGGTGTTTTTGTTTCTGGTGATCTTGCTTTTGTGGCGGATAGTAGTGATGGTCTTGAGATTATTAATATTAGTGATCCAACCAATCCAGTTGAGATTGGTCATTTCGACGATGGTGGTTCTGCTTACAATGTTGTTGTTTCAGGGGACCTTGCTTTTCTTGCAGATGGTGGTGATGGTCTTGAAATATTAAATATCAGTGACCCAACAACACCAACTCAAGTTGGTCAGTACGATGGCGGAGGTTTTGCTTATGATATTATAGTTTCAGGTGAACTTGCCTTTATTGGAGACAGTACAAATGGCCTAGAGATTGTAAATATCACTGATCCGACAACACCAACTCTGATAGGCTCATTCGACGATGGAGGTTCTGCTTACAATGTCGTTGTTTCTGGTGACCTTGCTTTTGTTGCAGATGGTGGTGATGGCCTTGAAATATTAAATATCAGTGACCCGACAACACCAACTCAAGTTGGTCAGTACGATGATGAAGGGTGGGCTCGTGGTGTTGATATTTCAGGTGGGTATGCCTTTATCGCAGATAATCATTATGGTCTTGAAATCATAGATATTAGCGACCCTTCAACACCCACGGAAGTGGGCCAAACAAACGATGGTGGAAATGCTTTGGATGTTTTTATTTCAGGTGGCTTTGCCTTTGTGGCAGATGAAACTGAAGGGTTAAAGATTGTAGATATTAGCGACCCTAGTAATCCCGTTACTGTAGGTCAAGTTGCAGATGGCGGTTCTGCTTATGGAGTGTATGTTTCCGGTGACCTTGCCTTTGTGGCTGATAATGAGGATGGTCTGGAAATCATCGATGTGAGTGACCCTTGTAATCCAATTGAAATTAGTCAGTTTTATGATGGAGGGTGGGCTCGTGGTGTTGTTGTTTCAGGTATATATGCTTTTGTCGCAGATTATTCGGATGGTCTTGAGATTATAAATATCAGTGATCCTAGCAATCCGGTTAAAGTTGGACAATTCGATGATGGCGGTTCAGCATATAGAGTTGCGGTATCCGGTGATTTGGTCTTTGTTGCAGATTACAGTGATGGATTAGAGATTTTCAACATTAGTGACCCAAGTAATCCGATTAAAATTGGCCAGTTCGATGATGGTGGTCAGACTCGTGGTGTTGCTATTTCAGGTGACCTTGCCTTTGTGGCTGATGGTACTGATGGGTTTGAAATATTAAATATCAGTGACCCAACAACACCAACGGAAATTGGCCAGTTCGATGATGGTGATACTGCTGTTTGTGTTGTTATATCAGGGGAGTATGCCTTTGTAGCAGATAATACTGGTGGTTTGGAAATTGTCGATATTAGCGATCCAACAGCACCCACAGAGGTTGGACAATTCGATGATGGTGGCGAAGCACGAGGTGTTGCGTATTCAGGAGGATATGCCTTCGTCGCTGATGATACAGATGGGTTGGAAATTTTCAGAGCAGGTATTGATACCGATGGGGATGAGTTAACTGATTATGAGGAAATTCATCATTATTTCACAGATCCAAATGATGACGACAGCGATGATGATAATTTGCTTGATGGGGATGAAGTGATTATTTATTCAACTGATCCTAATGATTCAGATACAGATTCAGATGGGTTGCTAGATGGAGAGGAAATTACTAACTACTTATCAGACCCAAATAATGATGATACCGATTCAGACGGCTTATTAGATGGAGAAGAGATCTCTTATTCTACTGACCCCACCAATCCTGATAGTGATAATGATTTTCTTGATGATTATCAAGAAATATTTACCTACTTTACTAACCCAAATAACAATGATACCGATTCGGATGGTCTAATGGATTTTGCCGAGATCATGGTTTATCCTACAGATCCAAATGATGATGACAGTGACAATGACGGTTTAAGTGATTATGTAGAACTAATTACTTATTCGACCAATCCCACAGAAAGCGATTCAGATTCAGATGGGTTATCAGACTACGATGAGATTATTACTTATGGAACCAACCCCAACAGCAATGATACCGATTCGGACGGTTTAACAGATTTTGCAGAGATAAATATTCATTTTACCAATCCTACTTCAATCGATAGCGACGAAGATGGTTTACACGATGGTGCTGAAATCAACACTTATTTGACTGATCCTCTTGATGTTGACAGCGATTCGGATGGTTTTTCCGATTATGAAGAGATACTCAATAACACCGACCCCAATGATGTTAATGATTATCCTGTTACTCCTCCACCGGTTACTGTTACACCTCCTCCTGAAACCATTACTCTCCCCCCTGAAACAGCAACTGTTACTGAATCTTCAGGTGTAGTGCTTATTTCGGTGCTTGGTATTTCATTTGCTGCTTTATTTGCAGTGGTTGTTTTGTTCCGTAAAAAAACAACCTAATTTTTCTTTTTTTCTTTTAAACTACTAATTTATGTGTTCTCTAACTGAAAAAATCTAAAAATCAAGTTGTTTCTATGCAGAGAGAATTTTAATTCCGCAAATCCAAAAATTCCTGAATCATATTATGTACAAGTATGATTGAGATTTAGATGATAATTAAAGTAAAACTTGGAACAACTAGCTCCTTCTCTTTTTGATAAATGCTGTTGTCGCAATAAATGTCACAACTGTTCCAAAGATAACCCATCTAAATCCGGATATAAGGTTACTATTTCCATATTGTGGCAAATCGTAACCGCTTATCTCAACTTCTTGTAAATAAATATATTTAATATCTATACCTTCAACTTGTCCTGAGTAATCAATATCAATACGATATCCTTGCAATATGCCCGTCGTTTGGTTATAGGCAAGCAGATATTCTAATCTACCTGAAAAATCGGTGTTTGTTGTAGTATTATAATAACAACCATTTTCTATCCATCTGAACGTTGCGATGTCAGTATTATTGACAAACGTTCCATTATTTTGCGTAAAAGTCCACTCGTCAGAATAACGGAAAGTTGAAATGAAATCTGATGTAACAAGATCATTTAAGAAATTTGCCGTATCTGAATCGAGGTAAAAATGGTCTAATATTCGTGGACCAAATACACCGAAGTATTGGTCCAAGTTGGAAAGCATCCACTCTGGATGACGAGTCACGGAATAAGGTATGAATAATATTGAACAAATTTCTCCCATAATTGTGGGAAAGGAACAAATACTTGTGCGGGATGTTTCACCAACAGTCATCGTAAACTCCCTACTTTGCTCAAAATCAGCACTGATTGTAAATTGAGTTCCGACGGGTATTGAAGTTCCTTCAAAACTATACCCTTCTACATCTATAGAATTTGTACCCCATTCTGGGTGCGATTTGGATTCATTAACATCAAAAATGTAGGTTGTTTGGTCTGTTTGAATAAAATCTCCTTTACCAATAGATGGACTAATCATTACACTAGCAAGTACAATAACAATTATTACTCTTTGAGTTATGTTCATTCAAATCTCTCTCACTAAATCTTCAATTGAAAAGAAATGCGATTGTATATTTATAATTATCTCTTTAAGTCTTCATCGCTCGTTCAAATTTGGAACCATTCATACATCCGTACCATATTCATTCTTTGTTACCCTACCAACAATTTTTTTCATTGTTAATCTTCTTTTCAAATGAAAAGCCCAATAAAAAGATTGTTTTTTAAGATTAATTTCCTAAGTTAGATTGTGATTAGAATGAGTGATTTAGATAATATTAACGAGAAATTGAAGGCTTGCAAAGAAACATCTCTGATGTTCAGAGAACTTTAGAATACTTATCAAGGAATTTAGAAAGTTATCTTGAACGTATTGCACGTTCTCTCGAGAGATTTACTGAGAAATAATCTGTAAAGCAATTGCTTTTTCTTAATTTTTATTTTTTAAAAATAGAAAAGAAGATGTTTTTTCTTCCAATGTGCATAATACAATTGAATTACTAAAACATTTTTATTCTACAATTCGTTCAATCTGTGGGTTACTCGCATCTTTCACGGGGAGACCATAAGGTAGATAATTATCTATTAGTTTTGAAATCTCATCGTACTCCATATCTGGTTTATAGTGAGCCATTATAAGATCCAACCCATGATGAATTTGATTTGTAGGATACTTACAAGCAATAAATCCAGAGTATTTTCCTCGTTTATCCAGAATAAGTGAATAGTCTCCCAAGTCAATTTCCCTTGGAGAAACTTCTTCGCCTACTATCTCCGATGCAAAAGTAGCAATAGCTGTAGCAATGCCAGAGATAAGGTGTTCATTTAATTTATGAGGTGTTTCGAAGAATCCCTGGTAAAGGTTAAGACCGATGTCATTGTAAATATTGACCGAGATAACTTGTGAGGAACCATAAAGTGCTGTTTTTCCTCCAATAAGCATACCTGCGAGAATCAAAGCAGTTCCGACACTAGTAGTTATTAATTCAGAGTGGAGAAGTACTTTCTGTAAGCTTACAAAAGCAAATCTTAAGGCATAAACTAAGATACTAGCGTAGAAAGCAACAACAACTCCGGCAATCAAAAAATTAATGCCCCTTTTATATTTCTGGTTAACAATTGATCTCTGACGAACAAGATGCCATAAGAAGAATGTTCCAGCAAGAACTACTCCACCAGCCAAACAAATTATCCAGACTATATTAGTTGTAGATTTTGTAATATCTAAAGCACTATCATATTCTACTTTGAATGCTTCAGGGGAAAGAGTGATGCCAAAAACTCCGCCAAAAAGGAGAAAAACGACATAAAGTGCAACCTGCTTTATAGGAATTAAGCCACTCAAAGAGCTAGCGAAAAGAACGCTGCAAATCATCGCAAAACCATTAGCAATTATACCCATTTGAACAAAAATTAATACCAAAGAGTCATCGAGATTGCTAAAGATGATTTGTAAAATACCCGCAATAATCCAAAAAGCAATAAGAACTTCCAATCCTAGAAAATAATATACCGCACTTGATTTCAAACTCCACTGTTTCACAATAATCGTTAGTATACTAATGAGCATTATTGCTAAAGAAATCGAACTGTAAGTAAGAGATAGAATATTCATAAACAGTAATTATATTACCTAATTATATAATTTCCTTTCTAGGAAAACGACAGAAAAAAGGAATGAAAATACAAAAAGAAAAATAAGCTGCAAATAAATAGCATAAAAAGGGGCTAGGGTGAACCTTACAACCTAAGAATTTCAAAAAGATTTGAAGTGATAAGTATGACCGCAGTGATAAGCACAGTACCTTTAATCTATTTAGAAAAATTAGGTAAATTTCATTTATTGAAACAAATTTTTGATTTAGTTATTATTCCAGAGGTAGTAAGAAAAGAGGTTGTAAATAGAAGAAAGTCGTATAGATTACATGATATATTATTCATTGAACAAGCTATTGAAGAAGGGTGGTTAATGGTGATTAGAGCAATGAATACTCCATTTATAATGAATTTACAACCATGGGACATAGCGGTAATAGCAATAGCAAAAGAGAAGAGAATTAACGATGTAATAATAGATGGGAAAGCTGCTCGAATAGCAGCAAAGGATTTAGGTTTAACTCCAAAAGGAACGATTTATGTACTACTGAAAGCATTAGAAATAAATGAAATCACTCTAAATGAATTTAAGGGACTTTTAAAAAAGCTTTCGTGGAGTAGATTTTATCTAAGAAAAGGAATTTATCTGGAAGCAATAAAAAAAGCTAAAGAAATCACTCAAATGTAAATAAAAGAAAAAAAAGAGGAAAAAATCCCTCAAAAAAAAGAATTAAGTTTCCACCGAATGCACCATAGAAATTTGCTTACTTTAGGCTTTAACAGAATTATCTCTTTGTTGATTTCGCATATTTTCTTTTGATCTTTGAATAAAAGACAAAACAAGATGAAGCATATCTGTACCTGTGCAGAAGATTAGAGGGGTAAGCAATATCTTGTCTACTAGTATCAAAGCTGGGGAGACCATTAAAGCTCCAGAGTCATTTAAAGCTGTGAAAATGGACACATCACCAACAAAAGCTGCGACCAACCCTATTGAAAAAGCAAAAACAAAAGAAAAAATTCTCTTAAAGATTTTAAACCGTTTATCAAATTGAGCTGACTTTCTATTTCGAAAAGCTGATTCTAGCCAATTAAATAGCATCTCCGCTATTCTTTCATATAATAACCAGAAAATTGATACAATTAAAGTAAATGCTTGTAAATTCAGGAGATTCACCTCTCTTCATGAATTCACAGGATTAATATTAGTTTCTGTAAATAGAAAATTTCTAACAACTACCATTCTATTTTTAGTAAACGATGAAAGAAAATATGGAAAGAAAGTATAAAAACAAAAATAAAGAAGAAATTGGAAATGGAAATTATGATTGAATATAGTATGAACAGACTCCATGAATCACTGAAGGAAAAGGATATAACCAAATTATTACGAGAAGTGAAAGAAGAATGGGAGACATAACAGTCTTTATTGATTCAAATATCATTTTGATGCATCTTAATGAAATATAATCTAAATTGAAAAAATAAGAAAAATTTATGTATTAAAATGAATAAATTTAATACAGTGATTATTTATGCCTATTACTTTAACAACAAGAGTGGAAGACAAACTTGCTAAACTGATTGATCGAATTGCTAGAGAAGAAGGAATGGACAGATCAACAGTGATTAGGAGATTTCTCATTAGTTCAACTGCAGAATGGCAAATAGAAAAATTTCTTAGAAAGTATGAAGAGGGGAAAATAACTCTTTGGCAAGCAGCTGAGAGATGTGAATTATCATTATGGGAAATGATTGCTGAAGTGAAGAAGAAGGGCATTAGAGTGCCCTACACAATTGAAGAACTGCAGGAAGACCTGAAGGGATTAATATGAGCGTCGTAACAAACGCAACACCTTTGATCTATCTAGCAAAAATTGGAAAACTACTTTTATTAAAGGAAATTTACGGTTCAGTAATTATTCCAGAGGAAGTAAAAAAAGAAGTGGTTGATAAAGGAAAGGAACTAGGAGAACCAGATGCTTTTATTATAGAACAAGCGATAAAAGAAGGATGGCTGAAAGTAGAAAAAGCAAAGAATCTTTCACTTCCAATGAAATTACACGCAGGGGAAGAAGCAGTAATAGCAATAGCAAAAGAAAGGAAAATCAAAGAAGTAATTATTGATGAGATTGCAGCTCGAACAGCAGCAAAAATTTTGGGATTAACACCAAAAGGAACAATTTATGTATTACTAAAAGCGTTGGCTATAAAAGAAATCACACTTGAAGAATTTATCGACCTATTGGCAAAACTCTTAGAAGAAGGATTTAGGCTAAAAGAAGAAATCTATTTGGAAGCAATTATAAAAGCAAAAGAAATCGCTCAAATGTAAATAAAAGAAAAAAAAGAGAGAAAATCTCTCTAATCTATAACATCCTTAGGTCCACTACCACCGCCACCAATAGGTGGAGAAGGAGGAGGGGGAGGAGTGTAGTGAACGACTACTTCGTGATTTAGAAGGCTCCAATATACTAACTGCATATTCCATAACAAAGATGGATCCAAGATATCAGTTACTAAAGTCATTGATTGTACAAAGAAAAGTTCTAATCTAACAGTATACGTAGATTGAACATGGCAACCATCCCATCTCACATAGATATCAGTTGTTAATTCATAAGTGGAATATGTGTGATATCTAAATAAATAGATAAAACGACAAAGTGGAAAGTCATCATAATCTACATCGAACCATCCAGTTGTACCTAAATCTTTCATGGAAAGAAAATTGGATTCCCATCCCAAAGATCTAATAAAGGCCGTATATAGAACCCAATTTGCGACAAATGAGCAAACAGAGGATAAGAAGGCTATTCCAGCAGCAGGTGTTCTTTTAAAAAGATATTTCATAGCTATAGCACCAAAAGCAGCACCAGCAGAAGCTCCAACAATGAAAGAATTGAGAGCACATTCCATATCAAAAAGATTGACATTAGAAGTTATCGCCCCACCAGGCTCATTGATAGGTTTATACACATAGACTAAGGATAATTGAGGTTGTATGAAATAGTTTATGTCCTCCCAAAACTTAGCAATACCTTCATCCAGAAGAGCATGATCATCTAAAAGATAACCAACTGAAAGCATAGTAAAGTCAACACTAATTCTAAAATCAACTTCACCTACAAAAGGGGATAGGACATTATCCAAGGTTGTATATTCACTGAAACTTGAACTAAAGCAAGTGGGAATAATGAAAGTTTTATCAGAGTTTTCTTCAGTGATAATAGAAATTTCATCCCAACCAACTAGTTGGTTGTCTATGCTAATACCTTCTTGAACGCTGTGACCCATCAAAATAATAAAGTCATCTTGGTTAGAGGTCAAAGAATTATCAAGATCATCTAAGGAAGTTATTACGTCCTTATCAACATCAACATAATGATTAAGTGTTGCCACCATATCATTAGCACACGCTGTAACAGTTACATCATTCTGATCAAGAGAAAGTACTGTTAAACCACTGTTTCTACTAGTTTCTTGTACTGCAGGTAACCCAGTTGTTCTCCCCGCAATAACAGATAGAAAACTCGTAGAGAACCCTATCACCAAAAGAAGGATCAAGAAACTTTTGAATTTTAGATTTTTATTAATCAAGTAGTTCGCCTCAAAATAACAATTATATAAAAATATAGTTAAACATATATAATAATTTATTTGATACTTTTTGAATAAAATGCTTAAAATGAAAAATAAAAAACGATAGTAAGAAGAATAGAATTAACTGAAAAGAAAAAAAGAAGAAAAAAAAGACTCGCAAAAGAGTCTTTAGAAATATTATTTACGAGCACCGTTGTTGATTACTGCATGAGCAACAGGAACTCAAGGGAGAGCAGCTAACGTAATTCAAACCAAAGCGATAACAAAAGTCAATGGACTTGACAAACAAATCTAATTATCATTAATACATACGGAATATTTTTTACTTACATCTTCAAAAGAAACTCTAATGATCTTAACTGTTGGTTGAATTGAAACAAAAAATCACAAACAAATAAAACAATCAGAGTCGAAAATGACTTTAAAATGGTGTTATTAACATTATGTTTAATTATTCTATCTAGTAATAGTACATGTGATAACAATGAGTGAAATAACTATCAAATTAAATCTTTCCAAAGAAATACTTGATAAAGTAGATATTACAAAAATAAAGAAGAAATTGGAAAGGGAAATTATGATTGAATATAGTATGAACAGACTCCATGGATCACTGAAGGAAAAGGATATAACCAAATTATTACGAGAAGTGGAAGAAGAATGGGAGACATAAAAGTCTTTATTGATTCAAATATCATTTTGAAGCATCTTAATGGAACATTAGACTTAGCTCCACTAAGAGCAAAACATAATCTATATACAAATAGTGTCGTTCTAAGTGAAGTTTTATACGTATATTTGAAAGCAAAATCTGGATTAAAAAGTTATCAATTAAAAGCAAAACCAAAGGAAATAACAAAAAGAAAAAAAGAGCTAGAAGAATTATTCCTTTTTTTTGAAGCATTTATTGTTTTAGATATAACAGAAGAAACAAATAAAATAGCACTAGATATAGTAATTCAGAATGGACTATTACCAAATGACGCACTAATCTTAGCAACATGCATATTAAATGGTATAACTCATCTATTATCATTTGATGATGATTTCACAAGTCCTTGTAAGAAAGAAAATATTGAGCTAAGTAGCTCTATTGATGAGTTGTCATTTTAAATTGAATATTAGCAAGCTATTCAATAAATAATTATCCAATGAATTTTAAAAAAACTGAAAAAGGTGTGCTTGTCATCATTGTAAGTTCTAATAAGAATAATAATAAGTATTTGAAAAAAAAAGAGAAAAATCTCTCAAAAAAAGAGAGAGATATCTGTTGTGATGAGCTTACTTTCGTGCACCGTTGTTGATAACAGCATGAGCAGCAGCTAATCGGGTAACAGGAACTCGTAAAGGAGAGCAAGAAACATAATCAAGACCAATACGATAACAGAAGTCAATGGATTTAGGTTCACAAGATTGCTGAGGCGTAATTTGATTAAAAAAGTTTAATTTTCTAACAATTAGCTTTCAAAGGATAAACCAAGAAGAATTTCTTCAAGAATGTTCAATTTAAGTAAGATATTCAACTATCCATTTTTACACAGATACCATTCTGAATAATTTCACCGTCAAGCAATCGAATTACTCTTGATCCAGCATGTAATAAACTAACATCATGCGTGGAAATAATTGTAGTTAAATTCATTTCTTGTGCAGTGGTTAAAACTAAATCAATAGTTGTTTGAGCTAATTTAGAATCCAGATTCGCAGTAGGTTCATCTAATAGGAGAAATTTTGGCGACCCTTTTAATGCCAAAGCTAGAGATGCCCGTTGAAGTTCACCTCCAGAAATTTCTAATGGGTAAGCATCTTTTCTATGTTCAATCTGGAACTTTTGAAGCAAGTTTATTTTTTCTTTTTCTATTTGATTTTGATTACTCTTTTTATTTCTAGAATAAATTTCTTTTATTCCTAAATTCTCATAAATAGTTAGAAAGGGATTTAGGTTTCCTTGTTGAGCAATTATCCCCATAAAGGTTCTTCTAAAAATAGCTCTCTCATGTTCTGAAAGCAAGCTAAATAATGTTCCATTAATTGTAATTTGCCCTTCTGAAATTTGTTCAAGACCTGCCAATAATTTCATTAAGGTTGTTTTTCCAGAACCACTGGGTCCAAGGACAAAAATAATATCCCCAGAAAAAATGTTTAGATTTAAACTTGATAATGCATTAATTTCTTCACCAGGTGTAGAATAAATTTTAGATACCTTCTCTAGCTTAATTATTGCATTTTTTCCTTCTCTATATTTTTCTGTTAATTCTTCAATCTTCAAAACTTTCTCTTTTCGTATTAATTTTTCCAATTCCATTTTGTCAGGAGAAATATTTTCTGGATTTTTTAATTCAACTTTTCCTTTTTTATCCACAGAGTAGCTCACACTGGCTTCTAACTTTAGTGTTCTATAAATCACTTCAGGAATTCTTGCAGTCATCGTAGAATCAATATAACTCTTAAATTGTAATGGAAATTCCAATTTCAAAGAGGAATTCATTTGATCTTCAGCACTTAAAATAGAGGAGACTCGACCATCAAGAATTTCAAATGTTCGATCTACACCTTCGATAAATCGAACATCATGAGTAACAACTAAGATAGTAGTTTTAAAATCTCTTGTTACTCTATTTAATAATTCTCGAACACGTTCAGTATTCTCACTATCTAATTGACCAGTAGGTTCATCACACAATATTATTGGAGTGTTTTTTGAAACAGCACATGCTAAGGCCACTCGAGTCATTTCTCCTCCAGATAATGTTTTCACTATACGGTTTTTCAGATGAGAAATTCCGAGGTTCTCAAGTACTATAGATGGTTCAAGGGTAGCTTCAGAATTGTCCTCTTTCTTTAGTAAATTATAAGCAAATTCAAGATTATCTTTCACACTAATGTTCAAGAAAAGGGTTCGTTCGGGGAATTGGTCTAATAGGCTGATATTCTCCATTCTATAATTTCTAATATTTCTAGCACTCAGATATGGTAAAGATTTACCTTTTATTTTTACTGTTCCACTTGAAGGAAAATCTAATCCAGCTAAAATTTTTACTAGAGTTGTTTTTCCTGAACCACTAGGTCCAATAATTGATATTAATTCACCTTTTCTTACAAGTAAATCACAACCTCTCAAAGCAGAGATAGTTGTGTTGCTTTTTGGA
>JAUWKS010000056.1 GCA_030614005.1 Candidatus Heimdallarchaeota archaeon | reverse complement strand
TATTCCTTTTATTTCAGTTTTTGATCTTCTTTTCTCTGCTGAAAAAGATTTATTAAATCTTGAGATGTACAATTAATAGTTCAAAATAATTTATTATTTTAGGTGAATAATTCAATGGCTCTTAATGATGTAAAGTTTTGTCCTGAATGTGGCAGCAAAAACTCTTCTGACAAGAAGTTTTGTGGTGATTGTGGCGCTTCTTTTGAAGCAGCAATAAAAACAGCACAACCAACACAACCGACAAAAACAACTGAAGAAAAATCTAGCTTTTCTTTGGGTGTTGTTTCACTTATTGCTTCGATTTTGGGATTAAGTTGCTTTCCTCTTCTTGGATCATTTGTTGCTGTTATAACTGGCTTTTTGACTACTGACTGGAAATCTGATAAATTCGCTGTTGCAGGTATTATCATTGGATTCATAAGTATAGCAGTTCTCGGTGGCGGTTTAATATTATTAATAGCGTATCTCGCAATGGTGTGATCTTTCCACCAAATTATTTTCTTTTTATTATTCCTTATGCCTTCTATGCGAAAAAAGAATTTAAATAGTAATAGAAAAGTACTATTCTAGGCTCCGACTGGGGGTTAATTACTAATTTGAAAGAAAACCAGAAAGATGAACTCAAAGATTTTCGCGGGACACAATTATTTGAAAGTGAAATTAAGGTTATAGAAGAACTTGAAAAACTAATTAGCAAAGAACTCGCTATAGTGCGTTTTTTTGAAGTAGGAACAATAGGCATGATAATAGAAGCTGGGCAAGTAATTGCGCTTAGTCTTTATCGATGTGGTTTATCGACTATTCCTGAAATTCTTGGCAATTTAAAATCGCTGAAAATATTAGCTTTAAGATATAATCATTTTCCAACTCTCCCAGATACGATCAGTAATTTGAAATCACTTAAAATATTGACTTTAAGATATTGTGAACTAACATCCCTTCCAGAAGCAATCGGTGACCTAACATCACTAATAGAATTAAATTTAAGTAGAAATGGATTAACTACACTCCCCGAATCTATCGGTAACCTTGCTTCTCTTAAAGAATTAAATCTAATGAGGAATAGTTTAACTATGCTTCCGGAATCCATTGGCAATTTAAAGTCACTGGAAGAACTTCTTCTATTTGGTAATCAAATAAGTAGTATCCCTGAATCAATAGGAAACCTGACATTAATCAAAGAATTAAGCTTTTACATGGGAAGAAATTTATCGGCTCTTCCAGAATCTATCGGTAATTTGGAATCGCTGGAAGAACTTGTTTTATATAATAATAAATTGGAAAATCTCCCAAAGTCTATTTGAAATCTTGCAGTGCTTAAAGAGCTCGATCTGCACAGAAATAAATTAACGATTCTTCCAGAATCATTAGGCAATCTAATATCACTTAGAAAATTAATTTTAAGTGATAATCAACTAACAACCCTACCAGAATCGTTAACCAATTTAACAGAACTCAGAGAATTAGATCTAGAAGGTAATAATTTTACAATTCTTCCAAAGTCAATAGAAGATTGGATAAAATCTTTGTCAGAGAAAATGTGTGAAGTAAAACAATAACATTAACTAAGAATATAATCATAGTCTCAAAAGAAACAACTCATAAAATGTAAGTTTATTTCTTTTAAATTTACGCCAATTTGTTAAAATGGAAAATTACAAATGAATCTAACTCTGATGGGAATCGAATGAATATTATTACCAAAGAAATTGAAGAGCAAGTTCTATCTCTTGTTCAACAACAGAAGAAGGTAAAGATAAACTGGATAGCAAGCATTGTTCTTCTTACAGAGAAGGATATTATTGAATTAGCCTTTAAACTTGATATTGAAGTTGATGGAGAATATCTAATTGCTCCTAAGGTCAAGGAAGGAGGCCCTAAAAAGAAAAACCTAACTAAAGAAGAGTACGATAAATTATATCCGAAACCAGCTCCCACTTTTTGTGATGCAAAAGCATCAAGGTATAAGAATTAGAAATTCATTTCACTGATCCGCTAAATACTGTTTCCGATTCAAAAAGTAATAACAATAAGTCTCTTTTTCTTCTCTTTTGATAGTTTCAAATTAGTATTTATTTTCTTTTAGATCATTTGTAGCAACCAAGAAATATATTAAATGATAAAAACTCCATATAAAAAGCAATTACTGGAGAACAAATAATGTCTATTCCTGAGATTTGGCCTAAGGAGTTATTATTTCATTATTCTCGTCTAAGTGATAATCTTCGAGAAGAATTTCTTGAGAAGGTTAAGAATACAACATCAAAGCGTGAAGATAATCTAAGACGATTTCTATTAGTAATGCACTCTATTGAGGATCAACTCGATGATTACAGAGGATATCCGGAATTCATTTACTTTATTCTCCACGGATTATTTTATGAAGGGAAAAATGAAAAGATAATTTCAATTTGTTCAAATTGCCCGGAACATCCTGGACTCTTGAATCTAAAAGTTAATGCACTCATACAGAGTAGAAAATTTGATGAAATTCCAGAACTAATACTAAAAATTGAGGAGCTATCTCGAGATACTAATCCTGTTCTTTTTCTCTCTGCTTTAGCAAATGATGTTCTTTTTAGTTATTATAGCCAATCTTTCGATGATGTTCCATCAAAAATCTTGAAATTGAAAGAAGAATATACTAAACAAAAGGAAATTGCTTCCGGCAATAGTCAACTCCAGGAATTTTTGCTTCAACGATACATTCATGGGTTTTCAGTGAATATTGCAATAAACCGTAGAAAAGGAGATTTGTTGAAAGGATCGGAAATAGGAATAGAACTCATAGATCAAGCAAGAGAATTCAATAATAGATTTTTGTTAAACAGACTTCTGAATAACACTGCACTATGTTTAATTGAAATAGGACACTTAAAGGAAGGTTTAGTTTACTTAGAAGAAGCTTTTGAGTTTTCAACAATACTTGCAAATGAAATTCGCATTGCTTCCTTTGCAAATAATATCGGTTTTATCTATCGGCAATTAGGTTATTTGGATTTTGCTCTAAGATATTTTGAAATTGCCTTAGATTACGCTAAGCGCTCAAATAATGCTTCATATATTATTGTGGCTACTGAAACAAATATTGCTCATATTTTACTCGCTTCTGGTGAAACAGAAGTCGCTCTTTCAAAGTCTGAACATGCGCTTCAAGCTATTAAAGAAAGTCAAACAGTAATACCTCCTCGCATTAGTATTGATCTCAAACTATGTCGAGCGGATATTTTTGAAACAATGGACAGATTTACCGAGGCTATAGATGAACTAGACTTTGCACTAGCAGAAATAGCTGAGGCAAAATTAACGGCAGAAGTAGCGAAAGTGAATCTAAGAAAAGCTCACATTGCTGCTCGACAATCAAATCTTGGTGATGCGAGTAGATTATTAGAACAAACTTTGGAACTCGCTCTCGAGAAGAACCTATTTGAGATTATCATTAATACCAAATTACAACTTGCAGAGATTGACCTGATCAAACATAGAATTACAGGGCAAGAGCTACTACTAAGTTTTGCTCTTGAAAAAATAGAAGATACAAAGCAATTATGTTTTGAGCAAGAATACAAACTAGTTTTGGTTGATGTCTATATTCTCCAAGGATTATTATTATCTTTGGCGAAAAAACAAAAACAAGGGGTAAAAGTTCTAGAACAAGCTATTGAGCTTTCCAAAGAGATCAATCTCCCCGAAAAAGAGGAAGAAGCTAAAAAACAACTGAAAGAGATTAAGGGTGAAGATAAAAACCTGCTAGTGAAAATTTTCACTAGAATGACCAACTCAATTCGCTCTACATTCACTCTCGAGAGCATTTCAAAACCAAAAGTAATTGAAACTCAATTGAAAGCGCTCTATATTATTTCTAAACAAGCCGGTCTTCCTGTATATGAAAAATATTTTGACAAAGCTTTAGAAATAGATGCAAACTTGCTCTCAGGATTGCTAACTGCTATACGAACTATGGGAGAAACTCTTCTCGAATCAAAAGAAGGTGGCTTGAAACTTATTGATCACGGAGATGTAGCAATTATGCTTGAAAATATCGGTGAAATGGTTTTTGCCCTTGTATTAACTCAAGAAAGTTACTTGATCCGAGAAAAGCTCCGAAATTTTGCAGAAGATTATTTGTACAGTGAATTTGCATTCAGTGAAGCAAAAGGGTTTGTTGTAAAAAATGACGAACAAATTACTTTAATTGATGAAATGGTTTCAAAGAATTTTCAAGAATTACTCAAATAACATCAAAGTTTCAAAAATAGAGCAAATTTCTTTATTGTTGTCCTACACAAACAGATTTCTATAAATAGAAGTTCTACAATTATTATAGTAGAAAACTATTACTAGTAATTATTATTTTTTGAGTTGAATGTTTATGCCTCTTCAAAAAAAGAAACTATTAATCATTCTAATAATCTATATGATGATGTATTACTCATTTGTACCAACTGAAATAGCATTAGCTGAACAAACGGTACAAGTAAATCTTCCTCACGAACCAATTTCAAAATTAACAGGTGAGAATGCACTTAATGATACAACAATTGTAGATGTACGAGGAACAGACTTGGGAATTATTATGAAACACCAAGACCAATACTATTACATTTTTGGTGATACATTTGGTTGTGGAGAAGGTTTGGCTCTAAATTGGCGAAGCAACACTATGGCTTATAGTAATGATACAGACCCTTCGGATGGGATTATGTTAAATGGCTGGATCGTGGATTCACGAACTGGCAATGCTACTGAATTGATTTCTAGTAAGAAAGTTGACTACGATGAAATGACTTGTATCCCATCTGCAGCTGTAAGTTATAATGGAAATATCTACATATATTATATGAGTGTTAATCATTGGTCTGCAACGGGGGGAATGTGGGATTGCAATAATGCTTCTATTGCTGTTTCCGCAGATAATGGGAAAACGTTCGTGAAAATGAATAATATCTCTTGGCCTGGTGGAAGTAATTTTGTGCAGTTTGGTTTTGCTCAAAACCAAGCGATTTTAACATCTGAAGATTATATTTACTTTTTAGCTACTCCAGCAGGTAGATACGAAGCTTGTTATTTATGTCGAGTCCCCTTAACTGGTATTCTCAATCAAGCAAATTATGAATACTTAATAGAAGCTGATATTAGTGGGTCTCCTATATGGAGTAGTAATTATTTATTAGCAACAAGTATTTTTCCATCACCGGTGGGAGAATTATCCGTTATGTGGAATAATTATCTGCAAAAATGGACTGTGTTCTATTTTGATACTAACCAATTATCAATTGAAGTTAGAACTGCAGATGATCTTTGGGGTCCATGGAGTTCGTCTTATACAATTACAACAGCAAGTGAATATCCTTCACTCTATGGGTCATATGTTCAACCAGATCTAGTGGAGAATAATGGTGAAATAGTTTACTTTGTTATGAGCGTTTTTTCAGTTTACAATACATTTGTAATGTCTGTGAATTTAAGTTCGTTATATACTACTAGTCCATCAGGTTTCATCATTATTGCTCCATTTTCATTACAAATAATATGTGGCATCTGCACATTGGGTATTTTTTCATTCATTTATAGACATTCAAAGAAACGCGAGAAATAATTAGCTGGAGAAATCAAATGGTCCAACCTAGGGAAATATTGAATTTAGAAATACATCAATTGTAAATTAGTAGTAATAAATCCTCTCTCTACAGACTCTTAGATTTTGTCTTATATGTATCAAGATTAGCAGCTACGCCGGTATGTGTTTCTGTAAGACTCCAATCAAATATCTCTCCATTTTCATCAATTGTAATCCCACCAGATAGATGATGACTTTTATCATATTGTGAAAAACCATCTTCATCGAAATGATAATTGAAGACTACAAGTATTTTACCTTCCTGTGTTGCTTCTTGAGATACTATATCTAACTTTTCAAAACCACAGTAAGCCTCCAATGGATTCGCATAACCAGTTTCTTTATGAATGAAATCAAGGATTATTTTTTGAATTTCTTCGGATGTAATGTCTCATTCCTCATATTCTCTTATTGCTCCTCTCTTATAAAATTTTAATTGAAACAATGTTGTAGAGGATGTTTTTTTACTTGCAAAACTTTTATACATCTCAGAAAGTAAAAAGGGTATTTAGAATTTAATTTTAACTATTAATTATTGAGGATTAAACGATGAAAGCATTTCAAACAAGAATTTTTGCCGTTTTTGGATTATTATTGTTTATTGCACCATTAGCTTTCACTCCAGTAATGGCTATAGCTATGGACAGCAATCAACCATTTCATGATTTATTTCAAAATGCATCAGCCTATCGTAAAATCAATGATCTAGAAGGTGCATTGATTGCAGGACCAGATGAAGGTGAATACCTGGTTTATATGGAAGAAGGAAAAGAATACTTCTTCAGAGTACAGTTTAATCTTGATATCATAGGAGTATTTTATCTTCAAATCAATCGACCAGGAGAATCTTATGGGTTCAAAGCGGATACTGGTATTTGGTTTTCAGGCGATGCAAGTGAAGAGAAAATATTAAACTTTACTGCAGTATCTGATACCACAGGAGAACATTCTTTATTGGTGGGTAATGGTGGAACTGGGTCTGCCGCAACCTATGTCCTTAACTTTGGTTCGTTAGAAGGTTTGGATTGGTGGTGGTATGCTGTAATAGGCAGTGGCGGTTTAGTTGCCTTAATTATTATTATAGTAATAATTTCGGTTCTTATGAAAGGTAAGAAAAAGAAACCCAAGAAAAAATCAAAGAGTAAGAAGTGAAATAGAAGGTTATCAAATTCCCTTCTATTATTCTTTTAATTTTCAAAAATTGCTTTATAGAAATTGTTTTTATTATAAATATCCCTATTAATCATATGAAATTATATGATGAATTTGAAGAAAGAGGTTATAAGGTACAAGCATTTATACCAACTTCCTCTTCAGAAAGAAATTGGATTGTTAAAGCATTTAAAGATGGAATTCTTGTTCAAGAAATTGAGATACCGATGAATATTGAACCCAGATTTGGAGTAGATTCTAATGATTTACGTGCTCTTGAAGAGGAAACTTAGAAACTAATGCAATCTCTTCCTTGACGCTTAAATTAAGTGTATAACTTCACACTATTCCTTTGTAGCTATGAGGATAAATGTTGCTTTATTTGGTCTCACCCAACGAGTGGTGAAGCCAACTTTTTCACACATTACAGATAGTTGCTTGGGTGAAACAAATTTACTTTTGAATCTTAGAAATGCTTCTCCAATTATAAGAAAAATGTTCCAGAAATATTTCTTATCAAATTCTCTAATAATTAATTCACCTTTTGGTCTTAAAAGTCTATAACATTCCTCTAAGGTCTCTTGCTGCTTTTGGATGTGATGCAATGAATCATTAAGGAAAATCTGATTGATGGAATTTGATCGGAAAGGTGAATTTTCACTTACTCCTTGTATTAGCGGTAATCGATGGTTATTTTTCTGTGATTGTTGAAGCATCTCATACGAGTAGTCTAATACAAAGCAATCTTTAACATACTCTGACAATTGGAATGCTACTCTACCTGTTCCACCACCCAAATCGATGAGCAATCCATCTGACCTTAAAGGTAAATATTCGTTAATTTCATCCAAATCAAAAGGACCCACGAATTTGTCATAACTATTAGCAACTCGGTTAAAAATATTCAATCATTCACGACCTCAATCAGATGTTAACTATTCTTTCTTTCAATTCTAAAGAGAGTTACAATTCGAATGGTTTGAATAAAACCTTTCTCCTTTTATTCTAAAGTATCTTTATTCAAAATCTGAATATTCTAACGTTGAGCTTTAAGTTAAAATATTTAGTTAATCTGAGTGAATAACCAAAGAATGTCATTTGATTTGCTTTTTTCTCTGAATAAATGTTTTTAACATTGAATATCCTTTTCTATTCCACTGAAAAGTATCTTGTGGATGTTTTAATCAATGCGAGCAGCTTTAGTAGTAACTCGACCTGGAGAATCTCCAGAGAATAACCTAAATGAAATATTAAATTATATTCAGCAAGCTTCTAGAATGAATGCTGATTTAGTTCTATTTGCTGAAGCAACATACACTGGTTTGGTTAACATCGATAACATTCAAAATGATACATCTTTGTTTGTTCCTATACCTGGGGCTGTCTCTCTTCAAATTTCTTCTGCTGCCCGAAAAAATAAGATTTATGTTGGATTAGGACTTTTAGAACGGGAAACCGAAAAGTTCTACGACAGTGCTATTCTTATAGATACAACTGGTAAAATTATTCTAAAATATCGTCGCAATTCTGCCGGTTGGCATTCTCCACAAGCAGATCCTTCTGTTTATTGTCAAGGTAATATTATTTCATCTGTTGAAACAGCTCTCGGAAAAATGGCGTTTATCATTTGTGGTGACCTTTTTGAAGATAAAATTCTCGAGCAATTAAAGCACTTAGAACTTGATTATTTGCTTTTCCCTCTTGCAAGATCATTTGATAGTTCTCAAAAGTTCACTCAAGAGCAATGGGATGAAGAAATAGAAGATGGTTATTTACCTCGTTTTAGAGTTCTTCAAGTGCCATCATTAATGGTTAACTACTATTCACCTGAACTTTCCGATAGTAACTGGACAACAATTGGTGGAGCAGAAGTTATCTCATCAACAGGTAAAATAATAGCAAGTTATCCTATCGCTAAAGAAGGGATGCTTCTAGTTGACATTTAAAAATAAACTAGGAATTTGTTGTTATTTCTTCATCTCTTAGAAAGGAAGCGATTTGAAAGCATTATGTTTTGTAAATCTGAATGGACCTTAAACAGAACAATTCCCAGATAATATCTTCATTAGAAATGATGTATTTTTCATTCTTAATCTCTTCCCAAATTACCTCAACATATCTCACTCTTTCTAATAATTCCACTAGTGATCTTGGGAGAGAAGGAAAAAAACTTTTTTCAAGGCCCCAGATTTCATCAATGATAAAATAGAATAATTCCTTACGAGATTTAAATTTTAATTCTTCAAATTCCTCTACATCATCAAATACTAATGGATATACTTTTCTTATTTGTTTAGTAATTTCTTCCACTTTATTTCTATCAATTTTTATTCTTGCTAAAAACATAAGCTCAACCCCAGCTATAGGAAGATTAATTGTCCTTAAAGTTTTTCTCGAAAGACTAAAGCATATGTGAAAAGTTAATAATATCAGAAAGTCAAAGTAGTATACAGGTGGAATTAGATGAGAGAGGAAAATCTACCCTTTGAATTACGAGTAGCAGTAAAAAAGCACTCGTTTGCAAAATCGTTTAAGAATTCATCATGGAACTATAGAATATCTATTCTACTGTTATTCATTGCAGTAATAATTAATCTCGCACTTGTAATATCAGTTCCTGCACAAGCAAAAAATGATGAATTTTATTACTTCATAACAGAGACTATTGTAGGATACGAAACTGATGGTGAAGTTTTTATTAAAGATGGAATTCCTATACTACGATTTGATTTAATGTATACAGCTAATTTTCACATCAATTATTGGATAATGATTGGATTATTTTCTTTAATTGGTTCCGGAGTTTTAATTCGCTCTCGATCAGAATTGAAAATGCTCATACGAAGTTATTATCTAATCTTGTCGATTTCTTTACTAGTTGGATTTTTAAAAATTTTTATACTGATAGGATGTATGAAATATTACATTTTGGACAATATTTTAGAGCTCTCTCTCTTTTTAACAATCTTCCCTTTTGCTTTTCTAATTCCCATACATTTCCTTAGTCTAACCAATGTCTTCCCTACCTTCCTGGTTAACCAAGATATTTTGTCCAAAAAGAAATCATTGATTAGAATACCAGTAATGGTTGCATATACAATTGCTATAGGAGTATTCTATCTTGGGATACAAGCTATAATTGCCTAAATTTCTATACCCGTTTTTGGAAAAATTGTTAATAAAAAACGATAATATTCTTACATTGAATATTATATGTACTAAGAACTTTCATAGATTAACCAATAAATTTTGTGTGCTGATTATGAAATCCAATTTTCTAAAATGGACTCTAATAATACTCCTCATAATGATTATTATTGGATCCATTGGTGGTACATTTGTGTATTTTTACTTTTATAGGGAGAATTATTCTTTCGAATGCTCAGGTTATGTCAAATCTACTGAAAACAATCAAACAATAGCTAATGCAATTGTACAACTTTATGTTCAAGAAGAATATGAGGTCGCAGTTCGAGAATTTAAAGCTAGAGTTGAAGCAAAAGAGACAACAACCTTTTCTGTTGAAAAAGTAATAGATTTCATTAATAAATTACCTGAGAATTCGAAAACAATAACGCTTTCTGATTGTCCTATATGTAAGGATATTCCCTCTTCCCTTTCTGCAGATGTGAGTGCTGATGAATCACTGGATGAATATAAAACAAAACTAGAAACAACTATTGCATTTGCTTACTATGAACCATCTCTAATGCGATGCCCAATTTGTGGGCGACTATACGATTATAATTACAAGTATGATTATTATGCTTGCAGTACAAACGATGAAGATGAACATCTAACTAGAATCGATAAAAAGAAAGCTATTGACAAAGTGAAGAACTTTGCCAAAGAGTATGAATTCAAGATGATAATTCAATGTCATAATTTTCTCAAAATTGATTATGGAAACCCACATTTTATTGCTAATTTAAACCAATAATTTTCTGCGATTAATAAAATCTAATGTCTCTGTTATTTGTTTACATTCGGTAATTAATTCCGGTTTCTCTTCAAACAGCTCAATTAAAGAATATTTTCCAAATAACAAATCCACTAAGATACTTTTTGGGATTGAGTGTCTTTTTGAAATCTTTGGTATGATTTCCATAATTCTTTCAGGATATCGTGTCTTTATCTTGGAATAATATAGATCATCACTTAGTAATCTAAGAATTATATCAGGATTTTTTTCTGCCAAGTCAGTTACTTGTAGAATAGTATCTAAAATCTTGAAGATTCTTTTTTTAGGAATTATTTCATTATTTTCAATATTTTTCGTAATTCGTTCAAAGAGTTCATTTAGCTCAAAAGTATCTTTCTTCTTTTGAAAAGTAACCATTACATGGGTGCTTCCCTCAATCCAGATATAGAATTCTAAATTGGCTACTTTGATATTGAGTGGTTGTGGTATGTTTTCGTAAATTGTTTTTGATTCCTCGATTTTATCAAAGATACTCCTCAGAACGGCCTCTGTATTAATACTCGCTAATTTTGCTACTTCAAGAATCCAACCTGTGGTATTTATAATAAAGAAATTAGTAAAAATATCACTTGAAGTTAATGGATATATTTCTTCTTCTAATATCAAGTAATTTCTGAAATCAGCTAGATCTACCTTTTTCTCTTCTTGCATGATAGGAATTTTGTAGGCATCTATATACCCTCTGAAAAGGTTCTGTTGATCAATTAAAACGGCATTTAGATGTTTCTCACCATTAACTATATGCTGAACTCTATATGTGACTAACATCATACCAAAAAAGTTCTGATGTTCAGTTTTCGATAAAAATGATGCACTATCATTTACATCAAAAATAATATTTGCATCACAGAGTTTGCATTTAACTTGGACTCCAGTTGTTATTGTTTTAGTAATTTTAGAAGACATGTGTTATTTCTCCCTATATCCATTATTGCATTCAATGAAGAATTCACTGAACCACTTCTTTAATTCCTCAACTCCCTTACCATCATAGCAAGAAATCTCAAAATAACCCTTTATACTCGACATCATAAGTTCCACTAAAGAATCATCTATGTTGTTTTCCAAATCCATTTTATTCTTGATTAATATGAAGGGAGGAACTTTCGAGTTCGTTTTCTGGTAATAATTATTCGTAATATTTACCCATTGATTGAGGTCGATTAAACTTTGTGCATTATCTTTTGAAAAAACAAAACAAATTAGATCAACTGCACTAAAAGCGAGTTTGGGAGTATCTCGAGTTGCATGAATTGGTAAACCTAGTTGTCCTGCCAAATCAATCACTTGAAAAGTACCTTTCTTGTCTTTAGTTTTGAATTGATCAATTTCAACAAATAATGTGCGATTATAATCACAATCACCATTCATATCCTTTAGAGGTAATTCGGATTTGAGTACTTTTGTTAGACTTGTCTTTCCTACTGCACCTGAACCAAGGATTAGTATTTTCCTAATTTTCTTGAATGATTTGACAAATTCAAGATATTCCATATTTCCATTTCACCTTCTAAATTGTTTTTAAATTGCTGATTTTGCTAGTATTTCTCTCTTTAAATTATTGCCTTTTTTTTACTCGTTTGGTTTTTTTGCTTTAAAGGTGTTAACCATTGTTGCTGATTTTATTTCTATAAAACCGGCTTCTTTGAACCATTTAACAAATTGTTTTTTTGAAAAATAACCATTTATTCCTTTTACTACCCTGGCAGTGATGTCTAGATATGGATTAGTTACTTCAGATGTCCCTTGACTTCCGAAAATAAATCCTCCTGGTTTCAATACTCTGAACATTTCTTTTACGCCTTTAATGGGTTCATCCAACCAGTGAAGGAAATTTGAGAAGTAAATTATATCAAATTTATTATCCTCAATCATTGCCATATTATCAGCTGAGCTATGAATAAATTCAGGAGGATTGATTAGTTCATCCCAGGTAGTTTCTTTGTATCCAAATTTGGAGATATTTTGACAAAATTCTTCTTTTGCAATTGTTAAAAGATTCTCATCATAATCAAGTGCAGTAATTTTAACGTTCCTTTCCTGAAATCGAACCCAAAAATCTGCTGTTTCATATCCAGGACCACACCCAATATCAAGTAAATGAACATCATTAATCTTTTTCGTGTTGATGAAATTCCAAGCAGAATCCCTTAGCGCTTGATATATTTGTCCAGCTAATACTGAATCCCAATTAAATAATGCTAATCTACCTGTATAATCAAAGAACTTACCTTTCAATCTTTCAGGTATTCCTGTTGCATAAATTTCAAAAACATCATTAAAATCTTCAATAAATTTAACATCTGGTTTTTCGATTACTACCTTTTTATTTAAAGAATATTTACCATATATTTGGTCAAGAACATGATCTTTTACAAGTACTTTAAGAAAATCATCTACATACTTTGATGGGTATTCCCAATTGAATTGATTAATTATATCATAAAGTGCTCTAGGTTTGGTTAAATAGTCAATAATTTTTGCTTTCTTTAAATTATTTAACACAAGGTAACGGCTATATTCTTCAAGTTCATTTTTTCTAGAAACAGTATTGCCAAGCTTTAATAACGGCAACCAAGCTTTTAAATTCTTAAATATATTATCCACTGGTAGTAATTCCCACTTTTTTTTTCAATAGTCACAATTTTTATGACTAAAAGTAATATTACATTCAATTTTATTAACTTTACTCAAATCTAATGATAAAATTAAGCGACAAAAAATTCTTCTTTTTCTATTGAAAAACTTTTAATAAATGTTGAAAGAATAGATATGATTATGCCGGAAAAAACTAATCCCCCAATTGCAAAGAAAGAACCCAAGATCACTAAGATTTTTGGGAATGAATTAGTAGATGATTATTTTTGGTTGCGAGGAAAAGAAAAGCAAGAAGTAATCGATTATTTGACAGCTGAAAATGATTATACTAAAGCAAAAACTAACTATCTGGAACCTTTTATTGACGAGTTATTTACTGAAATGAAGAATAGAATAAAGGAAGATGATGAGAGTGTTCCCTACAAATTCAAGGACTATTACTATTATAATAAAAATGAGAAAGGAAAAGAGTATAAGATTTACTATCGAAAACACTTGAATTTAGAGAACAAAGAAGAATTACTCATAGATGTAAATGAGTTAGCTAAGGACTTTGAATATTATAAAATTCAGACAATGAAAATTAGCCCGAATCAGAAATTATTGGCTTATTCAATT
Source organism: Candidatus Heimdallarchaeota archaeon (assembly GCA_030614005.1). Lineage (GTDB taxonomy): Archaea > Asgardarchaeota > Heimdallarchaeia > JABLTI01 > JABLTI01 > JABLTI01. The sequence goes on along the minus strand of JAUWKS010000056.1, from coordinate 7,147 downwards.
GACAATACCGGTTATGAAAAATATAGTATCCAGATTAAGAACCTTGAAACAGGCGAAACTAGCTCTACTGGAGTAGAGAATATTGGTTGGAGCTTTGAATGGGTAGATGATAATACCCTCTACTATACTTTAAGGGATGAAGCTCAGAGACCCTATGCACTAAAAAGACATCGTCTTGGTTCTTCTACAGAAGAAGATAGACTAATTTTTGAAGAAAAGGATATTACTAGAAGATTAACAGTTTGGAAAAGCAAAGATGGGAAATACCTCTTCATGGATTCTGAAACCACTACTAGTTCAGAAACACGGTTCCTTGATTTGTCAAATCCTCTAGGAGAGTTTGTCGTTGTTCTCTTGAGAGAAAAAGACCACGAGTACAGTATAACTCATAAAGATGGTTTTTTCTACATTGTAACAAATGATGATAAAGCAACAAATTTCAAGTTAATGAGAACCGCGATTAATAAGCTAGCTAAAAATGATTGGGAAGAAATAATTGCTCATAATGATGATGTGAAGCTCTCATGGTCTATTGCATTTGAACCATACCTGATAATCGTTAAGCGACATGAAGGGTTAATAAAAATAGGTATTTTCTTCGGGAAAGATGATAAGAGAAACCATGATGTAACATTCCCAGAACCGGTTTACGGTGTTTGGACTGGAGATAATTTCGAATATTCATCAGATGTTTTGCGACTTCGTTATACTTCTTTAATAACCCCTGTAACCATTTTTGATTACCAGGTAAAAGATAAGAAATTAGTTCTTTTAAAAGAGGATGAAGTAAAGAATTACAATAAAGAAGATTATGTGACTACTCGAGTAAATGTAAAAGCTCGTGATGGTGTGCAAGTGCCTATTTCAATCGTTCACAAGAAAGGACTAACAACACCTGCACCAACAATGCTCTATGCTTATGGTTCCTACGGCTATTCAATGGATACCAATTTCTCTCCAACTTTAGTAAGTCTAATCGAGCGAAATATGGTGTATGTAATCGCTCACGTACGAGGTGGTGGTGAACTTGGGAGAAAGTGGTACGAAGATGGTAAAATGCTTAAGAAAAAGAATACCTTCTACGATTTCATTGACTGCGCTAAATACCTAATAGCCGAAAAAGTAACTTCAAAAGAACAATTAGTAGTTGCCGGAGGAAGTGCCGGTGGATTATTAATGGGTGCGATTTTGAACATGGCTCCCGAATTATTCCAGTTAGTTATTGCTCGAGTGCCATTTGTTGATGTAATCAATACTATGCTAGATGAAACCATTCCATTAACTGCTCAAGAATGGGAGGAATGGGGAAATCCAAACGAGAAAGAATACTTTGATTATATGCTATCCTATTCTCCGTATGATAATATTGAAGCAAAAGATTATCCTCATATTTTAGTAACAGCCGGATTAAATGATCCTCGTGTTGCTTACTGGGAACCAGCAAAAATGGTAGCCAAACTGAGAGTATCAAAAACTGACAAAAATGAGTTGCTGTTGAAAACAAATATGGGTGCAGGACACGGCGGTGCTTCTGGACGATATGAACACATGAAAGAAACTGCTTTTATCTATGGATATACCCTTGATAAGGTTGGCTTGGTTAAGAAATAATGAGAGCAATTAACCTCTCTTTTTCTCTTTTCTTATTTCTTCTTGACTTTTTGATTCCAAAGTAAATTAAAATTGTTTCAAACAAAAAAATAACTGAAGATAGAAGGAATTACTCTGATCCAAATAGGCGTTTTCTTCGATTTTTAGTCTGTTATTTTCTTTCCAGAATGGAATGAATAACACCATTTATAAAATCGTGTTACTCTATTCTCCTAAAATCTTCAAGAATAAAAAGAGGTATTTCAGTGAAAGGAAAAACTAAAGTAAAATTGATCTGTTTGACATTTGTTGTGATTAGTTTATTATTAGTACCACAAATTACACAAGGAAGGAAAAGTCTTGTCAAGAATAGTGAATCGGTAATAAAAGTTGCTGCAACCACAACAACATTGGCTGATTTTGTTGGAACAATTACTAATCAAGTCATTGAACCCATTATTAATCCAGGGGCATGTCCAGCTCACTATGATTCCAGTCCGAGTGATTTAGAGTTAATTCAAGAAGCAGATGTTGTTTTTTGTCATGGTTTTGAAGGGCAATGGTTAGATGATTTATTATCTAGTGCGGGGAAAACTAGTGCAAAATATGCTTTAGCACCATTGGTAGGCGCAGTTCCTTGGGGTGTTCCGGATAATGCTAAAAAATATCTCAATGTAATTACAAGTAAATTAAATCAGACATATCCAGAATTAGCTACAGACTTTAACGAAGAACTTTCCCTTTTCAGTAGTCAAATTGATGCAAAAGCAATTGAGCTTCTCCAAGCAGCACAAGACAATAATTTGACAGGAATGAAAGCAGTTGTAATGACTCATCAAATTGGTTTTAGTAATTTTCTTGGGTTAAATGTTGTAGGGAATTGGTCTAAATCCGATGAACTTATGTCAGTGCAAGAGGTTTCTGATTTAGCAATAGCTGCAGGGAATTTAAGTGCGGAGCTGATAATTAGTAATCTTCAATCTGGAACAAGTATAGGTAAAGAAGTTGCTAGTTTAGTTAATGTTCCTCATATTGTTCTAACGAATTTTCCACAAGACTCTGAAAACTCAGATAGCTATCTCGAGATGTTGGAATACAACTTGCAGCAATTAGTGACTGGATTAAATGAAACTAAAAATAATGGGCTCCTTCTCCAAAGTACGATTTTATTTTTAGTCATTATAGCAGTAGCTCTACCATCACTAAGAAAGAAAGCTAAGAAGTAATGGTTTATTGTCTAATATTGAAATTGGTGAAAAACATGAAAGCAGAATATAGTCCCTTTAAAGTGGTTGAAGTTGTAGAGATTTTAGCTCGATTTCACACTCATCTTGGTCCCTATTTGATTGTTGGAGCTCGAATGGCTGAAACGGCTATTAATAGGTTAGGTTTTGATCCTTTCATAATGAAAGTGGTAGCACATACCGGTATCAATCCACCAATATCTTGTATGATTGATGGAATTCAGTTCATTTCAGGATGTACCTTAGGCAAAGGAAACATTACTGTCATAGATAAGGGTAAACCAGAAGCTGTTTTTACTATGAATAATGAAACTCTCAAAATGCGGCTAAAGGTTCCACTCGATCTAAAAGGATTGAAACCAGAAGCTGTTAGAAAAATTGCTTTAACCTTTGTTACTAAACCCATTGAAGATTTCTTGGAGATAGAGTAATGCATTTTGATCGTGAGAGTTTTCTTACTGCTATAAATGCAAATATTCAACTTACAAGTCAAAGAAACAATTCAATAAACAAGATAAAATTTCCTTATAATGATCTAATAGTAAAGCTTGAGAATGTTGATACTGTCTATGAAGGTGAGCGAATTCCTACCCTTCATAAAGTATCTATGCAAGTCTCTAAAGGAGAACTCATCTTTATTGTTGGACCGAATGGAGCAGGTAAAACAACCATTCTTGAAACTATTTGTGGAATACTTCCAATAAGCAAAGGTGAAGTGATGGTTTTCGGTTTATCTGTAAAGCAAGAGGGTCCTGATATAAGAAAAAGAATCGGTTACGTTATTCAGGGTCTTGAGTTTGAGCCTAATGAACCTTTTCTAGTTAAAGATGTCGTTATGATTGGTCGTTCTGGTTTGATAGGTCTTGGAAAAAGGATCAAGGAAGCGGACTGGGAGATTGTTAGAGCTAGTTTGCAAGCAGTAGGGATGGAAGATTTTTGGTCTCGTCCAATTGGTAAGCTATCAGCTGGTCAGCATCAAAAAGTAATGATAGCAAATGCCCTAGCTGGTGAACCTGAATTATTGCTCCTAGATGAACCATTTGCAAATTTGGATATTAATGCTCGCCAAGAAATTTACCAGCTGCTCTTGAAGTTGAATCAAGAGGCAGGTGTAACAATCCTTTGTGTTTCTCATGGTTCTGATATACCAAAAGAGGTAAACAGAGTAGTGATGCTCAGACAAGGCAAGCTAGTATTGGATTCGAATAGAATTACTGCAGTGGAATCTAAAATTTACCGAGCATTTGTGGAGCTGTCTGCTTCAGAAGCATAACTTGATGGAATTTGTTCAAAACAATAACATGGTGAAAAAAATGACTCAATTATTCCTATTATTTGCCAACTTCCAACTTCAGCTCATTGCCAAGGTTGTTCTTGGAGCAGTTCTCGCAGGTATGGCTTGTTCTCTTATTGGTGTTTTTGTAGTTCACCTAAAAGTAACCTCAATAGGTTTTTCCATGTCTCACGCAGCTTTTGCAGGAGCAGCTTTAGGTTTGCTAATTAATAGTTACATTAATTTTGACCCAATTATTTCGGCGACCTTATTCGCTATTGGTGTAGCACTTTTACTTGGACCAATTTCAGAAAAAACAAGACTAAATTCCAATGTGGTTTTGGGTATAATCTTTGCTTTAACACTTGCACTGGGCTTTATCTTTCTAAGTTTCTTACCTTCAGGGGTGGTTTCAAGTGAAGCAGTTCAAATTCTTTGGGGAAGTGTCTTTGGTTTAGATACTATTGATTTTCTTCTTTTAGGAATTATTAACATAGTAATCATTCTTGTGCTAATAATCTTTTATAAGGAGTTTATTGCCACAATGTTCAACAAAAAAGTGGCTCTTGCTGCAGGAATTAGAGTGAACTTTTTCAATTTTCTCATTCTCTTCCTTACTGCCTTAACAGTTTCTTTCACACTTAAGATTGTTGGAGCGTTATTGGTCTATGCATTAATTGTTAATCCAACCTCAACTGTCTACCAATTTGCTTATGATACAAAGAAAATTTTCCTCTTTTCACCTCTTGTTGGTATTGCTTCCGCTGTTGGCGGTGTTTTACTTTCGTTTCTAGTTGATTTTCCAGTAGGATCATCAATTATCATTGTTTCCAGTACAATTTTTGTTATCAGTGTTATCTTCTCCCCAAAAAGGAAACGAAGGCAAAAGGAGAAAAGTTTGGAGTTTATTAAGAGAGAAAATGACGAAGTAGCAATTGAACATCTTTCCCCAGAAACAAATATGGGTGTTGCTAAAGAGTAACTAATCTGCAGGGGCAAGATATAGCTGCCCTTTTAGTACTCCCTTTAAAGCTAAAATACTCTCAGCCAATTTTCTTATCTTAATTTGCTTTCCTTTAAGAAAAATTGTTTCTAAACATAAATCATGTGTAATATGAGCATGCATAGTTGAAATAATCAACTCTTCAAAATCATGTTGAATTTCTATCAGTTTTAAGGTACAATCAAAACCATGATGTTGAAAGACATAAGTCAATGAACCCACAACAATGAAATCGGGGTTTGTGAGGAGAGCTTCTTGGTCTAGTTTCTCTCGAATTAAATACCGTATCCCTTCACTTCTATTTGGGAAGCCCTTTTTCTCTAACCATTCATCAAATTCTGTAAGAAGGGCAATTTCCAAGGAAATCCCAGTTCGAGTTACAACTTTGTTATTTTCAGTCACTTTAAGCACCTTAACAATACTTTTCCAGATTCAATGAAAATAGGTTTTTCGGTAGAAAGGAATTTTGGCTGAATTATTACCTTTTTTCAAATCAATGGATTATCGTGTATTAAACAGTGGTATATTGCAAAAGGGGCAATGGCTTGTGCTACCTGTCCTTGTAAAACCTTTACCGCATGAACTACAGGTATGAAATTTGGAGTTAGCTTTCTCATCGTAAAAATTATTTACCTCTACTTTGGAATCTGGGTTTTGCTCAATAATTTCGTCCAATAGACTATCTAAATCTTGATTTCCAGTGTGCTGTTTTGGTATGTATCCTGGAGGTGGCGGTGGAGTTCTATACTGTTGTTGACTTTCTGGTGGGGGAGGTGGAGGTAAAGTTCCATAATTCGCTTTTACTGGAGGCGGTGGTGGTGGCAAAGTCTCATAATTCGTTTTTACTGGAGGAGGTGTTGATTGAATATATTGTTGAAGCGGTTGAGTATATTCCCCTTCTGCAATGGTAATAGATGCAGGTGTTTCTTGGAAAGGATTGCCTGGGACAATAGAAACTTTGGTACCACATGAGGGACATTTTCTAGTTCCTTCTGGAAGTGCAATAATACATTTCAAACAAAGAGTAGTTTCTATATCACTAAATTTTGAATGAATTGCTTTTCTCAATATTGTTTCATGCTTTCTATTTACGCTTCTACTTCCTGTTATAAATATCAGTAGTGTTACTAGAAAAATACCTAAACTCACAAATCCAAATATCCTACCTTGTTGACCAATAATTCCAAATGAACCAATAAAAGTGAAAAACAATATTGGTATTGTTATTCTCCCTATCCAGTGATGTATATGATCTTGTACAAGTAATGCATCTGCATGTTCTTTGCTCATAACATTGATATGTGCTGGGCACAAACCATTTGTACGATGTTTTCTGCACACATATCTACCGCAGTATGTACATGTCCTTGCTCTGCCAATTCTTGTGCCTCTCCCACAAACAGAACATAAAGCATAACGTGCCATAATCACTGATTCTCCTTATTATATATACAATAAATAATTCCGATTCTCATTTTTTTTTAAGAATCCACTCTAAAGAAATTTTCATTACATCCTATATATAATCCTTATGTTGAATTTAATTTACAAGTAAACTCAGAAAAAATAGTGACAAAAATTGACTACAAAAGATTTACCCAATGATAGCAGAATCCTTTCTCCGAAATAAAATTCAAGTTCTATCCATCGCTACAATACACTACTAATATTGGGTGATACATTAAATCAACCAAAGATTGGTCTAGATTATCTAATTTCACTTTGTTTTGGCTACCGTTCCTTTTTTTATGGACAAATGGGACACTGAGTCTTTTATCCATTCCCAGTCACCGCGATCAATTTGTTGGTGCAGTTCATCTCTGAGCCCTCACTAGGAACAGTTGAGTGGGGGATTCCCGAGTCGGTATACGGCACGGGGCTGGAGCCTCGAAGGCTGTTGACTTTTTGGCAGTCAGTAAAGAACTATGCTGCTTCCCTGTTTAAAGTCCTTTTCTCTGGAGATTGCTGAAAGTATTCCTCGTGCTAACACAAAATTACTTGATCTTCAAGCGTTTATTCTTCTCCATGTCCTATTTG
>JAUWKS010000084.1 GCA_030614005.1 Candidatus Heimdallarchaeota archaeon | reverse complement strand
GGCTCCAGCCCCGTGCCGTATACCGACTCGGGAATCCCCCACTCGACTGTTCCTAGTGGGGGCTCAGAAATGAATTGCATCAACTTGCTTGTTACGGTGACTGAGAATGGATAGATGTCCTATTTGTCCATAAAAAAAGGAACGGTTTAAGATTCAATTAATAGATTGTGATCTTACAACTCCTGGAGCGAAGTTTTACGAAACTGAGCGTTTGGGCATTCCTTTACGCTTTGAGATAGGAAATAATGAATTTCAAGTTCGAGAAATTACTGTTACACGAAGAGATCTTCTTACGAAGGCAACACTAAAACTCAATGATAAACGACTAACGGAAAAAATATCTGCTCTCCTCAGAACCATCAGCAAAGATTTGCGAAACAAAATAGCACAAACTTATGATGAGCAGATACAAGATTTAACCGAACTTTCATTTAAAAACTATTTAGAAGAGCATAATCTTGAACATGATAAAATGTATCTAGTAAATTGGTGCGGTACGCAGAAATGTGCAGAAGCACTTGAGGAATTATCTGAATTCGCTTTACTAGGCTTTGATCTTGAATTAAAGAATACTCGAGTAGATTGTTCAATATGTTCAGAAAAAGGTAGAATATCAGTTCTAGCTAAAAGATATTGAGGCATTTAATGAAAGTAATAATTTACCAAAAAATAGTAACTTGAGGTCTATTTCACATTATTGTGGAAAAACCCTCAATAATTTTTTTTAACTGATGAAACTAAAATAAAAAAAGATTTTATAGCGGAATTAACCGCTGGTTAAGTATTGATATTCTATTTAAGTTTAAGATTGTTCTACTTCTTCCATTTGCATTTTTGGATTTCCCTTAATTAGATTTGTAATCTTATCTTCAAATGGACTGTAAAGGATGTAAATGGCTGCAACAATTATTATTGGTATAAAATTCACAAACCAAGAAGTAAACATAATTACATTGGGATTGTATTGTCCTGAGAAAATGTAACCTGTATTATCGTAGGAAGAAGTGACAATTGTTGCTATTGATAACCAAATATTAAATGTAACTTTACCTGTCATATATCCCATTTGTAATCCTACAATAAATCCAGCAAACAAATTATACATCATTATTTTTATAACATTGAATGATTTATGTTGTTTCGGATCTTTTGTGAACAGCCTTTTCGAAATTATTGCCCCTATAATTGCTGAAAGGATGACCGGTAACCAGACAATTAGAAAATAGAATCCACCACTCTTTCCTGGGTTATCAGCTAATGGATCACCATTTAATGCAACCGTTCTTTCATGGAAATAAAAGAAGTTCTCCAGATAACCATAATCTCCTGTTGGTTGTGGATAACCAGAACCACTGAGTATAGAAAGCATTAACCCAATAACATAAACAATCACTGGAGCGAATAACCATGATGCAGACATTAATGGCCTACCAAATTCAATTTTTTCAAGATAGAAATCATTTACTGTGTCCAATGGATCTGCAGCAACTTTTCCAGCATTTAAACCATAATTAAGAAATAACTGAGCAAAGTGTGCTGGAGCGGCAAATATTGCTTCTCCTGACCATCCCACTCGAGCGACATTCATTGCAATCATTATGAATATTGATATAAAATAGTAGCATAACATCCAAACTCCTGTTGGACCGATATACTGTTTAAATGGTTTCGCTTTGAAGGATTTCATTTTATCCCAAGTAGACATAACTTTGGATTCATGTTGTTGCTCCTTCTCTTTAGTTATGGTGCTCATAGGTAGGTTTTGCTCCTTTATGCTTTTAATATTTTCTCTAATCTCGGTATAAACTTTATGGATAGTCTTACAACTTCTCTTTCCATAAATTATCCTATGAATTTCGTTCCTTTACCTCATTATTTAAATTTCTGCAAGTTTTCTAAGAAACAACTATTTTTTTTTAACAAGAGGATATTTTAAAGAAACCATTTTAGACTAGATAATACATTAAAATATGGGAATTACTATCAAATTCATTGGGTATAAAAATGGCTGCTGGTCAATCTAAATTAAAAATGCCAATTTTGAACATCGAAGAAGTTTATAAAATATATCAAAGTGAGAAAACAGAGACTATAGCTCTTCGTGGAGTTTCTATGACTATTTATCCTGGTGAAAAAGTAGCATTAATTGGTCCTTCTGGTGCTGGTAAATCAACTTTAGTGAATATTTCAGCTGGACTTTTACCCCCGACTTCTGGAAAAATATTCTGGTCAGGAATATCTCGAGACATCTCAAGACTCTCCCCAGAACAAATTGTTCGTGCTCGTAGAAAATTTGCTGGATTAGTTTTTCAAGAAACTAAACTTATTCCTCATTTAAATGTCGTTCAAAATGTTAAGTTAGGTGGACATTTAGCAGGGATGGAAAATAGCGAAATTGATGAACGATGTGATATGCTAGTTGATTTAGTTGGTTTGAGTGAACGGAAAAAACATCGACCAGGCATGTTATCTGGTGGTGAAAAACAACGTGTCGCACTTGCTGCAGCCCTTATAACAAATCCTAAATTGATAATTGCAGATGAAGTAACAGCTTCACTCGACCCATTAACAGGTGAGCATGTTCTTGATGTGTTAGATGAAATCAATCGTGAATTGGGTGTTGCTCTCCTATTAGCTACTCATGCACAACAAGTAGCTTCTCGTGCAGAACGTACCATTGAAATTGAAGATGGAGTGATTTTAGCAACACATGACAGTAACATTCGTTTGAGAGATCTCGCAGGAACTCGAAGATTAGCTGTCGATAATCAAAATCGTATTTCTATTCCAGAGGATATGATGAAAATACTTGGCAATCCTAAAAATCTTAAAGCTCAATTGGTTGGCCAACAAATTCACTTAAGTCAGCCTACAGAAGAATTATATGAACGCAAGACGATTCATACTTGCAAAGTTTGTGGCACATTAGTTGAATCCGGTTCAAGGGTTTGCAAAAAATGTGGTGTAATAGTAACATAGGGAAAAATACATTTCCCTTTTTCCTTTTAAAGCTTTAACGTAAAATAATAGAAGGAAACTTTTTTTGTAGGATAGTCTTTTTTTTTATGTAGAAGTAAGGTATAAATATGATAATTATATGTTTAACAGACTATACGTAACCTTGATATTTAATACACAAGAAGTTTATATTTAGCAATATTTAGGTTATAATTCAAAGAACGATTGTATATCGAACTTTGAATCGGAGTTGAAACTATGACAGAAGCTGTTATCGAAAATTTCTCTGAAGAAATCGATTCTAGTCACAGTAGAGTTTCCCACTGGTATGGTATCGGTGGCTGGTTTAAATCTCTAGCTAGAAATCGACTATTAATTTATAGCTTCAGAAGAATCCTTACTATTATTCCGCTATTTATTGGTATATCCATCATTACTTTTTCGTTAATGTATTTGATTGGAGATCCATTAGGTTATCTAATCCAACAAAATCCTCATATTACTCCTGCAGATATTGATAAAATTCGTGAGACTTTGGGTTTAGCAAAGCCTCCTATGCAACAATATATCATTTGGTTATGGGGTTTTGCACGATTTGATTTGGGTCTAACATTCTTTACTAGAGAACCTGTTTTGGATGCAATTGGTAATTTCTTATCTGAAACACTCAAGTTACAAATTACCCAATTCTTAATCTCGTTAATTATCTCAATTCTTTTAGGTGTTATGGCAGCTAAATTCCAAAACTCTTGGATAGATTCGGGTATTAGCGCGATGGCGTTACTCTTTCAATCAATGCCGATTTTTGTCGTAGGATATCTCCTAATTTTTATCTTCTCTGGAAGAGGATTGAATTGGTTCCCGCCTGGTAAAGCACATTCCACACCAGAACCTGTCACTAATTGGGCTGGTCTTTGGAATGGACAGCTGGGAGACTTTATACAGTCATTCTTTGTCCATACAGGTGATACCATATGGTACATGATCCTGCCCGTAACAACGCTTGTCTTTTCTAGCCTTGCATTATTTACTAGGTTGGTAAGAGGCTCAATGTTAGATATCTTAAGACAAGATTACATTCTATCTGCTCGAGCTAATGGTCTCTCAGAAAGAGCTGTGTTAATTAGTCATGGTTTGAGAAATGCATTACTTCCGGTGGTGACGTATATTGGCTTATTTGTTGGAGCTGTATTAGGAGGAACACCGATTACAGAAACGGTCTTTTCCTTCCCGGGTTTAGGACGAAAATTCGTTCAATATATCGTAAGATTAGATCATCCGCTAATTATGGCGATTAGCATGATCATCACTTTGATGATTCTCGTTGCGAATCTCGTTACAGATATCGCTTATGTTTGGGTAGATCCAAGGATTGAGATTTAATTTCGGAGGACAGATTAATGGCAACTGTTACAGATAAAGACGCAAAAGGACCAAGTACAGCAGAATTACTACGTGTTGGTGACGAAGCTCCTGTGGAAAAATCTCCTTCACATTGGTCTACAGTATGGAAACGATTTCAAAGGAACAAGTTAGCTATCTACGGATTCTTTGTTATTTTAGTAGTAGTTATTATGGCAATTTTAGCTCCGGTAATATCTCAACATTATCCAACAGCCCTTGATCCACTATTTGATAAATATGGTGGTGGTGGAGCTGATGAACATCCAAGTTTGAAATATCCTATCGGTACTGATACGCTTGGTAGAGATTTATTCTCTAGAATTGTTTGGGGTTCTCAGATTAGTCTACTTGTAGGCATTACTGCTTCAGCATTATCTACCTTTATTGGTGTAATTCTAGGTGCTTTAGCTGGTTACTATCGAGGAATGACAGAAGAAATAATCATGCGATTAACAGATATGTTCCTTGCAGTGCCTTTCTTACTTATTGCTATTGTTGCAGTATCATTCCTTAGATCGGGACGTATAGAATTCCTTCAAAATATGACCCATGCGACGATTATGATATCAGTTTTAGGTCTCTTTGGTTGGGCGGGATTAGCGCGTCTTACCACTGCTGAGGTAAAAAGAGTAATGACTCTTGAATATGTCTCAGCAGCAATCTGTCTTGGAGCAAGCGATTGGCGTATAATATCAAAACATGTTCTGCCAAATATCTTGTCCCCATTGGTAGTCGTTACGACCTTAAACATTGGTGGTAATATCCTTGCAGAAGCAGGCTTAACTTTCCTTGGATTCGGTGATCCACAAACAGTATCTTGGGGAAGAGTTGTTAATGAAGGAGTTATAAACCTCATCAATAATCCTGAACAAGTATTCATTGCCGGATTTGGAATATTCTTCCTTGTCTTAGCATTCAACATTGTTGGCGATGCATTAAATGATGCAATGAATCCAAGATTAAAGGATTAGATTGAAAATCGAGTTTGGTTGTTTTTTACAGCCAACTAACTATCTTTTTTTTAAGTCAATTTTCTGTTCAGATAACTTTAGTTATAGTAACTTTTTCAATGAATATTGTGATTAATAGTTTCCAACCCATTTGAGAGAGAAATTTCATAATATAGAACTATACTAAATTGATGCGGAAAATAAAATGAAAAAGAGTTGTGTTGGAATTTAACACAAAAAAATTAATATTATTTAGCTTTTTTAATGTCCTTCTTCTTTTGACCCAATACCTGTTCAGCAAGATCACTTATTTCTACTTCTTCCCAGAAGTGACAAGCAACAAATCTTCCTGGAACTTTTTCTTCCATAGGTGGTCGATCTTTTGAGCAGATTTCTTTAGCGTATCTGCATCTTGGATGGAATCTACATCCTTGAGGAGGATTGATTAATTGAGGTACGCTTCCAGGAATGGTTGCTAACCGTCCTTTATCTACATCCAAAGAAGGAATGCTTTCTAAAAGAGCAATTGTATAAGGATGCATTGGTTTTGTGAAAATGTCAAATGTTGACCCTACTTCTGCAACACGTCCTCCATAGAAGATATGTACCCTTTCAGTTAGTTCAGCAACTACACCAAGATTGTGCGTAATGAGCATCATAGCTAAATCAAATTTATCTCTCATATCTTTGAAAATTTCAAGTACTTGTGCTTGAATTGTAACATCTAAAGCAGTTGTTGGTTCATCTGCAATTAAAAGAGATGGTTGTAAGGCAATTGCACGCGCAATGAGAATTCTTTGTCTCATACCACCGCTGAATTTGTGAGGATATTCATCAATACGTTTATCCGCTTCTGAAAGACCAACAGCGGTAAGTGCATTGATAGCGAGTTCACGTGCTTCAATTGCAGATACATCTCTATGCAAAGCAATAACTTCGATCATCTGATCAGCGATTCTTATTACTGGATTCAGAGAAGTCATTGGATCCTGGAAAATCATTGCAATTTCTTTTCCACGGATGTTACGCATTTCTGCTTCAGGTAATGTTATTAGATCTTCTCCTTTGTAAAGAATTTCTCCGTCGATAATCTGGCCATTCTGTGCAAGGATTCGCAGAATTGAATAAGCAGTCTGGGTTTTCCCACAGCCTGATTCTCCAACAATTCCAACAGACTCTTTAGGAAAAACAGTAAGATCTATTCCATCTAAGGCTTCAACAACACCCGCTTCTGTGAAGAAATGAGTCATTAGATTTTTTACTTCGAGCAATGGTTCCATCTATTTCACCGATTTTGTTCTGATAACAAGCAATCTTTATTTTTATTAAGTCTTTTCTGAAGATTCATTATTTTAATTTACTTTTGGACTTTCAATTGGTTGATTCGGAAAGCTTGTATTACTTTATTATTATACTATTTTAGCACTTGAAAATAATTGATAAATCTTATTATCGAAAGAAAAATAAAAAAAAATGTTTAAAAGAGCATTAAAATCTGCTCTTTTCTGATAAGAGATCCTTACATTTCAGGATAATGACATTTAACTAAATGTCCCTCTTCTAGTTCAATCATAGGTGGATCTTCTTTGATGCATTTTTCTCCATCAGATTTGTAACATCTCGGATGGAAACGACAACCAGTTGGAACATTGATAGGGGAAGGAGGTTCACCTGGGAGTACAATACGTTTCATTTTTCTTCTTGGGTCTGGTCTTGGAATGGCTGACATAAGTGAGACAGTATAAGGATGTCCTGTCTCAGTGAAAACTTGATTATTAGAACCATATTCAACAATTGTTCCAAGATACATAACCGCTACACGGTCACTGACATGTTTAATTACAGATAAATCATGAGCAACAAAAATGTAGGTTAAATTGAATTGCTTTTGTAAATCTTGCATTAAATTAAGAATTTGTGCTTGCACTGAAACATCTAAAGCGGAAACAGGTTCATCTGCGACCACTAATTCTGGATTAACAGATAAGGATCTAGCGATACCTATACGCTGTCTTTGTCCTCCACTAAACTCATGAGGATATCTCATTGCGTGATATCTTTCTAAACCTACTTTATCCAGCAAATCGTATACTTTTTCATCACGCCTTAACTTTGACATTTTTGGTTCATGAATGTCTAATCCTTCACCAATAATATCCATAACAAGCATACGTGGGTTAAGAGAACTGTAAGGGTCTTGAAAGATCATTTGCACATTTCGTTTAAAGTACATTTCATCCTCTTTTGTATGGAAAGCATAGATATCTTGTCCATTATAGAGAATCTGTCCTGTGGTGGGTACTTCTAATTTAACGATAACTTTGCCTGTAGTTGTTTTTCCACAACCGCTTTCACCAACCAACCCTAGGGTTTCACCCCGGTAGATCACTAAATTGACTCCATCAACTGCTTTGATATTTGCGACTTGTCTACTACCAACAAAACCTTGTTCCTTTACTGGAAACCATTTTCGAACGTCGCGTAATTCGAGTAAAATTTTGCTTTTATGAGATTCTGCAGTCATAAGTTTTCACGCTCTGAAATTAGATTTAGATGTTTATTGAATATTAATCCTTTTATTCTTCTAGTTCGGATAGTTTGTTATTCCTAAAGAATATTTTCTAAACATAGTCAATTATCTGTCTATTTCAAAGTATCTGTTTCCTTTAAAATTAATTCTATATAAAAAATCCTTGCAAAAATCTGAGAAGAGCTCTTTTTTTCAAAAATTAAGCAAATTTAAGGTTAAATTAGAAATGACTAATTATTTAATATTCTACTATTATCTTTGGTTAGTAATAACATATATAACCTATAAATTAGAATATATTCGCATACTTTCAAGAATTTGAGAAGGAGTCATTCTTGAAAAGAGTGTTAAAAATAAATTACTCCTTAAAATAATAATTAGCAAAAAAAATTGTTTACTCTGTAAAAAAGAAGGAAGTTTCAATGTCTAATATAGTCTTAGAATGTAAGGATGTTTTCAAGCATTATGAGTTGCGTTCTGGTCCTCTTGAGGTACTAAAAGGTGTTACATTCAAATTGAACAAAGGAGAAATGTTGGCAATAATTGGTATATCTGGAAGCGGAAAAACAACCTTGCTAAACCTGTTATACGGAATAGATTCCTTGAATTCTGGAGAAATAAAAATTGAAGGTCAAGAGATTTCACAGATGTCTACAGAAGAGTTCAGAGTTTTCAGGCAAGGGCATCTCGGGATTATCTTCCAAGAATTTTATCTTATTCCAAGTATGACTGCAATTGAAAATGTTATGGCCCCTTTGATCATCGCTGGAAAATCTGAGGAATTAGCTTTAACTGTTGCATATCGATTACTTGAACGAGTAGAAATGATTGAAATGGCTAATAAACTTCCACATCAACTTTCTAACGGTCAAAAACAAAGAGTGGTAATTGCTCGAGCAATAGCGAATACACCAAAAATACTGATCTGTGATGAACCTACAAGGGCGCTAGACACTGCTTTAGGTGATGAAATTATGGATTTGATTGAAGAACTAATCAAAAAAGAAGGCATCTCTGTTATTATGACAACTCATGATCCAGAAATGGCTGCAAGAGCTGATCGCGTGCTCATAATAAGAAATGGTCAATTGGTTGAAGAAAAAATCCAAGATAAGAAATCCTTTGATTTCCAAAGTGCAAAAGAAGTTTATCAAAGATCTGTTGATGCAGAAAAAATGGTCACAACGGAAACGAAAACAGAAGAAACCTCTGGCAAAAAAACAAAGAAAAAAAGCAAGTAAAACTGAGAAGAATTATGGATTATTGATACAAGACAAACTCGAGTACTTTAATGGTGATATTATTGAGCAAAGACGAGATACAAGATGAGGAATATAAAGATAAATTGAAGGTTGGATTCTTCATAAAACTAGCTTTTAAGAACATCTTGAATCACAAAAGAAATATGGGGATAATTATTTTTGGATTTACTATTTCGATAACAATGCTCTTATCGGTGTATTATTGGTCAGGGACTTCGGAAAATTTAGCGTTAAACGACTTTCTAGACACTCAAGATTATCAATCCTATGTCCTTTCATCTAATAACCCAGATGATATAGATGAAATAATGGAGAACTTAGATGAAAATGCTTTAGTTGAATTATACAATCTTGCGTATTCGACACAAGCACTGTTCAATACTGATGGAAAAGACCCGAGCTATATTTGTTTGCCGGAAGATGAGCAGGAAAATCAAACGAATCCTGTGTCAGTGACAAACTCCTTGCTGGTGGAACAAGAAACGTTAGACCGTATTAGTTTTCTATTCGATGTCGAAGGCGATTTTATTGTTGATGAAAATAATATTGTCATCAGCTTAAAACAAGCCCAAGAATTAGGTGAGATATACGGTCGAGAAATACAAGTGGGAGATACATTCAATTTATCAATAGCAAAATACTATCCAAACCCAGCTTATGGATTAGATACTATCGAAGATTTTTTCCCAATCACATATCAGGATTTTACCATATCAGGCATTTTCACAATACAAGACGGTGTTTCAATAATTCAATCAGCTTTTGATTTAGAGTGGTTATCAGACTCAATACTTTTTCCATTAGCAGAAGTAACCGATGCGGATCTCGATGAAATGGTGACAAGAGATATTCCCTATATTTTCTTAGTGAAATTTGATAAGACTTTGCTGACTGATGGAGGTCTCGATCAAGTAGTCGATAAGATGACCTTCTTTTCTGAAAATTTGAAAGTCGACTTTCCAGCTGTTTATATTTACATTCTCTCAAGTCCAATTACTTCTCTGCAGAACGCTTATTCACGAGCTTCCATTACAATTGTCTTTATGTTACCTGTTATAATTGTAGGGTTGATTTTAACCATATTTATGGTGAATATGGAAGTTGAATCAAGACGAGGACAAGTAGACCTTTTCAGGGATAGAGGAGCAGATGTAGGGCAGATATTGTTTCTCTTTATTGTAGAATTCCTCATCGTTTCGGTAATTGGAATAGCATTAGGGGTGCTTCTGGCATATTTTGTTGCGGCAATTATTCCATCATTTTCAGCTGGAGGATTTTCAGGAGCAATTTTTGTCAAATTCCTGGCAAATATGCAAATGCCCTTTGGTTTCACATTGCTAACTTCGATTGGGTTCTTAGTTATCCTGGTAGGATATGCTTCATTCAAAATTTGGTGGGAAGTAGCATTAAAAAGTCGAGATAGCGTGGATGGAGATGAAAGTAGAAAGAAATTCCAAAAGAGCATCTTTATGAGTATCAATATAGGATTGGTTGTAATTGTAATCATTGCGTTAATATTTTCATTAATAGAAACTATTAGGAATGTTACAGCATCAAATTCATTCAATTTTACTAGCACACTATCAGCAGGATATACATTCATTCTATTTTGTATTCTAATGATATTTGGGGCGCAGTTTATTAGTCACATAATGAACAATAAAGTACTAACCAAACTAAAAGGATTATATCGAAGGTTAATCTTTAATGATGCATTCTTTCTCGTGAATAATTTCAAACGAAAAGATAAAAAGCTAAGTACAATGACTTTCGCTCTAGTTATAGTTTCATCAGTGATAATGTTTTCAGTAATATCAGCAGAATCTGTACATCAAAATCAAGTAATTGAATTGGAATTCAAGAATGGAGCAGATTTACGAATTATTACCTACCCAATAGATAGCGACTTCAAAAATAATATCTCTCAATTCGAAGGGGTGAATGAGGTGATACCCATTTTCAAAACTAAAGGAGCAATAGCATATGAAGACTATACCATATATGGCGTAGATCCGATTATTTTCTCCAGAATAGGAAATTGGGATAAAAGCTGTTTTCTAGAAGGACAATCGTTCGAAGTGTTGCAAGCATTAGATGAAGCAGAAGACGGAGTAATAATTGGAAGTGGACTAGCAACACGATTGAATTTAACAACCGGAGATCAATTGCCAGTAGCAAACTTACCTGGAGGAACTTACTTTAGATTATTCGAAATAAAAGGAGTAATCAACTCAGCTCCTGGTTTAGGACTAGCAGATGGATCAAATATTGAAATGCTACAACCAAATGAAGGATTTATACTAATAAATGAAGAATTTGTGAAAGAGGAATTAAGTATCACACTCAACAAACTCTTTTTGGCGAGTACTTTACCAGACTATGATATTAAGGACATCGCAGAAGAGATTGAATCAACTAATAGTGGAATATCAGTAAATCCAGACTCGGTGAATGAAGAATTCGTAGGGTCATTCGTAGAATCTTACATACCAAATATCTTATCGTTCTTTACTATTGAGTGGATAATTACAGCCATAATTGGTATAGTGTTACTAGTAATGTTCACTGACTTTACTATCAGTCAAAGAACACATGAATTGGCTATTGCAATGTCAATGGGTGCATCAGGAAGAAAAACAACGAAATTAGTCCTGCTAGAAGTACTAATAATAACTCTAAGCTCTTCGTTGGCAGGAATAGTCCTGGGAATAGCTTTTACTTACTCGACATTCTTCTTAATAACACCATTATTGACTTCACATAACTTAATACCATTTACAATAATTATTCCGGTTTTACAAACAATTCTGTTTCCAGTAATAATGACTCTTGTGGCAATCGTTGGAATTATACCTACGGTAATAAAGTATAGTAGACAAGATATTATTCATGCTTTGAGGGCATAAAATACAAAAACTTGTAAATTAAACCCTCAAAAAACTATTTTTGAACTTCTACAAAGCTAAAGAGCGGTTTTAAAATGCTTGTTTTAAGAAAAGAACAGAGAAATAGTCTTGGTTTTGAAAAATACTGCGACAAAAAACGTTAAACAACTTAAAACATATAAAAGACGCACTGCAACAATTAGCGAATAAACTTTTAAATGAGTAGAAGAACTAAAATAATAGTACTCGAAAATAATGAGTACTATCCATTCAAATGTGGAAGGTAAAATAATTTGATCAAGAAGGATATTAGAAGAATGATCCTTCCTTTAGCAATTATGTTTGTCCTGTGCATATCACCTATGATTACACAAACAGCACAATCTGCTAATCCGGGTCCGTTCTTCTCAATAAGTATTTTAGCTCCCAATACCAACCCAGCGAGAAATCAATGGGCAACTCTTATGGTAGAACAATTACCAAAGATAGGTATTGCGGTAGATACATTCGACCACACTGGTTGGGCACAAATTAGTCCTAGAACCTGGGGTTATCCCGGACCATACCCAATTCCAACATACGCCGAGGGCGGTTACGATCTTTTCTTCGTAGGTTGGTCATGGGGTCTCGATTGGGATCCAACAGGGCTTTATGACAGTC
>JAUWKS010000106.1 GCA_030614005.1 Candidatus Heimdallarchaeota archaeon | reverse complement strand
TTTATTCGGTTTGTTTTTGTTTCCGCATATAAGCGTCTCTTGCAGATCTAATAGTACTTAGTAGTTTTCTACGCATATATTCCGACATTTCCTTTTCGTTAATAACAGAATCATACCAAGCAGTGGATAACAACGACGGAAACTACTATAGTTTTACAGTTCAAATAGAAACACCAATAACAACATCAACAACGCCAACGAGTGCATCTGTGCTGTTTATTATTCCAGTTATTTTAGCAATAGCTTCACTATTTTTAATAAGAAAGAAAAAGTAAATTTCTTTCTTTTTTCTACTCTATTTTTAGTAAATTGTTTAATTATTATTGTTTGAGCTACAGATTTTTATTCGATTGTGTTAATTATTTACTGTAAATCAGTTTGATATTGGTGTGAGAAGCAGTTGAAAGAAGTTGACAGCAAGGAAATATCTAGCAAAGTTAAAAACAATGAATTAAATTTAGATAGCAGTGGTATTAGAAAAATAAGTGAAATTAATGGATTAGATAAGTTAGTAAATCTTAAAAAATTAGTTTTGTCAAATACTGAAATCTCAAAAATAGAAGGTTTGGAGAAATTAACAAGCTTAGAGTATTTAACTTTTGAGTGCGATTTCATACCAGAAAGTGATGTGAGAGAGGGACATATCGAGAAGATAGAAGGATTGGATACTCTAACCAAATTGCGAGTTTTAAACATCTCCTATAATAGAATAACAGAAATCGAAGGATTAGACAATCTAGTTAATCTGCAAGAGCTTAACCTTTTTGCAAATTATATTTCTGAGATAGAAGGTTTAGAGAAAAATTCTAACCTGAGAAAGTTAACAATAGGTTATAATAAAATCTCAGAAATTCAAGGCTTGGAGAATCAAACAAATCTTAATCACCTATCAATTGGGCATAGTGAAATTTCAAATATTGAAAACTTAGATCAATTAGTGAATTTACAAGTTCTGGATCTGTCTAACAATCAAATTCATGAAATGAGAGAGGAGGAAATTAAACATTTGCAATCACTACCAAATCTCGAAGAGTTGAATTTCAGGGATAATGGTATACAAGAGATAAGATACCTACATCTTTTACCAAAGCTAAAGAGGTTGGATCTCAGTTCTAATAACATTCAAGAAATTAACGGATTGAAGAAAGCACTAAATTTAGAATCTCTTTTTCTAGATTATAATAGTATTGTCAAAATAGAAGGATTGGAGCAACTTAAGAGCTTACAAAGCTTGAACCTTGGTTCTAATGAAATAAACAAAATAGAAGGATTGGAAGAATTAAGCAATCTTAAATCATTGAAAATTCATAGAAATAATATAACTGAAATCAATGGATTGGAATCATTAAGAAATTTAGAAGAACTCATTTTACATCATAATCATATAAAAGAAATAAGTGGATTAGAAACGCTAGTTAACCTGTTGAAATTGGATCTCAAAAATAATCCAATTACTGAGATAAAGGGTTTAGAAAATCTAACAAAATTACTGTCTCTCAATCTTGAAAGGAATAATATAACTGAAATTAAAGGATTAGATACACTTAGAAATCTAGAATATTTGAGTTTGGTTTCTAACTTAATACTTAATCATGAAGGTTTGGAGAAATTAAAAAAATTGAAGAACAAAAATCTCCCTTTAATAAATAATCCTAGAAACTACTATAGATGATAGATAATCTTAGAAAAGAGGATTGAGTTATTACTCAAATCCTATACTCTACTATTTGTTAATTGAAAATATTCTTAGGGAGAACAGCTCTTACACCAGGTGTGACATCAACAAATTGACTCACTCTTATATCAACAGTACAACTACTGAGGGCATACGCTTCTTCTCGAGTTAATCCTTTTTCAGCAACTAGCCAATCAATCATATCGCGTAAAGCGATTTTAGCTGCTTCATCAGTTGTCTCAGCCCAAGCGGTAGTCATGAAATAATCTTTAGTTTCATATTGTGGTCTTGAGATCTTTTTGTTTTTGTTAACAACCAATTTTATTGTTACATTTGCATCTATTTCTACTGCTGTACCACATACTTCTCCATCTCCTTGAACTGCATGAACATCACCAACAGCAAAAAGAGCACCTTCAACAAATATTGGCAGATAAACAATTGTTCCTACTCTACATGCTTTTGAATCCATATTTCCACCATATTCCTTAGGAATTAGTGTTCCATGTGATCCTTCCGCTGGTGCAACAATAATTGTTCCAGGGAATGGATCAATAGGTATTTTTACCTTATCACTAAAAATTGCATATCCATCTTTAATAGGAATGATTCTTGTCCATGGTTCTGGATACTCAGGCGCTAGAAAACCAAAATTTGGTATGATACAGCAAGCACCTTGTTCAGCTACCTCGATTTTTTGTATATGAACTTCGAGAGTATCTCCGGGTTCCGCACCTTTAATGTAAACAGGACCTGTTGCAGGATTTATGTGGTCCATATCAAAATTAATTGGTAAATCTTCTGGTTTTTTAATTACTTGATTAAATGCATCCTTACATTCAAAAGTAACTGTGTCACCAGATTCTATGGTTAAAACTGGAGGATTATTTTTATCCGCTTTAAATACAACATCTTTCATTGAAATTTTCTTTTCTGTCATTTCGAGTCACTTAATTAGTTAATGATAACCAAATAAAAAACCCTTTCTCAACAGATTTATCAAAGGCAACTCAATCAATTTAACCAAATCTCTTTTATTTTTTGAAAAGTAATCTTAGATAATTAGTTTAATAAAAGAGTTTGAGAAAGATGACAAAAGAAATTCCTTTTGATTTAACAGAAATATTCCCAAGTATTGACGATCCAGCTATCAATATAACATTTGAAAAAATGAATAAAATGGTAGATTCTATTTGTAAAAAATATCAAGGTAAGATAAAAGAATTAGATGCAAAAGGGTTACTTGATCTTTTAAAAGAATCTGAAGAATATTATATTCTCTTGAATGAAATGAATAATTATGCAGGTTTTTCTTTTTATGGAAATATGATGGATGAAAAAGCTCAGCAATTATATAATAAGCATAATACTAATTCAACAGTTAATCGAAAGAAGCTCACTTTTATCCAATTAGAGATAGGTAACTTGCTTAAGATAAAGTCGGATTTGATAGATGATTCAATTTTAGAGAATTACAAGCATTTTCTAGAAAAAATCAAAGTTTCAGTTCCTCACAGATTATCTAAAGTTGAAGAACAGTTGGTAATAGAAAAAGATCAATTTGGAGTAAATGCTTGGGAAGATTTACGAAATAAATGGGCAAGCACTAGGGAATTTGAAATAGAAATTGATGGTAAGAAAGAGAAGTTTCACATTGGTGAATATAGTAAATACCGAATAAGTGAAAATAGAGACATCAGAAAAATAGCTGCTGAAACTGTTTACAAAAATGTAGCCGGTGATGGTGAACTCTATTCGTTTGCTCTTCGTAATATTTTCAATGATTGGGTAACAGTGAGTAAAAGAAGAAATTATGAGAAACCTATAGATGCTTCTCTTGTATCCAATGAGATAACACAAAAAATCCTTGACAGCATGTTCAAAACAATAGAAGATAATGTTGGTCTCTATCAAAGAGCTATAAAAATAAAATCAAAATTACTTAATCTGCCGAAACTAGCTGCGTATGATTTCTTAGCCCCTCTACCTGGAATAAAACAGAAGAGTTATTCATGGGAAGAAGCCCAAGCACTCATTAAAACCTCCTTCTCGAAATTTGATTCAGATATATTGGCTATTGTAGATGATATGTTCAAGAGAAATCATATTGATGCTGTTCCAAGAAAAGGAAAAACTCCTGGTGCTTTTTGTTCTACTTGGTATCGTGGAGAATCTACCTTCATTCTTCAAAGCTTCAATGAGGATCTTGATAGTGTGCAAACATTAGCACATGAATTAGGGCATTCTATCCATGCATATCTTATGGTTAAAGAACAAACAATCTTCAATACCAATTTCCCTGCGGTAGCTGCTGAAACGGCTTCCTTCTTCGGAGAGTTGCTACTAGTAGAGGAACTACTAGCAAACATGAAAACAAAAGAAGAGAAAATAGATATTCTATTGAAACTTGTGAGCAGAATTGGTCATATAATTTTTGGTCTAACACCGATGTATTGGTTTGAAACAGATATTTATGAAGCAATAGAACGTGGCGAATTCCTAGATAGTAAAACAATAACCAATTATTGGATAACTAATCGAGATAAAATCTTTGGCGATACTGTAGAATGGTTTGAGGATATTAACTCCTCATGGTCTCTTGTTCCACATTATTTTATGTCAAATTTTAGATACTACAATTACCCTTACATTTTCGCACAACTTTTCGTGTATGCACTCTATCAGCAATATCTAAAAGAAAAAGAAGAGTTTATTCCTAAATTCAAACAAATTTTAGCAGCTGGTGGATCATTGTCTCCCCAAGAATTAGGTGAAATTGTTGGTCTAGATATCTCTAAACCAGAATTTTGGGAATTAGGTATGAAACAATACGAATATTTTCTGTTGGAATTAGAAAAGCTTGTGGAGTAATTTCACGACCTTTTCACTTCTGATTTTTGAATCTTGTTTACAAAATCAGGAAAAGAATATCTTTTCTGTTAATCTCGCTGGTATAAAAGATAAGAAAATCCCAACTAGAGTACATTAATAGATAAGAATTCTATGTTAGAGAAAGTGGTGAAATTATTGACAGAAAAGAAAAGTACAACAAAGAAAAGTACAACAAAAAAGTCCAAACCAAAAAAGGAAGAACTTGCAGAAGCCGAGAAATACTACAAAGAAGGCTTAGTATACGCACAAAATGGAGACGCTGAAGATGCAATTGAATGTTGGGTAAAAACAACAGAACTAGATCCGGATCATTTTGATGGTTGGTATAATTTAGGAAATGTACTCTATGACGGTAGAGGCGATTGGAAGAATGCATTCTATTGTTGGAGAAGAGCTTTAGGCATTAAACCTGATGAAATCGATGTCCTGTATAATATGGCTAATACTCTTAAAGAATTAGGTGTTAATGACAAAGCAATTGAATTTTACACTAAAGTAGTTACTTTACAACCAGATGACCATGAAGCATGGAATAATATGGCAATTGCTTATATTAACGATGGTAATAGTGAAAAAGCAATTGAATGTTGGAAAAAAGCAGTTGAAATTAAACCCACTAAAATTGAAAGTTGGTCTGGTCTGAGTAAACTTTATGAGGATTTAGGCAAATTTGAGTTAGCTATTGAAGCACTTGAGAAAGTATTAGAAATAGAGCCCAATATATCGGGAGCAAAACGTGTGCTAAAAAGAATTAAGAAGGAACAAGGAATCGAATGAATCGATTGTTCTTGGTTTTTTCCACCGTTTAGTTTACTTAGTAGTTAGGGTAATCATTTAATATTGTCAAATTAATTCAATTATTTTCATAGCGCAAAATAAACCTTCACCTGCAGCAATTGATATTTGGCGATAATGATCATTTACCAAATCACCAATTGTGAATATTTTATTTTCAAATAATTCTTTAGGAATATCTTTGAGCAACAGATTATTTGGTTTTCTACCAATAGCAACTAATGCAAAATCAGCTTTTAGTATTGAATCATCATCCAATAGAAGATCTAGCTTATTTTCATTCGAGAATTGGAATTCTTTTATTTCTTTAGGATTTAATAGCTCAATTGACTCGAGATTAGAAACTCTATAATAAAGCAAGGGCAAACATTTGAATTTATCACTACGATGTATGATAGTAATTTCATTTTTTCTCTGAGCAAAATTTAATGCATAATCAAAAGCAGCGTCACTTCCACCTATAATAGCAATCTTTGAATCAGTGATTTTTGCTTCTGGTACGAAAATTGGTTCGTAGAATAACAGTTTTCTTTTTTCTGCTTCGCTTTCTCCTTTAACTCCTAGGGTTTTTGAGATTGAACCTGTAGCAACAATTAGATAATCACAAAGACAAGTTGTTTTTTTTGTTGAAAGCACAATTTGATCTTCTTCGATAGTTATTTTTTCTACTTCTTCAAAAATAGTATCAATAACTAATGACAGCACTTGTTCTTCCATTTTTTCGCCAAACTCTAAACCAGTAATCCCTTGTTCAATACCAAGATAATTTTCGATTAGATTGGCATTTAGTGCTAATCCACCAATTTTGTATTTTTCAAATAAAATGGGGTCAATTCCTGCTCTTTTAAGTTGGATTGCTGCTGCACAACCCGCTGGACCAGCACCGATTATTGCTACTTTAGTTTGCCTTTCGTTCATTTTGCCTTCTCCAAGATTTCTTCACTTGTTATGGGTATCCCAAAACCATTACTAGCTGCTTTCAATGTATTCAAATGAAATTCTTCTGTAGATGTTGCCATGCAATCTATTGGTAAATAAACCTCAAAACCTAAGTCGAAAGCACTTCTTGCTATAGATTCACAACATAAATGAGTTGCAACTCCGGTAATAACCAATTTTGTAATTCCTTGTTTATCAAGATCGAGTGCTAGTTTTGTTGTTTCGAATACATCATATGTAGTTTTAAAATAAACTGACTTTTTATCTACATCCATTTCAGGTGAGATCTCAAACATAGCATCTTTTGTGCTTAATGACTTTTTCCACCATCTATGCATCATACTGTTATCATTAATTATGGGTTGTAATCCATATTGTGTGAAAAAAACGGCTTTGTTATTTTCCTCAAAAGCTTTTTTTAGTTTTAAAATTGGCTCAATTATTGTCCTTGCTGATGGTATAAAAGCATACGAGCTGGCGTTGATAAAATATTCTTGCATATCAATGATCAATAATGCGGTGTTTTCCATTTCAAAGGTGAACTTTTTTTTACTAGAATAATAATTAGAGAGAATTTCTTTCCATTCTGCAATTTTCGCTTCACGATTCTCATTTGTAAAATAGTGCTCTTTTTTCATCTTCTTCACACAATA
>JAUWKS010000031.1 GCA_030614005.1 Candidatus Heimdallarchaeota archaeon | reverse complement strand
TATCATCCTGAAGAAGGAGTGAAATGCATATCAGAAGAAGAGGAAGAATTATGACACAAAAAGAAGAAAAAACTCAAGAAAAGGAATACGCAGTACTACAAAGCAAATTTATGATGATAATGGTTGCTATCTCTATTACAAGTGCAATTAGTGTTTTTAGTTCCTCAGCATTTTTATTTTCTAATCCAGGAGTAATAAGTGGGATAGTTTTTGCTTTATGCTTAATTTTCCTTGTTATTTTGCCAATTGTCCTATTAGCAGTCTATTACAAGAAGAAAATGAAACCATTAAAAATAGAGGAAGAGAAAAAAGTTATCACTCTTGTCAAGTCAAAAAAATCTAAATCTAGTCGTATTGATTTATTGGAATAAGATGTAAAATATCTTCCATTTCTTTTTTTATTAATGCATATTCAGAAAGAACATTTAGTTTTTAGAGGTAAATTAATATCTATTGTTGAAGTTCATAAATAGATTGTGTACAATTCAAGTTAATTGCAATTGGAATCTATTGCTAACTATTAGGAGTGTCTGATTTGTCCCGAAAAAAAATTAATATGCTTGTAATATGGTTTATTCTTATTTTTGCTATTCAAATATCATTTGGAATGAGAGCATTATCTAGCCAATTCGATCTCAATAATGGTTTAAACATTAAAGATGATCTTGTGCCAGTATCCCTAGTTGATACACCTGAAAACATCACTGATCAAGTTCTGATATTATTTGTTGATGGTATGAGATATGATCGAATGCTTGAAGTAAATACTCCAAATATCGATCGTTTAAGAGCAAATGGAACCACTTTTTCAAATTACTATTCGATACAACCCAGCTATAGTAGAGTAAACTATGCTAGCTTTTCGACAGGATCAACTACTAATATTACTGATGTTTATGCAAATGGGTTTGATAAAGAGCTAGAAATACCAACTTTTTATGACATAATAAAAACAACAGATATTTCAACCGGATTAGTAACTGGTGGGGGTGGTTGGAGAATGTGTCTGGAAAGAAGTACAGATGTATTAGTAAAAGTTGAAACTGAATACCATGGAATTAATCAAGATGCTCTTGTTCGAGATGCTGCTCTTACATCAATAGAAAATAATTTTACAAAAATACAGATGGTAACTTTTAGTGATGTCGATGGAAGTGGACATGAATTTGGTGGCGCATCAGAAGAATATGCTCAAGCAATAATTAATGCAGATATCTATATTGGTGAAATACTAGACCTTTATGCTTCACTTGGGCAACTAGAAAATACAACAGTGATAGTTTTCAGTGATCATGGAATGTTGGATGTAGGTGGGCACGGAGGTTTGACTGAACAAGAGACACACGCTTGTTTAATCATGTCTGGTAAGGGTATAAAATCAGAAGGAATCATAAATGACAATCTTACAAGAATGAATGATGTTATTCCAACAATTCTTGCGATGATGGGATTACCTTTAGCACCATCAATGAATGGAGCAATTATTTTTGATAATATAGCAACTTCCACTAAAACAAACGCAATTTATTGTATTCAAAAAGCAGAGATAATGTTACAACACCTGAATATTTCTTTAGCGAAAGTGAAATTATTATCAGCAAAAACAAGGATGATATATACAAACCTTCTTCCAATAGTTACAAGCAATATTACTTTTGCAAAATCGCAATTCACAGCAACTAATTATAATGAAACTATAGTTTCTTCACAACTTGCAGAACAAAACTCACGATTACTCTTAAGCAATCTTTTCTTCCAATATGGGTCAGTAGAAAAATTAACCCGAAACTTGATGATGATAGGAATATTTGTAATAATTGCACTAGCAATTTTCATTCTATTAAGATTGAAATTAATTGAAATCACTCATTTCGATGTTTTTACAAAAGAACTAATCATTCCTGAAATATTAGGTTCGGTAATTGCTTTACTCGTTGTAGTTGTTATGTTTCTTATTGGTGGATTCAATTATGGAACATCTCAATTTAATAGTGTAAATCAAGCATTAATTCCTAATCTAACAGCATTTTTCATATTGCTAATTTTAGGAATATTCTTACCGTGGCTATTTGTTTACTTAAGATTCCGTAAAGAAGAGAACAAGCCGACTACCTACAAAGAATGGCAAAAGCATTTTCTGCGTTCTTCAGTAGGATCAATAGCCTTTCTCTCTGTATCAGCATTTGCTTATGTTCTCTATTATATTAGCAGATATGGCCCTTGGCCAGGTTGGCAGTTACCTAATATTGCTGATTTCTATGGGTTTATGGTTATAGCAAATCTAAGCAGTTTTATCTACATAGCAGCATTTGTTTTAATGTTGATAATCTGGTTACAATCGAAAAAACAGTTAATCAATAACCAGAATAGTACTGAAAAAGAAACGTAAAAATAAGGAAATTAAATCCTTATTTTATTTTTCTTATTCCCATTCTATCGTTGCAGGTGGTTTTGAAGTAATATCATATACTACTCTGTTAACCCGTTTAACAGTGTTAATTATTTTATTAGAAATGACAGCAAGTGTTTCGTAAGGTATTTTTGACCAATCAGCAGTCATAGCATCCACGGAATTTACTGAACGTAAAACAACAGTCCACTCATAGGTTCGAGAATCACCCATAACACCGACGGATTTCACAGGAAGTAAAACAGAAAAACTCTGCCAATAATTTAGATATTCACCGCGTTTCTTGATCTCTCCAATAAAGATTGCATCAACTTCCTTCAAAGTATCTAGTTTCTCTTGAGTTAATTCACCCAAAATCCGAACAGATAATCCAGGACCGGGGAATGGGTGCCTTTCAATAAGCTCAGAAGAGATATTTAGTAATCGGCCTACTTTGCGAACTTCATCTTTGTAAAGCTCTTTCAGAGGTTCAATAACTTTAAAAGACATTTTCTCGGGGAGTGCAATATTATGATGAGTTTTTATTTTAGCAGCAGTTTTAGAAGGTTGAGCAGATTCAATTCGATCCGGGTAAATTGTTCCTTGCACAAGATAACCAAATTTACCATGTTTCTTCTCGAGTTCTTTTTCAAAAGTTTCAAAAGTTTCTATGAATTTATGACCAACAATTTTTCTTTTTTCTTCGGGATCAGAAACCCCTTTCAAAGCATCGAGGAAATCCTTTCGTGCATCAATTCTGTAAAAATACTTGAAATCCAGTTCCTGTTTGAAGAATCGTTCAACTTCTTCAGGTTCATCTTTCCGCATAAAACCATGATCAACAAAAACACAATGTAATTTATCACCAATACTTTTGTGCATAAGAATCGCTGAGACAGTTGAATCTACACCACCACTGACTCCAATAATAACTCGATTATCCCCTACTTCATCCCGTATTTGTTGTATTTGCTCTTCGATGTAGCTTTCCATTGACCAATTTTTTTCCAATTTAGCAATATCAAAAAGAAAATTAGCAATTAATTGAGTACCATTCTCTGTGTGAACAACTTCTGGATGAAATTGCAGACCAAAAAGCATTTTCTCCAAGTTTTCAAAAGCAGCAATCTCACAGTTGTCACTAGAAGCGGTAGTTTTGAAACCCTCAGGTAATTCAGACACTTTATCACCATGAGACATCCATACATTGCTCTCATTTTCAAAATTTATGAAGAGGTGTGATTTATCTGAAATTTGAATTACAGTATTACCATATTCTCTCTTTTTACCTGGAACAACTTTTCCGCCGAAAAACTGAGAAATGAAATGATGACCATAACATAATCCTAAGATAGGTATTTTCTCCTTTTCAAGAAAGCTCATTGTCTCATTCGAGATTTTTGGAGCTTTGGTATCATATACGCTGTTTGGTCCACCAGAAAAGATAACTGCTTTTACATTATGGCTTTTCAAATCAGCAGGAGTAGATTCCCAGCTGAAAATTTCTGATAGAACACCTAAATCTCGTACTCTACGAGCAATAAGATGTGCATATTGTCCTCCAAAATCAATTACTGCTACAACATTGTTATTTACCATTTTTTGCACTCTGTCGTAAACGACAATGAAAGACTATTTGAATATTCAGTTTATATCATAATGTTAATTTTCAGTTTCTACTTTTTGAATTTGGTAACTTTTCTTCATTACTTATCTTTTTCTTTTTTTACTGGAAATGGTTGACCAATAATGGCTTCAAGAATATTTTTAGCTTTTTCATCAGGCTCCTCTAAAGGTTCTATTGTGAATTTATCAAATGGTGCTTTTCGAAGAGTAGCTTTCACCTGGTAAAGTTTATTAAACCTGAACAGAGTAATCTTGATTTTTTGTTTTGGTTTAAAATTCAATAGATATTCAGGCATATTTTCTTTCGGGGAAACTCTTAGATCATTAATTGCTATTATTTCATCTCTTGCATAGATCCCTGCCTCTTCTGCTGGCGAACCACTGAGAACAGATTTCACTAAAAGTTTGTTTTCTTTTGTCTGGAGCATCCAACCTAAGAAAGGAATGCCTTCTTTCCGATCTTTTTCTTTTGTTTTATTCTCCGGTTTAACCTCGAGACCAGCAAAGTTGAACCAATCGTTTGGTATATCATCCTTCCCTTCAATGAATCGGTAGAAAAAGTCTGAAAGATCAATTCCCACAGCTTCAGACATTATCTCGAGTATTTTCTCTTCTGGGAAACCAATATCCTTTTCTCCATAGTTCTTCCAGAGATAAAGCAAGATATCATCCAAACTTTTCTGGTTGTTGGTTTCATTCCTTAACCAAAAGTCTAAACCCATTGCAGCATTTGTTTTTCCTCGAGAGTAATAGGAAATAGTAGTATTGATGGTATTTTCATCTCTTCTATAAAGCTTAATCCAAGCATCAAAAGAACTCTGAGCTGCAGATTGTTTGAAACGACCAGGAACAGTCAAGACTTTATCCAATGTTTTTCCCAGCAATGTTAGATACTGATCAGGAGTGATTATTCCGGCTCTAACTAACCAGATATCTTGATAATAGCTGGTCCAACCTTCACAAAGCCACAAACAACGAGTATAATTCTCATTTTCATAATCAAACGGACCCAGGGGTTGTGGTCTTATTCTTTTTACATTCCATGTATGGAAGTATTCGTGTGATTCTAACCCAAGAAAACCTATGTAATCATCCATCTTTCTCATTTTTGATCCAGGGTAAACAGAGACATTGCAATTTTTATGTTCCAAACCTCCGTATTGTCCTTCTACAAAATGAATAATGAATACATAATTGTCATATGGAAGTCCTCCGAAAAACTCTCCCTGTTTTTCAACTATTTTTTTGAGGTCAGATAGAAGCTGTTTCTTGTTGAAATTTCCATGACCAAAAATAGCTACTTCATGTGTCTTGCCTAAAACGTCGAAAAAGTCTTTTGAATGTGTACCACACTCAACAGGGGAATCAACAATTTCATCGAAGTCTTTTGATTGATATAACCCAGTTTCCTCATTGAATTTCAATGGAGTTGAAATGTGCCATTTTTTGTAGGGGATGATTTTTATTGTTGATGAAAGATCCAATTTGTTCTCAAGATACATAAAAACGCAAGCGCCATTGAAGAATCCATGTTCTCCATCTAGATATGAAGTTCTCACTGAAAATTCAAAAGCATAAACATTATAGGACACTACAAAGGAGCTATTTCCTTTAGTTTCTACCACCCAAGTGTTCTTTTTGGTCTTCTGAAATGCGAGAGGAGAGCCTTCAACCTCGACTCTGAAGTCTTGAATATGTCTCGAGTATTCTCTTACCAAGTAAGAACCAGGAGTCCAAACAGCCATTTTTAAGGTCGCTTTTTCGTCCACAAAATCAGTCACAACCATTTTGACTTCGAACAAATGATTATGTGGATTTGTCATGCTAATCTCATAGTGTATCTTCGTCATTATCTCATCCTCTGACAGTTTTAATGAGAAAACATATTAGTTAACCTTTTCTATTTACTGATGTTTGTGATGTATAAAAAATTAGAAAAATATTGCTTTAATAGCTTTTTTCAGGAACAATTAGCGAAGTTTAGTCACATAATGTGACCTCAATTTAAGACTTCGTATTGTGAATTTCTCTTTTAAATAGAAATGAGAGAGTATAGTTGAGACTTTACTCAGGTAGATGAAAAATGAGCTACAACAAAAAAAATACTAAACAAATTATTAAGAACGCTGAAGAACGAAGAAATAAAGCATGGGCATTAATAGCAGCAAACAGCGCTATTGGCTACATTTAGTTTTTCGTGCACAAAAAAAGAAATCTATTTATTGGACTATTAATTGAGGTTATTTAATGCTGTCAGAAATTGAAGATTTAATTGAGAAGAAATCGATTTTCATAAAAAGTGGATATCTACTTGCAAGTTTTATCTCACCAACTGATAATGAACTTCAACCTTATTCCTTGTTTCTTCCAGATGATTTTGATCCAAAGAAAAAATACAATCTACTTATGGTTCTTCATGGGAGCGGTGTTGATGAATTATCCCCTGTGAAAAAGGCTGGAGAAGGATTTTCTGATAAAGGATTTATCATATTCGGTCCTAGAGGAAGAGGATTGAGTGACGAATATAAAGGACAATCAGAAATAGATTCAATAGATCTGCTAAAAATAATGCAAGAGATGTTTCAAATCGATGAAACCTATGTATTTGGTTTCAGTATGGGCGGATACGGAGTTTGGCGTTTAACCTTCAAATATCCAGAATATTTTGATAAAGCTATAATTATCGCAGGATATGCATTCAAAAGAGGTCGCAATAACGCTGAAGATGATATGCGAAACTTCGTTGGCAAATCAAAGGATATCGCATATTTTGTAATGCATGGAACTGATGATCATGCGGTAGCTATCGAACCTACGGATGAATTCATCGAAGTGTTAAAAAATGAAGGCTATAATGTTGAATATACTCGAGTTGAAGGAGGAGGTCATGGAAATTTCTCCTTTGATAAGGAATTAATTAGTTGGTTTATGAAATTTTAACAAACAGAAAATAGAAGGTCTAAGTATGGTATTTGAAAACGTTGAAGAATTGAAAAAAGAAATCACAAAAGACATTGAAGAAGGATTGGAGCAATATAAAATTCCCGGAATTTCAATAGCAATTGTAGATAAAGAAGGAATACTCTGGTCAGAAGGATTTGGTTACACAGATAACTCAAAGAAAACAAAAGTAACAGCTGATACTCTTTTTATGATAGGTTCTTTATCAAAAGCTTATACAGTGACAGCTTTTCTCCGAGCAATGCAAAAAGGAAAAATAAACCTTGATGATCCATTAAGAAAACATTATCCTGAATTTACAATGAATACTCGTTTTGGTGAAGATGAATTAGACAAAATAACTTTTAGACAGATGCTTACTCATTGGGCTGGATTTCAACATAATACTTTCTTTGCAAAACCAAATCAAGAAAAAAATTACTCTTTTGAAGAATATATTAAAGAAATCAGTAATAGTTGGCAAAAATATCCTTCTGGAAGTAGAATATCGTATTCGAATGCTGGTTTCGATTTAGTAGCTTATGTTTTACAAAAAATTTCTGGAAAAACCTTTGCTGATTTTATGAAAGAAGAAATTTATCAACCCCTTAGGATGTCCAACAGCCAAGTTAATCCTGCAGATGCTCTAAAGACAAATAATGTAGCAATAGGTTATCGAGGTGAAACTGAAACTCCCTATCAAGATTTACTTGTACCATATCTAGGAGCTGGTGGTCAATATTCCTCTGTAAATGATATGGCAAAATATCTTATGATGCATTTTAATAATGGATATTCGAATGACCAGAAATTCCTTGAGGAAAAATACTTGGAAGAAATGTATAAAATCCCATTTACAGAAGAGAATCAGCTATCAACAATAGGAATGGGAATAGGCGTTGGGTTAAACAAATATGGCGGAGAATTGTTGTTAAGATTCTTCGGAGATGGTCCGGGTTACTTTTGCTTACACCTGTTCTTTCCAAAATTAGGTATAGGTTGTTTATTGCTAACTAATCAAGTTGGTAGTATGCAATTTATGATGGGTATTGTTGAAAAAGTTGAACCAAGTTTAGTTAAATTTAAGATGGGAAATATTCCAGAAAATATTGATTTAGGAAATAAAATAAAACTATCAGTACCAATCGAACTTGAAGAATCAAAACTC
Source organism: Candidatus Heimdallarchaeota archaeon (assembly GCA_030614005.1). Classification (GTDB taxonomy): domain Archaea; phylum Asgardarchaeota; class Heimdallarchaeia; order JABLTI01; family JABLTI01; genus JABLTI01. Next base: position 29,972 of record JAUWKS010000031.1, on the reverse strand, counting down.
AAACGTTTAGTTGGATTATATGTTTCTAGAATGTTAGATATTCCAATAAATTATATCGATGGAAAATTAATAATGAATTTCCGCGGTACAGAAATGTCATTAGCACCCCATTCAGACACAATTTTTTCCTCAGATACGATGATGGTTACATTCGATTTAGATGAAAAATCTAGACCAATTACTATCAAACTTGCAGATTACTCTGGAAAAATAGACTATTTGGATTATGATTCAGGTCCAGCCGATGAAGTGGGTCCAGGTAAAGAGGAATGGAAACAATATTCAAACATATATAGATTCAACTATAGTGACTTCTGTTTATACTCGACAACTGAAGTTAGAAATGGGCACCTTCATTTAATTACTTCCTTGAATAATAAAATCTACAAACTTTCTGAACATAAACCTGGAATATTCTTTACTGCAGATGGTCAAAATGTGTTTTTCAAAAATAAGAAACTAATAATGCCATCGATCCAATGGGATAAAGATGAACAAATTTCTGTTGAGAAAATAAAGAAACTGCTTCAAGAAGATCCAAAACATAGACAAGTAAACAAAACAAGTATGCAAGAGCTTTTGTTTATTTATGAACAAACAAATCAAAAAGAAAAAGCTAAAGTGCTTAAAGAGTTAATTGAGAAAACTTATCCAGTGCAAAAATAGCTTTTTTTCTTTCACTTTTTCCCATTTTGAAGAGCTTGAAGTTTCTCAATATGCACAATTCAAAGAAGAAAGATGAAAGAATTAGAAGTGTTGTTAGTTACTATGAAAATGTTAACCTAGAATAGTGTTCTTGTAATCCTATAGGAAGGTCATCCTTATCAGGAATATCTTCTTCTCGCCAAATAAGAGTAACAGTATCATCAATATAAAGCCCTTTTAATTTCATGCATGCTTTAAGAACTGTGATATCAAGCTTTTTTAGCTGATTAATATCAAGCTCGATAAATTCTAGTTCAGTACATGCTTTCATTGGTGATAGATCAATAGAAGCAAGCTGATTATTAGGAAGGACAAGCTCTTGCAGTTTTGTGCAAGCTTTCAAAGGAGAAAGATCAATAGAAGTAAGCTGATTTTTATCAAGCTCAAGGCATTCCAACTCGGTGCATGTTTTCAGTGGAGATAAATCAATAGAAGTGAGCGGAGTACTATAAAGTTTGAGCGCTTTCAATTTTGTGCATGCTTTCAACGGAGAAAGATCAATAGAAGTAAACGGATTATTACCAATCAAGAGTGCTTGCAATTTTGTGCACGTTTTCAATGGAGAAAGGTCAATCGATGCAAGCTGATTATTATCAAGCATAAGCTCTTGTAATTCTGTACACGCTTCAAGTGGGGAAAGGTCAATTAAAGTAAGAGGGTTATTATCAAACCAGAGTATTTGAAGTTCTTTGCAAGCTTTCAATGGAGAAAGGTCTATTGAAGTAAATGGGTTATATCCAAGATCGAGCTGTTGTAAAGTTTTGCAAGCTTTCAATGGGGATAAATCTATAGTGGTAAGCCTATTTCTATGAAGCCAGAGCTCTTGTAGATCTGTGCAAGCTTGAAGTGGGGAAAGATCTATTGATGCAAGTAGATTATCAGAAAGCCTAAGAATACGTAATTTTGAACACTCATTTAATGATGACAAATCAATTGAAATAAGTTGATGACCTTCAAGAAAAAGTTCTTGTACATCATCTTCTATTTCTCTACTAAATTGCTCACCATTTGCTTTAGTCCCTGTAACAACAACCATAATTTACACTTCAAATATTATACTTCTCGAATTATCTTCCTCAAATAAAAAAGTTACTCGTTGATGGACAATAAAATCTATTGATTATATTTCATTTTAGCCTATAGGAAAAGCTTATCCCAAACAAAAATAACTTCCTTTCTTCCCTCTTTTCACTTTGTGTTGGTCACTATTCCTCAAATAACTGATATTATATGACCACTTATAGTAATAACTGAACTTGAGACAAAGTTCATTGAAATAAATCAAGGTGAAAGAAAAAATGCTTACACATAAAGATAAAATACGAAAACAAATAAAGAAAGATAAAGATAAAATACGAAATGAATTGCTATTGACACTTGGTGTTTAATTTTTTAAAGGATTGAGAAAAATGAAAAATGATAGTGGTAATTTTGATCCAACAGTAATTGCAAATATTCAATTTCAAACGGGATACTTTGTTGATGCGAAGAAGTCTTTCTTAAAAATATTAAAAGAAAACCCAACTGATTTTCAAACATTAGTTCTTTTGGGAAATATTGCACTAATTTCGAATAAATTCAAAGAAGCTGAGAAGTGGTTAAAGAAAGCAATGAAAGTTGAACCAGAGGAACCAGCACCTCATGCATTGCTAGCAGAAGTTAATTACAGACAAGATAAATTCAAAGAAGCAGCAGACCATCTAAGGTTTTATGGTATTGACGATATGGCTGAAAGATTGGAGAGCTTCAAAGGTAGTGTACCATATCAAATTGAAGGTGAAAAAACTGTTTTCAAAGTAAAAATGGAGCAAGTCGATCCATTACCAATAGTAAAAGTGAAAATAAATGATCACAAAGAAGTGAACTTTCTTGTAGATACCGGAGCAGCAGAAATAATGATTGATGCAGATTTTGCTAAAGAAATTAAACTGGAATCATTTGGAGAAAAAACAGGGGTGTTTGCAGGAGGTCAAAAAGCAACTACTTATTTGAGTAAGATAGAGTCTATTTCTTTAGGTAATTTGAAAGTGCAGAACATTCCAGTAAAAATTCTGCCAGTTCGTCCTGTTTCTCAGATTTTTGGTGGAACACAAATTGATGGTATTATTGGTACAGTTCTTTTTTATCATTTTATTACCACTTTAGATTATCCAAAAGGTGAAATAATTTTTCGAAAACAAACTAAGGAAAATTTAACAACCTTAGAGAAAGCAATTGAAAACAAAAAACCAATTAAAATACCATTTTGGATGGCAGAAGATCACTTTATGGTTGCTTGGGGTAGAGTCAATAAAGGCGAACGAACACTATTCTTCCTAGATACAGGTTTAGCTGGTGGAGGATTTACCGGCGCTAGAAAAACTCTTGATGATGCAGGGGTAAAACTCGATGAAGCAAATGCTTTCGAAGGGATAGGTGGTGGAGGGAAAGTTAAGGCTATACCATTCGAAGTGGAGGAATTAACATTTGGTGATGCTGTTGAAAAGAACATTCGAGGAGTTTTCACCGAAAGATTTCCCATTGAATATTCAGTAGGATTTCGCATTGGGGGTATTATTTCACATCAATTCTTTAGACATTATGCACTTACTTTTGATTTTATGAAAATGAGATTTATCTTAGTTAAGAATAAAAAAATAAAAGCATCTACTCAAACAACGTAGCTGCTTCTTTCATTTTTTCTATAACTTGCACTTCAAATGGACAACGTTCTATAAAGTCACCACATTATGAACAATCAGAAGCTTTAGCATCAAAAGAATCATATTGTTTTTGTAGAGCATCAGTTTTTTGTATCTCATCATTCCTCACCAAATTAAAAAAATTAGACTATATTTATTCCTTTTTTGAAAAGGTCTATTGCTGTTTTTTGGAAACTTTTCTTTTATTAGTTATTGTAAGACGCATGGTGTTTGCAACTTTTGCAAACGCTTATATAGTTAATGAACCCAGAAAACTATAGTGTTTGCAAATAATGCAAAAGGTAGCGATTAAATTGACAAAAGAAGCACAAGATGTTGCGATTAGTTTGCAAGGTTTAACTCGGAACTTTGGAAATTTTACAGCAGTATCAGATTTATCATTAAATCTCCCACATGGAGAAATAATAGGTTTCTTAGGACCAAACGGAGCTGGGAAATCGACGACAATGAAAATGATAGCTGGTTTAATTAGTCCATCAGAAGGAGAGATATTTTTCTGTAAGGATGAAGAATTGGTAAAATTAGATCGAGGAAATAGAGATGTGATACTAAAAGACATCGGTTTCCTAATAGAAAATCCAACTTTCTATGATCATATGACTCCGAGACAAATTTTAACTTATTTCGCAGAATTGAAAGGTTATCCTCGAAAAGAAATAAAGAACCGTATTGAGGAGGTTCTAGAATTAGTAGGAATGAAAGAGTGGATTGATAAAAAAATCAAAACCTTCTCAAAGGGAATGAGACAAAAAATCGGTCTTGTTTCAGCATTTGTACATGATCCTTCTGTTTTAGTTCTTGACGAACCTCAAACAGGTTTAGATCCAAAAGCTCGAAAAGAGGTTAGAGAGATTTTAATGAAACTAAAAGCACAAGGGAAAACGATCTTTTTGAGCAGTCATTTACTCTATGAAGTAAGTGAAATATCTGATAAAATTGCTATTATCAACAACGGAAAGATAATTGCGTTTGATACTGTTGAAAAGCTTGAAGCTAAAGTGAAAAAGAGCATGTTACAAATTGAGTTGCAAGAACAACCTGAAAATATTGATGAAATGGTTGAAAAGTTAACTAAAATCATCATAGATATTGTTGGAGATTTGAATGGAGAAGATATTGTTCAATACAATTCCAATCTCAAAGTGTTTGAAGTGCAATTTGATGGAAGTGCAGAAAATAAAAATAAAATTCTTGAAGCACTTATTGAAAACAAAGTAAAAATTGCTGAGTTTTCGGTACCAAGAACAAATCTTCTTGAGAGTTTGTATATTGGATTCTTGGAAAACGGGTCATAAAAAAAGCAGATAAGGTGAAAAAAATGAACATACAACAAGCAGAAACTAAAGAATCAAGAATTATGAAATTTCAAGATGCTATGTACATTGGCTCGAGGCAGATAGGCTCTACAATTAAATTTGAATTTATTCGGAACAAAATGAATCTACTCATTGCAATTGGTGCATCAGTATTTGTCTTTTTACTATTTTTCATAATAGACCTTATACAACAAGGTAGAGGGTTAGAGCTTCCAGAATCAAATGTAAATTATATTACAGGTAATTATCTAACGATGATATTTCCATTATTAGTAATGGTAATTGCTGTAACATTAGGTTCATCTATTATTTCTGAAGATTATCAAAAAGACACAGGTAATTTGATATTCCCAAAAACAACAAAAGCTCGTCTACTTACTGGTCGACTTGTAGCCCGATTTATCTATGCCATAGTTGCTGTAACAACATATTATCTTCTAGTTGGAATTACTACTCTTATTTATTATGGAACCATTTCCTCATTATTCTTTGCTTCATGGGGATGGGCATTACTATATACATTGACTGTATTTTCCGTAGTAATATTTTTCAGTAGTTTAATGAAAAGCAATGCTGGAACAATCATTCTAAGTATATTGCTAATATTAATAGTCTTTAATTTAATAGATCAGTTACTAAGGGTGACGGGAGCAACATTTGAACCTGTATTTATTCTAACCTACTACTCAAATATTATTAGTAGTATATTTGATATGCCTGTAGAAAGATATGCAGAAATCACTCTCAGAAGAGGACCCGGTGAAGGAATCACTGTTTTTCAATGGATTACACCAAGCATAGGCGGAGCAGTAGCAGGTATGCTAAGTTATACAACGCTTCTCATAGCTAGTTCCTATATCTTATTCCGGTTTCGGCAGAAGAAATAGACTAGGACTCACGGAAAAGAAAAGAGCGAACGCTCAACGCTCTTTTTCTTTTTCATTTTCTAATAAAAATAAGAAAACTAAACAAAAACCTAAAATCAGATGCTTTCTATTATGGTTGTATCCACATAAATAATTATTGTGAAAGGCATTTAAAAAAGCAAACGAGAGATGCTGTATGTCCAAAGAATCTGAAGTCAAACTTGATTATAAAATAAGTTGGAAACTGCTAAAAGCTAATTATAGAGCTTTTCTAATGACAGAGCTTTTTGTCTTCATATCCTTCATTTTAGCACTCCTACTTGCTGGCGGTATCTTTGCTATGGTTATTGCCTCTGTACCATCTCTTACCTTTAGTGGTGTTATATCAAATATTAAAAATAGAGATGATATCCGGTATTCAATTATCGGAACAATTTTTATGGGTATCACACACACTTTGGTAGTGAGTTTTCTTAATTGTCAATATGGACTTGCTTATGATGTGATGTCTTCTGGTGATATGTTCTCTGAATTTAAACGAGCATTCAAATATTTTCAGAGATTTTGGTGGCAGTATATGCTATTTTCGCTCATCTCAGTAGTTAGTATATTCATTCCAAGAAGAAGAGAATATCTTGAGTTTAATGAAATAACAAGTAATATTTACTTTGACATCGGAATTATGGTTATACAACTAATGATCTATTTTATCTTTATAGTAATTTCAAGTGGAACCCTACCGAGTGTAACAGCACAAGGAAGTTTCAAAAACAGTTTTGTAGAAACTTTCCGTATCTTAAGAAAGCATCCAATGCGAATCCTCAAAACCTGGGGAACGTATTTTTTTATTTTTATCTTTCCAATAGTAGCATTATCTTTTGTGCGTATGGAACTCCACAATTTCTTGGGCCCAAATAGATTGTTTCTAATATTTGATATCTTCGCTTTACTACTCTATCTCGTCTATCTCTTTATTGGATATCCATTAAAAACACTAATTTCTACAAGAGTATACAACAGTGTTGATTTTGAAAGATTTAAACCATTGACTGAAAATCATGATGATTTGGACCACAATCAGCTGAAAAACAATGGGGAAGAAAAGACTAGGGAAAAATAATTACAATCATAGGGTGTGAAAGTTAAATGAATGAATCAGAAGAGACTGAAGGAAAAAAAATAGCCTTTATTCAAGATGAGATGCAAATAACTAATCCTGATGCTGTTCCAATTCTTTTCCATCCTAAAAAAGAAGAAATTCTTAAACTTCTTATCAGTAAAGAAATGACCATCATTGATTTGAAGCATGCAACTGGTATGAATCCAGGAACAGTTAAACGTCATCTAACTGATCTATTAGAAAATCATTTAGTATTTATCTCACGTGAAAAAGTAAATGAATTCAGCATTGTAATGAAATATTATCGTGCATCTGCAAAATCATTTCAAATCAGTATTAAATGGTCTCAAATATGAAAAGCAAAGCTAAACTAGTTTTGCCTTGACCTTCGATAAGATTTGAGTTAGTATTCCACCAATTTTTTCTTCGATTTTAATATCCACTTTTTCATCTAATGGAGTTTCACCAATGTTAATCAGAATTGTTTTAGCATCATTGTCCATTGCTAAAATTGGTAAATCTGCTGCAGGATTAACCACAAGAGAAGAGCCGATCATCAAATAAACATCTGATTTTTCTGAATGTTCGTGTGCAATTTTGAAATCATATTCAGGCATTGGATCTCCAAAGTTAATTACTGAAGATATCAATCTTCCTTGACAATGAGGGCAGTTCGGTTGCGCTGGTTTGGTTGGTTGTGTTAAATAACCCGGTCCAAGGATATTCTTATCCCAACCTGCTTCTCCATAAGTCATTCTTTTGTCACACGAGAGGCACTTCAACAATGTGCCATTACCATGTAATTCAGAAATTGAATCAAAATCAATTCCAGACCGCCTATGAAGATTATCAGTATTTTGAGTTATCAAAAATTTGAGCAAACCCATTTTTTGTAATTCTACGAGTACGAGATGACCTTCATTTGGACCAATTTCAGACCAATCTTTTTTTATTTTTGGCGGAGGTAAACCCTTATCTCTTCTCGTCCAAACTCCATCTGGTCCTCGAAAATCGGGAATGCCAGATTGAGTACTTATCCCAGCACCAGTAAATGCTACGAGATGTTTTGAATTCGCAATCCATTCAGCTGTTAGTTCTATTTTTTCTTCTAATGACAAATTATTCATTTATGTTTCCTCAGAAGAGGTTGGTTAGAGACGCTTATTTTAAGGTAGCTAAATTAGGGCTTGATACCGCAATCAGAGAAAATTTCCATCAAAGCTAGAAAAGATGCTTCCAAATAGATAGGTAAAAATTCTCGATTATATATCTCGAGAGTAATTGTTTCAGTGTAGTTCATTTCTTTTAATTTTGAAATAAATCTTTTGAAATCAATGGAAGCCGTACCTATTGGTAAATGAATATCCGCTTGCTCAGAATATCCACCAAAATTGTCGTGTAAATGAATATGTTTCAATTGTTTCTTGAATGTTTCAAGCAGAGAGTAGATTTTTTCTTCAGAGGTTTTATGAGCCGTTCCAGGAAAGATGATATTTGCATGTCCAATATCAAAAGTAAAACCTAAATCTTTGTGTTTTTTGAAAACAGGTTTGAGATCATCTACAGATTCGTCTGTATTTTCAAGCAACATTTGAAGATTATTCCGCTTAGCAATTTTTATCCATTCACTAATTGCAGCATCTTTCGCTTCAGATAACTTTTCTAGTGAAACATCTTTAGGATCTTCTGTATGACCAAATACGCCATGAAAAACTAATTTTTTAGTTATGCCCAATTTTCCAATTAATTCTATCTCATCTGATATTCGATCAACATAATCCGTCCACAGTGCAACATCAGATATAATTTGTGTGTTTAGATGTGCTAAATGAATTACTGTAAATAGATCATAAGAATCAATAATCTCTCTAATTGCAATTAATTGCAAATTGAGTTCGTCTACATCTGCATAATAATCTCCAATGTAGAACTCAACAAAATCAAACCCAATTCGTTTTGCTGCAACGAGATCTGCTAACTGCAATTTTTCCAATGTAAAAGAAGCACCAATTTTCAATTATTTTCCTACCTCATTAATCCAATACTCGTTCTACTATAAAAAAGCACCAGAAGTTTAATTCAATTTTTACCTTTATCACTTCTCTTCATTTTAGTGCATTCAATATTCTTTCTTTAGCTGTTTCAGAGATAGAAATTATATTATCTAAAGAATAAAGCTCAGTTGGATAGTGATAATGTAAATGCATTTCATTTCTAAAAGTATAGACCAGAACAATAAATGTATTGAGAAAACTAGTGACTCCACCAAAAAATGAATCTATTTTAATAAAATCTTCATTGTCAATAGTTTGAGCAAAATCTTCCAACGAACCAAGATTGTTGACTGAAAAAGGATTCTTATTTGTAGCAATTTCAGTATAATATGTGCTTATTTTTTGTAGAAACTTAAATGAAGCTTTCTTTAGAAGGAGTCTGTGAATTAGATACACCTTTCTATCTCGTAAATTCCAGCGCAATTTTCTTTGAAACTTACGAGCATTGCTCCAAAAACCTTGAGATTTATTATATCTTTTATTAAAAACAATAACACTTGAGTAAAAACCAAATGACTCTCCTATTTTATGTCTTAATCTTTTTCTAAGGTTTACTGTAGTAGCTATTATTGGATATTCAGATAAAAACGCTGTACATAAAGAGCTATGAATAGAAACTTTTTCCTTTTTGCTTCTCTCTAAGAATTCTTGTGTTTGTTTTTGATTAAATTGACAAGAATAGACTGCCATGTCTTTTTCTTGTATGTTGAATTTAGCTGTTTTTCTTCTACCTGTAAATAGATACCTAGTAAAATTGTAGATTCTTAAAAAAGCATAAATCACATATACAGACAATTTTGATTTCGGAATTATTCTTAATACTTTCTTTGTTAATGGATTAATATCCTTAGTTGGTAATTCTAATGGTATTATTGGTTCATCTGGATTCGCCATGTATTTTACAAAGTCTTTAATAAAATGAGTCATAGACATTCCGTCTGTTATGATATGAAGAGCACAAATGATCAATTCAGATCTTTCAGGTGATGAAAATAAAATAACTCTCGCTAATGGCAATTCTTCATTTTCAAGATCAAAAGAAGTTGCTAGTTGTCTGTTTAGTTCATCTATACCTTGAGACTCATTCTCTCGAGCTATAATTGTTACTGGAATTGAACCAACTCCTTCAGAAGTTAGCCAAGGGCGCTGTTTATCATCGAAAATAATTCTAGTCTGTAATAATGGGTGCCTCTTCTGAAGTTTGGATAGTGTTGAAACTAACAAATCAGCTGATATTTGACCTTGAAGTTTGAGCATCACTGCAACATTGAAAGGTTGGCCTAATGCATAACCAATGTATTCCAGCTCATTTAGTTCCCGTAGCAATTTGATTCACTCGAAAGAATAATTTAGTTCCTATTGTCATAAGTAGAAAATAAATCTTGAGGAAATAACGAATTTCTAATATAATGAGAACTATTCAATAGTAGCATTTTGAGTGATGCTGAAAGCGTATCAATATAAAAAAGTACCAGAAGTTTAATCTAATTTTTCTTCAAAAAACAATTTTAAAGAATGGAATTTATCATTTATTGAATATCTTTGGTTTGTACAATAGTTTCGCTTATAGGATAATCCGAAGTATATAGTTTTTTCTTAAAAATAAAAAGAAAACCAACCAATAAAACAACCAATTCAATGCCACCAGCTATATATAGAAAAACACCTGGTGGAATATTTTCAATAAACATAGTAATCAAAGTTATTATTGTTAATCCTATTGTAAGGGTTAATGAACTTAGAAAATATTCTACACTGAAAACCCGACCTTGTTTTTCATACGGGGTATTTTCTTGGACCAATGTTTCAAAAGCGATGTTATAAAAACCATTTACTATTCCAAAGGGTAACATTATTAGAAAAATCATTAACCATTCATTACGGATAAATGCCATTAAAATCATTGCTAGTCCTTCTAGCACTTGGAAGCCCGTCATAAGTATGATCTTTCGGTCAATACGCTTAAAGAACATCACAACCAATCCAGCTAGAATTGCAGCACCAGCAATCACAGATTCCATGGCACCAAACCAAGTGCTATTAAGATTCATTTCGGTTGGAGATTGCAATATTACAGGCCACATAATGTCAATCCCAGCAAATGCAAAATGAACAAATGCTAAAATCACTATTACATATCCGATTTTTGGTGAGGATTTTATTGCATCGATTCCAACTTTAAAATCATCTGCAACAATTCTAAACTTGGATTTCGAGTTTCTAAACTCTTCAAGAGAATGCTCATTTGTAGGAGGCTTTTGCCCTGTAAAAACCAGTAACAAGAAAAACAAAATTGAAATTGTTGAAGCAGCAATTGCAAAAATGAATCCAATTGAATAATTAATAGCGATAAGTGCACCGGAAATAATTGGCCCTAACACTCCTGCAATTTTCAATGCAGTCGAGCTAAAAGAATTTGCTTTTAACAAATTTCTCTTTGGGATTATTAGTTTTGTATATGCACTCTTTGCGGGAGAGAAAAAGGGCCAAATTGAAACTCTTATTGTAAAAATCACATATAATAATATCAAATACAGATTACTGTGTATAGTATTATGGAAAAAATAAACAATAGCCAATCCTACAGCAGTTACTAAACGTATAGCTATAGAAAACAGCATTATTTTTCGTTGATCCGTTCTATCTACGATTACACCAGCAAAAGGAGCAAGAAAAATGGCTGGAAGCATTGTAACTATTTGAAATATTCCTATCATTGTAACACTTTGTGTGTAAGAATATATTAGAAACATAAGGGCAATATACATTGCACTTGCACCTAGCATTTCAAAAATGTGGCCTGAGAATGCAATAAAAAATGATTTGTTTGAAAGCACTTCCATTAAGCTAGGAGGCATTTCATCATCTTGAGAAGATTTATCGATACTCATTAAATCTTCTTCAATAATTAAATCATCTCTAATCAATTCGTAAAACCTTCGACAAAATCTTATGTAAGCACAGAATTTTTGCTGATTAATAAACATGTCAGTAGAATAACTAATTATAAAAAAGTGATTTTATTATTGCTTGTTCGAAATAATCTTTATAACAATCAATTGTGAGTATTAATTGGAGTTACACTCTCTTGATGAATATACCAAAAATTGGATTTCTCTTCGATGTAGATGGTACATTGACCTACTATCGGGGAAACGATTCAATCGTTGATCTTCTCATCATTAATGATCTAGAAGCAATTAGAAAGAGAAAACATCCAATAGGGTTAGTTACAGGGAGAAGTGTCATTTGGGTGAGACAAATATTCTTTGAACATATTAATGAATCTTTGAAGGATCACATACAAATTTTCGGTGAATTTGGTCTTGTTGTATGGCACAAGGGTAAAAAGAGGAAGGGAAGAATAAATCCAGATACCAAAAATGCTCTTGCGGAAGTTAAGAAGAAAATAATTGATGAAATTTGTTTTGATAGAGATTTAGAAACGATTGTTAGCTATCAAGCTCCACAAAAAAGAGCACTATGGATTGAACCAAAGGAAATAATGTTAACTTTTAGAACAATGCCTACATTCGGTTTGACTATTGAAGTTTATCAGGAATTAATTGAACCAATTATTGAAGATTATAGTGATCTATTGAGATTAGAAGCGAATCCTTATGCTGCAGATATTTTACCCATTTCTGCTAGCAAGAAAAAAGGAGCAGAAACAGCGATTAAAAAGTTAGACCCTGAAAAGGAAGTCAAGAAATGGTATGCTTTTGGAGATTCTGAATCCGATAGAAAAATGGAAGAGGCAAAGGGGAGCACAGTTAATTTCTATCTCATTCCTAGAGGAGATACAAGCAAAGCGCATTATATCATACAAAATTTGCTTATAGGGAAAGAATAGGCTCGGTTTGCCATCCTTAAATTCTTAGAGAAGGATTGTTAGAATGCTAATTATAAAGGCAATAACTGAAATTAGAAATGATAGAGAAGCAATGAAGAAACTAATGAAGCGCTGTTTTTCTGCTATCCGTGCAGAATCAATATTAGTTTTCAACATGTCTTTAATTACGTCAGCTAGTTTCAAAAGAATATCATCATCTATTGCACGCATTCGTTGTCTTGTTACTGGTTTAGAGTCACTTCGTAAACGACGCATTTGTTCATAAATTCCACCTTGATAAATTGCATTGATTAGCGTCTGTTTAAACTCGTGTGGAATCCAACCGTCACAGAAGACCATAACACTTCTAACGCTAACTCGAATAAAATGTTCTTTAAAACTAAATAAACTAAACCATTTACCTCTTTCGGGCAAAGTATAAGTTAAAGCAGTACTAGGAATTGAAAATATCGGATCGACATTGTGTAGCCTAGAATATTTGTACTCTTCTTTAATGAAATCCGCACCATTTTTTACGATTATCAATGGATAATAAAAGATATCTTTTATTTCCCAAGGTTTTTCCCCAACGCCATCAGGGTCTTCTGCAGAAACTTTGACTCCTTTCAAGTCTTCAAAAACAAATTTTAAATCACGAAGAATATCATCTCTATGTTCTTTAATGTCAAAAAATTCTTCTAACCCCAATGTCAACCGAATTATCAATCTTTGATTATAAAAACCGATAAGGGGTGATCTAATTATATCCACATATGAAGTGTAGGGATCTACTGTTGCAAGTTTAAATGATTCATCGAAACTTGGCATATCGATTTCCTTAATGGTACCTTTTAGAAAGAAATCAGGATGTGGTATCATTTTCTTGAATGATTTTAGTATTTTTATCCACAATTCATCTTGTTGTCTTGATGAGAGGTTAGAGATAGGTAAACCAAAATCAAATAGTGCAAGAATGTACCAAGCGACGTAATCTTTTTCCTTTTTATTTGCCAAGTCCTTTTACTCCTTTATACATCAACAATAGTAGTTATTGACAACCTCATTAATTAAATTAATTGGATTATTAAGAAAAAAATGAGTCAACAATAAAGAATTGTTATAATTTTCTTACTAATTTATAGAGAATAATCTCCTCTTTTCCTTCAGATACTTTATCAAGCATTTTGTAGAGAAAGTGATTTGAATTAAATAGTTCAATCAATTTAGAAAGATTCGTTTTCGAAGAGACAACTAAATAAACTACTCCAGCCGATTTCAGAACCATTGAAAGATTCTCAATAAATGGAATAATAACCTCCAGGCCATCTCTTCCTCCTGACCAAGCTTTTTCTAGCACGCCTTTATCTGCATACGGGAGGTAAGGTGAGTTGAATAACACTATATCAAAAAACTGTTTGAAATTATTTTGGGATATTGTTGCAGTGAATAAATTTGACGAGTAAACATGTAAATTCATTTCATTCCTTATAGCATTCTGATGAGTGGTAATTGCTGCGGAAAAATTTACATCCAAACAAAAATATTCTGCTAATGGGAATTTTTGTGCTAAATAGAGAGAAACATACCCAGAACCCGAACCTACTTCTAAGATTTTCTGATTTGATTGAATAACTACATTCTCAGCTAACAGAAAAGAATCTTCAGCAGGATCATAGACATTATCCGGAATGACTAAATCCAACCCATCTACTGATTTCTTCATAGATATGCACCAACATTTAATTGATTATTTTTCAGGCAAGAGGTGTTGATTATTTGTCTCTTTTAAGAAGACTCTTAACTCATTTGTAATCACAACTAAATCTTCGATACTTAGTTCTCGTACTCTCGTTTTTGCTAAGGATAGAGCAGCATCCATTTTCTTCTTGAAATTAATTCGGCTATCCTTCTCGAGAGATTTCTTGAAATAAGCGTAAAAAACTGTTGCAACTAGCTTGTTCTTAGTATTAAACAGAATTCTTGTGACAATTCCATATGATTTTGGATCAACAGGGAGCTCTTCAACTCTAAGTTTAATTTCCACTATAGCACTGTCAACTTTAGGAGGTGGATAAAAATTCCCTTTAGATATTTTTTCTACAATTTTAACTTCTGCTTGATATTGTAAATTTGCTGATAGTCTAGAATAATCATCGGTTTTAGGGAGAGCGATCATTCTTTTTGCAAACTCAAGCTGATACATTAAAATAGCAACTTCGAATTTCATCTCGAGTAATTTGAAAGTTATTGGAGAAGAGATATGATAAGGAAGATTAGCCACAATTTTATTTACTTTCGGTAAATCTAATTTCAACGCATCTCCTTCAATTATTGTTACATTTTCAAATGATTTAAACTTCTTACGAAGATAACTTGCAAGCATTTTATCATATTCTATGCAATATACATGAGCAGCTTTTCTTGCTAATCTCTCAGTAAGGACACCTGTTCCTCCTCCGATTTCAAGCACAGCATCGTCTTTAGAAACTGCGGCATATTCTATCTGTCTCTCAAGGATGTGACTATTTACTAAAAAATTTTGACTCAAAATCTTTCTTGGGCTAATACCAGCTTCTCTTAGTGAGTCTCTAATTTCAGCGATTAAATTAGTCATTGCTTTCCATCCTTATCTATTAATTTCTGTTTGTCTTTATAAAATAAAAAGGTAAAGTTCAATTTAGTCTTAAAAATGTAAGACAGCTAATTTTTACAAAAGAAAAAGAAGGGAAAAATCCCTTGCTAATTATTGATATTCCATAATGGATAATTGTCCAGCAGAAACGGTCATTGCCATTGGTTTTTTGCTGAAGGTATAAGAACCACGTAGTTTAATGATTTTAACAGTACTAAATGCATCATCTCCAACTGTCACTCGGAGTACTCCATCTACTAAATGTTCAAGTGCCCTTACATCATGCTCTTGGTGAATGTCTCTGTGCAAAGACATCAACGTAACAGTTCCATCTTTTTTGTTACTTGCAATTCGATTTTGAACAAATGATAGAGCAGGTCGCAATGTTTCACTTGCGAGTAAAACTGCAGATAAACTATCAACAACACCTCTACATTGTATTTTTTGAGTTTGAGTGTGCAACATTGCTCTACGAATTGCTTCACTAATGGCTCGTGGTTGAATAAGATTATTAACGACATTCTTGAATTGAGAACGCATATCAGAATAACCATAAGGATTTGAGAAGGCATCAATATACACCATTCTTTCAGTTTCAAGAAGAATGTCTGCATTCACACCCAGCGATCGTAAATTATCGGCATAGTATTTGAATGGGTGTTCAGTGCTCATTACCCAACCAGTTTCTCCTCCACGTAACCCTTCTGTGAGAAAATTGAGTGTAATTAAATCAGACTCAACACCAATTTCGTCTTCAACCAGAATAACGGATCCTCGAGGAATTCCGCCACCGAATGCGGCATCTAAAATAGGTAAACCAAATCTTGCGGGTGCTATATTTTCTTGTGCCAATTTTTTTTTTCCTCCGAATATATATACTAATATCTATTAGTCCTATTTCAAGATTATCATTAAACAAAGTTTCGTCAAATATAATCTCTTCAATCAATCTATCGATTGTTTTGTATCTTCTTTGCAGTACGTTTCCCTACTATTAACAGTTTTTGGTCTGGGAGTAAAAAAGTCGACTGAAAAACAGTCCATTTCTGGAAATTTTTAAAAGGAATGTAAATAAGATAATTCTAAAGATTTTAAAAAAACTGGAGATAATTCTAAAATGGCAATATTAATCACAGGTGGAACAGGGTATGTTGGAGGAAATTTAGTAGAAGAATTAATTCAAAATCAAAAAGAATGGGGTATAGATAAAAAAGATATTTTTGTTCTTGTTCGAGAAGAAAGTAATATTGATCAGCTGAAAAAATTAGGTGTTCAATTTATTATTGGTGACCTCAAAAAACCCGACACTCTGAAGAAAGCAGTAAAAAATAAATCAGTTATTTTTCATTTAGGAGCTGTTGTCCTTGATCAATCTCCACCTGAATTATTGCACGAAGTAAACGTTCTCGGTACAGAAGCACTTCTTGATGCTTTTTCTAAGGAAAAAGAAGCTAAGAAGTTCGTATTTGTGAGCACATGGGGTGTCTATGGATACAAGGTAAAAGCTAAACCAATGACTGAAGATCAACCATTCAACCCTACAACAGATTATCATAAATCAAAAGTAGATGCAGAAGAAATTGTTTGGAAATATCATCAACAACACAATGTTCCGGTTGCAGTTGCTAGACTTCCAATGATACTCGGGCCTGGAGATACGCTGACTACTCCTAGAGTTATTCAAGCATTTTTTGATGGAAAAGTAAAATTCATTGGAAATGGCAAGAATCTTTTCTCAAGTGTTCAGGTGAGAGATGCAGCCCGTGCAATAATTACTATGGGTATAAAGAAAGAAGGTAATGGTAGCGTATATAATGTGAAAAGCTTCGATATTTCACAGAAGGATTATTGGATTACTCATATGAATGCAATTGGTTACTCTGATGTCAAAATTCCTACCTTTCCCAAATGGTTTGCGATGTTCTATGCATGGACAAAAGAAGTATCAGCAAAAATTAAAGGGAAAGGAAAAGCAACTTTGACCAGACATCGCGTAATGCGTTATGGAAACACTCGTGTAGTTGACACAACAAAATTACAAAATGAATTGAACTGGAAACCAAAATACACTGATAGCAAGCAGGTTGTCAAAGATTCCGTTAAATGGCTTGAAGAAAATAATTTTATTGACTATGAAAACAAGAAAGTGTTACTCCTACGTAGATGGGAAGATCATTTTATTAAAAACAAAGATTAAGTGGTTTTACTCAATCTTATTTTTTTTTTTATTCTATTAATTCTGCAATTATTTCAAGTAAATCGCGAATTTCGAACTCAAAATTCTCATTTGCTTTCATAAAACTATACCAACAAGTTGGGCAGCTAGTCACAATTGTTTTAATATTATCTTGCGAGAACTCGTCCAAACGGTTTTTTGCCATTTTCAGAGCTAAATCAGGATTAACGATATTCACCAGACCACCAAATCCACAACAATGAGTGTTTTCTTTTGAATAAGCATTCTCTTTGAATTTCTCTGGAAACATAAGCTTCATGATTTCTGTTGGTTGTTCAGCTACATCCAATTTTCTTGCTAAAACACAGGGATCATGGAAGCTAATTGGTAAACTATCTTTATAGTCCACCAATTCTTCGCCATTCTTAAGTGCTATTTTTTTCTCCTTAAGTAGAATATTCACCCATTCAGCAACATGATAAACAGGAATTTTTAGATCAAAACCCAGTTGAGGATATTGTTCTTTCAACATATGAGTACATTCTGGACATTCACAAATGATAGCTTTTATATCTAATGACTTAATATGTTCAGAATTATGTGAAGCTAATTCTTTTGCTTTATCAACATCCCCAGCATATATTGAAGGTGCGCCACAACACCATCGTTCTTCTGGTTTTGCAATTATTGAGCTAGAAGATTTTTCAGCAATAATTTTGATACTCTCAATTACTTTTGCATTATTTCCCATTGTCACACAACCTGGAAAATAGTAAATGTCGCCTTCTTTGAATGCTTCCAGGGTTTTCGTTGCTGAAATGTAATGTTCTTTTTTATACAATCCATTATTGTCTCTAATTCTTTGAGAGAAGTTTTTGATTGGTTGTGGCAGAACGTCTTGTTCAAATAAATCTGCAGCAACGCCATCAAGCAGATCTCCTACAGCAAAATCAAATGGGCACCAAATTTTGCATCCCGAACAATGAACACATCCTTCAAAAAGTGGTATGATGTTCTCATCCACCTTTTCTAAATAGTCCATCTCGAGATAATAACCAATCTTGGCTTTCATTGCAGGTGAATGTGTTTCTTTTTTCGAAGCTTGAACGGTCGGGCAATCGAATCGACACATATTTGGACAAAGAGCACAATTCATCAGATTTTGAACATCAGCTTTTACCTTTTTTTTCGGAAAATAGTTTTTCTTGTTTCTTAATCCTTTTGCCATAGTTCTCTTTGTGGAAAATTTCGTCTGGGCGATTGCTTTAACTATCCAGCCGTACTTTTTTAGCTTTTTAATAAGAGACATCCACTTTCACCTTTATTCAATTGGTCCATCATATAATTTCCCAGGATTAAGGATATTCTTTGGATCCAAGGCTTTCTTAATTTTCTTCAATAAGGGCATAATACTTCCCCATTCGGCTTCCATCCATGCTGATCGAACAACACCTACTCCATGGTGATGTGCTATTGAACCTCCAGACTTTACTGTTGATTCCATAGTTATATCCCAAACTGCTTTTGAGAAACCCTCAGGACTTTGTTTATCAGGGACACCACTAAAAGAGAAATAAAATCCCACACCTTGTGGATAAGCATGAGATACATATCCCGTTGCTGTAACAACACCAGGTACCTTCTTCATTGCTTTAATTGTTTCATAATAGAGATTCGCAGCACCATCCCACATAATTGCTACTTCAATAGTATCAACGATTACACCAATAGGAGTGTATTTTGAGATTTCACTTACATTGAATCGAGTTTCAAACCAATGCTCGACAGGTGCTTCCCCACAATCAATGCCAAAGTTTTTCAGGCAAATTTGTTTTGTGACTTTTTCTTCGAGTGCAACAACATCTGTATCACCTTCGCATACAAAAATGGTCATACATCGATCTTTGTAGTTTTTCTCGCTACCAAAATGTCTTTCAGTTTCATCACTATCATAAATACGCACTACTGCTGGATATACTTGTTTTCGCAAAATCTCCCTGACTGAATTCAGGGCATCTTCCATTTTTTCAAAAGCAAAAGAGACCAATGCTCTTTTCTCAGGTTGAGGCCAAATTCTTACAGTAGCTTCTGTTATAATTGCTAAAGTCCCTTCTGAACCAATTAGTAATTTATCTACTTGAGGTCCTACAGAAGTTCTTGGGGCAGCTTTTGATTTAATAATTTCACCAGTGGGAAGAACTGCTTCAAAGCTAATGATCATATCTTCTATTTTTCCGTATTTTGTGCTAAACTGTCCTGCTGCTTTGTGGGCAAGGTAACCACCCAATGTTGAAGTAAAAATACTTTGCGGGATATGCCCGAGGGTATATCCTTTATTATTCAAATCTCTTTCAATATTCATTCCATTCTTACCAGTTTGGATGGTTGCTGTCAAGTTTTGATCGTTGATTTCTAACAATTTATCCATTTTTTTCATATCAACAATAACGCCACCTAAAATTGGTAACGCTCCACCTACAACACCACTCCCAGCACCAAAAGGAACAATGGGCACTTTTACTTTATTTGCTAATATAAGCAAGTCACTGATCTGTTTTGCAGAAGTTGGCCAAACTATAAAGTCCGGTTTGGCAGCTACTTTGCCATCTAGTGTCCACCGAGCAGATAATAATATGAAATCTTTACTGTAGGAAAGAATATCAATTTCTTTTTGTGAAACATTCGCTTCTCCAAAAATAGCTATCAATTTTTTAGCTAATTTTGTTTTATCAAACTCAGCACTTTTCTTATTATAAACAACCTCAAAGTCCATTTTGTTCACCTAACTAATCAGTTAAATTTATCTTATTCCATCAATAATTAAACAAGTAACTATTTGTTATAAAGTTTGACAAGTAAATATGCCTTTTGCCTCAAAACTAAAACAATTAAATAGTCAAACTGTATAAAGCATTGTAAACATCTTTGAACTAACTATCTCAGAGGTTATAAATTGAACATTATAGAAATCTTGCTGGTAGATGATGAAGAAACACTTCTAGATGCATCTAAACTCTATTTAGAGAAACTTAGCGAGAAATTTCAAATCTATCCAATTAATTCAGCAAAAAAGGCTCTAGCAAAATTAAAATCAACAACTTTTGATATTATAATTTCCGATTACCAAATGCCAGAAATGAATGGTTTAGATTTTCTTGCCAAATTACGAGATTTGGGAAACGAAACTCCTTTTATAATTTTCACAGGTAAAGGCAGAGAAGAAGTAGCCATCCAAGCACTTAATCTTGGTGCAGATTATTACCTCCAAAAAGGAGGAGAGACGAGAAGTCAATTCAGAGAATTGGTCAATTTAATTGAAAAATTAGTCGAGAAAAAACAAATAGATTTCGCACGCAAAAGATTGCTTGAACAGCAAATTTCAATCAATAAGTTAGCATTAACTCTTGGAGATACTCGAGATTTAAATAAAATCTACAAAACTGTATTTCAATATATTTATGCAATTATGGACGCAGATACATTCGTTGTTGATTTTTATAACAAAGAAAACAAAACAATTTCACACGGTTATACACTCATTGAAGGCAATGTATTAGACATAATGATGTTCCCACCGATTCCTTTGGGTCACAGAGAAAGCGAAATACAAACAAAAGTAATTGAATCAGGGGAAGTCGTATACAAATCCGATTTTTATAAGAACACTAACGGAAGTAATGATAATGAGGAATTAGATAAATCTTCATCTAGTGATGGAATTACAAAGTCAGCTGTTTATGTACCAATGAAAATAGCTGGTGAGATAATTGGTGTTTTGCAAGTTCAAAGTTATAGATATGATGCCTATTCTAAAGCTGATATTGAATTACTTTCTGGCATGGCTAATGTTGCTGCTGTTTCCATTCAAAATGCACGGTTATTTAGCAATCAATATCAAATGACTCAAAATCTAATGGAAGAAAAAAATCGAACACAAAAATATCTCAATCTTGCTGATGCGCTGATTATTTCATTAGACTGTAACGCTAATGTTGTTACGATAAATAGAACAGGATGCGAGATTCTTGGTCGTTCAGAGGATGAAATCATAGGTAAAAATTGGTATGAAAATTTCGTTCCTGAGAAAAATAGGAATATTGTATATACCAGATTTAAAGCTTTAATGAATGGAAAACCCGAATCTATATCTACAGTAACAAATCCAATTGTAAAAAAATCAGGTGAAGAGAGAATTATTCGATGGAAAACAGGTATTCGTAGAGACCAGCAAAATAGAATAATTGGTATCCTCAGCTCAGGTATTGACATTACCAATGAAATAAAAACCCAAGAATCGTTGAAAATTTTTCAAACGCGCTATAAAAGATTATTAGAAAATGTTGATCAAGGAATAATCATTGCTGAAAAGGATAATATAGTATTTCTAAACAATAAAACATGTGAAATTTATGGTCGATCAATGGAAGAATTAATGAATTTTGATTTGTTAGAGATATGCGCACCTGAAGAAAAACCTCAGTTAGAGTTATTATTAAAAAAAGTAAGGGATGAAGGTAAGCAGGTTGAAGAAGCATCTTTCTGGACTATAACTCAAAATGGTGAAAGGAAATACATTCAGAATAAAATCTACTATGCTTATGAGGATGAAAATGTTGTTAATCGATTTATATTTGTAACAGATAGAACAACTGAGATGTTAACAAATAACGCATTAGTAATGTCAGAAGAAAACTATCGCTCAACCTTAGACTCAATGGGTGTACCTATCCATGTTGCAGATAAGGATTTGCGAATTATTCTAACTAATAAAAGTCTCAGAGATTGGCTTGAAAATTTGGATGTTGACTCCAATATTATTGGTAAGAAAATTTTTGATGTCTTTCCATTTCTGCCAAAGAGTGTCAGTGAAGAATATAAACAAGCAATTGAAAATAAGCAAATTGTAATTTCAGAAGATACTTCTTATGTAAGTGATTTCAAAGTAATGAATGAAACTAGAAAAATACCTGTTATTGAAGATGGAGAAGTTGTTAGAGTTATAACGATTATTCGTGATATAACTGAACAAAAAGAAATGGAAATACAATTAAGAGAAAATGAACAAAACACTAGAAGATTACTAGATAATTTAAATGATGGAATAATATTGTTTGATTTCCAAGGAAATATTATTGACACAAACAAAAAATCTTCAGAAATTCTTGGATTCTCACAAGAAGAATTGGAAACTATGATGTTCAGTGATTTCATTAACAAAAAGAATGAACGAAGCTTTTCAGTTTATTATAAGAAAATTATTGAAACCGGTAATGCTAACTTCAATCTTTATATAGAAACAAAAAGTAATTTTCAATTTCTTTCTGAAATTAATGCGAGATTAATTGAGCTAGAGGGTAAGCATTATATTCAAGTGATTTTCCGAGATGTATCTCAAAAAGTGGAATTGGAAGAGGAAAAGGAAAAACGAATAAATGATCTAATGTTCCTTTCCCAGACTGCAGTTAATTTCGTAAGTCTTCCGTTAAATGAAAATATCTATGAATATATTGGATTGAAGATTAGAGAGATTGTTGGGGAATCAATAGTAATTACATTTTCGTATGAAAGTGAGAGCGAAATTTTCTCAACACAAACTCTCATAGGACTTCGAAAAAATGAAATTAAAAAAATTCTTAATATAGATCTAATTGGAATAAAAATGAAGCTTACTAAAGATGTTCGAGATTTTGTTAAGGCTAATCCAATTGGGAAATTCAATATGACATTGAATAAACTTTCAAATGGCTTTATCTCTAAAGTTCAGGAGAAATTAATTCGCAAATTGCATAAAATAACTGATATATATACAGTATCTTTTACTCATAAAGGCAAACTATTTGGTTCAGTTCTTATATCACCTACTGTAAAAGAAAATAAAGATCTACCAAATAGAGAATTACTTTCAGCATTTGCAAATCAAACCGCTGTTGCTTTGTTGAGAAGAAAAGCTGAGAAAGATTTGCATGACAGTGAAGAAAAATATCGCATTTTATTTAGTGATTCGAATGATGGAATTGTTATTTTTAGTCCTGAATTGGATATAATAGATAATAACCAAAAAGCAGAGGAATTTTTAGGATTTAAAGAAGATATTCTACGAGAGAAAAAAATTACTGATATTTTACCTCAGCAAAATGTAAAGAGATTTCTTGAGCAAATAAAGAATTTACAAAACAATAAATTTACCAAATTTGAGATGGATTTAAGAAATCAGTTAGACAAAGTATTCACTGTAGAAATTACTGCAAACTATATTGAAATTGGGGATAAACAACTAATACAAATCATCTTCAGAGATATTACTCAAAAGAAAATTGTCGAAGAAATTAGAACAAGACACATTAACACTTTGAGATTTATTTCAAACTCCGCTATGGAATTTGTTGGATTATCATCTGATAAGGATATTTATCATTTCATCGCTGAAAAAATAAATGAACTCGCAGGAGATTCTATAGTAATTTTCTCTTCTTATAATGAAGAAAGTGACACATTTTCTGCTTCTGCAATAATAGGAATAAACCGATACTTAAACGGTCTTGTTAATATTTTGGGGCAAAATCAAGATAAAATATCCGTAAAAGTAGCTAAGAGTTATCTAAATGCGGAAAGTATAGGAAAAATGAAAAAACTCCCTTGCACTCTTGATGAACTTACGAATAACTCGATAAGCAAAAAGCAAAGCACAATTCTATGGAAATTGCTGAATCTAGGTGATATGTATTCTTTTGATTTTAGTGAAGATGGAAAAGTATCCGAAACAGTCCTCGTTGTAATGAAAAAAGGAAAGCAAATAGAAAACATAGAACTTATTGAAGCTTTTTGTAGTCAAACATCTGTTGCATTGCTTCGAAAGTTTACAGAAGAAGAACTTCAAGAAAGTGAAGAGCGGTTCAGAGATCTTGTAGAATCAATGAATGACGGTTTTGGAATGGATGATGAAAATGGTCTTATTACCTATGTCAATGTTAAATATAGTGAAATGCTTGGTTATAGCCAAGAAGAGATGGTAGGTAAAAAAGCATTTGAGTTTTTAGATGAAGCAAGTCAAGAATTATATTTAATGGAAAACAATGAAAGGAAAAAGGGTGTTTATCGACCATATGAAGTCAATTGGAAAAGAAAAGATGGAAAACTAATACCGACAATTGTTTCTCCGAAAGCAATTTTGGATGCAGATGGGAAATTCCTAGGAACATATGCGGTAATAACAGATATTACTGAAAGAATAGCTGTAGAAATGAAACTACAAAATCAACAAATTGAATTACAAAAACAGAGAGATGAATTGGAATCGTTCGCTTCAACGATTGCACATGACCTTAGGGGAAAAATGCAAATTATTTCTTTATATAATTCAATGTCTGAAACAGAATATAGCCATAAAATTACTGAAAGTATTGAAGATATGTCTGATTTTATCGAAGATTTATTACTTCTAGCTAAAAAAGGTGAATTTCTTGGGGAAAAAGTAAAAGTAAATCTAAATGATTTAGTTGAAAATATAAAAACAAGGGTTTGTTCATTAAAACCTGAGCTTGAAATTAAAATTGACAAACTACCTACGATAATCGGAGATCCGATGAAACTAGGACAAGTTTTTGAAAATCTAATGATGAATATAGTTAAACATGCAGAAGCTTCAAAGCTTGAAATTAAATTCGAAAAGGATAGAGATGAGTTACGGATAATTATCAAAGATGATGGAAAAGGAATTTCAAATGAGAAGAAGAAGGAAATTATAGAGTCTTGGAGTACAAAACGTTATTCATCTTTTGGATTGTTAATTGTAGTAAAAATTATCCAAGCACACAATGGTCATATTACATTGGAAAGTGAAGAAGGAAAAGGAACAGAAATAACAATTCATTTCTCCAATATATAAATGAAAAAGGAGAATCATCTCCAAACTTTTTTGAATATTCGAATAAAATTCCCATGGCAGATTTTGTTGATATCTTCGTTAGAATACCCTCGTTCTTCCATCTCTGCAACTAATTTATTGAAACCCGTGACATCCTTTACTTCTGCAGGAACTCCGGTACCATCAAAATCACTACCAAACGCTACGTGATCTGAACCAACAAGATTTTTAACATGATCAACGTGATCAATGATTTTTGTATATGGAGTATCATCTCCACGCCCACAATCCTCTCTTAGAAACATATTTCCAAAATTGATGCCCATAACACCACCATTATCAGCTAAAGCGTGTATCATTTCATCAGTTAGATTTCTAGAGAGAGGGCTAATTGCTCTGCAGCTTGAGTGGGAAGCAATGATAGGTTTCTTTGTTATATCAAGGACATCCCAGAAACTTTTATCGGAAAGATGAGAAACATCCACAATAACACCTAGCTTATTTGCTTCTAGAATTAATTCACGTCCCTCACCGGCAATACCTCGAGTATCCTCTGGAGTGCTAGGGTCAAAAGAAGACCCCGAACCGAAAATATTCACATCGGACCAAGTGATTCCGAACGAGCGCAATCCCAATCTATAAAGAATGTTCAATAAATGAAATTCGGTATCAAAACCACCAATACCCTCGATGTGAAAAATAACACCAACTTTTCCTTCTTTATTCGCTTTTTCTAAATCGTCAGGTTTTTTGATAAACATAGCATTGTTCTTTGGTTCTTCAACTAATTCCAAAAGTTGGCGAGTGCCTTTTTGCATATAATATTGATTAATGCCTGGCCAAATTGCGAAAAAAGCGGCAACAACATTGCCTTTTTTCATACGAGGAAAATCAACATGGCCCTTATTGGATTCTTCTGAGAATTTTCTTCTTTGTTGAATCAGTGCAAGCAAAACATCTGTGTGTCCATCAATTACGGCTTTATCCTTCATAGTTACTCATCACAAATTGATTATTTCAAATGAAACATTCCTTTTGATAGTCGAAATAGTCTCACTTTTGAGTAATTAAGTATTCTCGAAAAACTCGTTAGTTAAATTAAAAAAAAAGAAACGATAGAGATGAGTTACCTTGAAAGGCAGCTCATATCTTATTTGTTTTATTGTTCTTCTTCAGATTTTTCTGACTCAGAATCTTCCTTAGCAGGAACTTTTTCTACTTCCTCTTGTGCATTAGATAGTTTTGCTCCAGTGGTTGTGGCTTGGAGGACAATTGAAGCATCTTGACCTAATTCTTCTAGAGGCATTTCTTTTGCTTCAGTTATTAAACCGAGATAGGCATTAATTACTTCTTCATCATCATTCCATGCACCTACTGAGATAAGATCAATATCTGCATCTTTTGCTGGTTTTTCTAGGGCCATTGCAACTTCTACCAATGAGTCTATACAATCAACTGGAGTTGTTGTTGCTACGGTAACGATGGTTATACATTTTGATTCTTTGAGGTCGTTGAATGCATCAATGATAGTCGGATCTCGTTCTTCTATCCAAGCACTTAGGATTAATCTTTCCCTGAAACCGGCTTTTTGCAATTTTCCTTTAATGCCAGTTACGAAATTGTTTTCTTCTTCAGTTAAAGGATACGTTTTATCCCATTGTGTTGGTTGTCCATCAGCAACAAGAATAATTCCTACTTTATCTTTAGCTAAGTGTTCAGGAACAGCTTCTGTTACTTTCTTAGCAATATATGATTGCATGTCTGCTGATTTTGCTAGAAAATCTGTTATCTTAATTGTTACACCTATTTGTGAGAAATCAATTCTTTTCATTTCATCGATGGCTAATTGATATTCGAAGTTATCTGCCATAAATAAATTAAGAATTGTTATATTGTCAGCACCAATAGATATTGTACGCAATAATGCTTGATTAAGAGTAGGCCAATCATTGACAAAAGCTTCTTGATATTCATCCACATCTAAGAATGAGCCTTCTATTTTTTTGACTACTTTCTTCATTATTTTCTTGTATGGATTTCCACCAATATTTCCTCGTATCTCTTCTGCGGAAAGTTCGTCTAATGAACCACTAATCTTAGCATATTTCCTCTTAACCTTAAAGAACTCGAATGGTTGCAATAACTTACCCTTTTGAGGTACGCCTGTTTCTACTTTTGCGTTGAATTTTCTAATCATTGGTATTGGAGTGTATTCTTCAGATTCACCTTTCGCAAGAATAATTACTGCATTCTTCTTTTCGTCAGATTCAATTGGTAATCCGTCGGGTAATGGTGATTGAAATTTAATCTTCATTATCCCTCTATTTGCCCAAATAAAGCCAAAAACGGTAGCTAGTAGGTAAATAATGGCATTCCAGAGAATCTGCCAGGGGGTTACCCAGAAAAGCCAATTGACTACAATTGCAAGTAAAAATGTTGTTGCACCCATGAATAGTGCATTCTTTTCTTTTGCTTTGATATTTGTAGTTAAATAATATACAGTAATTGATCCTAGAGTATAGCCGGCAAATCCACAGACTAAAAGTGTCCCTATAAGTGGTAAGAGATTTGCTGTGCTGAATATCGGAGGAGCATCTTCACTAGAAGCAAAATCCTTGTATTCATTTGTTCCATCATCGGTAACTGATTTGTAATAAGATGTTGCATTCACTATTGCTGGTTTTGCAACATTTGAAATATCATTTATGTATAATTCCCAAGTTAGCTTATTAGAAGACACGATAGTAGAATTCTCAGATACTAATGGGTAAGAAAGCGGATATGATTCAATACTGTGTCCGGTTCCATTCACTAAATTAGTGGTAATAGTGTCCTCATAATCTTGACCTAAAACACCGCCAACTTTTATCACAGTACTATTGGCATACGTTCCGGAATTCCAATAGATTTCCACTTGATAGAAATGTTTTCCATCATTAATAACAGGTGTGTCCTCTAAGTGAAGATTAATTTTCAGACCAACAAAGGTGATACCAATAATATCAATTTCTTCGTGAAAATTCCCCTTTTTCTTGTACACCGCATCTTCATAATATTGAACATCATTGCTCGGGTCAACCATTAAAGTAATACCAGCAACTAAACCAATCTGGATTACAAATAGTAAAACTGTAATGATGCCACTAACTAAAAGTACTTTTTTTCGCTGCAAGAACAATTGCTCCTATCTATCTGTCTAATTTCATATATCTACTACGCTTACACAGAAGTAGAGATAATAAAATTTTGGTTTCCTCGCAATATTTAATCGTAACACCAGTTATTCAACGTATTTTTAATGTTAATTCTTCACCTCGACCTACAGGAATAAGTACACTTTGGGTATTTGGATTTGCTCTCACATAGTCTACGTATTCTTTCAGTGAATCAGAATGAGATATAACATTGTCAGCGATTATAATACCACCAACTTTTAGTTTAGGAAATACAAGATCAAAATATTCAATATAATCCTCTTTTTCTGCATCAATAAAAATAAAATCAAATTCTTGATCTAAGCTTTTAATCGTCGCTTTTGCATCACCTTCAATAATTGTAACAATATCTTCCAAGTTGGCTCTCCTAATATGTTCCGTTGCCATTTTTACCTTTCGAGGGTCATATTCCAAAGTAGTTATTTTTCCGTTATTTTCTTTCGCTGCAAGAGCAAGCCAAATTGTAGAATACCCAGTAGATGTTCCTATCTCGAGCAAATTCACTGCTTTTGAAGTCTTTACCATGATATTCAAAAATAGCCCAACATCAGGAGTTATGTTTCTCATTCGAACACTTACCGGAAGACCTTTAGCTCGTTCTACCAAATCCTTTTCTTCCAATTCTTTGAGCAATGCAATTAATTCTTCTTTCATCATTTTCACCTAAGTATAATCTACTCTTTAAGAACTCTCTTAAAATTATTGGTCAACAATAATTATAGTAGAATTTTCATAATCTTAAAAATAAATTGATAAATTCAACACATAGATAGTAAATTTAATGTGTTGAATTATTTGCTAATTGCTTAAATCTTAATGATATCTCTTATTGTATTTTCGCTGTTTTTCTTCTGCTTTTTGTTGGCGCACTTTTTTATTATGATTTACTATTCTTATCCTCTGCACAGATATGCCCACGCTAATAATGAGAAGAACTCCACCTATAACAAACCAATACCAATTTCTAGCCCAAAAATCTGGAATTGGCTCACCATTAGGATTTGTAGACGTTTGTGGACTGTCTAAAAGTACGTTTATTTCACTTATTATAATTTCAGCATCTGTTGGAAAATCATTTGAATAAACGACTTTTTGGTCACTATTAAAAATGTAAAATGTGGGAATTTGTGCTATCTCATAGAAAATTTGAATTCCAGCTGTATCACTAAAAATGTACCAATCTATATCCTGTTCTTCAGCATATACTTGTATTTCAGCTTCACTCTCAACCGGATTAGTATCAACACTAATCATAATTAATTCGCTCGAAGAAAACTGGGTTCTTACTTCTCTTAACTCTTTTAAAAACGTTAAACAAGGGGGGCACGTAGTTTCGAAAAATTCAAGCAATACTACTTTACCCGCGAATGATGAAAAACTCATTGTTAAACCACTAAGCACTTCTTTTAAGGTCCAATCCATTCCTGCAGTTCCATTAGGGATTAAATTAATACTCAGATCTTCTTTAGGAAGAGTATTGTTTGCTGCTC
>JAUWKS010000109.1 GCA_030614005.1 Candidatus Heimdallarchaeota archaeon | reverse complement strand
TATTGTCCTTTATTTAAAAGAATAGTTGAACAATTAGCTATTCGTACAGCTATTCTAAGAGGCATTTAAAAAGAAGAAAGGGTATTGCATTGTAGGAGAATCACTATGCAAAATTATTGATATTTCTATGAAAAAAGATTCTTACTTATTTTCTTTGACTGTGGAAAATTTAACTATTAGTTAACGAAATAGAATCATAACGAAGATTAGAACGAATTTCGCTTTCAATTCTTGAAATTTCTTCAAGTGATACGTAATGTGTATTAGTTGATTTTTTATCCTCGACCATTTTTCAACCTCTTACAAAACAATCTGTACAGATATCGAAAAGAAGTAGAAAAAAGGATATTTAAACCTAGAAGGATTTAATGGTATAATGAATAATGATAGTCTTTTATTATAGAAATCACTTGCTTCGATTCTCAAGATAATTCGAAAGAGCAATTAATTTCATTTTTGCCTCTTCAAACAAGGGCGGTTCTGCAATTTCTAACGAAGCAATTGCTTCATCAGTTGATTTCTTAATTAATTTCATTGAATTTTCTAGAGCACCAGTTTCTCGAAAGATGTTTTTAACATCTTCAAGCTCATTACTAGAAATATTCTCTTTACCCATTAATTTTGTGAGGCGTTTCCTTTGTTTTGGTGTAACGTTTTTCATTGCATAAATACGCAAAATTGTTTGTTTATTTTCACGAATATCGCCACCAACAGGTTTACCTAACTCTTCTATGTTGCCAAAAATACCTAGTATATCATCTTGAATTTGAAATGCTCTACCAATGCCTACACAATAACCTGTGAGAGCATTTATTTGTGACTCTGTTCCTTTTCCAAGAATAGCACCAATTTCAACTGCTTTTCTAATCAAGGCACCGGTTTTCAAGTAAACCATTTTCTCATATTCCTCTTCGGTGCTTTCAGAGAGAATGGTATCGCCTGTTTCAATGATAACACCATCAATAACATCTCGAAACGCTTCGGAGAAAGCATGAAGGGCCCTATTAGTTAATTCCGCAGGAAATCCACTTTGGATGATACTCTCAATTGCGAATGGAAAACATAAATCACCAGCAAATATAGAAATAGCTTCACCAAAATCTTGGGCTTTTGTGGAAGAATCACTTTTCTTTTTCTTGTATAGCTCTCTAAAAATTACATGGAATGATGGTTTTCCTCTGCGAGTTTCATCCTTATCGATAACATCATCATGTAAAAGAGAACCATTGTGAAGGAGCTCTATAGCAAGTGAAGCTCGAATAATATTGCCATCTTCAGAATTACCTCCGACAGCATCAAAAGCAGTTTTAACGAGAAAAGGACGAATCCTTTTTCCACCATTGTTCAGATAATCAACAAATTCCCTATAGAAAATATCCCCAAATGCTCCTAAATCTGTTTGTGTCACACCTTTTTCTTTAATCATTATTCGAAGTTCATCATTTACTTTTCTAATATTTTCCATTAGGGCGAGCTTTATTTCCATTTGAATCACCGAAGGAGGGTGCTGATTTTCATCTAAATCCAAGATTTATTTATTACATAAAACAATTACGATAGGAAAAGAATAAATGAAGGAAAGTAAATTAAAACGCTTAGGTGAACCAACTTGAGTTATCCAATGATCTTTGGGCATAGAGGTGCATCTATTAGAGCACCTGAAAATACTTTGAAAGCATTCGATCTTGCAATCAAAGAGGGTGCAAATGGAATAGAATTTGACATAAGATTAAGCGCAGATAATGAAATTGCAATTATTCATGATGAAACAATAAACAGAACGTCAAATAGCACTGGCAAAGTAAATTCTTTGACATTAGAAGAATTACAGAAGTTTGATTTTGGAGAGGGAGAAAAAATACCAGCACTAAAAGAAGTGTTAGAAATATTTGGTAATAAACATTGGTTGAATATAGAAATAAAAGAAGAAGGTTTAGAGCAAATTCTCGTTGATCTACTAAAAGAACTAAAAGTCAAAGAAAAAATCGTTATTTCTTCATTTTTAATACCCGTATTATTTAAAATGAAAGAACTGGCTCCGGAAATTCCTACAGGATATCTCTATGAGTATGATCTTGATGATCTGGATGGTTTATTAGAAGAAGTGACTATTAATGGAATTCATCCGATAAAGGAAAATATAACAAAAAAACTTATTCTGGAAGCGCATCAAAAGAATCTTGCAGTACGAGCATGGACAGTGGATGACACAGAAATAGCTAGGAAATTAGCTGAAAACGGAATAGATGGAATAATAACAAATGATCCAAAAGGGATTATCACTGCTCTCAACTTAAAAAAGGGTTAAGTATTGATTGTACTAGGGAAAGTTAAAAATGCAAAAAGTCTATATTAACTAGTAACAGTAAAATAAATAACCTTAAACATCAATTTGTAAGTTGTGTTAAAAAATGGAGGATATAGAATCAATTCTTTCAGACTTTTCACTGTCAACAGGCGTAAATACCATTGTAGTCGCGTCTAGGTCAGGAATACCAATTCAGACATTTACTGCAGAAGATTCGGAGGACGTAGAAGAAGCACTAAGTGCAGCTGCATCTGGTATCATTCATATTTCTGAATATGTCTCGGATTTACTCAAATTTGGTGGAGTAAGAGATATCCAGATTAATGTTCCTGGCGATAAACACATCGTAGCAGTTAGTGCAGGAAAAAATGCATTGGTAATGGCTGTATTGGAAGGAGAAGCATATGTTTCACAAGCTATAACATTGGTATTTATAGCACAAAAAATAGAACGAATTTTGGCGAAAAATCCAAGTCTCTTGCCACCTGGTGATAAATATCTGCCAGATTATGAAGAAGAGTTTGATGAAAATCTAGTGATCCCTGACATTCCAGAAGATTAAGAAAAAACTCCACATTTTATTTGTTATTGAACATCTCTATCTGCTAAACCTTTCTTTATCGGAAGACCTGTTCGTGGGAAAATTTCTACAAATTCTTCATACTCACATGACTCACAATAGACTAATGCTTCACATTGGACATTACATTTTTCTGAACAAATTTCCGGATTGACAATGTTTCCTTCCCCGAAGGGGCAATCTAAATAGAAACTTAAATCTCCCTTGCATTTGGGACAAGGGGAAAGGTCCAACAAAACTTTTGCTTGCACCGTTTCAATTTTTACCTTTTGTATTATTCGTCTGTTTACCTGCATACATACACGTTCCCTAGTAATTATACTGGTAAAAGGTTATATAAAAAGCTGAGACTGATTGGTGAAAGTAATGCCAATCCCCTCCTTTCAAGTTCTTTTAATAGTATGTTATTCATCTAGGGTTGACTGAAAGTATTACCATGTCTTTTTAAAAAAAATAAGCTACTATTTTCTTCAAAATAAGACTAATTTATTAAATGACGATATTGAATAAGTAATTGCTTGAGGACAAAACTATGAAAACAAAAAAATTCGAAGAATCAATGTACAAAATAAAGATGGCTTTAGAGGAAGAAAACAGAGCAAGGGAATCTGTAATACAAACACAAAGAAAAACAATTAGAATTTGTAGTGAAGCGATCAAATCAATTCATAGAAAAGAATTTGAGAAGGCTGATGAAAAAATAGCTGAAGCAAGAGCAATGCTCAACGATATGTTAAAGCAAGTAAGTGGGATAAAGAGTCTTGAATGTTGGAGAGGATTAACAGATGCAGCCCAAGAACTCGGGGAAGCAATTTTTATTAGTTCTATTGTTCGAAATGATATCATACCATCAGTTGAAGAATGCAATATCAATTTCACGAGCTATATGCTCGCAGCAAGTGATACTATAGGGGAACTAAGAAGATATCTTATGGATTCGTTAAGAACAAGAGATTTTGAGAACGCACAAAGAGCATTTGACTACATGGATTACTTATATTCAGAATTGATGACAGTAGATTATACAAAAATGCTGGTAGGACCATTAAGACCAAAAGTAGACACCGCACGAAATTTAGTAAATAGAAGTAGAAATGATTTAATTAATGCAATGCAAGCATACGAACTATCTCAATCAATGACAAAACTATCCGAGAAATTAGCTGATTTCAAGAAAAATGTGAAATGATTTCGTTTTGTCAACCCATTTGTTTTTCATTTCCTCTAAAAGAATTTTGAGTGAGAAAAAAAATGCCACTCAAATTATCTATTTGAGAGAATAACATATATACTTCAAGAAGAAGTATAATAGTAATTTTCACAGTATAGAACAAACATTATAGGAGAGGGTTCAAATATGAGTGAAAACATAGACTGCAACCTTAGTATCGGGGTAACAGATTCAGGAAGTCTTGGACAAGATATACTAATTGGTATGTTATCAATCGAAAAAGAGAATGAAATTAGTTTATTAGTAAATAATTTACTATTTTCGGATCACATAATTAGTATATGCCCTCCAGCAAATTTAAATGAAAAAAAACCAGAAATGAAGCAAGAGGTATCACAAAAATATCTCTCAAAAATGATTAGAAATAGAACAGCAAAGATAGCTCTATTCCAAATTCAACCTTTAGAACAATTCAAGCTATTGCAAGAGATATCAGTTCTAGAAGGGCAAAGATTGCATGAAATTGGAAGATCAATTGATTCGTCAAATTATAATTATATAGGAAAAGCGCTACAACTGCGATACCAATATCCAAAGGCATACGTTGATACGTTAATAAAATCAGTTTTACAATATATGGCTTTAAATTGGTTCATAAAAGAAAACAGCTGTGGTCATACACAATTATTCAAAGAAAACATTAACAATGAAAGAAAAATGGCTATGCACATCATTGTGAATGGTGGAGCACATAATAGCTCCTATCAAGACTTACTAAATGATAATTTGAAGAATATGTGGGCAGCAATTAAAACAGATGAATCATCAAAATTTTACTGGAATTTGATGGTAGCAACTCACGGCATTCAAAATGCATGCGACTATTATCCTGTAGTATCCAGCATCGACTATATGGCAAAAAAAATTAATTCAAACTTAGATAATTTCATCTATTCTAGTGATAACTATAGAGAGGTCACTGCAGAAGAGATTATTGAACAAAAAGACCATGTCGGTAAATCGTTATTGGAAGTTTTACACGAATCATATCTGGATAGAACAGGGTCAACGTTCAGACCACCAAAATTATGGCGAATAGGTGACTTTAGTGATCTTGGAGAATATGAACTCACACTACCATATCTTATGCTGCAGAAATCGATTCAAGAGAAAAAAATAACTGCAAGAGAAGTAGATGACAATGTTGAAAAAATTCAACGATTTTACTCGTACAATAATCCACTAGAAAGAGATGCTTTTCTTGTTGGAAAGATAAAAGAAAAAGACAAAGAAAAAATCAATATCCTAAAAGAACACGGAATACAAGGCTTAACTATTATTGATGAAGACTTAGTAGCTGAATACCGACTACTATTAAACAATATTGCAAATTATGTGCAACAAGACGAATGTATCATCACTAATGAAGATCAAAAGTCTGTACTAGAGAAAATAGCTACGATAGAGAAGAATGATTTCAAAAAAATAACGAAAATAAAAATGCCAAGCAATATACTCTAAGCAGAGGAAAAGAACAAAGCTACAAGAACAAATAGATAAGTGATTCTTTGTAGCTATTTATTATTTTTATCAGTAACCATTTCTAAAACTTTATTGCGAACTTCAGAGGAGCTAATAAGATCACCACTCTCGAATTTAGGTAAACGGCACAATTGAATATTTAAATTGTGTTCTTTAAGGAAGTTCTGAAGCGGTTGGTCATTTTTAACTTGATCATAACCAAGAACAACAAAATCAGGATTTATTTCAAGAATAACATCAAAGTGCTTGCTCCCTTCGTTACCTAACCTAGCAAAATCAACTACACGTAAACCACTGAGAAGGCGCAAACGCTCAAGCTCATGAAAAATGGGTTTATGACCTTTGATGCGCTCAATAGAACTATCGCGAGCAAGAACAACGACAAGCTGACATTCAGGACAATTGGCGGTTTTTCGAGCTTCCAATAAAAAGCGTAAATGAGCAGGATGAATAATATCAAAGGTACCAAAAACTAATACTCGTTTTTGATCCTTTGAAAGAGGAGGAGGAGAAACAAAATACTGACCTTCATCGAAAAAATCATTATCATCAGTGCAAGGCGTCGTAAATTCCTCCGGAAATTATTTGCATAGCGATATCTAAAACAATATCACTTTTATTTCTATTGTAAAAAAAGAGTGCAGAAAAACAAAAGAGAATTAAAATGAGGACGTTAGGGGATTTGAACCCCCGACCTTTTATTCATAATACAAGTTCCAGAGAGCAGAGCTTTCTAAGTAACAATCAATCTTCCTCATCATGAAGCGCCTCAAGACCTTGCAATTTCTGTTGTTTCTTCGAAAAATAAGCTCGTACATCTGAGCGAGTTTTCCATGGTAAAGATTTGAACTTTTCCTTTTGCATGAGCTCATAAATGCCAGCTTTCAAAGCTTCACTAATTGAAGTGAAGCGTCCTTTCGCTACCAATGATTCAAGGAATTTCTTCTCGTCCTCATTTAATCGTACTGAAGCAACTTCCATAGCATCACAAC
>JAUWKS010000016.1 GCA_030614005.1 Candidatus Heimdallarchaeota archaeon | reverse complement strand
GAACAAATAGTCAGCAGAGACATAACAAAATAGATGGATAAATAGGT
The DNA here is from genome assembly GCA_030614005.1 of Candidatus Heimdallarchaeota archaeon. Classification (GTDB taxonomy): domain Archaea; phylum Asgardarchaeota; class Heimdallarchaeia; order JABLTI01; family JABLTI01; genus JABLTI01. The sequence continues at coordinate 59,512 of JAUWKS010000016.1, read as the reverse complement.
TGAATATTGACGTGCATAAGCATCTGCTGGTACAAACATCATAACAGCTAGTAGTGAAAGAGTGATTGTTGAACTAGCTACTAGTGAGATAATTTGACTTGTTTTAGCTGTTAGCCTTCTTTCTCTTGGTTGATTTGAAGGAATAAAGCTTCTGGATCTATTGATGAAGAAGGGGATAATAAACAGGGCAACTATTGAGCTATAAACAATTGCTGTTTGTTGAAGTGCATATCCAGTTATGACAATTGGTGCAGTTGCTGTCGTTGCCAAAAAACCAATAGAAGAATAACCAAGAAGCGCTACAGGAATTGCAAGAGACACTCCTACAACAAGACCTACAAAAGCAAAGAGCAACAATAACACTAATTCAGAAGTGAGGAATTTTGTTCGAGAAATACCGTGTGTTCTAAAAAACTCTGTTAATTTCTTTTGTGCGGAATTAAATATTTGATTTTCATAATATATTGAAAAACACAGCAATAGCACTATTGGTATTGCTAGAAAAGAAAGTCTAAGTTGCTCCCAATGAAATTCTACATTAAAATTTTCATAATAAGAGGTGAGGGTAACAGCATCAGCAGAGGTAGCTCCAAATACTTTTAATTCAGTTATTAAAGGCATCTTTTCAAGCAAGTTATCTCGAATCTGTCCTCTCAGAGTCGCAATTTGTTTATATTCCTCCAATGTACATTCCAATTTAGTATAATCATGAATTACTTTAGCATTAACAAAAATTCTAACACTTTCAAAATTTTGTATATATTCAATAGTATCAATGGTTGCATTAATTGATGTAAGTAGCTGTTGGAATAACTTCTCAGTGATGACTAAACCAGAATTAATACTAGAATAGAGATAGGTATTTAGTATTTTACAAATTTCATTAAAATCAATTGACTCATAAGTTATTTTGTGGGTAAAATTGAATGTTATTGGATTGGAGTAGAAAATTCCATTATCTATTGTTGCCATTGTAACATTTTCCTGATTGAATAATTCATTATAGGGAAAACTATGACTACTTGTTGGACTTAATGCACTGCTAGCAACTAGAAGTATACAAAACTCCTCTAATGAAACATTGGATTTCTCCCAATTTGCAAATGGTGTAATATATTGAAATATTTCGTTAGGAATAACTGTTATTGGTAAACTACCAGTTTGATATCCATTATCTAAAATTGCTCTAGCATCAGAATATCTAAAAGCAGTTGAACTTAAAGGCATTTTTTCAGTTAATGGACTTTGTTCAATTTCCTCAATTATAATATTGTTAAATTCTGAAGGCATGGTATATCCTTCAAAAGAATTATTATTATTAAAATAATAATCATAAAAAGCTAATTGTGATGAACATCTAATAGATGCTGATGTAAAACCTTCTTCGTAAATGTACTTTCTAATGGCAAGTTCATTAGACTCAGTTACAACAAAGACTTGAGTAAGGAATAAGCTAGCTAAAGTAAATCCTACTAATAAGAAGAAATAATTTCTTTTATTATTTCTAAATAAAGTCTTTATCAAAGTAACAAACATGCTGTAATACTATCCCGCAATAATTTATTCACTTTTCAATTTCAATAATATCTTATCACAAATAAATATATTAACTTATTCTTTTTCAAACGTAATGAGTAGTGGAAAAATTTTTTAAGAATACTAAAGAGTAGGTTAATGGGTCTCCTTTTTTGGAGAGAAAAAAAGAGGTTTAAATTGGTTAGTTGCTGAAGTATTACTTTTCATTAAAGACTTACAAGATTGAATTTAGATGAAGTAGGCGCTCGGAATGAGTGTTTCAGTTTCTTTTTTATTATTTTATACGCCTGTCTATTCTATCCCCAATTTTATTAGGTGATTATCCACTTCATTTATGTAACTAAAACGAAAGCTGAAAATTTTTTTTAATTGCGATCATGTAATATTAAATTTGTCGGATTCAATTTTCAGAGAATCGTAATTATTCTTATAAGCAAAAATAGAGCTATTTTATTAGTATCCACTAATTGGTTTGAGGGGTTGGATAAATATTTCAGAATTGGAGAAATCTGAAAGAAAAAAACAAATTGTATTTAAGAATATTTTAAAGGTGTTTTTGAAAACAGGGAAAAATCGTTTACTTTTAACAATAATATCTGGTACAATAATCTTCTTGCTATTGACTTCCTTTTTTATGGTTTGGTTTACCTATCGTCAAAGTTTTTTTAATAATAAAATTGCTACAAATTATGATTGGAACAATGATAACCAAATTAGTGTACATACGTGTAAATATAATGCTCTTTCACCTTATTTTGAATCTAACTATCTCGAGAAAGCAATTGATGATTTTACAGAAATGGCTAATGATATCGTTCCAAACATTGCTACTGAGGATTATACAGGAGCAATGAGTGTACAATTATTTAACTATCATCCAACATTTCTCATCTGGAAAGACATTGGCTTAATGACATTTGACGAATCCACAATACCAATTATGGAAGATAGTATCACCGAAGGAAGAATGCCAACAAATTCCAATGAACTGTTGTATTTTAAGCAAGATAATACTTCAACTGTTGAATTAAATGATATTTATGCATTAAATGGATACAAAGATGAAAGTGATGTAGCTAAAAATTGTACAATTGTAGGTATTGTTGAGGGTATAGCTACAAACCTATACCATGCAGAAAAGTCTGTGGATATTTTGAATTGGGAAGATATTGTTAGACTGAATTATAATATTTTTTATGCAGAAGAAGTATTTTTCACCAAATCTTCATTTCTCTATGAAACGATAAATAGTTACTCTCGATATTATGGCAGCATAGCAATTTTAACAGACTTCGATTATGATACAGAAAATCTGGATGCAAAACATATTCGTACATATTTGAATAATTTTAAAATTGATGAACGCACCCTAAAAAAATACGTTTCCTCATACCTTAGTCAGAATGTCATTTTAGCAGCAGATCTCTATCAAGCATTATATGATTTTCATATCTCTTGGACGGTGGAAACTTCTAGAGTCTTTGCTCTTAGTTCTCCGCTAATTTTCCTAATAGGTTTACTCTGTATGCAAACACTAAAAATCGGTTCATATGAACTCGAAACAAAATTCAGACTTATGAAATTACATGGACTCAATGAACAAACTGTTAGGAAAGTTATTTTTGTTGAGAATGTATTTATTTCCGGTATTTGCTTTCTTTTAGGTTTTATTTTGGGAGTGGTGGTCGGTTTCTTTTTCTCGTTAATGATTGGGAATACCAGTATCATTACATATATTGGCTCATTATCAGAACCTTCAATTTATTTTGCGCTTGTGATATTTTGGATAAGTTTTGCAATACTTGGATTTCTTTTGGAAGGAAATATTGCAGATAAAACAGCAAAAGTCACTTCCGAGCATTTCAAAAGGAAAAGAACTAAAATGCGAGAAATTATGGCAAGTACGGAATCCGTTTCTTTGATAATCGGATTGATACTTGTCATCATTGCACTACTAATAGCAGCGTTTGTTAACACAAATACTTTTGACCTTTATTTTATCAACCCACTAATTACTCTTGAATCAATCTTTTGGTTGTTTCTGGTAATTGGTATTATCTTTGTTGTTACCACAATATTCTCATTAATCTCGAGAGTTGTCACACTCATTTGGACGGCTATTAGTAAAAGTGCATGGCAAAAAACGAAATCTTTCTTAACACTCTCATTGAAGCATTTAGGAACAGATAGAGCTCATTATCATACAATAGTGATGTTTGCATTGATTATTGGAATTGGATTACTGCCAGGTTTAGTGCTTTCAAAATCAATTGATAATCATTATGAATTGGAATCAGAATTATCTGCAGGATGTTCTGACCTCATAGTATTCGATTGGGAAGATGATAGTGGAGTGTTAAAGGAAACAATTAGAAATATAACTAGTATCGAAGCAATTACTGAAGTAAAAACAACGCAGCTAAATAGCGATAATTTATGGGGATCATTTCCAACTGCATTTTCAATTAATATTCTAGAAATAGAAAATATAACAATTTTCAAAGAAATAGTTGAAACAGATATTATAAATGAGATAGAAGGTTATTTGGAAAAACTTGACTTGTTAGAAACAAACGACACTATACTAATAGATTCCGAGTACGCTTCAGCTTATAATCTTGAGACAGGTGATATCCTTACAAGTAGCAGGTTTACAGGTTTAACTCCTGACATAGATTTAGTATTAGTAGATATTTTTGATTGTTTTCCTTTATTGAAAAAACCTATCAAAAGTAATTTCCTAATGAATCTGGAAAGCTATAACATAGTTACTAATAGATATACTGCGGATAAACTGTGCAATAATACTTCAAATAATATCCCAGTAAATGAAGAAACTAGCTTAATAATAAAAATTGAAGAAAATGTTAATGCTACTTTAATAAAGGAAAAGCTGTTTGAACATGGTATTTCTGCTCTGAGTCAAGAGGATATTGAGCTAAAACTTCATTCGGAAATAAGTGATTTTTTTCTAGCATTCATAATATTTAGTTCGATAATAACGCTTCTGAGTCAAATTATCATAGGATATATTGGAGCAAGAAATATCTATCAAGCAAGAACAAGAATAATTGAAGCAATGTATAGAATTGGATGTAAAAGAAAACAACTTTGGCAATATTTTTCAATTGAATTATTATTTATTGCTCTACCAATTATTTTAGTATCAATATTTGCTTTTATACCACTTGTCCGAATTGTAGGTACGGCAATTTTTGGGTTATATGAAAATTATTTGAGATTTATTCTTTGGTTACCATGGTGGATAATAATTATTGCAATATTTGCTAGTGTATTCACATTAGTAATAGGATGGTTGAGTGGGATTATTCCACTAATAAGAGGATACAAGCCTCATAAACAGGAGTGAAGTAAAATGATTGAATGTAGAGATTTAATAAAAATCTATCTAGATGAAACATCAAATCTAAAAGTACCTGCTTTACGAGGAATTGACTTAAAAGTAGGCAAGGGTGAAGTTATTTCAATCGTTGGCCCTAGCGGTTCTGGAAAAACAACCTTAATCAACATTTTAGCTGGATTTGAAACAATATCTAGTGGGTTTCTAAGAGTAGGAGAATATACCCTCGAAGATCTAAACCAAACTGAATTATTGTATTATCGATTAAAGACCATTGGTATTGTTGACCAATTTCCAGAAAGAACCCTCTTTTTATCTGGAACAGTATACGATAATATGGTATTTGTTTACAGCCTCCAACCTGATGACACTGCTAATATGGAATCTAATATAATAAAAATTCTAGATGAATTAGGGATTGCTCATCTTTCTAATCGAAAGGTTCGCTTACTTTCGGGTGGAGAGATGATTAGAACAGCTATTGCATGTGCTCTTGTTAAGAGAGTTCCATTGTTGTTGTGTGACGAACCAACGGGTCAACTTGATAGTGAAAATACAGAGAAAGTCAAAGAAACGTTGCGAAATATCGCTCGCAGCTTTGGTACAACAGTTCTTGTAGTAACCCATGATGAACGGTTTTTAGAGGGGGTTGATAAAACATGTGAAATTCGAAATGGTCGTGTTTCTATTCTCATGGGTAAAGAAGAACAAATGATCTATGGCGGACAAACAAAATTCCCAATAAGATACAAAAGGCAACTTGATTCTTCAAATAGTGTTCGATTACCCGATTTAGTTATCGAAAAATTAAAAATTCAGACTGATGTTGAATTCGAAATATCTGAGGATGTTGATGTTCGAGTAAGAAATCCAAAAAAAGTTTCAATAGAAAAAATAGTATTAAAAGAGCTGAAAGTAAGACGCAAGAAATTGATTTTAAAAGATATACCAACTGATTATCATCAAGATCAAGAAATTGATATCAAATTTAGAAATATATCTAAAATCTATGAAAAAAAGGGAGAAAATGTTGAAGCATTAAAAAACATAAACTTGAATATTCACAAAGGGGAACTAATTTTTATTTTAGGTCCAAGTGGTTCTGGAAAAACAACACTAATCAAACTTATCAGTGGAGTTGAATTGCATTCTTTCGGAGAGATAATAATAAAGGGTGTAAACTTTAGCAACCTCAATGATGAAGAAAAAGCACAGTTCAGGTTAGAAACATTCGGCATAGTTCCCCAACAAGGAAATCTGCATCCATATTTAACTATTGAAGAAAATATCATTTTAAAAGATATTATAGCCGGCGAGAAAATAAGATCAGATCAAATAGATTTAGAACAAAATAGCAAACTCTTAGAAGATTTCGAGATAATTCATCGAAAAAATTCATATCCACTTGAAATTTCAGGTGGAGAATTACAAAGAGCATCATTAGCTATTGCAAATTATAAGTCTCCAAGTATTTTAATTCTCGATGAACCCACAGCAAATATGGATGCTGAATTAGCGGAACAAGTAATGAATCGCATCTATGAGCTTCATCAAAAGTATAACCTTACGATAATAATTGCTACCCATGATATTAATTTGTTAAAAAATGGTATGAGAATCGTTCAACTAATTGATGGTCAGATTTCCAAAGATGGTTTAGTCAAATAAGTAAAAAGGGGATTTTTTCCTACAAAATTTTACATTTAATTTAAATAGATTAAACCAAAAAAATTTTGGATAATAGTTAAGTATTCAAACCATAATAGTCCATTGAGGAATAGAAGGGTCGGTTATAATGAGGTTTTTTCTAACCCATTCATTTCGGAATATTATGAACCATAAGCGAAAGACGCTACTCTTTGCTCTTAGTATCTTTATTTCAATGACTATTCTATTTTCCTTGACTCTCTGGTCGCAATCTTCTGAAGATTTTCTTATTGATGATTTCATGGGTGATGTAGATTACGAATTGAGAATTCATTCTTTTAATCCGGCTACAATACATGATATAACTAGCTGGCTTGAAAATCAATCAGAAGTCCTTTCTGCTGATGAATATTATTATAACAGTGCGTTATTCAATGCAGTGGATAAAGATCCATTTTACTCCTTTCTTCCGTATGAATCACAATTGGATCAAGAAAGACCAGTATTCCTTTCTTCCTTGTTATTGCCAACACAAGAAGCTCTAGAACGTATTGACCATCAATTTACTGTTGATGTGATTTTTCTCTAGAAGAGAATGAAGTGCTTCTTAGTACTAGTCAAGCACAACAGCTATCAATTGCCACCAATCAAATGATTGTTCCTGGGATGCAGATAAATCTTAGTATCTGTCGAAATAGCCCAGAAATTGGTTATCATACAATACTATTAGCTTATCAACCTCTTCATTTTTACAATGTAACTGTTCGAGGTATTTACCAAGTGATACCCTCATTCACAACGTTACAAGAAGCTTTTGCTCGTAATTATCTTTATAATTCTGTTATTTTCTTGCGTGACAATCTTGATGGTTTAGATATCGAGCTAATGGAGGACAATGGATTATATCCTATTATTCTGTCAAAATTAACTAATGAGTTTATGTCTCAAAATGGAATAGATGGTCTCTATTCTCAGGCGGTATATTTCCGCGATATTTTGACTACTAGAAATCCTTCGATATTTGCTTATCTTCTCGAAGAACCTTTCACCGAATTATCTTTAGCATTTCATCAAGCAAATTTATACTTCATTATTCTTATCCCAATTGTCACTTTGGGATTATTGTCATCACTGATTGTTTCTAATCTTATTATTGCTGAGAGAAAAAATAGTATCAAAACTTTGGCAGCTAGAAATGCTGGTCGAAATCAAATTATCAGCTTGTTAAGCACCGAGTTTACTCTAATCATACTTTTTGTATCCCTTATCTCTTTGCTTTGTTCATTTCTCTTTGCAGCATTGATTCCCACATTGTCATCTGGAAATTCTTCGTTTGAAGTTTTTACTACCTTTCTTGCTGTACTGAAATTTCCTTTTCTCTCTTATTTTATCACTTTAGCAATTTTCATTTTTACTACTATTCTATTTGTAGTGCTTCGAACGAATCACTCGATTAACCAAGTGCTGGAAGAAAGGCAGAAAAAGGAACGAATAAAATTTCTGTTCAACATTTCGTTGATATCTGGGATAGTATTGACCTTGTCCTTACTGGGCTATCTGATTTATCGTTCTATTGTTTTTTCTCAGGAAATCGCTTATGTTAGTCCTTATTCTCTCTCTCATGTAAAAGACAGTGCATTTCTTCTCGCATTGTTTCTAATTTTCTCCCAGTGTTTTCTTATTCTTTTATCAATAGGAATAGTTTTCTTGCTATCCAAATCAAAGAAAATTTTTAGGAAATTGTTCCCCCATACTGGTTTCTTTCTTGTTCAAAATTTCAAATCCAATAGAAATGAAATCGGTGTTATTCTATTATTAGCAATGGTGTTTTTTTCCTCTTCTATAACCAATTTAACAATAGCAAATTCATTAAATAATAATGAACAACAAACTATTTTTTACAACGAAGGAGCAGATTTACGTATTCATACAGTCGAAACAGATTACCAGTTTTCAAATACACTCAGAAACTATGAAGAAATAACGGAAGCAATGCCTTTTTTTGAGCTCTCAGGCAAAGTTTTGTACAGATCTATTACCATCTATGGTGTTAATCCTGACAAATTTGCTCGTATCGCTCGATGGCATCCAAGTAGTTTTAATGAGAAATATTATCCTTCTTCTTATCAAAATATGAATACTTCAGAATTATTGCATCAATTGACCTTACAGCCTTATGGAATAATTATCAGTGAGGGATTAGCTGATATCTATAATTATAACATAGGTGATTTAATAAAAATCAGAGACATTCAAACTCTGTACGGGCAAGGTGATTCTTCATTTTTAATAGTTGGAATTTTGCATTCCGCTCCTGGATTTGGCTTATCTACTGATACCAATAGTGATTTTGTTTTTATACATGAAATTCGTATGATAACAGATTATCAACTATTAAATGTTGAATTATTTTTTGCCTCTAAGGAACCTGATTATACCTTGTCTGAAGTTACTGAAAAGTTAATGTCATCTTCTATTATAACTAAAGTAAATCCCGCTATCTCTGTAGATAGCACAATCAGAGATTATGTTGCAAAATATTTGCCTGACATACATTTTTACCTTTATCTGGAAACTATTCTTGTTATTCTCCTTAGCTCCTCTTTAATTGTTGGTTGTTTAAATTTTTCTTTACATAAAAGAAAGTTCGCTGAAAGTATCTATTTTGCTCTTGGAAATACTTTCAAAAATTTGTACAAAGAATTGCTAATTGAACTTGTTTTTATTTTATTTCTAAGTATTTTATTTGGTTTGTCGATAGGTTTTCTACTAGTTTATTTGGCATTAACAATTACTCCTCCATTTTTTATGGATCAAATTATTATTCCTATTGCGATCAACATAAAACCAGTTTATATTCTATTTTTAATACCTCTCCTTTCAATCACTACATTACTTACACTCCAACCATTCCTATTTACTATGCAAAGAAAACAAATAGTAACTCTACTTCAGAAATAATATTAAATTCATTTAAGACTTGCAAGATTAATCAACATCACTTAGTACTCGTTTTGAGTGCATATTTCTTCTTTTTTTTCTCTTCCAGCTGATTCTGCAAACATCATCTAGAATAAGAGATTTATAACAGAACAACAATGGTTACTAGGTTAAATTTCGGAAAGACAATAAATTCACTTGTGATTTTGATGGTTGATCAATTTATATTGATACTTAACATATTAATGGCAGTACAAGTAGTTTTTACTTTCTTTATATTTTGGTTTTCTTGGAGAAAAAGACCTGACCTTCGAGATTGGTTCATAGCAATTATTATTTACGCCATCAGTCATGTTTTATTTATTTTTAAACAAGTAAATCCTAAAATTGCCTATGTTGGTAATGGTCTTATTGTAATAGCATTATTAGTAGTAATTGCTTCAACATTCAAAGAATATTATTTGTCAGTATTTAAGCCTATAACCGATGAACATCATTCGAAGAATGAGAAAAAATTTCTAGTACTAATATTTTCTGTTTCACTTTTGTTTTGTATTTTAATTATTATACTGTTGCAATTATTCTTGTTTCTTACTATTTTAGTGGTAATCGCTTTGCTGATGATTACTTTACTTGTTCCAATTTTGTTTCTTGTGATGAAGATTTATCGCAAACAAAGAACAATTACTCGCTTATTTATGTTCTATACTTTTATTATTGGAGCAGTTACTGCAACAACTACTATATTAACAGTTTATGCTTGGTGGGGTCATCCTTTGAACTATGCATTTAATTTCGTTTTTATTACGCTTATGTTGACCACAGCGTTAGCTGCACCCGTTGAATCACGGCTAGCATCCTCGGAAGAAAAATACCGTATACTAAGTGTACATCTCGAAGACGAAGTAACCGAGCGAACATTACAACTCAAAGAAGCTCTCGAAGAGCTCGAATCATTTTCTTATTCAGTTAGTCATGATCTTAAATCTCCTCTGCGAAGCATACAGGGTTTTAGTAAAGCTCTTTCACAAGATTTTTCAAGTAACCTTGATGCGGAAGGAAAAGATTTTCTCGAGAGAATAATAAAAAGTAGTGATAGAATGGACCATTTAATTACTGATTTGCTCAAGTTATCAAACACTTTACGTTATACTGATTATAATATAGAATCTATTGATTTAAGTAATCTAGCAGATGACATACTGAAAGATTTACTTTTACTATATCCTGATTATAAAGTGGTATATCACATTCAAGAAGATATGTCTATTAACAGCGATCCGAAGCTTATTCGTATCATTCTTGAAAATCTCTTTGGTAATGCTTTGAAATTTTCAACAGCAAATTCCAATCCAAAAATCGAATTCGGTACATTAGATCAAGATAACACGACTGTCTTTTTTGTAAGGGATAATGGTGTTGGTTTTGATATGAAATATATTGATAAACTCTTTGGAGTTTTCCAGCGATTACATACTATTGAAGAATTTGAAGGGTCGGGTATTGGTTTGGCTACTGTTAAGCGTATAATTCAAAAACTTGATGGAAAGATTTGGGCTGAAGGGGAAATAAATCAGGGTGCAACATTTTATTTCACAATCAATCAAAAGTAGTTTTTGAACATCTGAAAAGAGATGAAGTAGTGGCTTTGTTAGATCTTCTATCTATTAATATTCAATAAATTTACTTATATGAAAAAAAATTAATTAAAACTAGATTCTAAATTCAACACATTAATATTTGTGGTTTTATTAAATTGAATAAAAAAGTTCTATTGAAAATGAGTTGTGTTTATTTATTGAACTCACGTTCAATCCTGAAGGCATCAGCAATTTTCTCATTGATCCTCCAATAAGATGGTTGTTTTTCTATTCCAGTATAGACGATTGGTTTCATTTTATTCATAATAATCCCCAATAAGCAATCTATTTTATTAATAAGAAAATTAGAACGCTACTTCAAATCTGATAATTACTTTTTTTCAGCTGAACCAGTTCTAAAAAAGGAGATTATAGGATCATTATATAAAATATTATCAATATAAACAATGCTCCAAGAATTGGCAATGCTCCTAATATTCCTAAGACTAATCCTACAACACTTAATGTTCTACTTTTCTTGATTGAAGTAGCTGACATAATTATCCCTGCTATTGCTACAACAAAGAAGATTATTACTAAATAGAGACGGACCACCCAACTCCCCCATGACAATCCAACAAAAGTAATAATGTTCAGTATAAACCCGATAATTCCTAATGTTGTTGGTGAACTTGTTTGGGGTTTTGCTACATATTGAGTAGAATACATTCTCTGAGTTTCTTGTGGTGGTGAGTGTTGAGGTTGAGGGATTGGTTGGATGGTGGGTGTTGAATTAGCTGGTTGATCCATATTGCTTCCACAGTTACCACAAAAAACATTTTAAGTATCATTCATTGTTCCACAGATTGGACAGTATTTTGTTTCACTCATATTTCTTCTCTCTCCAGAAAAACTGAATAACAATAAATCGATATAAATTAAAAACATTCTGGGGCTTAATTTCTTCTCAAAGGTGATTTTTATTTTACAAAATGTTAAAATCAATTAAATCTGCAACTTTTTGCAATAAAGTAGTCATTTTTCTATTTTTGGTAATTTAAGCTACGTAAGAAGATGTATACTGTTGCACTATCTATATTCATCTCATTGATGAAAACAATATGATTTTGTAACCATTGAATTGTTTCTTCATCAGCTTCCCTGTTTATTGCTTTTTACTCCTTGAGAAATTCTTTGAATTTTACTTCTGGAACATTGCCTTTTATGCGTGAGTAAATCTCTCTGCTTCTGCAAAATATTCATCATTCTTTTTTGATCTATTTATTGAAGCAATTCAGAAAATATTAGAAATAAATCCACGTTTAAAGGAAGCACAACGTTTTCTAGATAGAATTAAGGAGGCTCAAGGAGCCGACTAAATCTTTTTTTTCTGGTTTGTCCCGCTTTCCTTTGATTGAAAGACCATTTTTCTGAGTATTTCTTTAAGTTTGTTTCTAGACTTTCTCTGGACAATGTTATTTTTGTCAGTAGAACTTTCAAAAAAATGTTTTATCTATTAAATAAAGACCTATTTTTTACGATAAATATAAATAGCACTATCTTTGTAAGACTAGCTTAATAGTGTGCTTAATCCACACACTAGATTATTTAACGAGGTTCGAACGAGTTGAAGAAAATCAATCCAAAAGTAACTACAATAGTCGTAATGCTGCTTTCCTTATTGGTAGCTGGTGGGATAACTTTAGACGAAGCAATTGGCGGAGTATCTGAAACCGAAAATGGCGCAAGCCCAACCGATACTAGTTTATTTTAAACAATTAACAAGTACCCACTATCGAGAAGAAATAATACACATTCTTCTCAACAATTCTTTTTTTCTCTAATCAAGGGATAAAAACACATAAAAGCATAGCGTATTTGAATAAGATAATGAGTTCCATTATCAAAAAGGAAATTCTGAAATTTCTTGAAAAAATAGAAACAAACGAAGAACCTGATGTTATCCAAACTTTTTTTCATAAAGCTGTTTCAGCTTTACTAAAAAACGTTGCAGATTATTATGGAATTATAATAGATAATGACTTTTCTTTTGAAATTAGAGTTGAAGATATTGATGAAGAAAATTGCACTGATATCGGTTTAAAATTTAGAGACAATATATTGATTCTATCAAAATGGGCTTTAGATTCAGCAACAAGGACAAGAAAATTCTTCTTATACTTTTTCTTAATTAAATCATGTTTCTTAATTATTTTTAAACGGAAATTTTCTGATTTCGATCAATCATTGATCAATATTCTAAGTTATTTATTTATCAAAGAAATTGAGAAAATTTCTTCAATAAGCAATGTTCTCTTTATACGGATTAATTCGAAAATATTTCCAGATGAAATAGCAAATTCAAGTTATCAGTTATGGCAAAGTTTACTGAATCTGTTATTTAGTATGGATATACCATCTAAGTCATTATTTGATTATTATTCGAATGTAGATGATCCCTCATCAGAAAAAAGAGTTAGTTCTTTTAGCAATTGGGTAACAAATCTAACAGTAAAAATCGATGACGTAATAGCTCCGATATACATCAACTGGAAATTAATCAATGTATTAGATCAATTATTGAAATATGGGTTTGAAGGTGGAACAACCAAACAAATCAGCCGTAATTTAGAAGTTAATCAGTCTACAGTTAGAAAATATTTTGAAGGATTAACCTCTACTTTCTATACTTTTTGGAGAGCAGTATTCAATTTTCAAAAATTGAATCTTCATAATTATTATGTTAAAGTTTCATTAAAGGAAACGAAAAATATTGATATTATCGCTGATAAGATATCTGAGAATCCATATTTGAAGTCTTTGTTTTCAGGTGAAACTGAACAATCGACTATTCTTTACTCTGCTACCCTATTATGCCCTCATACTTCAAGTGATAATCTGGCAAGACTTTTGTCAAGGTATAAGGACAAGAATTTAATTGATGATTATAGTATTCAATTAGTACGAAGAAAAATTCACTATGGCACAGTTACTTCCTATCCGTATAAAAATACAATTGAAAATTTTAACTCATTCGTTAATGGTGAACAAGAAAATTTAAGAAAATATCTCTTTGCTGATGAAAAACGAGATTTTTCAACTGAATTTGAGTACTATTCAGAATCACTTGATTATAATCTTCTTTACTTTTTATCTCTATTAAAAGGAAGATATTTAGTTAGAGCAAATTACACTGTTTGGGTTAACGAACTCTCCAAATTATATGAAAAAAATAAATTGTCTGATTCCATCATAAGTGAGAAAATGGATTTTCTCAATCAAATCGAAATTAGAGCAAGGCGTAGAGACCTTCTATCATACTCTCTTTTTATGCTAAATTTCAATAGACGAGGTTCGGATATTTTAAATGTTGAAATTCCATTGCTTGATTTTTCTAAGGAAAAAGAAATAAATGACATTATTGAGCAGCTTCGTGTTTTCTCTTTTTTCGGACAAATGAATGTTTATGATTCGATAATTCTAACAATACCTGGAGCTAATGCCCAACATCCAATTAGAAATACTATTGAGACTCTTTTCAATAAGTCTGGTATTTTTCCAACTTTTTACACAATTAAAATAATGAAATCGAAATTCATACCCTACCACGAGTTATATGATTATGATAAGGAATCTTGGAAGGTTTACTAATTAAATTGAAATTAGTTTATTTTGAGTGGGGAGCAAAATAGCACCCCCGACTCAAGAAAAGGAAAATAGGGGTTGAAAGACTCGTAAGTCTCTCGTGGGAGAGAGGTAGAGAACTCCTGTTTAAGTTCTCTATTAGAGACTTTCTTTTTTTAGTTTAAAAACACCAGAATATTTTGGTATTAATTCTTACATTCCGTAGTATTTTGGTAGAATAAAGTAAGCAAAGTTCTCTGTAACAAATCTTCTAAGGAATAATAATAGGAATCCTTGTATAAAATCTCCAGCATAGTAACTTATTTTTGGTTTTCTTGCTTTGATGATTTTTGAGAGCTTTCTTGATACTGTAATGGGTGGAGGAGATATTATTAGATTCTTGATTATTACTGACCAAACTTTTTTAGCTTTAGTGAAATGTGGTGATTTCTTGTCCATTGGATTATTCTCTATCATCTCTTTGAGATTGATTGAGTTCAATTCCCCGAATGTGTTACTCGAGAGTTTTCCGGTATTTTTGTTAAAGTTAGTATTAATATCACTTGGTAAGAGGACAGAAACTTTGATATTTAATGGTCTTAGTTCTACGTGCAACCCTTCCGTAAATAATTTTAGAGCTGCTTTTGATGCTGAGTAGTGTGATTGGAATGGTATTGCAATTACCCCACCTAAAGAGCTAGTGTTTATTATTTGTCCATTTCCGCGTTCTTTCATAAATGGCAGAACAGCTTTTACTACTCGCAATACACCGAAGAAATTTGTATCAAATGTTTTTTGCCAATTTTCCATTGAGAGTCCTTCAACACTCTCATAAAAGCTTATACCAGCATTATTGATCAAAACATCTATTCCTCTTCCATTTACTACCTTTGCTTTTTCATTTATTTCTTTGATTGTATCATTAACTTCTTTATCTGAAGTAACATCCATTTTATAGAATTGAATTTTCTTTAGGAGTTCATCTAGATTAGCAATGATCTTTTTTGGTAATAGCATCTTTTTAGCTATGACCTCTGTTTTTTCTTTGTTAGAAAACTTCCATTTGGTATGGTCTCGCAAATATATTTCTTTTAATTCTTTCAAATCAGGATTTTCTTTCCTGCTCGTTCCAAATACTGTATATCCTTTTGATATTAAATACACAGCATGTGATAATCCTAAACCGGATGTTGCGCCTGTAATTACAATTGCTTTTGCCATTTTTCTATCTCCTAGAAGTTTGTTAGCAGAATATCTTATTACTACTTTTAGACTTTTTCCTCAATATTAAGTGTCTGAGTTATCGATTATTTTTCTATTAATTGAGGTTTATTAGAAAGAATCAAAAAGAAAACCGTATACAAAAAAATGATTATTTGAATACAGAAGGATGTCTCTTCCCATGATAAAGTTGATTGCTTTAGATTTTGATGGAACCACTGCTGATACAATGCCTACTCTTGAGAAGTATGCTGTTGAACTAATAGTTAGATATTATGCCTTAGAAGAAGGTGATGCCCGAACTCAATATCGTAGCACCACTGGTTTACCTTTTATTCAACAAATCGGCATGCTTTTTCCTGGCAATGATAATAATATTACAGTTGTTGAGCAATATGAGCAAAAGAAATTAGAAGGGATTTTCGATCTTCCACTGTTCAAAGATTCCATTGAGACAATTACCTATTTTCGAGCGAATAATTACAAAGTAGCAATTTCCAGCTCTTCTACTCAACCGATAATTGAAAAATATTGTTCATTGAAAGGTTTAGAAGTTGATGGCATTCTTGGTTATCGTAAGGGTTTTGAAAAAGGCAAAGATCATTTTGATTATTTAATGAGGGAATTTGATTTAAGCTCAAAAGAAATCGTGTATATCGGTGATTCTCTCAAAGATTGCGAACGAGCTCAAAATAGTGATATTCTCTTTATTGGTAGGATTGGTATGTTCTCTCGAGAACAATTTGATGAGCTCTCCAAATCTCACCTTTATATTCATGAATTAGCAGAATTAAAAGAGCTGATACCAACTTTAAATCAAGAATAAATGAACATTCGAGTGTGAAGCAATGAAAATTCGAGCATCAATTGGCACCGCAGCTGCTCTTGGTTTAGAAAAAATAAGAGTATTTGTTAAACCAACTACTGCTTATTTAATGCTTTATTCTGAATCTCATTGTCAATCAAATTGTATGTTTTGTTCTCAAGCTCGTGATAGTCACGGAAGTACTAATCAGTTATCTCGAGTGCTTTGGCCTGTTTATGAATTATCCGAATTAATAGAACGATTTGAAACAATTGATTCGGGGATAAAACGAATATGCATTCAAACTGTTAGATTTGATAATTCAACAATTGACTTGATGAATATTCTAACAATGCTCTCTAAAAGTTCGATTACTGTTCCACTTACGGTTTGTAGTTATCCAGTTAACAAGACAGAATTAAGAGAAATGAAAGACTTGGGTGTAAAACGTGTTGGAATTTCTTTTGATTGCGCTACTCCAGAACTATTTGAGAAAATCAAAGGATTGAAGAGAGGAGTGGACATAACTTGGCAAACACTAGAGAGAACAATGGTTGATACTACAGAAGTCTTTGGCAATAGGTTTGTAAGCACACATTTGATCGTAGGTTTGGGTGAAACCGAACAACAAGCAGTAAATTTCATCCAACAATTTTATGATAAAAAAGTCACAGTTGGATTATTTGCTTTTACTGCAGTACGTGGAACGGATTTAGAAAAGCATCCTCAACCAGAGATGGCTTCTTATAGAAGAATCCAACTTGCAAGATACTTGGTCTTCAAAGGGATAAGCTCCCTCTCAAATATGTCCTTCTCAAAAGAAGGCACCATTACTGATTTTGGAACATCAACGACTGAAATTAAAAAAGCACTCGTTTCTGGAAAACCTTTCAAAACAACTGGTTGTCCTCATTGTAATAGACCATTTTATAATGAATCCCCAGGCAAAGAACTGTACAATTTTCCAAGAGATGCAAATGCCAAAGAATTGTCTGAAGTTGAGCAATACTTTACCGGATTTTTAAAGTAGTACTGTTAAAGAGCTAAAGTAATTTGAACAAGTTTTAATATAGAGATGACTGCTATGGTTCTAAATGAACAATAATTTTTGGAAAGAGGAATAATATGTCATCAGAAAAATTTGTTATATGCCCCCACTGTGGAGCTATTACCGATAAAAATGGTCTATATTGTGGAACCTGTGGTGGAAATATGAAAGAACAAAAGAAAGGTGCTTTTGAACCATCAAATACTCTACCTCAGCCCTCTCAAGATAGTTATAGGCCTGGTAACTCAGCACAATCTGGTTATTACAAACCCCCACCCGTGTACGGTCAACAAACAACTTATGCTCAACCACAATCCTATATTCAAGAGCAAATTGAGAATAAACTCAAATTTGCTTGGTTATTTGCTTGGATTACTTTTTGTTTAGGTGGAACAACGTGGCTTATTTTTACAATCTTTTTTGCCCTTGAAGCAAAGAAATTAGGTAGTACCGATTCAAAAATAAAACAGTCATTAATAATTGCTGTTGTTGGAGTGGTTGTACAAACTATATTTAAGACTTTATTTTTGATATTCATATATATTCCACTTCTATATTCAACTAGTTTTTGAAAGAAGCTACCGTCTAATTATTATTTTATTAGAAATGCTTTTCTTCTAGTGTTTGTGTTGATACTTATGAACGATTCAGAATGGCGCTTAATCTGGGGAAAAAAACCCAGCGATTGTTATTATAATATGGGATTAGACAAAGCGGTGCAAGAAGCTGTTGCTTCGGGTGAATCACGAAACACTATTCGCTTATATCGTTGGAATCCATCATCAGTTTCAATTGGTTATTTTCAATCGATGAGAAAGGTAATCAATATTGACAATTGTAAGAAGACAGGAGTAGATTTCATCCGGCGAATTACCGGAGGAGGAGCAGTATACCACGATCTTGAAGGGGAATTAACCTATTCTGTTAATTGTTTGAATTCAGACAAACGAATGCCACAAGATATAATCAAAATTTATGAATTGATTTGTGGAGGTATCGTTGATGGTTTAGCAAAGCTAAATATCGAATCAGAATTCAAACCAATAAATGATATTGTTCTCAAAAAATCAGGTAAGAAGATTTCTGGAAGCGCTTTAACGCGTCGTGATGGTGTCATATTACAACATGGGACTATATTAAGAAAAGTTAACGTTGAGAAAATGTTTTCATTGCTAATCGTCCCTGATGAAAAGATAAAATCAAAGATGATATCCTCTGTGAAAGAACGGGTGTCAAGTCTCGAGTTGGAATTAGGCACAATTCCATCCTTTGATGAAATAGGCAACGCTTTGATAGATGGACTTGAAAATGCTTTGAAAGTGAAACTTGTTCCTGGCAAGCTTTCTGAAAAGGAAAAGACAGAAGCAGTGAGAATTGGACAAGAACTCTTTAAAGATGAAAAATGGTTGTTTAAACGATAAAGTGGTCTTATTAGGAACAAAACTTAGATAGTATTGTGAAAAAATTGAATAATAACAAACAGTCATTTTTTATCTGTTAAAAAAACATTAAAATGGTTGAGAAACAAAAGACTATAAATAGAAATTATTGTTCTGTTGACGGAGCGAAAGATTGTTGAGTGGTAAAAAAATCACAGGACCAAGATTCAATTTGGAATATGTGTATGATTCTGACACTAAAGGTCAAATTGAAGATCTTTTAACTGAGTATCCCTCTGTAGAGGATGTTGTTACTGATGCTATTTCTGTACTTCATGGACAACACTTTGGCAAATCATCTACAAAAACCAAACCACCAAAATATTCTGAAACGCTCGCTACAACTGATCCCAACACTTCTAAGCGATTAGATGAATTACATACTTTTATTCAAACTTTGAAAGAAGACATCCGACATATTGTTCCAGCTGAATCAAAAACAATCAACCAAACAGACTTATTTCAATTATCGGATGAAGCTAATGAAAAAATACTTGAGAAAATTGAAGATCTAGGAATGAAGTTCAGCAAAATTATACCCAAAGAAGAAAAAACTCCGAAAGGGCAAAAGAAACCAGTAACTGCTGAAATGAGTAATGAAGAGATTCTACAATTAATTAAAAGGATTGATCAAATGGAATCAAAACTTACTAGAGCAATTTCTCAATCAAGGGTTGCCGTTGGGCCTGCAACTACGAGTGGACGAAGAAGTGGCGGTTTACGTGACTTAGAAGATGCGCCTAAAATTGGTCTAGCAAAACCAATTGATGGACCTCCACCTGAGCAAGATAGACCTTTGTTAGATGATGTTTTAGAGACTATTATTGTTTCAACTGAGGATGATTAGGAAAAAGAAACTTCCTCAGATTATAGTTTTAATTTCATCGTGATAGTGGGTGAAATCTCGTTCATTTAGCATTTCTTTAATGAGCTCTTCGGCACTTTTACGATCTATCTCAAATAGTATTCTGCAAATTTCCACACAATCACCAAATACTCTGCCCTTTCTCTTCTTCTTATAGGTCTCTTTTAGTATTTTCATCGCAAAACGTTTCTTTAATATTTTACTTAGAGCCCAAGCTGTCTCTTTTGCTTCACCTTCTCGAAGAAGATTATTTTTTAGTGCAGTAACTGCTGAAGGATTGCCTAATCTTCCAAGTGCATAAGCAGCATTCCTTCTAACTGCTATATGATTATCATTTAAAGCTAGGATTAAAGGTTGAATTGCTCTCTTATCTTTGAACTCTCCTAAAGACCAGGCAATCAATTCTCTTACATTATAGTTTTCTTCTGTTTCAAGTAGTTTTATCAGTGGCATTACACTTTTTCTTCTTTTTATCTTCCCGAGTGCAAAGGCAATATTTTGTCTAACTAAATAGTGATCATCGTTGAGTGATTCTATGAGCACATCAGATTCATTGCTTGAAAGTGAAAAATATCCGAGAGCATATGCAGCTTCGGCTCGCACTTCGGGGGAAGGGTCATTATAGACAACATCTATTAGTGGTTTAATTGCTCTTTTATTTCCAATCTCTTTTAAGGCTCGAGCTACCTCTCTTCTAAAATCGTCATTCTTTGCAGAAAGAGCACCAATAAGTGGTGATACTGCTCGATCATTGTCCCATTCTCCTAAAGCTATTGCTGCCTGAATTTGTACTTTGTTTTCGTCACTGCTTAATTCTCGAATATATTCCGTAAGTGTCTTTTCGTGTTTAGACGAAATACCGTTCACATCCCGAATGATAATTAGTATTCTTGTAAATATTTCTTTCTTTAATTAAATGAATATTTCTGATTAAATCAATTCTGAGCTGATTTTTGTAAAAAAGTGATTTACTTCTACATCAATAAACTTTAATGTCGATAGACCTTCCTATGATAGAAATTTATAAGGACTAATTATAATGACGGGAACAACAGTTACTGGTATACTATTTGATTTTGATGGCGTGATTTCCTCGCTGATGGGTCGAATAGGTTGGCCATATCTCTGGGCACTTAAAAAAGCAAAACCAAACATTAAACGAGAACTTGTTGTTGAAACTATGGAACAGACATTGAAACAAATTTTGACCGGTGAAAAGGTTAGTCCACTTTATGCTTTGATGAAATTTCTAGAAATAACCAATGTTAGAACTTTAAGTAATTTTCAAAGATTAAAATTCCTGGTTTATGGCGGTGTTTTGTACTATAAAAGTAAAATGAATATTGTACCTTTACCTCAAGCAAATGAAACATTAGAAAAATTAGCTACACAGTACAAAATGGGCTTAGTTACTTCTGCTGAGAGAAATGTTATTGATAGAGCTTTGAAAAAGATACCAAGTTTGAGAGATTTTGATGTCATTATAACTCGAGATGATTGTAATCATGCAAAACCTCATCCCGAAAGCATACTTAAAGGGGTCAAAGGGTTAGGTTTGAAATCAAGTGAATGCCTTTACATTGGGGACCTACCAACTGATATTGTTGCTGCTCAAAGAGCCAAAGTTCGAATGGTGAGCGTTCTAGGTGAATTTGGACCAATTTATGGAGAAAAAATAGCTGAATATAATCCAACATATACCATCCCATTATTGAAGGATTTACCTGAATTACTTTTAAAAATAAATGGTTATTAAAAAATTAGAAAAATAAAAGAGAGAGAATTGAAAGATTTTAAGCTTTCAATAACTCATCAAGTTCTTTTTGATTTAAAATTTGAACTTTACTTGTTTTTGTGTCTATGAGAGCCAATTCAGCAGTGATAGTTCCTTCCTCTTCATCTGCTGCAGCTTTTAAGGCATCTAAAGCAAGTTTCATCGCTGCTTTATTGCTAAGAGTTTTCTTAAAGCCAGCTTTCAAAACTTCTTTTGCTGCACCTTCATTAGCGCCAATAGCTGTTGCTAAACAACTGAAGATTGCCCCACCAGGGTCAATAAAGTACAGGAATGTATCACCTTCGTACACACTACCAAACAGTATAGCAATTCCAAATGGTCGCACTCCTCCATATTGAGTAAAGGATTGCAAGTAATCACCTATCTTTTCAGAGAGAACTTCTGGATCAATAACTTCTCCATAAGTAATTCTTTCAATTTGTGATTCAACACGAGCACGTTGTAAAAGAGCTCTACCATCTGCAGAATAACCTGAAAAAGTGGAGGCAATATGCTCATCAATTTTGAATACTTTATCAGCTGATTCAATTAGTTCAAAAGCTCGTTTTTGACCGGCTAGTACTACACAATTATTTGTTTTAAGACCAACAGCGGTACTACCCATTTTAACTGCTTCTCGAGCATATTCTACTTGGATAATTCTGCCGTCAGGTGAGAAGATAACCGTTGCTTTGTCATATCCGAATTGACTTGGTTGTGAAAACATTTTATAGTCCTCCTCCATGTTCAATTACTTCTTGTTTTGATAGCTCTCTGTATCCTTTGCTATCAATTACCACTGCGCGAATACCATCGCCAGTTGCAGTGTCGCGTTTTATTGCAGCTTTCAATGCTTTGAGGGCTACTTTCATCCCTTCTTTTTCGGTCAAATCATCTTTGTATAATACTTCTAAAACACCAAAAGCAACTGGTGATCCAGAACCAGATGAAAACCAATCATCTTCAGATAGGGATCCTGCCATATCAAATGAAAAGATGTGTGGTCCAGTTTTATCCCAACCACCAATGATTAATTGGACGTAATATGGGAAATAGGCTCGATATTGACCGTAGAGCATGTTCTTCACTAGGTTAGCGATCATAGAAGTTTTTGGCAAACGTTTACGATCCAACTCAAAGAGTCGAATTTGTGCTTGCATAATATCTATGATGTATTGGGCATCAGATACTAATCCTGCAATAGTTATCGCTGAAAATTCATTCAATGAATGAACTTTTTCGGCGTGATCTGAGGCAACTAATGTTCCCATGCTTGCTCGCATATCAGCTACAAGGATTGCACAATCTTTGCATTTTATTCCAACGGTTGTTGTTCCTTTAGCAAGTTGTTCTTCGAAATTCTTAGTTGGTTGCAATTTTTCAACCTCACATTATTTTTATTCTATATTACACTTGTAATATCATTATATAAAATGACTAGGTCTTATAATGTCTATTTTATATCAATAAATAACAAATTCACTGTCAAAAATAACTTGAAAAAATAGCTTGCCTCTTCCAAGAAGAATTAGTTTTCAGAAAGAGATGCTGCATTACATGTTCCTAGCCAAGAGGTTAACTTTTGTGCATATTCAATTTCTGAGATGGAGCTATTTTGCCATCCTTCGCTATCAATTGTTGCTTTCACTCCCAGAGAAGCAACCAAGGTTATAATATGCTGTGAAAGATCTTCCAATGCTTGTTCATAAGAAAATTGTAACAGATCATTACTATCTGGAATGATGTTTAATATTGCCTCATCTGGTAAGAGTTTCAATGTAGCAGATGATTTAGTATTAACTAATTGCCATCGAACAATGAGTTGTTTTCCTTCAGTATGAGAAATGTATCTAAAAGATCCGAACCATTTACCTACTAGGAGATTAGCAATTTCGTCGAGAGAAATATTTGAGTCAAAAATGATTCTTTGCTCAAGATATCTATCAGTTGCTTTATGCATATCTATGGTGTTTTGTAATTTAATAACCTGTGACAATACTGAAGTGCCCTTGTGGGAAATAGAATAACCTGTGTCGTTTTTGCTGAGGAGCCCTTTTGTTACTAATCTATTAATTGCTTTGGTGATTTTTTGTTGATGCTTTCCCAATTGTCTTTTAATGCCTGAAAAAGAGAAAGTTGTCATACCTTCAGCAGACATTTCTGTAGTAGCCAATAGGAAAAGAACCTCAAGTTCATCTTTAGTGAGGTACGAATATTCTTCTGTGTAGAAAATATTTGATCGTACATTTATTTCTACTGCCGGAGGGGCATCTAATTTATAGAAATCATCAGAATGCAAATTCATTTGCTACCTTCCATACTGTTTAGTATTGTTTCAAATATATAATGCCTTAGATTCATTTAATTATAATTTTATTCTTGGAAAATTACCATTCTAAAGTTATTTTCAATATTTATTTGAAAAATTGTTATATCAAAACCAATAAGAATGAAAATAGACAAAATAATTTGTAGTATGAATATTTCATTACTTCACTAAAGGTTGGGAGTCAAATGACTGTTGATAAAGAGCAAGAATTAAAACAATTATATTTGCAACGTTTAAAATCAGCGGGATATCATTCAATTCCAGATCTTGTTGAAATTTTGCCCCCGACAATTATGAATGTAATCGATTCGACTATTACAATTGCAGAGCAGTTATTTATGGCTGCAATAAAATCTCATATGCTCTTAGTGCAAAAGGAATTTCATGGGGATCCTCCTCAAGGAATAAATAAAGCATTAACTACAATGGGTTATATGACCATACAAGAATTGGCTGAAGCTAATCCCACTATTATTGCAAAAGCTTTGAAGATAAATCTAGAACATGCAGGTGATTTAGCTCTTTATGCTATGGAGTTATCTATGAAACAAGATGATTTTATTGTTACATCCGATGATTTAATTGATGATTTAGATAAAGAAATATCACATTACCTTGGGCAACTTGATAGACTCGAACAAAACCAAAAATTGAAAGAAATAGTCGAAGTTTCCGTGCAGAAAATTCACGATACAATTAAGCTTCCTTCCGCTGAATTTAGCATATCACAAGAACAAAAGAATGCTATTCAAAAGATCATCCAACAATTTATGACTGTTTTCCCTGCTTGTACAGGATTTGCAATTTATAATAAAAGAGGAGAAGGGATATTCAGTTTTTCTAATGATCAACACGCTCAACAAACGTTGGGTATTATTCATGAAAGCATTTCAACACTCATATGGAAAATTAGTCTATCATTAGAAGAACGAGATGAATATGGATGGATATCTGCTCAACAACACATTGTTTGGATAGAAGCAATTAGAAATCGAAAATCAAAAAGACAATTAGCATATATCGGCCTTTTCCTTTTTGAATCGGAAGCTAGAAAAGGTGTGGGTACCGCTACTCCAACAATTAAAGGAATACTAAAAGAAATAGAGCGAATAGTTTACGAAATTAAAGAATAAGAAAAGAATGAACAATTTTTTTTAATCATCGATTATTTGTTCTATCCCTTCATAACTTCATTCAAATCTTCTGCTTCTTTACCTCTTCTTTTAACTCTTATTTTAGATTCCTCTCCAGTAATTTCTCTTTCGATTTTTCTAATCTCAATTTTTGATAGAGGTTTTGGAAGCATTTTCTTTTGTGCAAGTAAAATAATCGTATCTTTTATTGTTTGGGCAACAGCTGGTTTAGCTCGGGTTAGCCATTCCATATATTCCCGTGCATCAATTTCCAAAAATTGATTGATGATAATTGTTGCTCGAATCACTCGTTCTTGTTGCTTGCGAACTGCATCATCTTGCTTTTTTTGCTCAAGATCTTTTTTGAGTGATTGTGACAGTAATTCTCTTTTGCGTTTTTCTCGTATACTTTCTAGTTCGCGATCAGTCAATTTTCTCACACTCGTAGTAATATTTTTTCTTTCAATTTTTCTCAATTAAATGTGTTGTCAATTATGCAATTAGTGATTATTTTCTAGTTTCTATTCGATATTTGCATGTCGACCTTTCATTTCTGTTTCTGTAATTCCTTTATGGATTGCTAATTGGGCAATTATACTTTCAATTACTATTGCAGCAGCATATTCAAATTGCGTTTCAATAAATGGTTTATTTTCAGATAATCTATTATACCAGCTTTCTGGATCCAATCTACCTGTTACTTTAACGGTGATATCTGTATGCTTACCAAATTCTGAATTAACTAAAGAAGTGAATCCAATAGTTGCCATACCTTTTTTCTTAGCTTCTTTAACGAAACTATTTGTAAATGGAGTGCTTCCACTCCCACTGATTGCTACTATGATATCGTTTTTCTTTCTGAATCTCCAATCATCTTGTAAATGAATGTTGTAACCCAAGTGCTGAAACCTCATAGCATGCATTGAAGCAACAATACCACTGAGACCCGCACCAACCCAAAAAACTTTCTTAGTGGATGCTGGACTAAGATCAATGAAAAATTTCATTACTCTAATAATTTCATCTTGTGTTTTTTCTTTCTTAATGATTTTTTGAACAGCTTTTTCGGCATTATCAATGACTGAATCCATAGTACTTTGAAATGCTTTAATTGGTTCATCTTCACTATGTAACATTCCAGTTATACCTATTGATACTAATAGAGCTGATAATTCAAACAAAGTACCCATTGGAGAAAGTGAGCTTTTCATATCATCTGGAATTTGGCTAACAGCTACAACAAATCCCTTGTCTGTTTCAATTTCAAGTGGCTCTTCTGCTCTCTGTAATTTTTTTGTTTTTGGTACTAAAAGACAGATATCTGCTAACCTGCCAAGTCGTGAATGTTCATTTTGCGTCAAGGTTACGATTTTAGCCCCACCATCTACACAAACACCAACATTTGCAACAGTGGTTGTAGTTTTTCCTGAACCTGAAAAACTTATAACAACATCATCTATTGAAACAGGTAACGCAAGGGTTTTACCAATAATTGATACATGATAGCCAAGATCTTTTAAAAGTTCAGCAAAGAATTGCGCTGCTCTGCCTGAGCGCCCCATACCTGTAACATGAACAATTTTTCTTTTCTTTTTGGTTTCGAGGAGTAAATCACGAAATTCAAGGAGCTTATCGCTTTGATTTAACATAGCTTTCCGAGTTCTATTCGATTGTGAGAGAAAAATATTACCCGCTCGGATCAACCCACTGAAATCTTTCAAATTTGGTCCAATATCAGATTTTTTTTGTTTTGGTACTTCTTTAGCCATCAGAAACACACCGGGATGAATAGTCAAACAACTACGTATTCTGTTTAGATAGACAATTTTGGAGATTTGTTTTTCTCATATAAAGTTCGAGACAATAAGGTTAAAAGTTCTTTCGTTACGTAATAAAAGAAAAAATGGATTGTATTATAATATACATTATCAAAGAAATAATTAAAATAGCAAAAAACTAATTTTATGATGAGTAAGATGACTGAAGAATTCTGTGGAACATTCTTAGTTGAAGAAATTGAATCTGCTATTGATGTCGATGCTGTAATAATTGGTGTTCCCTTTGAGAACACCATTGAATTTTATACTGAAGGTTCCGTTCTTGCACCCAAGAGTATACGTAAAAGCTCCCAGTTTTATTCGGGGCAAGGGCTGCTTGAACAATCAATTCATCAATTCAATGTTTTAGATTTTGGTGATATCGATCAAGACCTTACTTATGCTGAAATGCAAAACCAACTCTCTACTCGAGTTAAAACTATAATTAATAAAAAAGCAATACCAATAATTTTGGGTGGAGATCATTCAATTGCCTTAGGAACTACAAAGGGATTTGCTATTAGTAATCAAAAATTAGATGCAATTGTTTGGATAGATGCTCATCTTGATTTGATGAATGAGTTTCCGAAAGGAAATAAGCATTCTCGAGCGACAGTGTTAAAAAGAATTATAGATCAGAAATTAATACTACCTGAAAACGTTTATTTCATAGGTCCTCACGGGCATAACCTTGGTTGGGAAGAAGTCGAGTTTGTAAAACAAAATAAGATGAAAATACTCTCTGCCTCAGATGTCAAAGATGATTCAAAAAGGAATAATTTCATTGAAGAAATTTTGGGGAAGCATAAAAACCTCTATGTTTCTTTAGATATTGATGTTCTTGATCCTGCCTTTGCCCCGGGAGTTAGTGTACCTGAACCTGGTGGGATATCTACACGAGAGCTTTTTGAAATTACTACTAAACTAGCTAAAAAAATTCGTTGTTTAGAAGTCGTAGAAGTTAACCCTCAATTAGATGTTAATAATATTACTTCAAAAACAGCTGCTAATGTTATTTTCAAGTTATTTGATGCTCTTTAGAGTTTTTTCACTCACCCTAAACTTCAAATAACAAGTATAAAATAAATGTAAGAAGAAGAATTATTCTGCAAATCAAAATTTGTTTATTGACAATTTACAAAAGATATTACTCAGGAAAACGAGGATTATGAAACCATTATTACCTGTCGTTGAAATCCAACAAAGATTAAAGAATTACCTTATAGAGTCAGGTAAGATATGGTTACTTATTCCAAAGAATTCACAATTAATTTCCATAGATACCCCTGAACGAATTCAAACTGGAATGTCAAATAAAGTATTTTTCTTTGAGATCAAGTTTATTCTTTCGGGACAAGAAATAAGAAAGAGTGTAGTACTAAGAATTTACCCTGAAAAACATGATTCATTAAAACCTCAAAGAGAATTTAATAAATTGGGTCGATTACAAGGAGCACCAATACCCGTTCCCAAACCCTATATCTTAGAAGTAGACTCAAAAATATTGGGTTATCCATTTTCAATCATTGAACGAATTCCCGGTGTAACACTTGAGCAAGCTATCAAAACATACACCCCAGCAGATTTTGAAAAAGTAATAACGGGATTTGTGCAATATCTGGTTAATCTACATAATTACCGTTTCAAGAATTACGGTATGGAAACACCAAAAGGAATCATTAAAGAAGAAATTCCTTACGATAAATATATTTTGAATGATATTAATCGCTCTCTGAATTTCTTAAGGAAGGCAGGATATTATGTCGATCCGCTTGGTAAATGGTTTATGTCTTTCAAGAAGCAACTCAAATTGGATAGATTCTCTCTTCTTCATGGTGATCCACAACCGAGAAATATTATGGTCAAAGGCGCAAAAGTAACCGGCTTGATTGATTGGGAATATTCACGTTTAGGCGACCCTGCTTTAGATGCTGGATGGACCTTGTTCTTTTTCTCATTATATCCTGAGCTGGATAGTTACAGACACCATTTTTACAATACCTATTATTCAAAGGTTAAATTACCTGACATTGGAAATAGGATATTCTTTTATGAAGTTTATACAGCAACAAGAATGATGGCTTTTGCTGTAAGTGCCAGGGATTACTCCTCTGAGAAGTTCAAAGAAAGTGGCGAATTCCTTGGAAAAATACAAGAAGCCTTCTTCAAATATGAAGAAAAAGTTCGCAACGCAATATCAAGTTCTCGTCAATAATTCAAAGTTAAAATTCATTTTGATAACGGGACAAAAGATTTTTTTGGCAGAATAAATCTCTGTTGAGATAAGAGCTTAGAAGGTTAAATACAAATGGCAATGAGTGAATGGATTCCTCTTAATTTACCTACAAAAGGACCAATTGATCTAAAGAGAACAATGGAATCAGGACATAGTTCATTTCCGATTCCTGTGAGCGATAAATTAGAGAAATACTATCTTGTGATAAAAGTTCCAGGAACAAATAAGACGATTGTTTGCCGAATAGGACAGAAGAAAACAAAAGTACAAGCTGAGCTTTCAGATCCATATGGATCTTTAAGTGAGAATGATGTAAAAGTTATGAAAAAGTATCTTCGAACTATCTTTGGTTTAGATATGAATTTACTACAGTTCTACGAAGAATTCAAGAGTGATCCTCTGGCTAAAGCGTTTAAAGATAGGCAAGGATTACGTTTAACTCGAGCACATGATTTATTCGAGAGCCTCATTTGTTCAATTATGACTCAAAATAACTCTGTCTGGAAATTCAATGCCCAAATTAGGAAAATAAAAGAATTAGCAGGAGAAAAGTTTCCTACAGATCATTTTATGGTGTATTCTTTTCCTAACCCAAAAACGTTGTATCGAAATAAGCACCTCTTAAAAGAAGCTCGTCTGGGGTATCGTGAAGATTATATAATTACTACAACTGAAGAAATAGCTAATTATCAAGTAAGGCTTGAAAAATTCTATGATATTCCTACTGATGAGAGTAAGAAAATGCTCATAAAACTCCGTGGAATAGGTCCAAAAGTTGCTGATATGTTTCTTCTTTATGGGTTGGGTAAAATAGATGCTCCACCAACAGATATCTGGATTCAAAGAGGGATTAGTAAAATGTTTTTCAGAGGAAAAGAAAAATCTCTTGAAGAATGCAGAGAAAAGATGGTTAGCAGGTATGGGAAATGGGCCGGTTTAGCTCAATTGTATCTGTTCGATTATATGCGGTCATGACAGAAAAAATAGGCAATGAATTAACCCATAATAGTAATATCACAATATTGCTCTTCGACAATGTTATAAGCTCGAACATCTAACCTGAACAATCTCTTACTTTGAGAAGTTTCCAAAATAATTTCAGAATGAGCAAAATTAAGCTCTTCATCACTAATCTTTTCAGAATTATCATCGCTATACAAAAGACCTGATAGCCCGACTAAACTCTTAGCAATTCTGAAGAGAGTCATTTTACCTTCTTTGCTCAGTAATAGCTCATCTATTGATTCATCAGCATGCTCAGCCAAATCATAGAAAAGATCTTTCACATTAATTTTACCATGATAATATACATTAGAAAAATCATAACGATTATCTTCACAATTAGAGTCGGCTGCAAGCGCCCAACTTGCTGCAAGAGATTTATATTTTGTATCAATTTCTTGAAGCATTTGTTCAACGTCATTAATTACCACATTATCTTGCAAGAAGGGAATATCTGAAACATGAAATCCTGCTTTATCTAAAGTATCCAGAACATGATTTACTACTGATTCCAGAAAAGCTTTCTCAAATTCACTAAGCTCATTGGTAATTTCACTTGTATGAAATATACTTTGAAAACCAAAACCACTTTTGTATGTGCTATGAATAACATATCCTTCTTCATTTTCCTCATCAGAAGATTCTTCTCCATCCTCTGGTATAGGTGGATGAAAATTCAATCGGATAATTGAAAGTCTCTCACCTCCAAAAGAGAGATCGCCTTTTTCCAAGAAAATTGAGATAGCATAGAGGCAACTTGATAAGAGGATGCTTGTTTCAAGAGAAAACATTGTTTCCTCATATGGCACTTGAAACAAAAAGGCTCCATCACTTGAAGCCCAACGAAGTGATCCTTTTTCCATGCTACATCACATTTGTATTAGTAACAATAATTACCCATTAGACCATTTAATATTTGCTATTTGTTATTAACAACTGATATTCAATTTTGGTCTAATGATTCTTCTAAAATTGGATTTGGTGTTGCTGATTCAATTGATTCATCTATATTCTTGCTATTTTTTTGTAATAAGGCGCAAGTGTCTTCCTTTTTTCCATTGCTAATTGATAGGATAATTAACGAAACTAACATCACAATTATACCAATTGTTTGCCAAATAATGGTGTTTGTTGAGAAATTTATCCATTCCGTGAATATGATAATACCTGCAAGAATTGGTAATACAACTTGAAGAGAAGACCAAATAGGAACAACAATAACACATTGACCATTTTGATAAGCAATATTCAACATTACTAGACCAATCGAACTTACAAGTGCGATTAATCCAATGAAAGACCAAGTATAAAGCCAACCTTCCCCGAAAAATGCTGCGATAATTCCTAGATCTCTAACTGCTGAAGCTATTGCTTTATAAAAAAGAAAAGAAGTTGCAGTCCAAATAGAGGAGGATATAGTTAAGAAAATAACTGAAAAATTTTTAGTTATTTTTTCACTAATTAAGTATAAAATAATCGCTAAACCAAGGAACACACTTAGAAAAATTATTCCGCGGAAATCAAAGAATTTTACCAATAAATCTGTGTACGATAGTGTTTCAGGTTGCACAGCTGTAAGTCCAATGACAATTATTCCAACAATACCAATTAAAACACCTATAATATCAATTCGAGTTATTTTCTCTTTTAAGTAAAAGTGTGAGAATATTACTAATACAATTAATCCGAATCCGTAAAGTGGTTGGATAATGGATATTGCTGCCAATGCTAAAGCTACAGAATTTAATAAAACACTTGCGTAATTTAATCCAAAACCAAATATCCATTCCTTATTGCTTAGGAAATTTTTCGCCGATTTAATTAAACCCGCTTCAAGACCGATTTTTGGTAGGTCATTTGCTGCCTTCTTCTGAATGGTCATACCCATAAAATTCAGAGAAGTAGCACATAGCTGAGCTATAATTGCCCAAAGAAGGTTCAAATCTGCCATGTTATTTTGCATATGGTTTGCCCCTCAAAAAGTTTTGGTGCTATAAGGTAATTTAGAGGTTTTATCCTCATCAGAATTACTTTTTTAAATATCAAATAAGCACATATTTACTCGTGAATACTAAATGGTAATTCGTCTCCTTCATCCCGATGATTGGCAAGGGTTGTATGATCTCATTGACCCTATAGATAAGCAGTTGGTAGGTATGATGAGCGATACTGAAGAGCTAGTTGAGGATTGGATTAACAATTTGGTTATGGGATTATGGGAAGTTTATGTAGCAGTTTTATCAAAGGAGGAGATGGCTGAAGAGGAAAGGAGATTTATTCGCAAAGTATTTCCTTGGAAGCGACTTAGAGAGAATCCTAGTGGTATTGTTGGAATGGTTACTCTTTTTGGTGATTGGCAAGAAGATGAGGATTTAGAGGAAGGCGATTTTGATATAGGGGTAACTGTAGCTGAGGGGTTTCAACGCAAAGGGATTGGGAAGGATTTAATGAAATACATTTTGAAAAGAGGATACGAACTAAAATTCAAGCAAGCGAAATTATGTACACGAATAGATAATTTTGGAATGAAAAAACTTGCTTTAAAATTGGGTTTTAAAGAAGGGGAGAAAGTTAAGAAAAATGATTATTTTTGGGTCTATTATTCTAAAGAAATGAAATAAAAAGAAAAAATGGTTGTTCAAAAGAAAATAATTACTCTTTTGAAGCACCAATAATTTCGTAAGCTTTTGGTCTATTCTTTTCGGCTATATCAGCAATATCTTTGAATAAATTATTACCATGGCTATCAATTGCTATTGTTAAAGGACCGAAATTGTCTGCTTCGAAAATCCACAAAGCTTCAGGAGTGCCTAAATCTAACCATTCGACACCTTCCACTTTTTTGATTCCATCTGCAGCGAGAACAGCTGCTCCACCAGTAAATGCAGCATAAACACAACCATATTTTTTCATTGCTGCAGTAGTACGTTCAAACATACCACCTTTGCCAATAACAACACTTACTCTGAACCTTTCTATGAATTCGTCTTGGAAAATTTCCATTCTAGATGAAGTTGTTGGTCCAGCAGCAACAACGTGCCATTGACCAGTGTCATCTTGTTTTACAATAGGCCCACAATGAAAAACAGCTAATCCTTTGAAATCAAAAGGAAGCTCTTTTCCTTCATCGAACATTTCAATTGCTCTAAGGTGTGCTTCGTCTCTTGCTAGGAACATTTTTCCGCTGAGGTATAGTGTATCTCCAGCTTTGAGTTTTCGAATTTCTTCTTCCGATATTGGAGTTGTTAATCTTACTTCTGCCATTTTCCTCAATCCTTAATGTCATGATGAAGGTATTTTACCTTGCCATCTGCGCTTATTTCAGCTGCTGACTGTCTTGCAGCCCAACATTGTACAGCAATTGCCATGGGTAAAGATGCGGGATGTCTCATTGCATAATCCATATGAACTGCTAATGAGGTTATATTTCCACCAAGTCCCATTGGACCAATTCCTGTTGTGTTAATCGCTTTCAATAGTTTCTGTTCCATTTCTGCAACTTCTTTTTGTGGATGTGGTTCACCTATTGGTCTCATTAGTTGCTTCTTAGCTATTTTGATTGCTATATCTGCTCCTCCTCCTATTGCAACACCTACAACAGTTGGTGGGCATGGTTGACCACCAGCACTGATCATCCAATCAACCACTTCTTTCATAACACCAGTGAGTCCAACACCAGGTTTGAGCATTTTTACTGTGCTCATATTTTCACTTCCACCACCTTTTGGAAAGGCAGTGATTTTGATTTTATCTCCTGAAACGATTTCCCAGTTAATCCAAGGGATATATCTTCCTGTGTTATCCCCAGAATTGCTGCCAAAAGGGTCAACAGCATTTGGTCTCATCGGTACTTCTGTTGTGGTTTTTCTAGAAGCATTTGTCAATGCTTCCCTGAATTTTCCAAGGTCATCAATTGGGCAATCTGCTCCAATTTCAACATAGTAAATATGGATACCAGTATCTTGACACATTGGAGTACTCTTTTCGGCTCCAGATTCAAAATTCTTAATGATTGCTCCCAGCTGTGCTTTGCCAGTAGTGCTTTTCTCTTTTTCATAAGCAGTTTTGATTGCTTTGATAGCATTATCAGGTAAAACAGTAGCGGAATATTTCATTAAGTTGAATGCAACCTTTTCAATAATTGGTGCGAATTCCATCGGTATTATTTCCTCGCGTATCTGTTTAGTTTAAAATAAACAACAATGTACTATAGCATTCTATTTAAAACTATTATGTCAAAGAACCATAATTGGAAAAAGAATAAAAAGTGAAAAAGAGGAAAGGAAAAAAGAATTTAGGATTAGATTACTTATTTAACATGTGATTCGATTTCTTTTTTCATCCATTCTTTTAGCTCTGCTTCACCAAATACAAAATCTTCTTTTAGATCTTCTTCAAGATTGCTGGGTTCAATAACTGCTATCCAACCTTTATCGTAAGGATCATCGTTAATGAGTGATGGAGTTTCTTTTATTGCGGGATTTATCTCGACAACAGTTCCATTGACTGGGCATTTAATTGCTCCAACATATTTACCAGTTTCAATTGTTCCCAAGCTTTTGCCTTTTGGTCTTTCTTTTCCAGGAGATACTGTTCTGACAAATAGGATTTTCCCTGCGAGTTGTTGACCAAAGTCATCAAAACCCACGCGTATTTTTCCATCGTCGAGTTTCTTTACCCACACGTGCCCATCTCCTTTAGTATAGTAATACAGATTTTCGTCAAATTCATATTTGTCAATAGAAATCATAGATTTATGCTCCTCTTGCTAAAGAGTTACTAACAGAGAGACTTTTAAGATACTATTAAAATTTTCCGTATTAATTAATAGTTTTAATACGCCAGATTCAGTATTAGCTAGTTTTTCACTAAATCAGCTAGAATGCTATTGATATCTTTTATCGGTTTTTGTGTAGTAGTATTATCTCTATTTTCTCTCACTTGCGGTTTTGTTAAATGTCTTTGTGCTATCATTGGAGGTAGATATTCTCCCAGATTTAATTCTCTTGGGATTTCTATTTCATTTGGTAGTAACTCTCGATATTTGGTTGAGCATTTGGGGCATTTAAACCCCTTATTTTTTCCTGCTGATTTTAATCGAGCGTGGCAATTTGAGCAAAAAGGATTTTCCAATTTAGTATTCTTTACAAGTTCAGTTATTTTTAGACGTTCAACGTTAATTGTCATTTGATGATTTTTTTCTGCTGGTCTTATTCCTCCAAAAACAGTGACCTTATCTCCAATAAGCAATTTACTTAATTGACCACGAAATCGTTTTGTGGGTTCGTAAGCAGCACAATCGATTTTTCCGGTAGTATCTCCAATAGAGAATATTAGATGACTTCCTTCAATGTAAAATGGTTTACTTGTAACTTCTGCATCAACAATGGCGGATATATAAGGTTTCAATTTATCTATTGAAAATTTCTCTGTAAAGTGCTGGTTTGTATGTTGATTCGTTCGAAAAACCATTTGCATAGGAAGTTTTTCTAAAGGTCTAATTAAACTGTAAGCTTTTCTAACCTCTTCAACTGTTTCCCCCCGGATACCTGTGAAAACTGGATCAGCACCTCTAGGAAGAATCATAATGGAATTGTATTCATAATCAACATTATTGAAAGTAAGAGGTGTTTCCTTATCTGCAGAATAGATACTCTCACTATCGATAAGACGTTTTGTACCGAAATTTTTCGGTTCTCGATAACTCAAATGTTCATAAGTAAAATCACCTTTCAAAGGATTTCCAATAGCTCCTAGAGCACCAATAATACCTCTCCCTAATTTGAATTTGATAATCTCAACATTTGGAAAAGAGCTAAAATCTTCTGCTTCTTTTATTGAGATGACATCCCACATTGCCCTCTGCGAATGAGCAATAATTTCTTTAGGTATTTTATCTTCAACAAAAGCGATTCCTGGGTTTGTATTTTCATCATCAACTTCAGAAAGATTTTTCACTTTTTCAATTACGATTTCTTTGCAATACTCGAGATTTTTTTCTTCTCCTTCGATTCTAAGAGCAACTGCGCCATTCCCTCTCGTTTTATAAGGAATATTTGGGTTCAATCTAATCAAATTCGGAAAATCTAGAAATGATACTTGATCAAAAATCTCATGGATAATAAGAGTAGCTAAATGTGTAGTGCAAGAACCTCTGAGGGAATCTGTATCATCAAATCCAATATGTAGCACTTTTTTCATAATGTACAAACCCTCACTGAACTCAAAAGTGGATGTTCTTTAAATAATTTGGTCTAGGTTGAATCCTTTATTAAACAATTGCTTCTGCATTTCGTGACTTGCTATTGGGAGAATTATGTCAAGCTTGCTTATAGGGACAGTATCACTTGGCTTACCTAACTGATAACCAGGTTCAAATAATGTTTCAATCGCACTATAACCCAATCTACGATAAACAGATTCAGCAATTTTCACTACTTCACTTTCAGGTGTTCCAAGAGTGCTAGAATCATAGATAGCTGGAATACAACCAAAAATATCCTTTAATGCTGCTGCAGACAAAATCGAGTGTTTTTTACAATAACCGGGGTACAATTCTTCAATAGTGAAATTACCTGAAGGGTCAAATTTAATTTTCATAGGATGAAATGCTTGTTTAGCACCAACAATGACTAGATTTAGTGAATTTTGCGGATTCTCTATGAGTGCCCTATGTCCATTGACCGCTTTTCGTAAGTTTTTGATTGTAGGTACACCGCAGGTCCAGACAACATTTTTCCGATGATTTTGTAGCGCATTGAATGATTGTTCTACTACTCCATCTGGTTGCTGAAACTCAAGTTTGAATTTATTATCTAGTTCTACAATTTTAGTTCGAATATTTGCTAAAGGAACCACACTTGTCATATCAATTGAGTGTGTTCTTTTCATACTAGAACTATCTCCTCCTCTTATCATAGCTTCTGGTTTTTTCAAAGCAATTTGCCATGCTTCGCTTGAGATAATCATTAATTGAATTTGCTCTTGTATTCTAACTTTATCTTTTAGTGAATCTTTCGATTCCAATAATCCATAACCCTCAACAACGAAAAACGGTTCTGATTCATTCTCCAACATTACAACGTTAATGTTATTTGCTAACATATCTAAAACAACATGTTGGAGGATATCACATCGATGTTGTGGAGCTTTTTCTCGTGCTTCCTCAAATTGCCATAAATCTGAGTGAAAGATGTATGATGGATTATTAATTTCCTGAATTTTTCCTACTCGATCTTTAGTAAATTCCTTGCCCCAACGAATGCTTCTAGATTCATTTTGAGCTTGATATTCTCGTATGGCAACTTCTTTTTGCACTAATTTTATCGATTCATCTCCTTCTCGAACCATTTGACCGCCTGAAAGTATTGTTAAATCTTCAACAGACGGAAGCTCAGAATTATCTCCTTTTGTTTTACTGGTTTGCTCATCTACTTTAGATTTTTTAGCTAAACCGTTTTGCCCGTTTGCTCTTTTTTCTATTCGTTTAGAAACCAATCCCGATTTAATGGAACTCAGTCCATATTTATCTTCTTTAGTAATTTCTTTTTCAATAGGTTTTTCTTTAAGCGAAGTTGGTGATTGTCGTGTTGATGCAACAGCTTCGGG
This sequence comes from Candidatus Heimdallarchaeota archaeon, assembly GCA_030614005.1. Taxonomy (GTDB): domain Archaea; phylum Asgardarchaeota; class Heimdallarchaeia; order JABLTI01; family JABLTI01; genus JABLTI01. The sequence goes on along the minus strand of JAUWKS010000016.1, from coordinate 21,547 downwards.
TTTTAATCTTTCAAATGGAGAATTAATCACTCCTCCACGAACTTTGAATTGTTCTGCTTTTGCTGCTTCGATGGCTGCTAATAGAACTTTTTTCAATTTTTCAGTTGTTTTTTCGCCAATAATACGATTTGAACCCACTTCAAAATGTTTCATCAAAATTTTTTCATCAATTTCAGGAGGGAAAAATTTTTCACCGAAAATTAAAACTAAATCGTCGATAGTTATTCGTTTTGACATATTCATTTCGCCTTAGTAAACTTCTGAGTTTGCTCATTGTATAAGATGATGAATGTTTCATTCTTATCGTTTTACTATTATCCATACATCGTTATTTAAAAGCTTAACTTTATGTGAAAAATACTGTTGACAAAAAAGAGAGAAATAAAAAAGTTCAGTCAGCGAACTTTTTTCCTGTTTTTGTAAGCTAAAGCGATGTCTCTATCTTTGATTGTTTTTCTTTTTGAAAAAATTGCTAGGTCTGCAGCATCTAAAGAGAGCTCTTCAATAATCTCTGTGATAACTTTTCTTAATTCAAGAGAAGCACTCTCTGAGACAAGTAAATTAGTCGTTTCTTTGATCATCCTTTCAATAGGCGCCAGTGGTAATTCGGATTTAGTTCGTTTAATGGTCATATCTTTAGCACCAGAATATTGCATCTCGTTTCTAATAAAAAGTATAAAATGATTATTTCTAAGTAGTTCTTTTATTGTTTGGATTTGAATTTAAACTTTTTCTTGAAGGAAACGTTTTGTGTCGCTTTTAAAATCCCTTTTAGGGGTGTTACAGAACGGTTTTATTGTAAAATAAAAGAAGAAAGAGGAAAAAATCCTCATTGTTGTTAAAATAGGCTAATTTTGCTTAATATATTTCAATGAATTTGTAAGCATCTTCATTAGAGCTGAAACAATAGTGAAGTTTTTGGTATGCACTTCTGAAAGCATTGACATCTTTAGCAACTTTCGTAGGATCTTCACGATCAATAACTACTCTGCGCATAAAGTTTGCAATTTCTTTCATTTCAGATTCCTTCATACCCAACCTTGTAATTTCAGAGGTACCCATTCTAATACCACCTGGATTTAGATAGTTTCTTCCTTCGAACATATCCCATGGAAGCAAGTTTCTATTAAGAATGATATCTGCTTTTTCAAGGGCTTCTTCGATATCCTTTCCAAGGCCAGATTTTTCTTGTAATGGACTTACATCAACAAGTAGAGTATGGGATTTTGTGTAACCCTTATCTTTAGCGACAACAGTAAATCCTTCAGTTTCAAGGTATTTTGCTAAAGATTGCGCATTTTTAATTACTTGTGCACCATATTCTTTTCCAAACTCTTTAATCTCAGCTAGGGCTATTGCTAATCCTGCAACATTGTGCAAATGATGATTGCTAGTCATACCTGGGAAGGTAGCTCTCTTAATCTTATTAGTAAATTCTTCATCATCGTTTGAAGAAACAACACATCCATGCTGTGGACCAAACATTGTTTTATGTGTCGAAAAAGCCATTGCTTCTGCACCTTCTGCCAATGGATCTTGGAAATGTCCGCAAGCAATTAATCCTGAAACATGTGCTGCATCATAAGTTACCGTTGCTCCCAAATCTTTTGCTACTGGAGCTAGTTGCTTAACTGGATGTGGGAATAAGAACACTGAAGCACCAAAATGGAGTAATTTTGGTTTCAATTCTTTTATTGCTTCCTCTGCTTTTTCTACATCGATGACTAAACCCTTTCTATCAAAAGGGATGTATTTTACATTTAATCCTCGAACAGCACCTGCTGTACCACCCATATAATTTCCTTTACTGGTATGTAATGGGCCAGTTGATATGTGCCCACCTGCTGGAATGCTAATGGACATACTGATATCTCCTGGATTTGTAAATGCAGAATAAAGAACTAAGTTGGCAACTACACCAGATATTGGGCGCACATCTGCGAATTTTGCACCAAATACTTCTTTGGCGAGATCCATACAAATAAACTCTACTTCATCTAAATGCTGACATCCGGCATAAACACGCTCTCCGGGCCATCCTTCTGCATATCTGTGACTGAAATCAGATAAAGTTGCTTCTCTTACTTCCTTACTAGTAATATTTTCAGAAGCAATCAAAGGAATTGCTCGAGCGAATAATTCATGATGATCTTTCATTTTTTGACGAACTTTTTGGACAATTTCTTTACCATTCAATTTGCGTTCCTCAACAATTGTTTTCTTTTTTATTTGCAAAGGTTAAATTTGCAATTGTGAACAAACTAGTATATTCTCCTTAAAATTTTATCCCAAAAAACCAAAATAACACTCGCCTCAAATCCATAGAAATGTGTCTAGTAGTAATTCTTTTTAAAACAAGATATCCTATGCCTACTAAGGAGTATCCTCAACCAATTTATCGGTTATGAGTGGTGAAACTATGTCTGCTCAAAAAAATGAATGTCAAATAGTCTTTGAAATTTCAAATGAGATAGCCAACAAAATCGGTGGAATATATACTGTTATTGCATCCAAAGCAGCCGAAATGCAAAGACTATTGGGTCCTGGAAATTATGTTGCAATTGGACTTTATAATTCATTCAAAGCACGAAATGATTTCGAAGAATTAGAACTTCCGAAAGAATTCGATGAAGCAATTAGTAAAGTGAGAACAGAAGGGATTGATGTTAAATATGGTCGATGGATAGGTGGTGGGAACGTGGAGACTTTTTTGGTTGATCCTTCATATTTGTTGGATGTTCCACTAATAACAGGAAAGGCGGAAAGAAAAATAGATCTTATTAAACGCTCTTTATGGGATTGGTTTCAAATAGATTCTTTATGGATGCCTGAGGTTTTTGATCCTATGGTTGCTTTTGGTTGGGCTGCAGGAGTGTTAATCACTCAATTGTTGGAAGCCTCGCGTTTTAAGAATAAAGATATTGTCACTCACTTTCATGAATGGATTTCTGGACCGGGATTGTTATATCTGAAACATAATAAGGTGAAAGTTGCTACTGTTTTTATGACTCATGCCACTCAACTTGGTCGAAATATCGCTATGGGTGAGGAAGATATCAATGAAGTAGTAGATAATTTTTTGGCAAAAGGAGAAACAATTCCTCCACAAAAAGCGTATCAATATCATGTTGAAGGAACCCACCAGTTAGAAGTTATTTGTGCAAAAGAAGCCGATCTACTAATCACAGTCTCTGAAGCTGTTGCTCGAGAAGCTGAATGTATACTCGGAAGAAAACCTGATTTTGTGATACCAAATGGCATCAATTTTGAAAAATTAGCTCGAAAAGAAGAATTAGTAGAGAAAAACCAATTATCTCGAGTGAAGATTAGACGATTTGTGGAAGCTTATTTCAGTCCTTATTACCATCTTGATTTTGAGAATTTATTAATAGTTCATATTTCCGGACGATATGAATTTCATAACAAAGGAATTGATACCTTCATAGCAGCGCTGAAAGTAGTTAATGAGCGATTGCAAACTAGTACCGAAAACCTTCGGCAAGTTTTAGCTTTCATTTGGGTTCCTGCTCCTGTTGCTGGAATCAAATCCAATGTCGAAAAAATTATTGCAATAGCTAAAAGTCAGAGAGCAATACTGCGAGAACCAATGAGTAGAATTGAAGAATGGTTATCTCTTTCGAGTTCTGAAGATAAGAAAAAATTAGAAGAAAAAACATTGAAAAATTTTCTTAAGAAAGAGGAAGTAAATCAATTACTGAATCTAGATCTAGAAATAAAGAATATGTGTAAAGAGGCGAGTGGCTCTCCACCTGTTTGCCCATTCAAACTGAATGAAAAAGATACTATTTTACAAACATTAGTTCAACAAAATCTGTTAAATAATGAAGACGATAACGTGAAAGTCATTTTCTATCCAACTTATTTATCTAAGCGAGATAATCTTCTTGAATTAGATTATTATGATGCTGTTGCTGGGTGTGATATGGGCATTTATCCATCGGTCTACGAACCTTTTGGTTTGACTCCTTTAGAAGCACTTGCCCTTGGCGTGCCTGCTGTTACAACTGATCTTTCTGGTTTTGGTCTACTCATAAATAAACAAACGAGTGCTGAAGCATTAGGTATACATGTGCTGAAAAGAAGAGGAGAGACAATAGAAAGTGCAGCAGAGAAATTAGCGGATGTAATTTTACTACATTCAAGTCTGTCAAAGGAAAAAGTTTGCGAAGCAAGAAAAACGGCTAGAGAGATATCTGAATTATTTAGTTGGAGAAATATTATCAAGGAATACAAAGAAGCGTATGATGCCGCCATTTCAAAACATAGCTGATAACTACAATTAGCAGTTGCTTAAATCGGTAGAACGTCTTTGTTCGGCTTCCTTAACACTTTCTATTACATCATTATGCAGTTCAATTCCTGCTTTTATTTTACGTTTTAGTACTGAGAAGAGTATTTTATACAAACATTCTGAACAAATTACTCCACCAGTTAGATGCATCATATTATAGGAATCAATATATTCTTCTTTACTTGCATTGACATTTTCAACTTCAATGTCGGTTGTGTCTGTTGCACAGTGGATTAAATCATCGTTATCCGAAACAAATATACTATTGAAACAAACTTTTTCGCCCATTTTATCAAATTCTTCGATTGTATCCTTAATAATATCCTCTGTTTCGAGTATATCTGTATTAAAGAGTGAATCTAGCGGAACCAATTTTATTTGAATGAACTCGTCATGATTTATACAATAATTGCCATCACTAAGTTTTAATAAAAGAGGGCAAGGAGCATAGTATTTTTTATCAGCACTTTCTCTATACTCAACATCAAATTCAATGGTATTAGTGGTAACCTTTGAGTAGGTCCACTTGAACATCTCAATAAGTCCTTTCGTTGTAACGGCACTTGTTTCAATGATATTCCAATCTCTATTCGCTAATTCCGGAAAAACAGATAATTTATCACCAATAGACATAGAATTCATGGAATTAGGCAAATCAGTTTTGTTAAGTAAAACTAAAATTGGAACAGCATTAACTTCAGTTAAAACAAGCATTTTTCTGAATTCGTTTATAGTTTCATCTAAGCGCTCATGATCACTAGAATCTATGACGTAGAGAATAGCATCAACAGTATTGAGATAGTCAACCCACAATAACCTGAAATGCTTTTGTCCTCCCATGTCCAGGATATTTACTTCAAAATCTATTTCAGAAAAACCGATTTGTTCCAGATTTACTCCAACTGTAGGAATGGTTTTTGTTAATTTCTGCTTAGAAAAAATATTAATAATAGTGGTTTTTCCAGCATTATCAATTCCTACAAATCCCAGAGTAAACATAAGATACGCACCAATAAATTTTACAGTAATAATTAGCCTGAATTTAATTTCACATTATGGTAAAAAGATACCAATTTTTAAACATTCTTTTTGTGTCATAAATAGAATTATCGCTCTGATAATTGTAAAATAGAATTATACGAACTATTGACAATCCTTTTAGAATAAATTATACCAAATAATCTTGTTAATTGGTGGTTGTTGTGGCCGAAGAAAATGAAATAATTGAAGAGACTGCAATTGAAAATAATGCTGACATTCTTGTTGAAGATGATACCGAACAAGAAAGCAGAAGATTCAAATTACCCGAAATTAAATTACCAAAATGGGCGCTAATTCTGTTAATGACTATTCCTTCTTTTCTTATTGCAGGAACGATAATTCTCATTGATCATTTTGTTGGCTTTCCTGAGAATATCAATCCAGTAGCAATTATAGGCCTTATTGGTATGGTACTTTTTGGAATAGCTGTTCTTGGTGATATGGCTTATCGAAATTTCTTCATTTATCGAATGGTTAGAAGAGAAAATTTGAAATCTAAGATATACAAAGACATCATCAAGGATAAACAAAAGAAAAAAGATCTTACAACCAAACATGATTATTTGGATGATGAATACCAATACGAAGAAGATGAAGAAGACGACGACGACGAAGAAGATATTGAATTTGTAGAGGACATAAGCGAAGCAGATGAAATTGATGAATACGAATATGAATTGGATGATGAGGATCCTGAAGACAAATACTATAAAATGAAGTCTTTAATATTTAGAGGAGGCATTTTTTCAATTCTAATTGTAAATGGTTTTCTTTTGCTCATTTTAGCTTTCATCCTTCAGGCAACCTATGGTGGGGGATTTAGTGCCTCTGCTGAGGAAATTTAAAAGAGTATAATCTGAAAGAAAAGGGAAAATGATTCTTCTCAGTACATAACATAGAGCAACAACTGGGAATGTGGAACGAATTACAGGAGCAAAAAGCTCCATTAGAAGAAACACTAAAGTTAGTTACACTCGAGAGTACGGTGGATACGATAAAGAAAGAGACCATACTAGGAAACAGGGATAAAGAAACAGGTAAGATAATTGAATATCGTAAATTATTCGCATTGAAGATTTAGTTTTGTGAGAATTATTTCTAAGGAAAAAATAATTTTCACTCACACAAGAAAAATTTCAAGATGGTATATAACCCACAATAATTTCATCATTTAAAATAATTTTCAAAAAAAATGATGCTTGTGGCTCACACTTCCTCTTTAAGGTCTAGAAGTCCGTTTAGGTAATGACACGCTTAAGTGGTAAGTATCTGCTGGCTGAGCATCTCGCCCGAAGACTCGACGCGTACACCACAGACCTTTCAAACCGATCTTGTATCGGAACCTTCGTCCAACAACACACATAACTATCACCAGTCCCGTGCTCGCATTTGCTCAGTTGAAACAATAAACGTTAACCCAAAACAGCATAGAATGGGTTACAAACAAATAAACGAACGTTGCTTGAGTGGGAAATTCGTTTCAGAACTCGCAGTAATTTTACAAATAGTTCTTTATGGTTGTTTCATTACATCAAGTAATAATGAAATTGCCGTTTAAATTTCTAAATTTCGTCTTAAGATTACAAAATTAGGGTAACAAATATATTCTTGAATTATTTCTTCAATATTGAATTTACATTAGAGCTTTTAGCTTTTGTAAAATCGACATTGAACTATTTGGTGTACTTTACAATGTGTGGAATATTTGGTATTATAGCAAAAAAAGACGATGTAGCAAAGAAACTTCTGATTATTGGTAAACGATTGGCCTATCGTGGGTATGATAGCGCTGGTTTGGCTATTTATAAGAATGGGAAAATAGATCTCAGAAAAGATGTTGGGACAATCGATTATGTTATTGAGTCTCTAAAGTTAGAGAAAATGAAAGGGAATATTGGCATTGGCCAATTACGTTGGTCAACTTTCGGCAAACCAAGTAGAATTAATGCTCAACCACACTTTGATTGTGATGGAGATATGGTGGGAGCTCACAATGGTAATATTGTTAGCTATTACAAAACCAAAGAAAATCTCGAAAATGAAGGGCACAATATCATTAGTCAAAATGATGGCGAAATTTGTGTTCATGCTGTTGAGAAACATTACGATAAAGAGAAAGATATGATAAAAGCAATCATTGGTGGAATAGCTGAAATGGAGGGTGCATTCGCTTTTGTTACTTATCATAAAGATAATCCTGATAAATTATACGCAGTGAAAATGGGTTCTTCATTAGTCATCGGATTGGGTGAAGATGAAACCTATATTGCTTCAGATTTACCTTCAATCTTACCTTTAACTAAAAAGTTCGTACCTTTGAATGATGGTGAAATCGTTGAACTTACTGCAGATTCCTACAGAATTTTTAGTGCAGAAGACGGTTCCGAAATAACAAGAGAATCAAGAGTTTCTGATTTATCTGCTGAGGATGCAGTCAAAGGAGATTTTGACTATTTTCTTACGAAAGAAATATATGAGCAAGTGGATGCAACAGAAAAACTTGCTTTCAGTTTGGAAAGTGATGTATTAGACAATTTGGTAGAGAAATTAGCAAAAGCAGATAAAGTTTTTCTTATTGGTTGTGGTTCAAGCTTCAATGCTTGCAATGTAGGGTCTTACTATCTAAATAACATAGCAGGAGTATTGGCTATCCCCGTCATTGGCGGACGGTTCTTTGAAGAATACAAAGGTTATGATCCAGGAGATACTACTGCGATGCTTTGCGTCTCCCAAAGTGGAGAAACAAAGGATATCATAAATACTATCAATTTTGCCAAACCAAAGGGATATCATATTCTTGGAATGGTTAACGTTCCTGGCTCTACTGTAGAAAGAATGTCTGAAGCTTATGCTTATATCGGTGCGGGAATTGAAAGAAGTGTTCCTGCAACAAAAACCTATACAAATCAAGTATTGCTCTTTCTCATACTCGCAGCACGAGTTGGGCATGCTAAAGGCAAATTGTCTGATAAAGACTTTGAGTCACTTAAGGATGAAATTCATAATCTCTCTAAGTTAGTTGAGGAAACGGTGAAAAACAGTGATGAACGAGCAAAACAGATTGCCAAGGAGCTCAGTAAAATAAATGCTATGAGTCTCCTTGGATATGGTGTTACACATGGTGTTGCTTTAGAAGGTGCTCTGAAAATAAGAGAAATTAACTATATTTCCGCTGAAGCAATGTATTCCTCTGAATTTAAACATGGACCTTTGAGTATTGTAAGTGAAGGTTATCCGGTAATATATGTCGTTGCACCCAATGACAAATACTATGTCATTTCACATATTTCCGAAGTAGAATGTCGTGATGGAAAACCAATTGTTATTGCTGAACACATAGATGGATTAGACAAATATGTTCAAGAAGGAGATTATTTCGAGATACCTAAATCCTCACAATTAATCTCTCCAATCTTAGCGGTCATCCCACTACAGTTGCTTGCTCTCTATATGTCAATTGAAAGGGGGATAGATCCCGATTATCCAAGAAATCTGTCTAAAACATTGACAGTCGATTAAGAATAGAAAATTGAAAATATTAATCAAATACTTTTTACTTTTTTTCTTTCTTTTTTTTCTTCTCTTCTTCTTGTGGATACTCATATATTATTGGTTCATAAGGCTCACCAATGAATGCTCCAGAAGTCTGTCTCATAGTTCCCATGATACTCATATTTGATTTTGGTCTTCCCTTCGTAATAATTATTTTTTTACTTTTTTTTCTTTTTTTTCTTCTCATATTCATCTCTCTGAAATTTTCTAATCAATTTATTCATGTTTAGATTATTCAATCAATAATATAAAGCTAATATAATTCCAAAACCGCATTTGAAAGAAATAACTTTTACTTCTCTATAATATAAAAAGACAGTTAGACTTAAGTGTAAGAAAATATCACAATATTATATGAAGGGATAATATCATGGTAAATTTCAAAGAAATTGGTTTTGTTAATACGCGAGAAATGTTCAAACATGCAATGGAAAACGGTTATGCTATTCCAGCCTACAATTTCAACAATATGGAACAACTACAAGCAATTGTTATGGCGTGTGTCGAATCTCATTCGCCTGTAATCCTTCAAGTTTCAAAAGGAGCGAGAAAATATGCAAATCAAACTCTCCTAAGATTTATGGCTGAAGGAGCTGTTGAATATATGAAAGAACTAGGAGGAAATATTCCTATGGCGCTTCACTTAGATCACGGGGATTCCTTCGAGGTAGCTAAATCTTGTATAGATATGGGTTTTTCATCAGTGATGTATGACGGGTCTCATCATCCATATGAAGAGAACATCAAAATAACTAAACAAGTTGTTGAATATGCCAAGCAATTCGATGTTACAGTTGAAGCAGAATTAGGTGTCCTTGCAGGTATTGAAGAGCATGTATCCTCTGAAGTATCTCACTATACGAAACCAGAGGAAGTTGAGGATTTCGTTAATCGATCTGGTTGTGATAGTTTAGCAATTTCTATTGGTACATCGCATGGAGCCTTCAAATTCAAACCGGGAAAACCAATTCCTCCTCTTAGATTTGATATACTTGAAGAAATACAAAAGAGATTACCTGGATTCCCAATCGTTTTACATGGCAGCTCATCTGTTCCACAAGAATATGTAAAAATGGTTAATGAATATGGTGGCAATTTAGCTGGAGCAGTAGGCGTTCCTGAAGACCAATTAAGAAAAGCTGCAGCATTAAATGTTTGCAAAATAAATATTGACTCTGATGGTCGCTTAGTAATTACTGCAGTGATAAGAAAAATTCTCGCTCAAACTCCTGGAGTATTTGACCCCAGAAAATATCTCGGACCCGCAAGAGAAGAGCTTAAAAAATTACTAATTTATAAAAATAAAGAAGTATTAGGATCTGCTGATAGATACTAATTCTTTTTCTTCTTTCTTTACATTTTTTCTAAGGCAGCTTTAAATTCTTCCTCTTTTATCCAACCACCTAACATTGTTTCGCCAACAATAACTGTTGGAATTGTTTTTATGTGATATTTTTTCACTTCTTTAGCTTTCAAAGCAATATTTAGTCTAGTGATTTTAATTTCTGGTTGATTTTCTTCGATTTCCTTTAACCAACGCTTTATTCGTATACATTTTGGGCACAAGGGTGCTGAAACAAAAACAATTTCTTTTGTCACGGTAATCAACAACTGTTCAAAAGTAAATTTATAACATAAATAAAACTAACCATACATTTTCTCTTTTATAAAAAATCATTTTTAATTATCTCCAAAAGAGTTATTAGAAAATGTATAGATGAATGTTATGTCTAATGTCATTGATAAATTTCTTTGAGTTGTAGCTATATGGGTTTATTATACGAAATATTCGATGAAGAAGGTCATAAAGTAGGAGAAAAAAAAAGAAGTGAACTCCACAAAATACCATTTTGGCATAAAACAGTTATATTGATAGTAATAAATTCAAGTGGAAAGATTATTTTTCAAAAGCGACCTGCAAGCAATTGATGAAATCATAAATGAAAGGAAATTTAGCGATCAATTTCCTCTGGATGTATTTCAAACAGGGTCAGGTACGCAAGTAAATATGAATATGAACGAAGTTCTAGCAAATAGAGCAAATGAACTTTTGGGCTATCCAAAGGGCGGGAAAAAACCTGTTCACCCGAATGATTATGTAAACAAAAGTCAATCTAGTAATGATGTTATCCCCACAACTATGCATCTATCAGCAGTTGAACTAGTACATAAGAAACTTTTACCTTCATTACACTCGATTGAAAATACTTTGCAAAAGAAAATCAACGAATTTAGCGATATTGTAAAAATAGGTAGAACACATTTACAAGATGCAGTACCAATACCTTTGTCCACTGAGTTTGCTGTTTATCATAGTCAGATAAAATTAGCAATTCAACGTTTAGACTCGGTTTTAAAAGAGTTATATTTACTGCCAATTGGTGGTACAGCTTTAGGGACTGGTTTAAATGCACCGGCTAATTTTGATAAACTGGTTATTGAAACTCTTGCTCAAAATACAACATATCCATTTAAAATAAACCCTGTAAAAGCAGAAGGAATATCTTCTCACAATACGATTGTACGAGTCAGTGGTGTGCTTAAACTTCTCGCTCTTTCATTAATGAAAATGGCTAATGATATTAGGTGGATGGGTAGCGGTCCAAGAGCAGGTTTAGGTGAATTGTTGCTTCCTCAAAATGAGCCTGGTTCCTCAATAATGCCCGGAAAAATTAATCCAACACAAGCTGAAGCTTTAATCCAGGTAGGACTTCAAGTTATTGGAAATGATACAACAATAACTTTTTCAGAAGTACAAGGAAGCATTCTAGATTTAAACATAACAAAACCTATTATGATTGTAAATTTACTTGAATCAATAGAAATATTAGCGAATGGGATGAATTCTTTTCAGAAGAATTGCTTGGCAGGATTAGAAGTCAATCAAAAACAGATTGACCAACATCTTGAAAGAACCCTAATGATTGTTACTAAACTAACCCCAATAATTGGTTATGAAAAAGCAGGTGAAATAGCTAAACAAGCTTTTGAATCTGATAAAACAATAAAAGAAATAATCAAGGAAATTGGTTTGGAAATTCCTGGCGATTTAGACGATCTCTTGGATCCAAGAAAAATGGTTTAACTAAGTTAGAATATTTTATCAAAGAAGTTTATCAGGAAAGGATGAATAATTGGATCCTATAACACATGCTTTAGTTGCTTATTCACTGATTTTTTGGGTTGATAAAGTTAAGAAAATTCCTACAAAGTTTGTTGTTCCAATTATCATTGGGTCAATTTTACCTGATATTGATATGCTGTTTAATTTTATTGTCTATTTCATTCCGAAGTTGTTTTGGTTGGAACACCGAGCGATAACTCATAGTCTACTCGGGATAATTCCTTTTGTCTTTATTTTTGCGGCTATCCTTAATATCCCTAAATTGAAAGATAAAATGTGGAAACATGAGAAATTTTCTGATCTTAAATTCTGGTCAGTTGGTGGCATACTCTCCCTCTATATTGGAACTCTGCTACATTTTTCAGTTGACATTATTGTTCCAACAGGAATGATGATTTTTTTCCCAATAAGCTTCAAATGGTATGGAATAAAGCTACTTTCCTCAAATAATATTCATACAATTGCAGCCTTAATGTTTGTAACAACAGTTTGGCCTTTGAAGTGGGATAAAAGAAGAAAAACAATGAGCTTGGCTTTTTTCATGATAGTTTTCTCATTTTTTGCAACGATTAGGATTATTACCAGTATGAGAGCTACAAATCTATTTAATGAAAAATATGGCACTGGAACTTACTCGAGTAATGAGTTTATATTTACTCACAATGTCAATTACAAGATTATTGATGGACCTAAAGCAGATAACCGAACTTTAATTCTAGCAATTATTGATGGCTTGAAAAAGCAATTCATAGAAGAAAAGATCATCCCTGAATTAGTAATAATCTCTTCCTTAACAGACAAAGAACTGGGTTACAATTTGCTTAATATAACGAAACAAGATGGTCACTATTTGCGTTTACGTCAAAAGTATCCATTTCTGATGGGAGTAGCTTATCAAGAAAATCCATTAGTAGAAGATAGTTTATGGATAATTTCTTGGACATCACCAATTAGAGCTGCCGAGAAAAGCATTCATCTTGATATTTTTGAATATAGTACAACAACTGAAATAAATTACTTCATACAAGAAAATGGTGAGATACTGAAAATTGAAAGGCCATTTGGAATTTAATGAAGCCCTTTTTCCAGATATGATTCAATAGTTTCTACTGTTAAGAGAAGTTTAAACCCACTTTCTGAAACGCTTTCAATAGTTTGACTTGAAAACAGTATTTCAGTTGGTTCTGATACAGCAGTAAATTTCTCCGGGTCAATTTCAACGACAATTTGGAATAAATCTGTCTTAATGTCTCCAAGAAGAGATTCATCATCATCCTCGCTATCTTTCTGATCAATTATTTTAGTAACTTTTCCAATGATTATATCATCATTATTAGCAAAAGCAGCTTTTCCAATCATCTCAAGAACAGTGAATTTTTTCTCTGAACTCAATTTCTACACTCCAGATGAGCATAATTTTCGTTAATAGGACAATTATGCCTAATTAATATTGGGTATCTAACATATAAGGTTTTCAAAAAATAATCAGAGTGTTTTAATTCAGAATTTCGTTAATTTCTTGAATTACCAAATGCCTGCAAAATGCAAAGAATATCTAATTATGCTAAATAGTCCCAATACAATTGTTCCCCAACCTACTGCTATTTTCAACCATTTTGTTTTTACCTTTTTTGTTGTTAGTGCAGCCAATGGTGCTGAAAGCACTGCACCAATTATCAAATACGGTGCGTATTTCAGATATTCCCAAGTAATAGCTAAATCCCCATGATTCATAATTATTATATTTGTTATAATATAAGCTGTTACACCAACAAAGCAGACAAGAGTTTCGGAAAGTGAAGTTGACGCAATGGCGCTTCTCCCTTCACGACCTGCTAGAATTTGACCTGAAACAGTAATTGGACCATACCCTCCTCCAGATAACCCTTTATTAAATCCAGCAAGAATACCCAAAGAAACTATTTTTTTGTAGGAGAACTTTTGTTCTTTATTTCTCAAAACTATGATAACAATCCCCATAGCCATAACCATTAATCCAATGTAGATTTTTGCACTAAAATTAAATGTATCATTTGTATGAAAAATCATATTGATAACTGAAGAACAGATTGCTCCTAAAATACCAAAGAAAGCAAGAATCAAAACTATTTTTGTATCGCGAGTTAGTTTGCGAATAGATTTGGTAAACCTATTTCCGGTTTCGTCGATCTTACTATTTTTATCAGAAGGAGTAGTGATATCACTTGTTGTTCTTGTTTCAATAATATTGGAATTTAGTCCTTTTATTGGATTTTTTGCCTTATCTTTTTGCCCAATTTTGACGTTTCTGAAAATTATATGAAATGTTGCAGAAACTATGCCGGCGAAGAATTCTGACAAAAGCACAGCGGGAACGATCATTACAATATCCTCTACAAAGAACAGTAATACAGGAGTCAAAGTAGTACCATACCCCATTCCTAGCGATGCGTCCATATATTCGCAAAGGAACGCTAATATCATTATAACTATCGCTAACCAACCAAAATTTGCAATGAAACTCATAATGAATTCCTCTGAATGCCAACTTTGAATTAAAAGACTTGAATTTAAATTTAGCTCTGTTTCTCACTATGTAAGTAGATATTGCAATAATTTTACATTGAAAATATCCTTAAAGTCTAATTAAAGCTCTTGTTTCTCTAACTTCTTGATCGAAATCTTTCTTGAAAATATCAAACCAAACATATTCAGCTTCTTCTTTAAGCAACTTTGAAATTTCAATTAAAATAACAATATCTTTTCTGAGTGGTTTACTAACTAAAACAAGTGCATTTGGTTTTGGAATCTTTGTCTTCTGATCTTCAACAAGCTCAATTTTTATTATTCTTCCTAACTTCTTACTCTCTTTATCAGCAGCAATTTTTCCAACGAGTTTCGGTTCTTCCATGGTTATTCCCACAAGATAGTGACTAAAAGAAGTCTTTATTATAAGAATTTAGTTCCTTCTATTATTTTGGTTTTAATTTTGTCTGTGAAAAAAAGTGCCAATTTGTTATTTTTGATAGTAGGTTGTACTTTATACACCAAAACTTCTACTCCCATATTTACTGCCGTTTCCAACTGTTTGCTGAACATAGGATCAGTTATCCAATTTGGCGAAAAAGTTGTTGGGTCATCTCTCATACAAATAAATAGTACAACTGCTCTCTTCCCTTCAGCTTTTATTTTGATTAATTCTTGTAGATGTCTTGTTCCTCGTGAAGTAGGTGCATCAGGAAACAAAGCAATTCCATTTTGAACTAGAGTAACTCCCTTCACTTCAACATAACACTCGTTTAAGCCATTTGTTAGAAGAAAGTCTAAGCGACTGTGACCGTATTTAATTTCTGGTTTTAGATTTGGATAATCTTTTAGTTCCGATATCCAACCATTGCTTAATGCTGTTTTTGCAACTAAATTAGGTAAGCTAGATTTAATCGTAATCCAGAAATTTTTATGATAAACTGCTAAAACATCCCAATTAGTTTTTCTGTTGCCTATTTTCAAAGGTTTTCTAATTAGTAATCGTACATTTGGTAATAACAATTCCTTCATTCTGCCAGGGTCATGTAGAAATGCAGCTTGGATTTCATCTGTTCCTTCTAATTTAATGTTGACAAGAAAACGATTTGGTCTATCAATAAATCGACCATAGTAGAGCATACCCTCGACTGAGATGATTTTTTCATACATAGCGATAAATAGTTACTAGTACTTTAGATTCTTTCGGAAATAAAAATAAATCAATCAATTAGTTAGTTTCAAATGTTTTTTTCAATAATTCTCTCAAAGTTGGCATTCCAAAAGGTTTCAACAATGCACCTTGCAATCCAAAATCTTGAGGTTTATCCATCATTGGATGGTTTCCCAATCCACTTGAAATGATTATTTTGACATTAGGATCAAAAGCAAGTAGAAGTTTTGCTCCTTCTTCACCATTTATTCCTTCTTCTATATGCAAATCCATAATAACAGCATCGAAAGGTTTGTTTGATTCTTTTGTCTTTTTGTAAAGAACCAAGGCCTCATCGCCATTTTTGACGAAAATACTTGAATATCCTAAACAATCTAAAACCTCTTTCATAACATCATGAAAAGCATCATCATCATCCATAACCAATATTGTTTTCTCTTGAGTCATGATAGTATTTCATCCAAGTATTTTTGTCAGAATAGACAAAAATGTTTAGATAAGTATTTTGCTTCTACTCACAGTTAAGAAAAAGAACAAATTAGGTTAATTTTTTTTCCATTGAATAGTATTTTCTTATTCCTAGAAAAACTTCTCCTAATGGGGTTTCATTGGTTTTAGTTATTACAAAACCTATGTTGCTATAGAGTGCAATTGCCCCCTCATTTTTAGCTATAACATCAAGCTTTACTTTTTTACAACCTAATTTTATTGCTTTTTCAAGTGCAAAATTCATTAGTTTTTTTCCTAATCCCTTTCTCCTGAAATCTGCATTTATACCTATTTGATCTATGTATAGAGTATCCATTGGAAAATTAAACGGTGCTCCAAAACCAAATAACATTATCCCCACTTTAATTGCTTTGAGATAACCAATATTTTTTGCTAGAATCTTATAATATTTACCAAGCTGTAATTTTTGCCTGCTAATATAGAAATTAATTGCCCCTGCAACATATTCATTATAGATGACAACATATTTCCCATTGAAATTATTTGATTGCAGCTCCAACAAATTGAGTTGAAATAAAATTTCAGTGTAATCCTTTTCAGATATTTTTGAGAAAAAAAATGGATATTTATCATTAAATGCTTGTACCATTATCTTAGTGTAAGAATGAAGATGTTTTTCTGTACATTTTGCAATAACGATTTTTAACATTTTTAATCAATCAGTTTTCAATTAATACTATTACGCATTAAAAAATATACTAGTTCTACTTTTTTTAATTTTTCTCAAGCAAAGGAAGCTTTTTAGTTTATATATCTGAGTAGATATTGAGTATTCAAGCAAATTTTAAAAACACATAGAAAAGTCAATGAGTAAAGTGGTTACTATGACTTTATTCCAAAAATATGAGGAACGGGCAAAAACCGGGTTATTGGCACAAGTGGATTTCGCCAAGGAACTAGGGTTATACCCATATTTTATGGCACTTTGCAGCGAACAAGGTCCAATAGTGAAATTCGGCGATAAAGAAACAATAATGTTTGGAAGCAACAACTACCTTTCAATGACGACTAATTCTAAAGTCAAAGAAGCGGCATGTAAAGCAATTGAAGAGTATGGTACTGGCTCTACCGGCTCAAGATTATTGAATGGTACAATGGACATCCATCTTGAATTAGAGAAACGACTCGCAGAATTCATAGGGACAGAAAGCGCTGTAATATTCTCAACGGGTATGCAAGCGAACCTTGGTACACTTTCATGTTTACTAAGAAAAGATGATTGGGTGGTTTCAGATGAACAGAATCATGCTTCAATCATAGATGGCATTCGATTAAGCAAGATCAACAAAAAAAATAAGCTCATCTATAAACACAATGATATGGATTCATTAGAAAAATCTTTGAAAATGATTCCTAAAGGTCAATATGGTCTAATTGTGACTGATGGAATCTTCTCAATGGAAGGAGATATCGCAAAGCTAGATGAAATTACTGAACTTGCTGAAACTTATGGCGCAGGAGTTTATGTTGATGATGCTCATGCAGTAGGCGTTTTAGGACCGTATGGTCGTGGAACTGCTGCTCATTTTAAAGTTGAAGACAAAGTAGATATTACTATGGGCACATTCTCTAAAAGCTTCGCTTCTATAGGTGGTTATATTGCTGGTTCAGATACAACCTGTCAATGGGTAAAACATAGAGCAAGAAGTATGATTTTCAGTGCTAGTTCTCCGCCATCCGCTGTAGCTACAGTACTAGCAGTTCTTGACATTATTGAAAAGGATGATTCTCATCGTCAAAAATTATGGGCAAATGCTAATCGATTAAAGAAAGGGTATGTGGATGCAGGATTTAATATTGGTCATTCAGCATCACCTATTATCCCATTAATAATAAAAGATGAGCTAAAAACCTTCACGTTCTTCAAGGAACTACTTGCAGAAACACCAAGGAGTGTATATACAAATCCTGTAAGAACTCCAGCAACACCAGTCGGTCATGAATTGTTGCGCACTTCATGTCAATCATCTTTTGATTTTGAAACAATCGATGAGGCAGTTGGTATCATTACCAAGATCGGCAAAAAACTTGAAATTATCTAAATAATTAGCAAACTAACTTTGCTTGCCATAGCAGGAGTTTTCATTGAAAATTACTGCTTTTTTCTATTTCTTCTTTTATAGTGAATTATGGAGCATTTATCTAAGTACAAGTCTTCATAAGCGAGGATGCCTATTTCCTAAAACTTATATTTTGACTTTTCTATTAGAGATTATCACTTATTTGTGTTTATCAATGTTATATTTACTATATTCTGGTGGAAAGAAATACAATGAGAAATATATTTAGAAACAAAAAAGCAGTTAGTCCGGTAGTAGCAACCATTTTACTAATTGCCTTGACAGTTTCAGCAGCTGCAGTTGTCTATTTTGTTGTTGTTCCTCTTCTTAATAATGATGTAGAAATCACTTTTGGAATTAACACTGTATCTGAATTCAAAGATTATGATCATGATGGTTCAATTGATGCAATTAAAGTTAACATTATAATTGTAACAACCAATGGCGCTGGAATTGCAAATATGAGTCAATTTTCTTATACAATCTCAGATGGAACCAATAGCTATGATTGGGCTTATACTAAAGCTGGTGCTTCTCAAATACTTGATGGAAAAGCAGGCAATGTTGTTCTTTCCGCTACTGGTACCATAGGACAACTTGAAGAAGCAACCTCTTATACATTGAGCGTATCATTTGGAAATTCTGAAGAAACGAAAGCTTTTACTCCAAGTGGTGCTACTCTTGGTTCAGTATTGACAGTAAATGTTATCGATCAAGATTCAGATCCTGTGAGTGGAGCAAACATTGACTTTTATTATTCAAATGATGCTTTTACTGGTGTTCCAACACAAACTACTTCTTCCTCTGGTCAAGTAGAACAAGCTTTGAGAATTGGTGAATACAAAGTTCGAGTAAACTATCTAAGTCAAATTTACTGGTCTGAAGCATTCTATCATCCAACAGTATCAACAGTTACTGTTCAGATAGGCGCAACTGGCGATTTAATGAAAGTTCATGTTCAAAATGATGCTGGCGGAATTGATGGTTTAACAGTGTTTAGTTTCGATAGTTTAGGTCGCTACAATGGCGAATATGCAGTTACCAATAGTGAAGGTGATGCTTACCTATCAATTAGTCCAGGGGTATATGTATTCAAAGTATTCTATTTAGGATTAAACTATTCAAGTCCACTTGTTGATTATCCAACAGTTTCAGAAACTACAATAAATATTGGTGGTGGAGTTGTTTATGCTCATGTTGTTGATGGCGACGAAATTGGCCAAGACAATTTGCGAGTATATCTATTCAGTAGTACTGGTTCCTATTTAGGAGTAAGTAGACGAACCAATGAAACTGGTTATGCTGCCTTCTCACTTTCTTCAGGCGCCTACAAGTTTAGAGTTGATTATGGTGGAGTAAATACCTGGAGTGAAGTATTTGGTGCTTCAGATGGTGCAGTAATTACAATTTATATTGGTGGAAAAGCCTATGCTCATGTAATTTATGGTCCTGATGAACTGCCACTCAAAAATGTTCGAGTATATCTCTTCACAGCTAGTGGATCCTACACTGGTAGAAGTGCTAGAACCAATACAACAGGATACGCTCTATTCAATCCAATTGAGAAAGATACTTGGTTTAAATTTAGAGTTGATTATGCAGGTGGCCAAGAATGGAGCAGCGAATTCAACGGAGCCCAAGCAGTTACGATTGTTGAAATCAATGTTGGGGCAGAAGCTTATGCACATGTAATCTACGGTTCAGAAGGAACTCCATTAAATAGAGTCAGAGTGTATCTATTTACAGCAAGCGGTTCCTATTCAGGTATGTCTGCGAGAACAAATAGTACTGGCTATGCACAATTCAACGGAGTTTTAAAGAGTACTAATTACAAATTTAGAGTTGATTATGCTGGCGGTCAATTCTGGTCTGAAGTTTTCAATGGTTCAGCTTCGTTTATTGTTGTCGATATAAACGTTGGTGGAACAATTTATGCCCATGTTACTTATGGTGCTGGCGATCTACCATTAAACAATGTTCGAGTTTACCTCTTTACAGCTAGTGGTTCTTACTCTGGTATTAGCGCAAGGACTAATAGCACAGGTTATGCCAGATTTGATGGTGTCTTAGCAACCACACAATACAAATTTAGAGTTGATTATGCTGCTGGACAATTCTGGTCAACTGAATTCAATGGAAGTATTGATGATCTTGTTGTAGAGATCAATATTGGTGGTGTTGTTTACGCCCATGTTGTCTATGGTCCTGATGATACCCCTCTCAATAATGTTCGAGTCTACCTCTTTACAGCTAGTGGTTCTTACTCTGGTATTAGCGCAAGAACTAATTCAACTGGCTATGCACAATTTAATGGAGTCTTAGCAACAGGTGCTTACAAATTTAGAGTCGATTATGCTGCTGGTCAATTCTGGTCAACAATTTTCAGTGGAAACTTACCAGAAAGAGTAGTTGAGATCAATATTGGCGGTATTGTCTATGCCCATGTTGTTTATGGAGTTGAAGATAATCCACTCAACAATGTCCAAGTTTACCTCTTTACAGCTAGTGGTTCTTATTCTGGAATAAGTGCTAGAACAAATGCAACTGGTCATGCACAATTCAATGGAGTATTATCTAATACTCAGTATAAATTCAGAGTCGATTATGCTGCTGGACAATTCTGGTCAACAGAATTCAATGGCGCATTACCAGAATATACTCATGATATTAATATTGGTGCAAGAGTATTCTGTTATGCTCACAATGACGGCACTCCTCTAACCAATGTTAGAGTCTATTTATACCGGGAAGGTGGATCCTATTCTGGTCTCAATGTTCTTACAAATGGAACAGGTTACGCCCAATTCAATGGTGTACTCAGTACATACAATTACTACTTTAGATTCACTTACAGTACAGATCTTTACCAATCCAGTTTATTTGATGGTAGTGTCGATAAATTGGTAGTCGAAATGGATATTTACATTTTAACTCCTTTATCAAATGGACCGATATTTGATCCTATTGCCATAATTACACCTCCAACGAAAACAAAATTCGCATTAGAAATGTGAAAGAAAAGTAACTCCAAGTTACTTTTTCCTCTTTTCTTTTTTATCAACTTTATTTTTGACTCATTCATTATCCTATTTGAAAGGAAAGAAAAAAATTGAAATAATTCAGACCGCTAAATTATTCGAGCTCTTCTCGAGTTATTTTGAAGACAACAGGATTCTTACCATCGGGGCAAGCATGAGGGGCAACATCCTTATTTTCTAGCCAAGGAAATTTGGCTTCATATTTCATAGCAAATATTTTTGGCATAATTGAAT
>JAUWKS010000103.1 GCA_030614005.1 Candidatus Heimdallarchaeota archaeon | reverse complement strand
CTTTTAAATAAAGGACAATACTTTCAGTAACCTCTTTAGCTAAATGAAATATATTCAGCTAAACAATAATAGTATGAAGAAAAAATGCTCTCAAAAGAACAGCGCCTCACAAGAAAAGCATACAAAATACTCATTATTTTATATATTAGTCAAATATAACATAAAATAACAGTCTAATTAAAAAAATCCTTGGTTATTGTTTTTAATCTATGATATTGAAATATTAATAAATACGAGATTGTGACGTTATACATTACTAATAATATGGTAGCTGATTAAAAATGGTAAAGTTTTGTTCTAAATGTGGTGCCAGAGCAATACCCGGTGCTCGTTTTTGTAGATCCTGTGGTACAAAATTGGATAAAGAAAAAACCACTTCTCAAGTAAATGTAAGTGAAGAACCTGTGGAACCAGTCAAAGAAAAAACCAAACCACGTTCCAGTTCAAAGAAACCTCCAAAAGTAAAAGTGGAATTAACACCTGAGGAAGAAGAATCACTTCTAGCTCTCTCAAAAATTATTCCTATCCAAAAGAAAGTTGAGACCTTAAACAAAGACAAAGATTTGTTAGAGATTAAATTTAGAGTTGAAGAAGCAATAACTGAAAAAGAATATGATGCTGATTTAAAGAAAATAACTACTGCAATTAAAAAACATGAAAAAAGTATCGCAGACAAACGAAAAGCAATGGCTTCTGTATCACTTTTGAACCTTGTACAAGATGTGCTTGAAATGCGCGAGCGTCAAGAAAAATTAGAAGATATTTACAAAGAAGGTCGTATTCAAGATTCAACTTATGATCGATTAAAGAAAGAATATCATGATAAAGAAGAAGCTACCGAGGCTAAAGTTGAAGAAGAGGAAGCAAAGCTCAAACAATACCGTGATAATCTCCTTTATGATAAGGATGAAACGATTGCAAAGAAAGAAGAATTATTTGCTCGCCATCAAGTTGGTGAATTAACTGATGCAGAATATCGTGCACAAATAAAAGAGTTAGATGCGCGAAATATTGAAGGGTTAATTGGCGCTGTTGATGAAGTGATTGCTCGAATGTCTCGAGTATGAGTTATTTAAACAAGAGCGTTAAAAGAAGTGATTTCCTTAATTCTCTTGAAACACTTATTTTTATAATTTTTTTATTAATCAAAACTAAGATAGCTAAGCGAAGGTTTTAATTGTAAAGAGGAAAAGAACTTCTATTATAAACAATTTAAGGGACGTTTGGTTTCCTATGGCTTTAAAAATACCAGCTAAAAAAACACCAGAAGAAATTGCTAAGCTCCAACAAGAGATTCGCAAACTGAAGAAGGAAAAGAATGCTTTTATTTTGGCACATTACTATCAAGAATTGGAAATTCAAGAAATTGCTGATCTTGTTGGGGACTCATTAGGACTAAGTGAAGCTGCGCGTGATGCAAAAGATGCCAAAATGATTATTTTTGCTGGAGTGCATTTCATGGCTGAAACAGCAAAAATTCTAAACCCTAAAATGAAAATTCTCATTCCAAACCCTGATGCTGGATGCCCTTTGGCGGATCAATGCAGTGCAGAGTTAATTGAAGCCACTCGCAAAGAATACGATGAGGATATACCTGTCGTTGTTTACGTGAATACAACTGCTGAAACGAAAGCAGCTGCAGATGTAACTTGCACGAGTAGTAATGCTGCAACTGTAGTGAAAAACCTTGGAGTGAAGAAAGTCTTCTTCGGTCCAGATAAAAACCTAGGATTGTACGTAAAGAAAACGTTACCAGATGTTGAAGTTATTCCAATACCCAAAAATGGTCATTGTTACGTCCATAGAAGATTTGATGTTGCAACTATTAATGAAATAAAAAAACAGTATCCAGATGCAGTTGTTATTGCTCATCCTGAATGCAATCCAGAAGTACAAGATATTGCTGATTTCGTTGGATCTACAGCTGCAATGATTTACTTCGGGAAAGAAACAGAAGCAAAAAATGTCATTGTTGCGACGGAAAAGGGTTTAGTAGATCGATTAAATCATGATCATCCCGAAAAGAATTTTATTCTAGCAAAGGATACTGCAATATGTAAAAATATGAAAAAGAATACATTAGAACTCGTTCGCGATTCACTCTTATATGAACAACATGAAATTATCATACCAAAAGAAATTCATGATAAAGCGGAAAAAGCAATATTGAGGATGTTTGAATTAACATGAAGAGAATCTATCCTTTTCCGAAAACACTCGCAGGTGAATTACTAAAAAACTTCATAATAGAAGATGAGGGATATGGCGATATCACTTCAGAAATTCTTATTCCTGTAGAAAAGCAAGCACAAGCTAGAATATTCACTCGAGAAGATTGTGTTCTTTCTGGTGCAGTATTAATTTCTGACATTTTCGAACCATTAGGTTGTGAAGTTATTCTAAAAGCAAATGATGGCGATAAATTGGTAAAAGATCAAGATATTGCTCTCATTTATGGATCAATGAAAAATATTCTTCTCAGAGAAAGGCTGGCACTCAATCTCTTAGCACGAATGTGTGGCATTGCAACAAAGACATGGTCTTTTGTACAGCAAGTTCCTGAAGGTTCTAAAACAGTAATTGCTGCGACACGAAAAACCACACCTGGTATGCGTCTCTTTGAGAAATATGCAGTAACTTGTGGTGGTGGAGATACTCATAGGTTGAGATTAGATGATATGGTTCTTCTCAAAGACAATCATAGGGTATTATTTACTTCAATTACAACGGCGATTGAACAATTGAGGAAACACCTTAGCTTTTCGAAGAAAATTGAAGTGGAAGTAGAAGATTATGAAACAATGCTTGAAGCAGCTAAAGCAGGTGCAGATATTATTATGTTAGATAATATGAGCCCCAAGGAAGTTGTTAAAGCTATTGAGATCTTAGAGAAAAACAAACTACGTGATAGAGTGCTTTTGGAATTGAGTGGCGGAATTAACAAAGAGAATATCAATAAATACGCTAAATTGGGTGCAGATATTATTTCTTCTGGAGCTCTAACTCATTCATTCAAATCAATTGATCTATCTCTTGATATAATAAAATAAATAAAAGAAAGCAGTTAATGCATAACTGCTATTTTTTCTTTCTTAGAAATTAATCCAAGGTATTCTGCTTCAAGAGCGATTTTTTCAACTGTAATATGGTCGAATTTCTCTGTTAAGTGTAGCGAATTGCTTTCAATGATTTGCTCACGATGATCGTTGAACATCGATTTAGTGAATTCTAAATCTTCTTCATCAACTAGAGTGTCTCTTGTTAAGCGAATGATTACTAAAGGTAAATCTGGATTCATTACTGATTCTATATTTCCTAATTTTTTGAGTGTTAAATTGTACTGATTATGAATTTTCCTTGCGCCATCTTTTGTTACAAATCGCCAAAGCTCTCGATAAGTGTCAAAGGTTTTCTTTCGCCAAACGAGAAGCATTATTGGAAAGATTAATGTCAATCCAAGAACCATTATCCAAATAAACCACCAAGGGCGTTTCATAATAAATTCAACACCTTGATCTCCTCTCACTCTTCTTGAACAACCAACTAAAACTTGTCCGAGCTGATTCGGAATAATCTCTCTGTTCAGAAGTTCCAACCAGATACAACCACCCATGCTGTGACCAACTGCCACAAAAGGTTCTTCTTTTGGAATACTTTCCTTCAATTTCGCAATATGGGAATTAAGATCTGAAACAGAATCATCCCAACAAACAATTGTGACGTTTTCTTTTCCAAATTTCTCAAAATAATCAGGATATTCTCGTCCTGCACCGCCCAATCCAGTAGCTACTACAATTTTAGCACTAATATCTAATTTCTCGTGAAAATGAGCCTTTTTAGGCATAATATATCTTACTCCTTATAGTTGCAACACCCTTATGCAAAACTTCTGCATCAGATTGTTGATCGATATTCATCGATTATAGTTGTAATATGTACTCAAATGAAGTACGAACTAAATTGAATCAATCATATTAAAATACATTTTGAAATTTTACTGTATATGATTAATTGAATAAAATTGCTTCAGAAGAAATAGAAAGTTGAATGATTTTCTTTGCATATTTTCGAAAACAAGTTAATGTAAAAGAGAATGAATTAACCGCCTGCAACAATTTGTGTTATTATTACTTTATCTGAATTTTTTACTTTATGATCTTTGGTTGCTGCTTTTTCGTTTATTATTATTGCAATCAGATTCAGTGGAATTTCAGTAAAATCTAGAACTTCGCTTAATAATTTGGCTCCTTCAAAGGTAATCTCTTTTTCTTTGAATCCAAACATTTTCTCAGCGAAACCTATTGTACGAACTTTCATTTGTCTACTCACTAGTTATCGACTAGTATCATTACAAATAAGGTTTATTCTTTAATATTTAAATTATGAAGGTTGTTTTTTCAGCAAAAGTAATATTCTAGTTCTGAAACAATTTAGAAAGAAGGTTGAAAGAATAATGACTACCTATGATAAGGACTTTTTAAAGAATTATCAAAAAGCTCGCGATGAAAAAGACTCCATTCTTTGTGCTGGTTTTGATCCTGCAATTCCTCAGCAAAGAGAAAAAAACGTTATGAAAGAAAGTTATTTTGCTGATGGTACATCAAATGAAGACGCAATCCTCTCATTTTTTGATGATTTTTTAGAGAGCGTTCAAGATTTTTGTTGTGCAATCAAACCTAATAATCAGTATATCTTTCATATTGGCATTGATGCTTACAAAAAAATGAATAAAAAAATTCATGACCAAGGCTTAGTTTCTATTCTCGATCAGAAAATCGGTGATATTGGTTCTACAAATGATTCTGGTTTCTATTGGATGAAGGAAATGGGTTTTGATGCAGTAACGTTTTCTCCATTTGCTGGCAATATTGCTGATAGTCTCAAGAGTGCACACAATGCTGGTTTAGGGTTAATTACTCTTACTTTAATGTCCAATCCAGATGCAATCTATTTTATGAAAGAGGGTATTATTGATGGAAAAAAAGGTTATGAATTTATTGCAGAGGAGCTTAAAATAAGTAATGGGGATGGAATGGTTGTTGGTGCTACGGGACATGTTACCACAGAAGACATACAAACTATTCGACGATTAGCAGGAGAGGATGTTGTAATGTTGGTTCCTGGGATTGGAAAACAACAAGGTGATTTAAAGAAAATTATTCAACACGGTGGAGAAAATGTTATGTTAAATGTTGGTCGTGCTATTCTTTATTCCTCTGATTTACACGCATCAGCTGAAGAATATAATAAAAAATTCAACGAAGTAAGAAAAGGAAAATAGTAACTATTTTCCATTTTTCTTTTACTTTCTTTTTATCTCGAAACTTTTCTGTAAAGAGCAACATGACTGAAAGGCATAGCGATTATCTTACTCTTTCTTTCCATTACAATGCTACTTTCAGGCATTTCGTAGTCTTTAGTGCCAATTTTAACTTTTGGTGGTTGAGGCCGTTTAGATAGTTTCCCTTCAAGAACTAATGAAACGGTTAATTTTCCCTCAATTTCCCAAGTAAGTGTGTTTCCAGAAGCATTTGGAGCAAGTTCAGATGGCATGAATTCAGTTGCTTTTAAGCCATCTTCTACTTGACAAATTATTTTGCAAGGTTCAGGAGTTGATGCAACAATTGTACAAATGTAAATGTCTTCTTTGGAAGTTTGTTCAATTAGTTTTGTTACAGCAATTTCTCGTGAATCTTCTTCACTTACTGGCGAAATAAGGCTGTATTTCCAAATCAAAGGAGAAGGAATGATTTCATATTTCTTCAAATGTTTGGTTCCGGTTTCAACATTTGTTTCCGAAACTTGGATGTTTATACCAAAGTTTTGTCCAAAATCAATTGACTTTGTTTCTTCAGTAATGCTCTCTTCCTTTACTTGCATTTCTGTTGGAATTAAATCTCGAATAATAAGTTCATCCAATGTTACAGGTAATAGATTGATAACTTCCGAAATGAAGTATCTCTTTACTGGTACACCTTCTGGTTTCTCAACAATTATTGAATTATAATCTTGAACTATTCTAATTTCTTCATTCTTTCTTATGTAAATTGTTCTAGGAATTCTTTTCTCAAAATTATAGATCATTTTTACTTCATTACCTGGTGCAACTTTACTTACTTTCCAAGTAATTTTCAAACCACTTTCTAATAATTCTTTTTTATATTTTCCTCCCTCTTTACTTGTTACATCAGTTACTTTGTATGTAAAAGGAATAATATCTGAAATAACAACTTTTGTTAATTCCTTTTCAGTTTCATTTTTGAAAGAAGCTACTAAAGAGTGTTTTAAGATTTGTTCAGAAGGAACAATTTCGAGATTAAGAGTATCTTTGTGTTCGATTCCCCCGTTATTGATATAGGTCATTGTTCGAACAACTTTGTTAGTGACGGGTGTTTGATGTTTCTCTAATAAATCATTAAGTTCATCTTCTGACATTAAATGATCGGATTTTAAACCTATCAGCTTAGCTAAGACATCTGTCTCAATTGACACTAAATCTGAAGGTTCAACTAATTCTATATTTACCTTAGATACTCGTTCAAGTGCCTGAGAAGCCTTTTTGATGATTTGATATGATTCTTCTTCATCTAATTTAATACCCATTTTTGTTAGGTAATCAGCAAACCATGTTGACATTCTTCGATCATTTATTGGTAAATCAGTTCTATTCTGAATGAATAGTTTGAGATTTTTAGCAATAATTTGTAATGATCTTGCTTTTTGCCTCATAATTTGTTCTTCGTTTTCATCATAGACTCGGATAACTGCTTCCAGCATTTCGAAACTCTCAAACTCTCTAATTGGAGTAATTGATAAAGATATGCTAGCAATTCCCGGGAACTTTACTATTTCTGCTTCTTTCTCATCCGAGTAACTCATAATTTTGCACCTGAAATTTTTTTCTCCTATCTTATAAAACATCTCTTGTTTTGAAAATCTTACTTATATTGGATTTTTAATGAATAAATCTTTTGAGGTTGTAACATTTATTTCATTCCCTTTCAAAAAGTTAATGTAGATAAACCGTTTTTGGAAAGTAAGCAACAAGTGACAAACATTTCACTTAAAAACTATAAGAAATAGTACCTTATCTATTAGAATATCAATGTTTATCAATTTATAACAATACAACTAATTATTATTTATAGGAAACATTGGAGTGGGCTACCAGTTGTTATTTGCCATTAAACATGCTTTAAGAGGAATCAGCAGAAGGAAATTAAAGAACGTAATAAATACACTTGGAATACTTATTGGTGTGTCACTTTTAGCTGGTGTGCAAGTTGCCACAGATTCGTTAGTTAATGCTATGCAAGAAACTGTTAGTTTAAGATATGGCAATGCTGATATTGCGATACAAAAAGGAGAATATCAGCTCGAATTCTTCGATTACTCTGTTTATGAGAATTTTAAGAATGATCCAACTATTGGTCAATATATTGATGGCATCGCTCCAAGAATAACTAACTTAGTGGGGGCAATTTCTACTGTTACTGATCAAACCGAACCAATAGTTACTATTCTAGGGATAGATGAAGAGCTCGATAAAGGATTTGGTGATTTTGTTCTAGATGACCAATATGGAAATAATGACAATAATTTCAGTAGTTTAGAGGGAAAAGAATGTTTCATTGGTAATAATTTAGCTGACTCATTAATTGATTTTGATATCGAT
>JAUWKS010000012.1 GCA_030614005.1 Candidatus Heimdallarchaeota archaeon | reverse complement strand
TTTAGCTAAAGAGGTTACTGAAAGTATTGTCCTTTATTTAAAAGAATAGTTGAACAATTAACTATTCGTACAGCTATTCTAAGAGGCATTTAAAAAGAAGAAAGGGTATTGAATTGTAGGAGAATCATTATGCAAAATTATTGATATTTCTATGAAAAAAGATACTTGCTTATTTTCTTTGACTGTGGAAAATTTAAATATTGGTTAACGAAATAGAATCATAACCAATCTTCTTTAATAATCTCCAAAGCTGTAGGATCAAAACCTGCCACAATATCTATGATTAAATCATAAGCATCTTCACTAACATCCATTTTGACGAGATCAATTGCTTTTGAACCGATTTGGGGTTCTTTTGTAAGTTCAATCAACATCTTTGAAAATTCAATTATCATATCAATTTTTAGCTTAGCTGCATATGCAATTCCTTTTGGTTCCAAAGTAATTAATTTATTTAGAAAAGTCCTAGAATAATTAGAATTTTTACCATTTAGAACTTTATTTGAATCAAGATTAACAAGCACTACATTAGAGTATTGTTTTGCTAGGTCAGGTTTTGTTCCAATGATTTGTTTATCCTTAGTTACTTTATCTGCCCATTCTACAACAGATGGATATCTTGTAGGTGCAAAGAGCTGAAGCGTACGAACGATGCGCCTTACAAACTTGCTATTTTTGCTTGTGATAACAATTTGCTTACTTGAAAGCACTGCATGGATAACCTTATCAGCTTCCTTTACTTGGCTAACAAGGAATTTTACATCAGCTATTTCTTCTGTAGACCATTTTTCATCTGCATCACTTCCGGACTCCAAATCTCCTACAAAGGGAGAAACTGATGCTTGCCTCACAGCATAATTTCTATCAAGAACAATATTCATTATCATTTCTTTGTCGTCTTTACAATGATGAATTGTCGAAACTTGATACAGCCCTCCAATGTGAGGTAAAAGGTCTCTTGTAGATATTTGAAAAGTATCTACATTTTTACATTGATCACACATGGCACGGATGGAAATAATTGATTTTGTATTTTTCCCTTTCTTGCTTTTACTCATTGTCATAGATTCTCCAATAGTTTAATTATTAATAGTGATATTGATTGAACACTATTTGTCTATGTGTTACATTATTAAAATAAAAAAGTAACCAATGTGGAAAATTAGGCAAAAAATTGTTTTATTTGATAAAAATAAACCATTATATACTACTGGAGAAAAAGGAGAAAAGTTAATCTGCTCAAAACAATACTGTTATAAAAGCGATTGCTAAAATATTAGTAGGAAAGAAACTTTAATTAAAAGTAATCAGTAAAGAGAGTTGACAAGAGGTCAGAAATGTAGATTGACTAAAACCGTCAAAATGGTGACAGTCCTATGATAAATGTTAAAGCGTTCGACAATGTCCTTAGTAAAATCATTAAAGCCGAAGCTGGCATAAGAAAAGTTATCCTAGTTGATAGAACAGGATTGACTATTGCTCACGTTTCAAAGTTCTCATACTTCCCCATCGATGTTGATGGAGTAGGTGCTATTGCTAGTGCAGTCTTTGTTGCCAGTGAAGAACAAGGAGTAAATCTTGATCTGGGTGATTTAGATATTGTTTCATCAGAATTTAGCAAAGGGAAAATTTTTGCTGCAAGTTGTGGAAAGGGAATCCTCTGTGTTATAACTGACAATGATGTAAATATTGGGTTAGTTAGACTTGTCTTGAAAAGAGAGGCTTCAGAAATTGAAAAACTGTTAAACGAATTCTTATCAGAAAAGATATCATTTCCATCCACAGCAGCGGAAGATGCCGCAAGTGTAACCAGTGCTGATGAGTCAATGGATGATAATCTAGAAGAAGCCCTAAAGGAGCTCGAAAAATTCTAAAAGTAGTAAAATAACAATCATTAAAAAAACGTAGATAGAAGCTTCTGAAAAGTGAGCTTCTAATTTATTACTTTTCTATGAGTAACTATTTCTTTTTCTTGTCTTTCAAAACAATCAAAATATAATCATTTTCAGGTGCTACTAGAATTTCTCCTTTAGTAGTGTCAATGGTAAAGAAATTTAAAGCCCCTTCTTCTAATTGATCTACTGCTTGAGTTGCTTTTCCAACGAGAGATGAAACTAACGCTGCGATAGACTCTGTTTTATCCGTTTCTATATCGCTAGATATAGGTAAACCCTCTTTTGTTGTTATAATAACGCCTCTAACTCCATCGAATCCCGCGAGCTTCTTAAGAGTAGATTGGAATTGTTTTTGGGAAATCATAATAGTCACCAGTTACTTTAACTTAGGCAGAAGAGCTGTTTTAAGGATTTCTAAATTAGCAAAAATAGATCATTTTTATTAAATAGATGCATTTTCTATCTATTCCTTTGACCAATAATTGCCCTTTTGCCTTCGTTTTAGTTCGGATTTTTTGCTATTATTCCAATTATCAATAACTGAGAAATAACCAACTACTCTGCTTATACCATAAACATTCTCGCTTGAACAGTGTGGACATTGAGGTGCAATTATATCTTTAGAATGCTCTTCTTTCTCAATTGAATTAATTTTACTTTTCTTTTCGGAAGTGGGGTCAGTAGTCATTTTTCTAATCACAAGCTCTCTTCTGTACCTTAGTATATTGTAAAAAGTATAAAAACAACTCAATACTTACCAATAGCGAAACTATTATTTTAGTAAATGTTTAATATTTATGCATAGAAATTGGATGGAAAGCTCTTGAAAGTCTATTCTTTGGTTGGTAGAAAACTCGTTGAATGTTCTCCGGATGAATTATTGGAATCACAAGTTGGTATGATTCTTGATGAAAAAGAAGAAATGATTCGTTTAGTTATCCCCCGTGAAGCACGTAAAAAACAACGAGAATATCTTTTGCAACAAACAGCTGATTTCAATAAGAAGGAATTTGCCGGCACTTTTCTTGTATCATATTTAGAAAACCCAGAAATAATTAGTGCTTTTATAAACGAAATAAAGAAAATCCAATCCGGAGAGATTTCTGAGGAACCTGTTGAGAAACCAAAGAGCAAAAGGAAGAAGAAGAAGAAGAAGAAGAAGAAAAAAGCAGAACTTGAAGAAGACGAAAAAGAAACAACCATTTTAGAACGATGGAATCCCGACCTCGTAAAGAAAGCAGTTATTTTTTTGGATGGAAAAGATTTTGTTCATCTTCTTGAAATTCAAGAAGCCTTAGAGGTAACTGAAGGAGAAGCTTATTGGTTAACTCAGGATTTAGTTCATGTTGGTATTGTTCCAGGTCGATGGACCGGTTATGCAGAAGGTCAATGGGTCTATCAAGTTTTATCTGAACACCTCAAAAGTAAACAAAAACCCAAGAAAACTTCTACAAAAAAACCGGCAACTAAAAAAACAACCAAAAAGAAATCTGCTCCTAAAAAAGCTACTAGTGCTAAATCTTCTTCTAAGAAATCTTCTAAAACCATTTCAAAGAAAGATGCCTCATAATACAGTTTGAGAAAAAATGGTTATTTACTGATTGATACCCATAAAAACAAAGGAGATTGCATATGCAAGGTAAAATGTAAATAACACTACCAAGCTTGACCTACTCATTGTTAGCTCTTTTGATTGACTAACAGCTGTGGTCATCAATGGAAGAGCCCAAATTTGTCCTAAAACAATTAATATTTGACCATCTAAGAAAAGAAAAGTAGCAGCTACTTTTGTCTGAAGCCAAATGAAAAATAGTGCGATCATACTAGGAAGTAAAATAAAAGGAACAATTGCTATTAATTTTACAGGATTATACTTACGTTTGTAGAACAAAGCATAAAGCAATTCAGTAATCAATGCAAGAAAAATCCACAAACCTATTATGCCTATTACAGAAAAATACCATTCCTCAACATCAAGAGGATAAAATCCAATTAAAACTAATTGACTATCAATTGCAAAGAATAGCATCGCACCAATAATGATTGCCCCCTCAAAAAATGTTCTAAGAGGTTCTGACGCCAAATGCTGAAAAATCCTTCTTGGAAGAAAGAAAGAGGTAATTATCTCAAGAGACTTATTGGTAAGTGAATTGCCTTTGCCCTTTTTTGTAATGAGTTTTACATTTGATGCTTCAATATGATCTTTGTTTAAAATCATTAAATTATGAGCAACTTTCCCAAGATTTGATAAAAGATATTTTTTATTGGCATCTTGTGTCAGAAGGTCCTTCAATGTATTTAGTTGATGATACAGTGAACCAACTTTGAGGGATCTGAATTCCTTTTTCAATTCATTAAAACCTACGATTTGATTTTTGTTAATAAAAGAAAGAATGTCTCTTCTAATTTGACTACCTAGAGCAGTATAGATAATTTCTTCTTCTGAGTTAGAAATTTCCTCTTGATGTGGATTGTTATCTAACTCGTTTTTTTTGCTCATTGATAATCACTTTAGAAGATAAATTGTCTATTGATTTTCCCAATCTTGTTGTTGATAATCTTGGGGGGGAGGAGGAGGTGTTGTTGGTACTTGTTGTTGGTCAGCAAAAGAGCTACTCGTATAGTAATCTTCTGTTGGAGTAGTATCCGGTGTGTAAACTTCTTGTTGAAGTGTAGCTTCTTGTGATTGCTCATAAATTTCGTTCAAACTTGGAATTTGATCATCTTCAACTCTTTCAATATTGTCTGAAAATTGGAAGAGTTTTTTTCGTTCAATCATTCCTCCACCAATAATTGCCGATAAGAGTGCAATAGCAATATATTGCTCTGCCATAAGTAACACAATAGGAATGGTGGTAGCTAAATTAGAAGTATCTCCTAATAAAATACCAGAAACGGCAATATCATAAGCAAAATAACCGATTACTGGAAGTATACCAATGGTATTAGCAATCAAAGCATATTTTCTTGTTCCTGCTGTAATTGCACCAACAAAAAAGCCGGGAACACAAGCAAGAAAAATTAGATAAGCGAGATTATTCAATAAACCTTGATTCAAATTAGGAAAGATGTTCGGAATTTGTATCATAATAAATAATGTGCCTATAGTAAGTGCCATAGTAACAAAGGTACCAAATATTGTTGACATAGTACCTCGAGCTAAAATTTTTGGAAAGAGTATTTGATCAATATCAGTTTCAAAACCATTGAAGAGATTAAGGTCCATATACATATCATCAGTTAGATACTTGGAATATTTCTCTTGAAAAGCAACAGATATTCTATTTATTAAACTTTCAACTAAACCAGGATCATCTCTGGTGTCTGCTAAAGCTGCGACAAGAAACTTTCCTGCGGAACCATAAACAAATTGATTATCTATGCCACCTATTTGTTGGATACCGCCAATACCGCTTTCAGTTGAGAAAGCATTAAACGCTGTTAAAAGTCCTGAAATCAGCTGGTCTTCAATATCCATTTTCACATATTTATGACTAAAGATACATTGACCTGTTTCTGTAATTATCCATAAAGCTTGGATCAATACGCTGCCTCCATAGTAAAGCATGTTAGCTAACTCTAAAGCTAAAGTTCGCGTAATAAGTAAAACAAGCAAACGGCAATAAAAATAGTTCTAAATAGGCATTTGAAGAGATTTAATAGGAAAATTTTACCTCAAACATAAGAATTTTATGAGGAAAAAAGATATTTAGGTTAACTGACTTTAGAATTATTAGTAGATAGCTGTGAAACAATTAGCATCGAAATAGTAAGACCTAAAAAACAACGGATAAGAGAAAAGACATATACAAGTAAATACTTGGTAAATACTACCCTCTTTTGGTGAAAACTAATGCAAAAAATACTCTTTATTGGAATTGATGGAGCAGGGAAAACGGCACTCTATCAGAAATTCTTTGGAAAAAAACCACCAGCACAGCTTCTAAACATACCACCTACAAGAGGAATTGCCAAATACAAACACGATTTCCTACGATCTGATGTGGAGATTATTGATGTCGGCGGAGGAAAGAAATTTAGGCAGGGATATATCGGGAACAAGGAATTAGTGGCAAATCTAAGTGCTATCGTGTATTTCGTTGATGTACAAAATGCTTCAAAATATGAAGAAGCAGCTAATTTTCTAATATTATGGACGAAAAGCATTGCAGACCAATTGAAAAATGTGAAAGGATATATTTTGTTCAATAAAATTGACCCAGGACTGGAAGCACAAATAAAAAGCGGCTTAGCACACTTAGCTCAACTAATCGCTCCATTAGATGCACTCATACCAGGGGGTCTTATAAAAAGCATTACAAGCATCTATACTGACTCTTCGAATCAAACTCTACAAAGAATATTATTAGATACTTTACCAAAGAAAATGTCAAAACAACCTGCAACTGTATTACCACCTGTTCAACAACAACCCGCAACACATTCTCCTCCAGTTCACAAAGTAACTCTGACACCACCAGTTGAAAAACAAGACGACTTTTTAACAAAACCCGTTACATCAAAACCTGTTGCCCCTCCAAAAACAACACCTTCTCCTCCTGTAGCACCACCAAAAAGAGTTGAATCAACGATAACTGATGTAGCCCCTCCTGACATGGACATTGCTCAACCAATGAAGAAAGAAGAGGCGAAGCGAATACAAGAGAAAATAGCAGAAAGATTATCAGATATCATTGGAGCAACCTTGGATAATAATGCTGAATTAACCGCAATAGCCGTCTATACAGAAAATGCGGAACGAGTAGTCGGTGCGGTACAAAGAGGAGCAAACCCAGAGATTTTACAATTAATTGAAATTACGCTCACTAAAATAAACCTGGAAGAATATATGCAAACAATAGGGAAAATACGAATTGGTGGTGAAGGGCATCTGAAGATTGATGTTTATAACATATTCTTTGAAAAAATATCACCAGAGCATGTAAGTACAGTTATTTGCACTTCAATTGAAGAAAGCTCAATAAAGAATATTCAACAATTAAATAGATATCTCAATCAAGCTTTAAGCGTATCACCCGATAGTGTAGGTGACGGCACATTAAAAAGATCCGATCTTATGACCGAATTAAAGATGAGACTACACAATAGAGGAAAAAGTGTAGATGAGCTGCTTTAAGATTATTTCTTTCAAAAATAAGTACTGCTCTAAAGAATTCTATCAAAAAGTTGTTTCACAATATTTAGTTTGAATTAGCAATTTGAATCCACAATATTAAACGAGCGAAACTTTTAGATTAAAAAGAAACTACTTCAAGTCCATATGCAATAAGTTTTTGCATATCACTACCATTTGAAAGCAATTTTGCATTATGAACGATAGATGTTGTTCCAATCAAGAGATCAACTAATGGTAATCGTTTGCCTAAGGAAATTTGTCGTGATTGTATCTCACATGCTTTTGCCACAATTTCAGATGAGAGTGGAATTATGAGCACGGATTCAAGAAAATCCGCAAGTAATTGTTTAATATCTTGATTTTGAGATAATTTCTGACCAAGTCTCAATTCATATTCAACAAGTACGCTAATCATGACAACATTCTGTGAAAGCAAAGGTTCAAATTCAGCTCGAGGAAAAGTTCCCTTAAAAAAATCTACAACAAGATTAGTGTCAAAGTGAACAAAAGAAGCCATGATTAGAGACGTTCCTGCTCATTTTTTCGCTCATCTGAAATACGGGCCATAATCTTATCAAAATCAGCTGAATCAGAAAGCTGTCCATGAAACTTTAATATATGTTTGCCACTACCACGAATGAGCCGAGTAAAGAGTTCATTGAAAGATTCATTATCTTCTTTCATAGCACAAAGAAGATCGTAAATCTCATCACTAACACTAAGAGTTTTGTAACCCATATATATCATCTATATATTGGTAATACACAGATAAAAAACTATTGATGAAGAAAAATTGGTGGACCGGGTGGAATTTAAATCCACGGCCTCCAGTTGAGATACTTTATTTTATTAACACTTTTCGTTTAGAGGTTTAAAAAAGAAATTTGATAGATAATTGATGTACAAACATCGAATTTGGACGTTATTTAAGTGGCAGATGCATTACCAATAAATGAAAAAAGGTATAATCAAAATAATGACTTGAAACAACGTATGATAAATGGATAAAAAAAGAAAAAAAATTTACTTTTGAATCAAAATTACGAAGAGAAAAAAATAGCCGAACAGTGGAATATGAATAAGCGAACTCCAACTGAAGAATCACTTCTACTTTAAAAGTATTAAAGAAACAAAGAAAACTATAACAACAAGTACATTGTATATATTACACGTGAATAAAAAAATTAAAGGAGAATTGATCATCCTTGGAGCGAAAGGAAATTCTAGAAAGGATAACAATAAATCCGAAAATAATGACCGGAAAACCTGTTATTAAAGGAACAAGATTAACAGTGCAATTCATATTGAATCTGTTAGCAAATGGAGCAGAAATAAAGGAGATAATAGAAGAATATCCAGATCTAACCAAAGAGGATATTTTAGCTTGTCTATTTTATGCTTCAGAAACACTAGAAAATACTACTTTTATGCCGATTATAGAAGAGGCACAATAATATGCGATTTCTAGTAGATGAATGCACAGGACCAAGAGTAGCTGATTGGTTGCGAAAAAATGGTCATGAAGTTTTTTCAATTTACGACGAAGCAAGAGGAATGAGTGATGAAAAAATAATCGCAAAAGCATATGAGGAAAAATACATCCTACTAACCAATGACAAGGATTTTGGAGAATTAGTTATAAGACAAAAAAAACAGCACAAAGGAGTAATCCTATTACGACTAAAAAATGAACGAACGGAGAATAAGATAAGAATAATACAACAACTCATAGAGAAATATGCAGAGAAAATACCAAACAAATTCATAATAGTAACAGAAAAAGTAGTGAGAATAATAGACTGAAAAAAGTGAGGATTTTAGAAGTGGTGGACCGGGTGGAATTTGAATCAACGGTATGTTGTTGAATATTTTCAATAATATAACTCCTTTTTTTGAATAAATTCTTCTATTTCTGCAATGAAACTACTTTCTGATTGTTTTTGTGTATAGATAATTATTTGCTCTTTTGCTCGAGTTAATGCTACATAAAATAATCTTCTTTCCTCTTGTTCTCTTAATCCATCATTTTCTTTTATTGCCGTTTCAAAGATTTTTGGGTTCTCAAGTTCACAAGGAAATCCATATAATCCCTTATCTACATTTAACAGAATTACAACTCTCGATTCTAGTCCTTTGCTTTTATGAACAGATAATATGTGAACACAATTTGATTTAGCAGGTTCTGCAGAAATAGGGATTCCATAAGCATTATCCGAATTAAGATACTTTCTTAATTTAGGATTCTTTGCAATCCTTAAAAGAATCATAAAATCATCATATTTGTAACCCTCTTTTTTAACCAATTCATTTATTTTCTCCAAAGCATGAGACGTGATTTGTTTATAGTATTTATCTGGATAATCTTTGTTATGTCTTGAGGAAAAAACCAAAATAGGCAATTCCATCTCTTTATTAGCAATTGTCTGTTTTTTAATTTGATTGGTGTTATTTTCAATTACAGTAGCTCCAACATCTACGATTGATTTTATGCTACGATAGTTTTTTATCAAATCTGTCCTGACAGGATGATCGAAATATCTATAAAAGTGAATAAAATAGTTAAGATTGGACCCAGCAAATCCCATAATACTCTGCCAATCATCACCTACACAGAATAGTTTACATTTTGGATTTTTTTTCATTAATGCTTCAATTAAAAGAAATCTCTGAGCACTAATATCTTGATATTCGTCAATGAGGATGTGATCATATTTGTCTAAAAAGAAATCTTTGTTTTCATTTAGATACTTTGTAGCATTATTTATCATATCACCGAAATCAATGGAATAACTTTTATCTAATTTATTTTCGTATTCCTGATATATTCTCAAAGCTATTTTGCCAAAAGCAATTTGTTTTAGTGACCAATTCTTCTTCTTCTGTAATCGTTTCTCAATATCTGAAATAGTTAATCCATAGGTTTTTGCTATTGTAATATATCTAGAAATATTCAATGGTAAACTATTAACAAATGCTCTACATTCATCCCAGACTTTTTCTACCAGTCCTTTATATGGTATTGCCGATAGCTTAAACTCTTTCTGAGGGTTTTTCTTTTTTAGTGCTGTAAGAAATTTCTCTTTCAATAATTCGTTAATTGGTATACTCTTAAATTCTGCTTCTGTTGTTTCGATTAGAAATTTATTATTTTCCTTAAATTTACTTCTTTTTATGTCCATACCTTTCCTGTAATTTTCCGTTGGATTTTCTCCAGAAAACCACTTAGGTACATTTCCATCCTTGTCAATTGCCCAATGTTCCAAATAAATATCAAAATAAGGGAAATAGAAATCTGGATTTGGTGTGTGTTCTTTTCCCTCTTCATCCATATATGCCATCCATTTCGCTGGTTCTTCATATAAAATATTGATTTTGTTACCATTAATTTCGTGCTTTATGAAGAAATTAGCTATTGATCGTTCAGATTCACTTCTCACTTTAGTACCATTTAAAGTTGTATAAGTCATGTTTCTTTGGTATTCATAAAATTCTTCTTTTTCTTCAAAATCAGTTTCTACTTTTATGATTTTTTCATCAGAAAAATGTTTCATAAATAAGAGAATTTGATTTTGGTACTTTACATCATTATCTCTTATTTTTTCAAAAATTTTTCTAATAAAATTCCGATATTTGGATTCATCTTCACAATTAGGATTTAGTTTCTTAGGATTAATGAATTTTTTATTAGCATATTCATCAATTTTTCTTTTTTTAGCATAATCTTCAATTATTCTTTTTCCAAATGAATGAAAAGTTCTGATTTCAACATCATCAATATTATATCTTTTTTTCAATCGTTTCTTTATTACCTCTTCTGCTTTTTTTTGAAAAGCCAAAGCTAAAATTCGTTCTGGTTTAATTCTATCAGTTTTCCTTTTAATAAGATATCCAATTCTTGTGGTCAGGACTTCTGTTTTACCTGATCCTGCTCCAGCGACAACTAAATTATGTTTATCGTCAATTATAATTGCTCTTTGTTGTTCATCATCTAAGATTAAATTTTCTCTCTTAAAGAGATTCTCATATTCAATTTTTTTTCTTTGAATAAATTGTTCATTATATTGTTCGGTCTTCTCTAATATTATAAAAGCTTCATCTTCTAATTGCTCACAAAAAGTGATAATTTCGTTTGGCAAAATATCAAAATATCTTTGAATAGATCCCAATTTTCTGATAAAGTTTCGAATTTTGGAAAGGCATTCTTCTTTCTCTGAATAAATAAGGTAAGTATCATTAATTTCGATTTCTTGATTTCTCTTCTGAAGAGATGCGAAATTATATTCAATATCAATAACAAGATCTTGTAAGATTCTTTTCTTTTCACTATATAGAAAAGATAATTTAGTTTTAGTCTTGTTTAAAATATAAAAGCCAAAGAAAAAAGGGATGGTTAAATAACCGATAAAACGAAAAATTTTGAATTTTTTTATTTCCAATAAAAGTTCCTTAAAACGCTTTAAACTAACCTCTCTCATGGAATTGTATTAACAATAAACAGTTTATAATTATTTTTAATGAAGACAAAACAAGTGAAACTAATAGGACAGTTTATACTTAGAAGAAGTGGTGGACCGGGTGGAATTTGAATCCACGGCCTCTTTTTTGAAATGGAAAACTGAAATCATTTGCGTTTTATGTAAAGAACAATAACTGCAAGCAGTACAACAGTCATTATACCTAGGAACCCATACAAAAATGTTGGTTGTCCACGTTCGAGTGGCTCAATAAATTTCGTCACAAAACATTCACTCTTGGTACTTTCACGATCAATCGCATTTATCACTGGAAAATCAGCTGAATGCGTATTACCCACAATATAGCAATAACCGTTATTTGTTACAGCAATATCCCGACCTTCATCTGTATTGCTTCCTCCAAGATAAGTGCTCCAAAGCAAAACACCATCTGATGAGAATTTTGATGCAAAGACATCATAGCCATCGTTTTTAGTATAATCATAAGCGTTTTTAGTCGGAAAGTTCGTTGATGCGGTATAACCTGTAATATAGCAACTATCATCTTTTGATGTGGTAATTGCGTAACCTCTGTCAGGACCATTTCCACCAAGAAATGTGCTCCATAGCAAACCTCCACTTGCAGAAAATTTGGCAACAAACGCATCTCCCCAATCATCGTACGTCTCATTAAAGGCATTTTGTACTGGAAATTCACTAGAAACCGTATAACCTGTCACATAACAACTTCCATCACTTGCAGCAGTAATACCATGGCCTACATCCCACCACGCCCCACCAAGAAAGGTACTCCACAAAAGTGAACCCTCAGTGGAAAATTTAGTTATATAAGTATCCGAATCACCATTATATGAGTCATCAAATGCATCCTTCACTGGAAAATCAACTGAGTCAGTTTCACCAGTCACATAACAACTGCCATCGTTTGACACAACAATATCTCCTACACGCTCAGAATAACTCCCTCCTAAATATGTGCTCCAAAGTAACCCCCCTTCTATATCAAACTTGGAAACAAAAACGTCATACCCACCATTACACGTATCACTATAGGCTTCTTTTGTCGGAAAATTAGTAGATGCGGTTCTCCCTGTGATATAGCAACTCCCATCTTTGGCAACAGAGATTCCTTCTGCTCTATCAAAACCATTGCCACCAAAATAGGTGCTCCAAAGCATAACACCATCCGATGAGAACTTTGAAACAAAAACATCTTCATAACCACTAAAAGTACTGTTAAATGCATTTCTGATTGGAAAATTACTTGAATTAGTATTTCCCAAAACATAACAGCTTCCATCATCCCCCACATCAATAGCAAAAGCTCGATCCCGACTACTCCCTCCAAGATAAGAACTAAAGAGCAGGGAACCATCAAAAGCAAATTTAGTGATAAATGCATCGAGATTACCACCGAGAGTTTCATCAAAAGCATTTTTTGTGGGAAAATCATTGGATTCTGTCAGCCCTGTGACATAACACTCTCTTTTGTCGGTTATTGCAGCACTATAACCAAGATCTTTATCCTTCCCCCCCAGAAAAGTACTGAAATCAATCGTAAGATTTGCAGACAAGTTAGCATTTACATATGGAATATTTTTTTCGTTTTGGTTAGTAATACTGTTTTGCTGTAGTATAGGTATTAGATTCCCAAAAACTAGTACAAAACCTATGCAACAGACCAGAATTAAATGACTTTTTTTTCTCAACTTTTAATCCCCAAATGTTAATTAAGTGCTTTACTAAAAAAGGTTATTTTCACAAAATTTTCGTTATATTCACTAATGAATATTGTTGCTATCTATTATTTTTTTTAGTGCTAGACCTTTTTTAATTGATGTTTTTTGATTTGCCACTTATTTTTTTTCTCTTTTAATAAAAGAAAAGGAATCCCAAAAGATTCCTTTATTTCTGTCAATTGAACCAAGTGTAACTTGAATAGTCGCTTTTTTCTGGATTCTGATCAGAGCACTCATCTTCTGCAGCTTCCCATGCTTCTACTGCTGTATCTCCTGCATCAACAGCTTCAAAGAAGTAGTATGAGAATTCTCCTTCTTGATTTGAATATCCTGAACGGAAGTCTGCTTCATTAGCAGTATCTGCAGAGGACATTGCTAAATAGGGACTTGTAGTAAAATCTGTTGCCCAAGTACCTGAATAACAGGAATCAACAAGCAGACCTTTTCGAGCCGAATCCCAATTATCCATATAGGATTCAAATGTGTCTGAGTAAACTTGTGTATTTTCATTTGATTTGAAATAGGTGTAAGACTTTTCTTCAGAATTATCGTATTCTCCGTGACCAATAATATAACAGAAAAGAGTATCAGCAGGACGTTCATAGTCATCAACTGTATCACAATCATCGCTAACATCATCACTATTAGCAAATCTGAAATATTTTGTATACCCCTCATCATCTAGAATCTCTTCGTATGTATCTATTGTATCATCATTGCATGCGTCATATGCATAGAAAAAGACAGCAATCTTCTCAGTAATCGCATCAAGTTCGAAATCATTTGTCCCTCCAGAATAGACTGTTTTTGTATCAGTGTCCCAACGGTAATTCTTTGCAGCAGATAAATAATATGGTGAGTTACCGT
Source organism: Candidatus Heimdallarchaeota archaeon (assembly GCA_030614005.1). Classification (GTDB taxonomy): domain Archaea; phylum Asgardarchaeota; class Heimdallarchaeia; order JABLTI01; family JABLTI01; genus JABLTI01. The sequence goes on along the minus strand of JAUWKS010000012.1, from coordinate 52,162 downwards.
TTAATGTCACAGAAAGGCTATATTCACCTTGACTGTTTGTTGTAGTTGAACCAAGGATATTAAAATAACAATCAGCTAGTGTAATTGTTGTATTACTCAATGGATTACTATATTCACTTTCTACTGTTCCAGTAAAGTTTGTTGCTCCACGCACATCAATATATGTGCTCAATATACCAACAAATAGAAAAACTATCATCAAAATTCCTAATTTCTTTTTCATTTTTAAATTTTAATCCCTCCGCTCTTTTCCTAATCAAAAGAGTTCATGTACTACTTCAAGGTAATTATATTTAAGAATTCTTGATACCTATGTTAGATTGTACTTACTGAATAACCTTTTAGATTTTGTCGGATAAGCAATCATAAAACATGTTATCATTAAAAACACAAGACGAAATCAATAAAGTTTTGAAAAAAAATTTGTTGAGTTCTTCTAATTGTACTGGATAAAGAAGCACTGGATTCATTTTTGCTTTGGAGTGCTGAAAAAGGTATTAAGGAAAAAATTGTCTTTGTAACAGGAGGGATGGGACATGAAGGAAATTTACTGTACGATAGACCAGATATCCAAATTGTTCCTTATATAAAATTAAACACTTTAGAAGGGCGGTTTATCATCTGTCATGGACATAATATTGGTCTGAAGAAGCAAGTAAATGAAACATGGAACCAAGCTTTAGTTAACTTGAAGAACCACTTGATAACAAATGATAGTAATTTCTTGCCAAAAATCCGCAAAACTGACAAGCTAATTATCAGCCATACACACTTCCCAAGCTATGATATGGACAATGGTATATTTGCAACAGGAGGGTGGAAGGTAAAAGAAGAGTTAATGGAGAATGAGGACTATATAAAGAGAAATATTGGTGTATTCATTATAATTGATGATGAAGATAGAGCTGATCCTGTTAAGCTAAAGAGATTTTTCGAACTCTAAGTTTTAAAATGAACAAAAATGATTTTGTCCTATTAGTCTAAATTTTAATGGTAACAGATAGCACAAAATAAAAATGAAAAGAAGGACAGAACGAGTCTGAAAAGAGAAAAGAAAGTGGTGGACCGGGTGGAATTTGAATCCACGGCATCCTTTAAAAGCAGCATATTTTTATAGAAGTGTTCTTTTTATAGAAAGAAGAAATCACCTTAAAAAATTCATTTATTTTTTCTCCCCTTCACTAATAGAGAAATAAAAACACATGTTTCAGAGTAAAGAGTTAGAAATACTTTAATTACATAATCTAAAAAGAATGTGGGAAGCGTTAAGAACACGGTTGTGCAATCGCAAATTTTAATAATTTCTAAACAACAATTATTTATATCTAAATGAGAAGGAAGTAGTTAATGACAAAGCTAATTGAAAGCAACCTTGAAGAATTTCTATCTTTTGCAAAAAAATTATCTGGTAGAGAAAAACAGGAATCCCAAACATTCTTGAACCATTTATTCGAAGCATTTGGACATGAAGGGGTTTTTGAGTGTGGTGCTTCTTTTGAAGCCTCTATAAAAATCGAAAATAAAACCTATTATGCAGACTTATTTTGGCCTGAAAGAGTATTGATAGAAATGAAATCAAGAGGTGAAGATTTAAACAAACATATAAGTCAAGCTAAATTCTACTGGATAAACATCTATAAATTGCGACCTTCTTATGTCATTTTGTGTAATTTTGATGAATTTTGGATATTTGATTGGAACAAACAACCCGATCCAGTTGATATAATACATATAGATAATTTAGCGAAAAGATGGAGAGCTTTATCATTTCTTTACCATGGAAGAGATATAAAACCGATATTCAATAATGATAGAGTTGCTGTTACAGAAGTAGCAGCACAAAAAATAGCAAAATTATATTTGAGTTTAATAAAGAGAGGTGTTAATTATGAAAAAGCTCAAAGGTTTACACTCCAATGTTTAGTTTGTTTTTTTGCTGAAGATACTGGTTTATTTCCAGTTCGAGGTTTTTTCACAGAATTAATTCAAGATTGTATAAATGGAGCTAATAGCTACGATCTTTTTAAATTACTTTTTACTAAGATGAATTCAACAAAAAAAGAAACAGGAGGTAGATTTAAAGAAGTTTCATATTTTGATGGTGATATTTTTAAAATCATTCAACCTATTGAATTAAGCAAGAGTGAATTGGAAAATTTACACGCAGTAGCTCTTCATGATTGGTCTAAAATCCAACCTGCTATTTTTGGCAATATATTTGAATCAAGTCTAAGAAAAGATGAACGTCACAAATATGGTGCTCATTATACAAGAGAATCAGACATTATGAAAATAGTAGAACCAACTATTCTTCGACCGATTAGATTAAAAATAACTGAGGCAAAATCATTAAAAGAGTTGGAGAGGATTTGGAACTCTTTAAGTGAAATGAGAATTCTAGATCCTGCTTGTGGAAGTGGTAATTTTCTCTCTGTAGCGTTTAGGGAATTAAAACATATTGAACTTGATTTAATACGAAAAATGATAACTGAATATCCATCACTTGAAAAGAAAAAACATTCTTTACAATCTAAAATTAAATCAACACAATTTTTCGGAATTGATACTAATCCTTTTGCTATTGAACTTGCTAAAATAACATTATCATTCGCTAAGAAAGATGCAATAGATACTTTTAATGAATTCAATAGTCAGCGTTTGTTGAATTATGATGCAGAGAGTCCATTACCTTTTGATAATCTAAATACAAATTTCATCATTGATGATGCCCTATTTATTGACTGGCCCGAAGCAGATATAATCATTGGTAATCCTCCTTTTCAGGCTAAAAATAAGATGATTGAAGAATTTGGACCAGAATATGTGGAGAAGTTAAGAAAACAATATCCAGATGTAAATGGTAGAGTAGATTACTGTGTTTATTGGTTTCGCAAAGCTCATAACAAGTTAAAGGAAGGTGGTAAAGCAGGACTTGTTGGTACAAATACAATTAGACAAACTTATTCAAAAAAAGATGGGTTGGAGTATATTATTGAAAATAATGGAACTATTATAGAAGCTGTTTCCACTATGCCTTGGAGTGGGGAAGCTCAAGTTCACGTATCCATTGTAAATTGGATTAAGGGAGAGACTGATGAATCTAAGAATAAGAAATTACTATTCTATGATGAGAAAAACCCCAATAATTTGCTCGAGGAATATGATCTAAAATGGATACCTTCTTCTCTTTCACCAAAATTAGATGTCATCTCAGCAAAAGCATTAATTACAAATAAGAATTCAAGAACTTGTTACCAAGGTCAAACTCATGGACACAGTGGGTTTATTTTATCTCGACAACAAGCTAAAGATATTTTCAAAAAGGAACCTAAAGCGAGAGAAGTAATTTTTCCTTACTTAATAGCAAACGCAATGCTGGGTAATATAAAATCTCGACCAGACCGATTAGTGATAGATTTTCAATCGATGTCTTTATTTGATGCACAGAAATTTAAAACCCCATTTAAAATAATAAAACAAAAGGTTCTCCCAACAATTGAACAAAAAGCTGATGAAGAAATGAAGCTATATGAAAAACTAGAGAAAAAAGATACCGTTCGTCAAAATCATTTAAAGAAATGGTGGTTATTTTGGAGAACTAGAAAGGATTTAATTAACCTAATCAAGAATATTCCAAGATACATTGCTTGTAGTCGGGTTGCAAAAAGATCCATATTTGATTTTGTTTCATCAAATATTCGACCAAATGATGCACTAATAGCATTTCCTTTAGGTGATGATTATTCATTTGGTATTTTACAGAGTTCATTTCATTGGGAATGGATAAAAGCACGTTGTTCAACTTTGAAAGGAGATTATAGATATACAATAACAACAATCTATAATACTTTTCCCTGGCCTCAATTTGGTGTTATAAATGATATTGATATTCAAGATAACTTGGATGAAAAAGTTAAACTCTGTATTGATGTAGCAAATAAAGCTAGAGAATTAAGAATAACCCGGAACAAACTAAGAGACGAAAAGCATTTGTCATTAAGAGAAATATATAGAACCTTAGAATTACCCGGAGATAATATTCTAAAAAAATTACATGAAGAACTAGATAACGCTGTAAGAAAAGCCTATTTTTATGGATTAAAAGATACTGAAAAAATTTTTGATCCATTAGAACTACTTCTTAAATTGAATAACGCATGTAAGCATTTTGAAGAAGAAAATAAAAACCTTATAAAACCTGGACTACCATTTTTCTGCAAGAAAAAAGAGTTTCATTCAGATGATTGTATAAATTATAAAATTTAAGTCTAGTCATTGCTTAATACTCATTAGAATAAGATCTTTTTATTCTAGTATATATTTCAATTTTTGGTTTGCTTTACTAGTTGAACTTTTCAATCTGTCAAATTCTAAATCAGTCGTCTTTACTAATTTTGTTTACTGGTCAAATAATCCTTGACTTTTCATCTCTATTAGCCCTTTGGATACGATATTTCAACTTCACTTGTAATGAAAATTAATACTTTTTCATCTTGTAAAAGGTTAAATTATCACCTTTCCCTCCTTATGATCCTTTTTCTTACTTGAGTTTCCAAATATTACGAGAAGGATTAACTGAAGATAAGTGTATAAGTACTGATAAAAGTATGTTAAAAATGACACATTGGGATAATTCCGGAGAGTATGTTGATGATAATTGTTTACGATTTGACACACGAACTGTTCCTAAGAATCTAAAAAAAAAGAATCAATAGGGCTCTCTTATTCTTTAGATGGTAAAGCAACTTCAGTTACGATATACACGTAACCTTCATCGTTTTGAAGGAAGATGATTTGTGTTCCTTGTTTTAACTTCAATTCTTCTACTACTTCTTTTGGGACGGTGATTTGATTTTTTCCGTAGAGTTTAGCGCTACCTATGAATTTCATAGTTACTTATTTTACCTTATAGATTAAGTATTTTTCGCAATTTAAGCATATTTTGGAAAGTTTGGATTTCCACAAAATACTTATAACTCCTTACTCTTATATTATATTGATAATTATGACTCTGGTGTTAGGAAACAATATCTCAAAAACTATGAAAATGGAAAAGGAATTAGTCTTTCAAAAAGATATGACATCAAAGAAAAATGGTTTTAGTATATATTCTAATGGAATAATAGAATTAAAGGGACGGATATTAAAAAATAGCATAATCAACATACCAAAGGAAATAACTCAATGGTTTGAAATTGGAAATAGATCTAACATATTGCAAATACAAATCAAGTCAGTTTCAGCAGGAACCCATTACCTTAACATTCTCATTAAAATTACTAAAATTAAAAATGGTATATACATTCATCTTTCAAATTCATCAGATTTCCAACATAGGGAAATAATTATTTGCCAGATTAATATGATAAATAACTCATACTTTATACCAACAAAGAAGTATCAAAAAGCTCTAACTCTATTAAATTCCGTACAACTACCGAACGTATGCTTACTAACACCCATTATCAATGGCGGTAAAGGAAATCGTAAATTCACAATCTATAGAGATAAAGGTTTACTTTTTATTAAGGCAATTGGAACATTAACAGATGGTGGATCTATTTCCTTGTCATACCAATTGAATCATTACATCAAAGATTGGTTTAAAAAATCAGAATTAGTAATTGCTTCTAAAGATGGTGAAGAAACAATGATTATTGAAACTCGAATAATCAGACAGCACACTGGAAGAAAGCCTGAGAAATGTCTTTATTTTCCTTATTGTGGGAAAAGAAAATCAATTACGGTTTTATTCTCATCTCCAGATTTTGAGTTAACAGAAATTGCAGAAAAAGATTTACAACTAATGTCTCTTCTTGAGTGCAGAGGCCTTTCTCTCAAAACTCTCAAGTCATATTCCAGTGCATTGGGTGACCATTGCGATTTCTCATATGAGTTGTTGGTTAGGAATATTATAAAACAATTTGCAACCACAAGAGATTTGATACTACTACCTGAAGTATTATTAAACTTCAATAATTCAGATGAAAATATCAATGGTAATAGAAAAATTGTTGATGTAATAGCCGTAAACAAACGTTTACAATTTCTACTACTGTGTGAGATAAAAACATCAGATAAAACACTTAGTAGTGAGCTTGAATATGCAATAGCAGATTTATTACACACAACAAGAAAAATTAATAAATTTGTGTATGTGTTTCCATTCTTATTTATTAATCAAGATATTTTGCGTTTACACACTCATTTTCAAATAACTAAACAATATGGTTTATCTTGTGGGGTTCTTCTCATTGGTTTATCGGCTACTATGAACATAAGGGATTCACTAGATTTAATAATTGACTCTATGTTAGAATACTCAAAAAAACAAGCTTTACTAACTGAAAATAAATCAAGTCAAATTCATCCTATAACAAGCGAAGTTGTATCTAAGGCAGAATTGCAAAATGAAGCATTAGAATGTTTGTCAGTAATCACCTCTTTAAACTCACCCAATATTACTGAATACTGCCTATTGATGAATATTTCAGTAACTGACTTCCAATTACTCTATTCTTACATAAAAGATGTTGTTAACAGAGAATCTCAACAAACGAATGTTGATTTAGGTGTAATTTCTGAAAAAGTTATCGAACCAAATAGACGTACAGTATTTCAAATGATTCATTCATTTCTAGTTGAGAAGGATTATTTTGGAATACTCGAACTCAAGTATCAATTAACACAGAATTCAAACTTGCTAGTTCTTCTTCAATATAAAAAACAACTACAAGAAAAATTGCCATTATCAATAAAAGTTCATGATATTAAAAATCGAAGAGGAGATGGAACAACTTATGAGCAAGAAATACGAGATAGGCTAATAACAGAAGACTATCAAGTAGCTTCAAATGTTTTCCTTTCAAATATCAGTAAGCCATTTGAAATTGATCATATTGCCTTCCAAAATGACAAGATGATATTAGTCAGCTGTAAAGATCGGAGTAATATCTCTTACGAACCAGATCTTCCACACCTAATAAAAGAAGCAGCAAATTTACTTGAGTTTCGAAAAAACCTTCTTAATGCCGACAAAGCTATTCTTTATGTGAAAGTCAATAAATCATTTCTTGAGAGTCAACAAAGTTTATTTGGTGTAACATCTTGGGTAGATAATGTTGAAATTCATATTGAATGAGGATTCCATACTATGAATAGAGAAGCTCTGCTTACTGAATTATTTAGTACAAATGACATGCAGTCTATAGCTTTACTGGTTGAAAATGACGACGTTGTGGTTAGAGCAAAAGCTTGTTGGGCTCTTGCTACCTTTACTAATGAGGTTACATTTAATCAAATTAAACATGAGTTAATTTCTACTGAAAGCGATTTAGCTCGAATTTATCTTGCAGGAGCACTTTATCAATTGGATTCATCTCAAAATTCCCTTGAAATGCTCTTTCTCTCTGAATATTACCTGCAACATTATTATGATATAACCAAAGAGGAATTACTAATTGATATCACTGATGTTCTTGGTCGATCAGCTATAATAATTGGTTTAATCCTTTGGAAAGCAGGATATGAATTTTTTTCTGTAAATGATTTAGCAGCCTACAAAGTTGAATGGTTAATTCAAAAAGAGAAGTATTTCAAGTAGTTTTTGGGGGAGTTTTATATTCCCAATTACAAAGTACTCAATAAGATGTTTGATGAAATCCCTAAATCTTGGCAAACAGACTTTTTGCTTATTGATAACTTGCCCACACCTAAAAACCAGTGGCTAACAGCGAATAAACTAATTGAGCTGAATAAGCAATCAAAAATATTCCTTGAACCTAATATCCTAAATCTTTACTCCATTTTGATTCGTAAAATCGATTTTAAGTCAGGAGAACGATTATTACAGCGATTGCCTTATGTTACATTACCTTGTGAGATTTCCCAACAGATTAGAAAACAATCACTTGCTTTAGCTGAGCGATGCAGTTATTATTTTCAAGATACAGCTATTGCTTATTCTATCAAGAAGTGGCAACAAAAGATCATCGACTATACTGAAAACCAGCAGCGACTGCCTTTCCCTCTTTTCCGGTTAAGTGACTTTTGGCAAGAATTCCTCACACAAGAATATGTTCCTTTCCAATCTGCTCGGGGAGAACACTTCCATATGCCTACAAGACTCTCAAAAGATTTAGCTTATTTTTTGGGAGTAGTCATTGGTGATGGTCACTTGAACTACCATAATATAGAATTGGTGGATTTCTCACAAGACCACATGCTTATGATGCAAAAATTAGCAAATCAATTATTTGGTATTCAAGGCAAAATATCAGGTGAAAAGAAGATTTGGTTGTTGCATTTGAATAACAAATGGATTGTTAGGTTAACCAATTTCCTTACAGACCAACCTATTACTGGGAAAAAATATGATTCCTTGAAAGAACCTCTTATTTTTACGTCGGATGAGACTCTTCGCTGGGAATTCTGGAGTGGAGTATTGGATGCTGATGGTTCTTATATTAGAGGTATTAGTTTTTCATCTGCATCAAGACAATTTGTACAAGCTTTTGGAAAAGTATTGGATCAATATAAAATTAAGTATTCCATTTATCATCACAAATCAATTTATGGTGAAAGTTATGTTCTTCAAATTATGGCAATCTCTAAAGATATAATAGGTAATTATCTTAAATCAAGGCATATAACTAAGATAGAGTATTTATTACAATATCTAAAGAGCAGGAAAACAAAATTATTCGAACGTTTGTATGTTAAAGACATTAATCCTGAAGCTCTTATTACCATAAATGATACTACTTTCTTTAATTTTGAACTTCTCCCTATGCTTCTAATTCCGGATTGCACTAATTATTTGCGAAAAGTTCGTAAAAATAACCATTGGACTCAGCAAGATTTAGCAGATTTTTTGGAAATAAAAAAAGGTCGGTTAGCTGCTTATGAATACACTGGAAATCTTCCTATCACTCATCTTCTCAAGCTTCTACCTTTATTCTCTAACGTACCTCATCAGTTAATGCTTTTTCTTGAACAAAATGATCATTATCATTTCCGTTCGAGGAAAACTATAGCTAGATTAAATCTAAAACCTAATGATAACTTACTTGTCTTATTGAAATCTTTGGCATACTGCAAGGATTATCTAATTGTTCTAAATAATAGTAAGAGACTTTATACAGATTTGAAAAATCGGTTTGGAATAGAAATAGTAAAAACAAACACTATTCAAAATTCTGTCCTACACCAGTATGTAAAAACATTTTTTGTATTATGTACGGAAAAAGAGTAATTTAAGAATAACTCTGCAATTTTAAGAAGCAAAAAAATTTTGAGAAAAATTCACAGCTCAGAAGTAAGAGGGAATGTCCTTGACCAAAAAACTGTCGCTGAACGCTCCCCTCGTGCGACCTAAAAGCCCACACTTCGGTGGTCTTTTTTAACGGTCGTCGTTCCGACACGAGAAATTTAGAGAAATCAAAGAGAAAATTTCTCAAAGAAAGGGCAAAAATACAGAAAAAAAGGAAAAAATGGGATTACATATAATTCTAAAGGGACATAAAGTAATCTTCCGTAGAGTTAAAAGAAGCCTTATCCTGCCTTCTTTTCGAACTCTTCTTTCGAACCTTTTCGTTTTTTTATACTTTTAGTACTTTAAAAACATAATTTTCCTTTAAATTATTGACGGAAATGACTCACACTAGTGCTTTTCAACAATCAGTTCCAGCGAATTCAGTGGAATTGGATAATCCAGACATTAAAATCACTGCTAATTTGCTAGTTATCTGTGAGTTGCTAGTAAATAATTTAATAAAATTCGGTCAAGTGACGTACCCATCCGTACTGTCATTGTACAATCAAGTGCTAGAGAAAATGAGCTTGATGACATTCAAACAGAAAGTCAAGAAACTAACTGAATGGTTGATAATTGAAAAACTACCACGATCAGACACTCAACCATTGCTTTTTGAGATAAATAATAACCTTCTCCAATTTATTTTGATAATCAGTCAACCAGAATTCAATATAAAAATGCAAATCCAAAGTCAACTCGCAGAAGAACCTGATGATTCATTTTTACTGCAACTTAAAACTAGCAAGAAGCACTTAGAAACTATTATTGAAAGAGTGACAAACAAACAAGAAACAGTGAAAGAATTGAGTGAGGAATTTCTGGACAAGTTCCCAGTTTCGATTATTGATGAGAGCTCTCCTGAATCACTCGAGATAGAAATGGCGGAGTACATCGATCGGTTTGTTGGCGAGGAGTTGCTTTCTCTGCCCGAACACCTAGAAGAGCTATTGCTAAACCAGGAGTGAAGTAGGATGATAACAACTTATAGAACACAATTACCCATTAGCATAACCACTATCTTTCGAGATTATCCATTTACTTGTGTTGATAACTTAAGCATTATTCGAAAAACGGTTCTATGTGAAACAGACATATTTTTTTATGAAATTCTCCCTGAAGACCAGTTACAATTAGCTACCACTATAGCTTTACTTTCAGCTAGATTATCCGACCAAACAGCAATGATTATTGTTCGAACCTCTGAACAAGCCAAGAAAATCTATAATTATGCTAATTACGATGAGGATCAAGTTACTGCAGAGACCTCCAAAAAAACTCTTGCAGGGATGAAGATTGCTTCTACGTTTTCAAAATTTAAAGGAAACAGTCACCCTCTAGCAGCGAATAAGCTAATCATAACAAGTTATAACACGTTGACTCGAAATCTGTTATATCGAAAGAGTCGAGACGATGCTTTGAAAGCAAAAGTCCAGCTGCCAATCGTCAATGCGTATATTTTCATTGATCCATTTGATGAGAATAAGTCGCTTAATAGAGCTCGCAAGTCTTGGATTTCTGATAACATTGACCCAATCCTTTTGCTTCTACCTCAACGAGAGAGAACACATGTACGAAAGCATTTTATTTCTACCGGATTGATTCCTGCCGAAGAAATTGAAAGAGGATTTAATAACATAATGATCTCAACAAATGAGGCTGTGAGAGCTATATATCAAGAATTAAACGAGGACGCATTACAAGATGCTTTCTTGAGTATTATTCTGTTTTGTTTATATTCAGGATCCCCTTCGAAAAAACAACTCATTGAACGATTACAGAAAGCAACGTACTTTCGAATATATCAAGCAAAGAAAAAGAAAACAGATGATGAAATGAGACAGCACCTTACTGAATTAATTTTCCATACGAAATACTTCCAAAATATATCCCTATTTGAGAGTTTGCAAGAAAGACATCTAGGAGCATTTGCTTTAGTAAAGAAAGATCAAAGTAGTTATAGTCGTTTCACTTTGACTACATTTGGAAGACAATACATTATTGCTTCAACCTACTTTGAAGAGATGCTAAACGATCCTATGATGTTTTTGAGAACTATCCGAAAAAAAACTGAGAATGACATCATTACATGGGAACTAGTACAGGAAATATTTAGCGATTTTACACGAGGGAAATTACAATTTGATGATTTGCAATTTTTAATCGGTAGGTTAGATATTCTCAAAGATGAAGAGGAAACCATTGCTAGTATTCTAGCAGCTTCTAATAATAGTTATGTACTTTTCCAAATTACCCAGATGTTAAATTGCTTTAGAGATCAGATGACTCAAGATTCAAGAGAAAGTCTAAAGCTCTTGAATAGAGTTTTGCAAAAATCCTATGATGTTGAGGAATCACCAATAAATAAGAAAATGGATAGACAAACAATTGAACGAGCACTAAAAGAACTGCTGGCAAATACTGAGTCTCCTATTACTCAAAACAAAATTTGCTCAATGCTTACCATTAATCCTTTTGAAGCAAAGCAAGCAATCCAAAGTCTATCTAAAAGTGGGTATCCTGTGAAGACGCTAACAGCCAAACCACCCTTGGGGAGAAGTCTTGATTATTATACAAGTAAAGATTTCCCGGCACATTTCAAAGTCGTTTGTGGGGATTGTCATTGGTTTGAAAAAAGACGTTGTATGTTCTGGCGAAGAGCAATAAATATAGCTGAACGAAAAGTTTCAAGTGAGAACCATATTCGAGCTACCAAAACACTCAGAAGTACAACTGTTGGTTGCAAGCATTTTATAAGAAAAGAAAAGGTAACTATAATTTATACTGTTGAAGAATTCTATGATGCAATTACCAGAAGTTTTGTGGGATATTCAGCAGATAAAAAAGAGATATATGCTTATTTATGTTCTACTTGTTTAGTGGAGGGGAGAGAAATTGTAATTGAAGATTTTGGCACAGATGATAGACCAGCTCAGGGATTGAAACCTGTTAGCTGTTCAATGTGTAATACTACATTCAAATTGATTCAAAAGAGAAAGAAAATGAGGAGGAATTGAATTGAGTAAAAGTAGAAAGGATGATCAACAGTATATATTATGTGTTAAGGATAATCAACATATCTTCAATGAAGAAGTGTATAAACTTACTGGATTAACGCTTGATGAAGCCCGGAAAAAGAATAAAGTGAGCTTAGGTTTTCAAATACTGCCTGGACAACAAGTGATTATTAAAGATTATAATCTTCATGTAGACAAGCTTCAATATAATTTGTCAGTAATACAATTCGTATATGACTATCAGGGAATTTCTGAGGAGATAAAACAACAATTAGTTTCTGCAGGGTGCCATTATGTTCGCATTTCTTCTCCTCAAGGATGGTTTAAAGTTGAGCGAATGGACTGTCAAAGAGCTCTTACGGTAGATGTAATGCGATTTTCTTTTGGATTAAACAATGTCTTTTGGCGGTCGAATCTATCTAATCGATTAGCCTTGGTTCAAACATTGCGAGGGTTCTCTTCAGAAAAACAAAAGTGGCAGCTTTTTGTTGATGCAATATGTGATGCCTATCTTTATGGATATAATTGTAATACAAGTGTTCTCTGTAATCTTTCAGAAGCATCAGCAGCAGATATTACTTGGATGGTAACTAATGAACTAATAAGCACTTTTGATTTTGCTATCAGCAATCGAGTGTCCAATCGATTATATCTACATAAAAGAACAACAGGCAATTACAAAACAATGGCATGTACAAAAGGAGATGTTCTGTTTAATTATATGTTCATTCTCTGTGAGGAGGAATTGTGGAATATACTTGATGAATTAGATTTAAAGTATCTAGGTGTTGGGGGATTTAGTCATTTCAGTTATTACTCTGATCTATCATGGATGGGACTGGTGCTTGATTTGTGTGAAGCGTTAAAGTTCGCAGGACACATAAAGCTAGTACATGCTATTCTTGACAAAAGAATAACTAATTCATTAGTTGATAAACTTGATGTATTTAAAGGGGAGATTGTCTATGTTGTTAACAAAAGAGGAGAAGAGATGCTTTACAAGCTCAAACAACAATTATTTAGTGAACCATGTTACTTCAATGGAAAAACCTATCGAACCTTCAGAGAAGCTTGTAAGCAATTTATTGTTGAATTTGATAATTTACTCTCAGCTATTCATCAGAAATTTCTTGAAAAGCAATTAATGGTAAAGATAATAGATTGTGAAAGAGAGATACCTGTGAAATTCTGGCGATTATCTGCTCAATGGATTTCATTAGACATAGAAGAAAGGGAACAAATGAAGGACATAGCCTTTAGGATCTGTCAAGAGGAGATCAAAAAAGCGAATTTTAAACCGTTAGTGTATTACCCAAATAAGCGAATTGCTAAGAAAGTAGAACAAAACCTTACTTGTTCTAAATCTTCGTCTCTCCTTTTTGAAGACCGAGAGAAGGATTTTCTGGAAGAAAATAACCTGCAACCGAATAAATTTTCTCCTAGAGTAATTGAATATTGCAATCGATTTGAGGAGCTTGAAATAGAATGGATACGATAAAAGTGATATGGTATTTGTTAGGTGATTTCATAAAATATGGAATTGCCTATCCAAAAAAAAGCCAAAGTAATAGCTGATGGAGCAGGTATAGCTCTTACAGAAACGTATCTAACTCTTCAGGAGTTGAAGAAAAAAGGTCTAATATGGCGTATTGGACAAAAGTACAAATATCGTTTTGGATTGAAAGAAGGTTCCCAATTAGATAATTTGGTTCAACTCTATAACAGTCTCGCATTAGGGCAAGCATTACCTCCACATTTACAAATTAGTCCACAAGCACATGCTGAATTATATAATAGAACAAAATTGAATAAAGAAATCGCTCTAAAAGAACGTGAAGAAGAAATAATAATTCAAAATTTTTCATCAAATATCAGATTCTTATCTCGAGAGGGAAGAAAAGAAGCGATAACAAAATGCATTTCTGGAATAATCCAATTTTATTCGAAAGGAGAAGAATATACAACCGATGAAGAAATAAATGATTTTTTAAAGGATGAATTTAGTTCAATATTTTCAATTTTATACGCTGCTAAAATCCAAGGAGAGAATTAGACTTGCCAAACCACTGCATCGTTAAAGCAACCTTTAATATCCAACCACAAGAGAGTGAGAAAACTAATCATTATATTGATGATCCTGAAGTAGGTATGGTGAAGCTTGGTAAAGCATTGAAACAAGCGTTTCCCTACACTCTTTACAAATACCAGATTGAAGCTATGAAGAAAATTCTTGCTGGTGATGACCTTTTTCTCACAGTAGGGACTGGTGCTGGAAAAACAGAAGTGTTTCTATTTACAATACTTAAAGAATTAATAGATGAGAAGATTTCTAATGCAATCATTATCTATCCAACCAAGCAGCTTGCTGCTGACCAGGAACAAAGATTAACTCGCTATTGCAATCATATTCTCGAAGCAACAGGGAAAAAGATCACCTATAGCAGATACAATGGCGACCTATCAAAACAAGACTTGGAACAAATTGAGAAGAAGAAACCACAGATCATCTTGGCAACTTTAGATAAATTGTTCTACAGACGTTTCAAGGAAGATAAATATGGTTTTCTCGACTGGATTAAACAAACTGATATAATGGTATTTGACGAAATACATGCAGGTTCGGGAGGATATTTAACTCATGTTCGAGAGTTTATTGCAGCCTTTAAACAAACGAATCCAAAGTTAAGAGTAATTCTTGCTTCAGCTACAGTAAAGGATGTTGCTTCATTTCGAGATAATTTCTTGCCAAGCGCAAAGATTGTAAAAGCTGTAGGCAAAAGGGGAGTGATTCGAGTGATGATCCTTCCTAAGGATTCACTAGAACAATTCATACTTGAGCGAATCGACCCACATCTTCAAAGGATAGGGGGAATATGTTTAGTATTCATTGATAGTGTGCAAAAAGTCAGTCAGTTAGTGGCGAAATTTAATGAACAATTGATGATAAAAACAGATTTACCATTAGAGATAGTAAAACAAAACTCACCATTTATGTGTATCAATAGTCAACTAACAGAATCTGATAAAGCAGATATTATAAAGAGAATAATGGATGGATCACTTCGATTTCTATTCACTACATCATTGCTTGAGTTAGGAATAGATATACCAAAAATTCAACATATTATCAATATAGGCTGGCCGATAACAGGTAAGAATGGGCTAATACAAAGAATGGGAAGATTGCGATTTCAAGATATTTCTCAGAAAAAGAATTTTACACTAATATTAGACACAGAACGAGTATTGGATAAGTATTATTTGGAAAATTATCGAATAATAAAGACCATTCTTGAAGAGAACACTGCTGAACAAATATTGTTTAACTCACAGTCCTTACAAAGAATGAAAGCTTTTGTGTTATTCAGAATATATATGGGGATAACAACAATTGAAGAAATTCTTGCTTTCAGCAAAACATTGGAAAGCAAGCAAATAACTCAGACAGCAATCGTTATGCTAATAGCAGACGGCATTCTTCGAACTATAAATCACAAAGTTTCTGCTGATAGACGTGAATTAATTATAGCTGATGAACAAGAGCTATTACAGTTCATACGAAACCACAAAATTCGATCTGCAGGGCAAAGAAGGTTACTAGTTGAGAGAAGTCTTGATAATAATTTTGAACGGATAATTGGTGAAATTGAGGAGCAAAGAATATTACGAACGGCTTTAGAGGGTAACCTCCTTTACCTAGGAAGACAGGGAGATATCTACCGAGTTGAAAAATCGCTAGAGAGGAAGATTGTTGTAGAAAAGCTTCAAATTAATAAATCATCAATTGAACAAAACAAACTAAAGGCTCCTTCTATCCAAATTGACAAACAGGCACGAGTGTTTAGATTTGCTGAACTAAATATTCGATTTGGCAAAATGGTCATTCAAAGAGAAACTGCTGAAGTTGTGAGGTACACGAAAACAGGTAACAAAATAGATGATAATCATCAAGACGAGCAGGTTTTCCACTCGCAAGAGAAAACTAGTGGTTTCTTAGTAGAGGTGACTTTTTCAGCTAAGAAGTCAAGCAATAAAAAGAAAAGAGAAGCACTAAGTTTATTGAAAGACCTTATTCTAAAGAGTACAGAAATAGCATTGCATATTTCAGAGCCCTCTTTTAGAACAGTGGTGAACGTACACGAGAATAAAATAGTTATTTATGATAGAGGTGGAGAGTTAGGCAATGCGGCATTTCTTTTTAGAGAATTCCAAAAAGTAGCAGAACAAATGAGGAAACTAGTTAATGAAGCTCTAATAAATAAGCAAACTCAAGAGTCAATCTTACCTTTATTTGCTAATGTATCAGAAGATTCTATTGGAATAGTCAACTCATTTTTAGTACAAAAGACAAAGGAGGATCTAGCGGGGTGACTCTTGCAATAGTGGTTGGTGATGTACATCTAGGTGCAGAAGGATGTTTAGAGGATGAATTCAAAGAAGCGCTAGAAAGCGCGTCAAAGAAAGTAGATATAATTATTATGAACGGTGATTTCTTAGATAATTTCGATGAAACAGGAAAGGAGGCATTAGACTCTTTTGTTGACTGGAGTATTGAGAAGGGATTTAAGGAAAAGTTAGTCTTTGTAACAGGTGGGATGGGACACGAAGGAAACTTGCTATTCGATAGACCGGACATCCAAGTAGTTCCCTATGTGAAACTAAATACTCTAGAAGGTCGGTTTATCATCTGCCATGGACATAACATTGGTCTTAAGAAACGAGTGAATGAAACTTGGAATCAAGCGGCAACTAACATGAAGAAACAGTTAATAACTAACAGCATAGACTTTCTTCCAAAGATTCTTCAGACAGATAAAATTATCCTCAGCCACACCCATGTTCCTTTCTACGATATGGATAACGGAGTGTTTGCAACAGGAGGATGGAAGATAAAAGAGGACTGGAGCAAGGAATACATCAAAAGAAATGTCGGTGTGTTTATACTGATTGATGATGAAGATAGAGCTGATCCTGTTAAGCTAAAGAGATTTTTCGAACTCTAGGTTTTAAAATGAGTAAAAATAATTTTGTTCTATTAATCCAATTTTTAATGGTAACAGATACCACACAATAAAAATAAAAAGAAGGACAGAACGAGGTGGAAAAGAGAAAAGAAGGTGGTGGACCGGGTGGAATTTGAATCCACGGCCTCCTGAAATTTTTTAGATTTGGCCCGCAGCCTTTTATCTATTGCAAATCAGGCGATCTTCCAGTCTGATCTACCGGCCCATTATTAGTTGTTTTTTTGACTCTTTTTCTCTTTTTGAGTCTTTGTATTAGGAAAATTTTTTCTTCTTCTTACACTGCATATGTTACTATTATTAGTACATTTAGTAGTACATGTCCTATTGATACTCCAAAGATATTTTCTGTTTCCATTACTGTTAATCCTGTTAAAACACCTGATACTATAATGAAAATTATTGAATTGACCGTTCCAATATAATCTCTCAACCAGAAGAATTCTTGTATATGCCCTCCTAACCAGGCAATATTTTGTAGAATGAATCCTAATATTTTCCCACTCTTTATTTCGAGAGCACCTTTAAACAATTTTAGAGACCCTTTCGCTTGACTAAATTGTATTTGTATAAACGCTTTCGAATAGAATTCAAAAACAATGACATTTATTGCGAAGAATGATATTAGAGCAATCCATTCACCTGGTTCAAAAAGGAAATATCTGATATTATTGACATTAGTCATATATTTTTGTGATAGGAGAATCCAAGGATAAAATAACCCTGCATGCATTACACAACCTTGTACTAAGCTGCTTATGATTTTCTTCGGGGACATTCCTTTTTCAGTTGCCAAAAAGAAATACTTCGCTTTCCCTGTTTTTAATTGAAAAATTACCAAGTAAATTACTGGTACTATTACAAAGCAAACCACTGATAAAACAACATGGAAATAATATTCGTTTTGAAATATTTCAAAATGACCAAGATATTCTACTGGAAAGTAAATAGCTAAAGCAATTACGCCAACAATTATATTGGCGATTACAGCATCTTTCAAACTTAACTCACTTGTCTTATCTCCACTAAAATAAAATTCAAACACTCGAGTAGATTTAATTTGATGGATAGCAGCAGAAGCATCTGGATTTTTATCAGATATTTGATCCGTCCCTTCAAATATTTCTTCTGCTTTTGACATAGGACAATTAACAACAATTAGATTTAATTAAGCTTCCTTTTTCACTACAAAAATATTTGTTTGTAAGAAGAGTTATTAAAAGAGTATAATTATTCATTCTTGAGTTGCAATGACTATCAGTCAAGTTGATTTAGGTGAGGAATACAAACGCGGTGTAATTTGTGATTTGCATTGTCATTCCTCTTATGCCGGTGGAACCGGTAGTTTGGATTTACGTACTGCAGTAGAAAACATGCCAATGAAAGGCGTACAATTAGTAGGTACGGGTGATTGTCTTTTTCCTCCTTGGTTAAAAACATTGAAGGAGCAATTACATGATCCTGACGAAAATGGTATTTTCGAGCTGAAAAACGCCTCAGAGCAAGATAAAGCTACTAAATTTGTTCTGCAAACCGAGTTAGCTATTACTGCTCCTATTGGAGTATATAGAAAAGTTGTTCATTGTGTCTTTCTCTGGCCAAGTTTTGACGTAGTCGATGAAGCAATTCAAGCGCTAGAAAAAATGGGCGTAAAGAATTCTACGGGCCGACCTTTTGTTACCAATAATTCTATTGAGGAAGTTGGTACGAAAATTAATACCATATTAGATATTGATCCGTTAGTTGAATTTTTCCCAGCGCATATTTTAGTTCCTTTAGGAATATATGGTCCGAAACCGTCCATTACATATTTGTCTGACTATTTTGGTGCCGCAGCAGAACGAATCCATGCTTTTGAAACAGGATTAAGCGCTGATCCAACAATCACTACTCTAATACCTGAATTGGACAAGCTTACTTTACTTTCAAATAGCGATGCGCATTCAGCAGCTCTAAATCGCCTTGGAAGAGAGTTAACGAGTTTAGATATGAAAAAAATGTCTTTTGCGGAATTAATTGATACTATTAGGAATAATCGTGTTTGCTACACTGCTGAATTTCATCCTTCTGAAGGGCGTTATTTCCTAACTGGTCATAGAGGAGGAGTAAACAACCATAAAGCAGATGAATATTGTATTTATTCTCCTGATATGGTTCCAAAGGATATGATTTGCCCTATTTGTGATTTAAGTTTAAAACCGGGTGTTCTTCAGCGAGCAATAGAATTAGCCAAAGCACAAGGTAGTAAAAGAGAATATGGTTCAATGTATGGTCCCAAAAGAAACTTTTACCGAATGGTTCCCCTTGTAGAAATTATTGCAAATGGTATTGGAATAAAGAGCCCAAACACAAAAAGTGTTAGAAAAATATACGAATTAATAATCGGTGCAATAGGTAATGAATGTAAATTATGGACTACTCCTCTTGCTGAATTAGAAGAATTGCTCCAGAAATTGGTTTCTGGGAAAATTGCTCATGCAATAGCTGAAGTACGTAAAGGTAATTTTTGCTTTGCTCCACCAGGATTCGATGGCAGCTATGGTGAATTAACTATTGGAGAAACATCAGACTATTCTGGAATTAAAATCATTCAAGGCGAAATAAAAAGAATAAAACAAAGAACAATGGATGATTTTAGCTAATAAGTTAGTTAGAGAATATTTTTACTTATCTTTGCCAAAATTTTAGGCAATCGTAATAGATATCTCTCTGCTGCTGAGTTCTCTGCATCCAAAATCACAAAGAGAACTGACTGCTCTTTAATCTTCAATAAACGAACTTCTTTTTCACCCATTACTAGTTTCACAAATTCATTTGGTTTTTTTGCTGCAAGAAGGTTCAGTAGTTTATTTAATTGAAGTTCCTTAACCGATTGCATCCAATCGTTGATATCTGAAGTTCTTCTACTAACAAAGAATTTACTACTGGAACAAATTATTCCTGCTAAGAAAATCTCTTTGTAAATATCCATCGTAGTATAGAGTTGATCTTCTTCTTTTCTCCATTTATAGCTGTCATCTCCAAATGATATCTTAGAAGCTTGACGGTCTAACGATTTACTATTAGTACCATTATCTCCTTTGAATTCCCTCATTTCCATTGAAAACTGACCAAGAATCTCCTGCTCAGAGGTGGTGTCCCAATTTTGAAGAATCTTTATATCAGAAGTTTTTCGTCGTAAACCTTCATATCTATTCATTAATTTAGTAATAGTTTTGTCTAGCTTATCCTCATTTGCTAACCCTTTAATTACTTCAAAAACACAGAAATAGTCAGCACTTTCACGGATAATAAAACGATAATTTTGAGTACTGACTTCTTCGAGAGTGCCAGGATCAAGATTTTTCATCGATTTTCGAATACCAATAATAAAATTAGAAAGTATTTGGATATTGAAAATAGATTCTCCTCGATAAAATTCAGAATGAAGCATTTGGTCATTATATTTATTGATGACAAACAAACCATCTATTCCGGCAAGCTTATTGACAATATATTTGATATCCCTACTCTTTTTAAAATCGGATTCAAGTTTCTTATGAGCATCAATATACCGTGCTTCTTTGGTACGGATTTTTACCAATCTGCGACCTAATTTTTCATATTCGGGAGTTTCAGTAAGATTTGAAATTAGTAATGAACTATCGATATCTGAACTACTAGCTCCCTCAAAACGGGAGATAATTTTCATAATAAAAGGATCATAGTTTTCTATCGCATTAATTGTTTTTTCAATCCATATAACAAAAAAGAATTTTTCACGTAATTCAAAAACAAAACTAGAATTTGAAGTAACAATTGTTTTAATATTCTCAGAACTAATAACTTCTGAAAGTGCTTGTAAGCTTGAGAGAAGACCAGCGAGTAGAATAATATCTATTTTCTCTTCAGTTAAAAATTCGACATATTTTGGTAGTCCTGATTCTTCAATAACAACAAAACCTCTCATAGAATTATAAAATTCTTCTGCCAATTGTTTTTCGTCTATTTCGTTAGAGGCCAAGATAACTTCTGCCACCAAATAATTTGTAGTTATATGAGCGGTATAAAATATTCTTTACACAACACCTTCAGTAACCAAGATTAAAAACTCCACTTTTGAGGCAAAAAATAAATGTAATCTCTAACATAATTTTGTATAGAGGCACAATCAAAAAGAAAAAGCTTCACCATATTTATTAATTAAAATCAAACTCAATGATTATGAAAGATATAAAGGACTATTTTTAAAATGACCAGTAAAACTGACATCGATGAGTTACTGAAAAAGTGTGTACAATGTGGTTCGTGCGTATTAATATGCCCAATTTACAGAGCTACTGGCCAAGAGGTTTTTTCCCCTCGAGGGAAGCTTTACTATTTAAAACTAAAAGATGCTTTGCCAGAGAAATTCGATGATGAAGAGTTAGCCAAGGACTACGCTTCAACTATCTTTACTTGTGCATTTTGTGGGCGCTGTGTTGAAGTCTGTTCTTCTGAAGTAGACTTAATAGATATCTTTAGAGAACATAGAAAAGATACTGTTAAGCTCTTCCCTAAAGTAATTCAAATTGAAGAAAATATCAGTGATGAAATGAATGTTTATGGTTTAGACAATGAAATGAGGGCAGAATCTTGGACTATGGAACTTGAAGACGATTTCCCTGATATCGAGGACAAAATCTATAGTGAAGGTAAAACATCCGATACAGTATTTTTCGTAGGTTGTTTAATGTCCTTTAGAAGTAGACATTCAAACGTACTGAAATCCATTTTCAAAGTAATGGAGTATATTGATGAAGATTATCTTGTTCTCGGAGGAGAAGAATTCTGTTGTGGGCATCCTCTTGATCTTATAGGAAAAGTAGAGGAAGCAGATGTGCTGAGAGCACACAATACAGAGGTCTTCACTAATACAAAAGCAAAAACGATTATTACTGATTGTCCTGGTTGTTTAGAAGCTTTAAGAGATCATCATAAGATAGACCCTTCAGTAAGAATTTTACATTTAACGGAATACTTTGATGAAAAAATTAAAACAGTTCCTAGGAAATTAAATATCAAACTCAAATATCATGATCCTTGCGAATTGTTTAGAAATAATGAAGTAATTCATGCACCTAGAAATCTAATGAAAAAGATGGGCATTGATGTAATTGAAATGGAACCATCTTGTTGTGGGGGTGGAGGAATGTTACGAGTTACAAATAATGAAATAGCACAAGATATTATCAATCAAAGAATAGTAAAAGAGAAACTCAAAGAGGAAGATACTTGTGTAGTGACTTGTTGTCCTTCATGCCTTGAGCAATTTGAACAAAGTGGTATAACTACTTGGGACATTGTAGAACATCTTGCTCAAGCGATTTCAACTGAGGAGGAGAATTAAAATGGAAAAATTACGACGAATAGTTATTGGCTCAAATGCTTCTATTTTTCAGAAGATTGACCCGGATTCAAACATTAAAGTCTTTGCACCAACAAATGAACCTGAAATAAACGAAGCAATCACTTTTGCTCGAGAGAACAATTTACCTATTACAACTAAAGGTGGCGGTTCAGGTCTAAGTGGTGCTTGCACAGGTGCTTCAAGAAAGAAAGTTATTATTAGTACTATGAGATTGAAGAAAGTACTTGAGCTGAATTTTAAAGACGGATATGCAGTTGTTGAACCTGGAATCACACCAGATGAATTAAATGAGATAATTCAACAACAAAAAGCAAATTGGAAATTTTTCATTGCTCCATCAAGTAGAGATATCGCTACTTTAGGAGGAATTCTAAGCACAGATGGTGGGGGAAATGATGCTTGGTTAGCAGGAACAATGATTGATAATGTTCTTGCCGTTGAATTAATCGATTATAATAACAACAAGATTATTGTAGAACAGCTTGAGGGCGAAAACGACAAGCTCAAAGTGAAAATAACTTCTGAGAATAAAGAATTAGAAAAGAAATTACAAGAAGCAAATTTTTCATTGATGGATATTGCAGGGTCTCATGGGGTACTTGGTTTTATTTCTAAAATCAAAGTGGTAATTAAGGAGTTACCAGATACTGGAGAGCTAAGTTATGCTTTTGTGCATTGTGACAATCTAAATGCTTTTGGAAAAGTGATCTATGATTTAATTGAAAACAATATTCCGTTAACATATGGTGAAAGTATCGTACAAGCAGAACACCCTGACATCGCTGATAAAACAAACCCACCAATGTTTATCTTTGAATATCCTAGAGACTACAACGATAAAATGGTTGAGATCATCAAAAATATCCCCTTTACCACTTTTTCAGAAGTAGATTTGGAAGAATTTGAGAAGAAGAAGGATATAAGAATAAACCTGGCAAAAAGAAATCCACCGGAAGGATATCAAATCGCTCTTTTCGAGGGATTTGGAATTTATGGTGAAAATCTTCTAAGATATGAGGAAATAATTAAAGAAATTAATGAAACATCAGGAAAAAATAGTTTCCTACCTTTTATTAAATATGGTCATGCACCATCTTTATGGCATGTAGGGAATGACAAAATAAAAGGTATTATTATGCATTCTCGTGAAATTCGTCCAATAAACCTTACTCGAGACTTAGTTTTCAATGGTATTGTAGATTTAGTGGAAACTTGTGAAAAACTGGGCATAACACCAAAACCAGAACATAAATGGCCATTCTCAAAAACAACAGTAAAACACAAAAGACTTGCAGAATTGACGAAAGTACTAGGGAACAATTTCAATCCATTTTTGTTAGATTGTACTTTAGAAGAACTATCAGAATTGGTTTTTTAAGTTTGAATTAACCGAATCGGTACTTATTCCCAATTCGGTATTTTTTCTTACCTTATTTTTCCTTATGCATTTCTAAAACAATTTTTACTGCTTCAACAACAAATTTAGGACAATTTTCTGAATAGATTCCTGCATCAGAGGCCTTTTGTTTTGCATCAGGGTCATTTGGATCTATTCCTATTAACCCGAAACAAGTATTGTGCCTGAATATCTCTTGGAATCGTTTGTAAAAATTAATTGTATCTTCTCTTGTTGCATCTTTTACCTCAGTAATATTATCATAGAGTTGACCATTTAGAACCCCAAGTGACATGATTGCCCCCGATACCGCACCACATATTTCTCCCCTTCCGATTATCCCGCCACCAAAAGCTGCTGTAACAAAAAGTGCTTGATCGAAAAAGACTCCTTTTTCTTCCAAGACGGTTCTCAGAACAGATTGAGAACAATTATAATCTCCTTTAAAATATTTCAATGCTTTTCTCTCTATTTCTTTGTACAAAATAACTTCCTCATTTAAAGATTAATTTGAAATCAGTTCTCAAATGTATTTACTAAATAAAAAACTACTGAAAACTAAAAAATAAAAGGATAGTGTAGAAAATTCTACACATAATTACTTATTTTCGCTTCTTAATTATCACTGGTATAGCTAATAAGCCTAGTGCTGGGAGAATTAAGAACCATTCAAATCCTGGGAATAAACCAGTACCTATTGCGAAATCACCTAAGGTATAACCAGATTGCTGAACAAGCTGATTCCATAGAATATCGATTAAAGTACCATCGACAGTTCCACCGTAATCCATGAATATTCTCCAACCTTTGACCCAACCAGTGGTTTGATCAAAAGCTAATTTCCAGCTGAATTTACCACCGAAATCAATATCGGTTGTCGAATTAATCCAGTCCATATCTAAAGCATAGTCAAAAATAGCAATGTCAGTATCATTTTCAAAAGAAGCAGCGAGTTTATTGAAAGTAATTCCATCAGTATAATCTTCGCGTTCGAATACTTCGTCTAGGTACGTTTGATTATTTGCATATTTATAAAATAGATTTGCAAATGAGGTATCCATGAAGAAATCACCCCAGAGAATTGGACCCATATCCATTTCTGCTTGATCCCAAGTACTACCTATCGTTGCTGGCAGCATCATTGGTAAGAATAAAGTTCCAAGTATGAAAAAGGTATTTCCCAAACCACTTGAAGTAAATTTCTATTCATCTCCATCAACAGTTAGATTATAACCAACTGTAGTTGTGGAAGCACTCGTCACTTCAATATTAAGGCTTGATCCTTCTGTATAATTATTGCCATCTAAATTGAAACCTGTGCCGCCGCCGGAATTGTCACCAATAGCTATTGTCCAATTTGATGTACTCACTACATAACCATTAGCTTGACCAACACTTACGTTATATTCAGCTCTAACCATTGTTGTGCTTAAAACCAAAATAATAGTTAATAATGGTAAACCGATTTTAAACATTTTTTTCAATTTTTTCACCAAAATAACTCTAATTATAGAACTATATTGTCTACTAGATTTAGATTTAAGAATCTTTGTTTTGTCGAAAAAATAATATTACTTCAATACTAAATTATTGTGGAGTTTCCTATGTGGTTTCTACATCGACCTGATGCAGCAAATGTTTGGAAAAACGAAGCGGTATGTAATCGTTACTTAAGATACAAAGGCATACTAGATGGCAATAAAATACCCCGTTATCTTATCACAAAGAAATTAGCAGTCGATATTTCATTCGAAGAGCCATTGGAAAAATTGTGGAATGCACATGAACAAGCTGCAATAGAATTCAAAGAGCTCCTTATGAAAGTCGATTCTGAAAAAATACTGTTAAATGAACTACCTTCTCCGGAAAAATCATTTCTTGATTTGAAAGAAAAAATAACATACAAAATATTAGAAAATTGTCATTTTTGTGAACGGCGCTGCGGAACAAATAGAGCCCAAGGAAAAGTCGGTTTCTGTCGATTGGGGATGGATAGCTATATTTCTTCTGCTTTTGCTCACACAGGTGAAGAATCAGTGTTAGTTCCAAGTGGAACGATTTTTTTTACTGGCTGCACTTTCACTTGCGTATTTTGTCAAAATTCTGATATCTCACAAGAATGGGGCGATGCTGTTGAAAACAAAGTCACAGAAGGTGTAAAAGTAACCTCTAAGCAAGTTGCTTTAATGGCTGAAAAATTATGGAAAGATGGAGTAAGAAATATCAACTTCGTTGGAGGAGATCCTACACCAAATTTGCATACTATTATTTCTGCTCTGAAACATTTTGAAAAAAGTATTACTATTCTTTGGAATTCTAATATGTATCAATCCTTAGAAGCGACGAAATTACTACTCGAGTTAATGGATTTTTGGTTGCCTGATTTTAAATTCTGGGAAAATGATTTTGCCAAGAAAATGTCTGGTATAAACAATTATCAAGAAATTATCACTCGAAATATCAAATTAGCTTATGATGAGGGTTCCGGAGAAATTCTTATTCGGCATTTAATTATGCCTGGAAGAGTAGACCAAGATACCTTTCCGATTTTAGACTGGTGCGCAAAGGAAGTACCAAAAGCATTGATTAATCTAATGGACCAATATCGTCCCGAATATCTTGTCAGAAGAGAACCAAAGACATACAGTTCCATCAACCAAAGAATTACCCCTACAGAATGGCAAAAAGCAACTGAAAAAGCAGATGCGCTGGGTCTACTTTGGAAACCAGTTTCATAATCGCTTGCTTTGCAAATAAAAAAGATAAAAAGGGCAAGCAGAATTACTTTCTGCTGGCGGCTGTACCATATACTCTTGATTGTCTTGTATTATACCAGAAGGAAATGAGCATTATTAGTACTAATCCCACTATTTGACAAAGTGCATATTGCTCTACTGGATTTAGAATAGTAAAGAGATCAACACCGTTTAGAATAGCAAACGTAATGTAATAACATAGATAATATACAACAGTAATTGCTGTTGCGGATATGAAAGGCGCTCTATAATCTTTGATATCATAGGTTCTTAATCGCACAAGAAGAGCTTCATACAAAATTATTTCTGCGTTAGCAATAATGAATACTGCTGCAATAGTGATAGTGATATAGGCAGCAAGATATTGGCTACTAATTACTTTGAGAATCTCTCGAGCGTGATAAATAATCGGTAATTGTGTTAATAAAGCGAACCCAGCAAGAATAGCTAAGACACCTAAGGGTTTTCCAAGTTTCCATTGAATATTAAGATTTGACATTCTACAGACCTTTCGTAAGTGCGTTCAAAGTTTGAAGTATCAAATATTCGATACTAAATGATTTATACTTTCGGTTTTTCTTCTATACCTTAAAAATTGTTTCGGAAAAACTCAAATTTTCCATATAAATTTCCCTATTTTGAAAGTTTAACATATCGCTCAAATTCTTCTACTCCGTTATCACGTAACCGTTGACGAATTAAATCTCTCAAAGAATCTAAATTGGTTCCTCGTTTAGCACTAACAAAAATAAATGATTCTTGAAGTTGCTCGGATAATCGATTAAAACCAACCATTTCTTTAAAATAATCCATTGCTTGGTCTGCCTCGTGCTTGTAGATTTTGTCAATTTTATTTAGAACAACAATAGGCTTAATTTTGTTTGAAATTATGAATTGATATAATTCTTGATCAATAGGAATGATTTTCTTTTTTGCAAGGCGCTTAGAAACATCAATTAAGCTTTTAGCATCAATTACAAGAACACAGGCAGGTATTCGAAAACTATTTTCTTCAAAATAATCAACAATATCTTGTTTCACTCGTTCTTCATAGTCCTTAGTTCTGCTATGAACTTTACCCCACCCTGGAACATCAACAACTTTGAATTTTTTAGAGAGATTATATTCTTTTATACGTCGGGTAGAACCTGGTTTCTTTCCAACAATAGGATTAACCGCAGTTAATTTTCCAATTAGCGAACTCTTACCAGCATTTGGTCTTCCAACGAAAATAAGTAACCAAGCAAAAGCTTCCATGTCTTAACAAAGATACTACGATAAATAATTCTTTTCTCTCGAGTGTTAATCACCCCAGAACGGGCGTGTACGTGAATATTCTTTTTCTGCATCAATTATTTCGGAATAGAACTCGTAATCATCCTTAGAGTAACTCTTCAGAAGAACTTTACTTGCGCTTCTAGGACCAATGCCTCGAGCAGAGAGCGCAATAATTGCTTTCTTTCCTGAAGCAATAACTAAATCAGCACTTTTGAAACCTTTTTTGAGGATTTTTTCTTCATCTGGTGTGAGTTTTTCCCTTCGAAGGTGTTTTTTAACTATTGAATGAAGATCTTCATTATATACTGACACTGCAGCAAGATAGCGCGCACCGCACTTTGGACATTCAGGTTTATCATCAAGATTTCCTACAGTGGAAATGACATTATACTTACCGCACCACATACAAATTAATCGTACCTCTTTCTTGTCAAGTCTTTCCTGTACTTTCTTGGCAAGTTGACGATCTGGTTTTGAAGGAATAATAAATCCTGTAAATCTCAATTGATTCAGAGCAGAACGAGCAAGAGGGGAGATAGCTTCTAAAGATTTCTTCTCACTAAAAGCAAATTCAATTTCGCGGCTGTTTATTTTTTCAAGAACTATCTTGGTTTGTTCAACGTCTAGTTTATCATGGAGAAGCTCTTTAAAAGTAGAATCGGCAATAAGTGAACCCTCATAGGCTCGAGCAATTCGTTTAGGAGATATTTTTCTACCTTCCCAATGACCTCTAATTGCACCGAAACGTTTGGCAATATGGATAAACCGCCAATCATACATAGATGTTTGTGGTATAGTTCTTCGAAGAAGCTCTTCAACGAAATTACCTCGTAATTCACGGAAAGCCCCTTCTATATGTTGTGGTTTAAGATAATATGGAAAACTAAGAATAATCCTATAGGAATCAGCTCGAATATTAATTGCACAAGCAAACCTAGCCATCAACAAAGAACCAACAAGTTGTCCTAGCGTTTGATTCACATTAGTGCCAAAATCAGTATGAATAATGCCAAAATTACCACATGTCTCAATAACAATTCTCTTGTTGGTAGGCATTGGATTATCTTTCGAATAATGATCAAATAGATATTTAATAACTTCATCTTTGGAATCTTCATCAATAGGATAATCCGTCAGTGCTTCTTTAGCATCATTCAAATCGTCAGATGTATTGAATATCTCCCAAACCTTGCCACGTATTTCACCTACTTCTTGAGCCACTGAAAATGGAACAGGAATTAGTTCACCATCCCATGCAGGAATAGCGCCTATAGGATTATGGACTGGAGCAACTTCAACTCTTTCATCTTGAATTGCAAGGATTTTCCAGGGAACACCTTTAACGATAAAAACAGTTCCAACTGCACCCGAAATCTGAACAAATTCCTCATCAAGAGAGCCAACGATGCTGTTCGTAGCAACATCATAGATTTGATATCGTTTTACATCTCTAATAGGACTAAGATTGCCAAAGTAATAATGTAAGGTATACTTTCTTCGAGTAACTGTACCATCGTCCTCAACCCAGAGGGTGCCTAACTCCTTCATTAACCGTAGAAGTTCCCACAATTTTTCTTTGGTAATGTCTTTGAAAGGATAAGCACGACTAATAATGGCAAATAATTCATCAACTGTTCGAGGAGCATTTTCCATTAAAATACCAGTTATTTGGTGTGCTAATACTTCCCAAGGTGAGAAGTGTGGTTTTGGTGGTTCAAGTTCTTTTATAAGTGCTTTTCGACCTATTACTGCTGCTTCTAGAATATCTTCTGCATCAATTGTAATGAGTATTCCTTTGCTAGTTTGGTTAATTTTATGGCCACTTCTGCCTATACGTTGGAGGAGAGGAGCAATTTCTCGGCTTGACATCATCTGGATAACAGTATCTACTGAACCAATATCAATGCCTAACTCGAGACTAGAAGTACAAATTATTGCTTTCAAATTACCACTTTTAAAACGGTCTTCAGCTTCTTTTCGAATATCTTTGGAAAGAGAACCATGATGCACTCCAAAGGGAAAATCGGTGCCAATTAAACGCATTCTATTGCCAAGAATTTCAGTAAATTGACGAGTATTAGTAAAAACAAGGGTATGAGCATTCTCCTGAATAATATCAATTACCTTTCGAGCTCGAGCTGAGGCTTCAGGACTCGAAAAAATCTTTTCAGAAAGTTCTTCATCTTCCTTAGTGGTTTGAGGGTAAACAATTGAAAGGTTAATTGATTTAATTGTTGGTTCTTCAAGGATAACACAATTTCTGCCTACTCCTGCTAACAGATTAGCAACTAACTGAGCATCACCAATCGTTGCAGAAAGACCAATTCTCTGGAAACTGTTCTTACAAAATTGTTCAAGGCGCTCCAAAGAAAGGAATAACTGTGTGCCTCTCTTCGAATCAACAAGCTCATGAATCTCATCAACTATTACCCATGAGACATTACGAAGATGCTGACCAAGGCGTTTAGCAGTTAGAATAATACCCAGCGTTTCAGGAGTAGTCACTAAAAGGTGAGGCGGGTTCAAAGTTTGCTGTCTGCGTTGGTGTTGAGTAGTATCGGAATGACGGATGCTTGTTTTAATACCCAGTTGATCTCCAATTTCAATAACTCGTTTGAAAATATCTCGATTAAGGGCACGGAGAGGGGTGATATACAAAATATTAATACCAGGTCTAAGACCGTTTGCTTCGCGATCCCGAATAAGTTGATCGAAAACAGGGAAAACAGCTGCTTCAGTTTTTCCAGAACCTGTGGCACTAATGATAAGTGCATTTCTATTTTCTTGAAGTACCGGAAAGGCTAATTCCTGAATAGGAGTGAATTCTTCAAAACCAAGAGAAGTAATTACTTCTCGTAAGGCCGGACTAAAATTACTGAAATCGAGCATAAAAATACCCTTGATTTCTTACGCTTTGCATCTTCTTTTAAAATAAAAGATAACTTCGAGAAATTGTTAGTAGTTGTAAATCTACTCTCAGTTAATTTAAGGAAAATTGGTAGAGAATGTCAGTATAACAACAAAAAATGGGAGAAGTAAACTACTCCTCTTCTTCACCGCTGACAAGATGATAACCCAAGGCTAAGAAACCGCCGAGAATTAAAACCAGGTAAACAATGTAAAGGATAATATTTGAGTCAATCATTAATCATTCATCTCTTTCGATTTTTTAATAAGCATACAAGTTGCTTATTTCTTCACTTAAAAACTCTTTCAACCTTTTTATTATTTAATTTAGCTAAGTTCATAATTATAGGTGAAAAATAGATATTTGGTGAGAGCATATTGGTAGAGGAAAATTCACTTTTTAATGAAGATGATTATGTTGATGATCCAAATAAATTAACAGAAAAAGATATTCCTAATTTAATTTGGATGTTTGAAAAAAGATTACAAAATCTGAATAAAAATTATGTTAACAATAGTTATTGGTTGAGACTAATTTTAGTAATCGTTCTAATAATTCAGACTGTTATATTTGGCATTTGTTTATCTTATTAGTTTAGAGGTAAACTTCTTTTTTTTGACATTACTTGCTATTTTTCAATAGCCAACCTTACATGAATAATTTTTTTGGAGTGCTTTTGCATTTCGACTTTTGTTGCAATAATATTATGGAAAAACAATTTGTCAATAACTGAAACAGGTAAAAATAATATGTTATCTTTTTCATGTATACCTTGGACATTTGTTGTGATGAAAATCGCCTTGTAATTTGAATTAAAATTCTTAACCACTAAATCAAGAATTTTTTGAACATGTTCAGGAAGGATGAGTTTCTGAATCCCATCGGACATATGGATACAGATATCCTTTTTCACTTGGATATGATTTGCTTCATCAACAATTATGCTCATAATTGTACCTCTAAAATAATATTCGAAATACATCATATAAACACCGATTTTTCTTCGAATGGAATGATACTTTTACAAAAAAAACAAACGATTTTTAGTCAGATATAAACAGTTATTTCATAGAAGTTCATTTATTTAATAACGGTAATAGCGAAGGAAATAGTTGATTAGAAAAGACCCAACAAAACGCTTCTCAGATAGAATAGTAAATTATGTAAAATATCGTCCTAGTTATCCTTCTAAACTAGTTGATGAATTACAAATAAAAGGAGTTATTTCTTCAAGTTCTGTAATTGCAGATATTGGTTCAGGAACAGGGATTTTTACTGAATTATTACTAAAGACAGGATGTCAAGTATATGCAATAGAACCTAATTGTGAAATGAGAGTTGCAGCTGAAAAAAGACTTCAAAAAAAAATCTAATTTTACAAGTGTATCTGGAACGGCTGAAAATACAAAATTAACCAATAATAGCATTGATTTGATTACTGTAGCACAAGCATTTCATTGGTTTGATTTAGAAAAAACTAGGATTGAATTTCAAAGAATTTTAAAAGAGAAGGAATACGTTGTATTGGTTTGGAATGTTCGATTAATAAAGATCGATTTTCAAAAAGAATATAATGAATTATTATTACTCCATTGTCCTGATTATGTTTCTGCAGATCATCGTAGGATTTCAGAAGAAAACATCAAAGAATTTTTTGGATCAACAATAGAATATTTTTCATGTGAAAATTACCAATTTTTTGATTTTAATGGTTTGAAAGGAAGAGTATTGTCCTCCTCTTATTCTCCAAAAGAAGATCATGAAGAATATCAACATCTAGTGAAAGGTCTAGAAGGACTTTTTAAAAAATATGAAGAAAATGGAAAAGTGAAATTTGATTATAGAACAGAGATGTATTATGGTCGTTTATCTCATAAGAGGATAGAATAGTTTCGTTTATCTCCCAAGATAACCGTTAATATTTTTATTTGGGATTAATAGCTTAACTCCTATCTAACTTTTAGTGGTAGCAATCATGGTAGTATTACAGAAAACACAAAATCAAGCAATGATTCCAAATAAAGAAAGGAATTTTCTTTTTCATGTAGATTTAGATTGCTTTTTTGCTGCTGTAGAAGTGAGAGAACAACCATCCCTGAAAGGGTTACCTGTTATCGTTGGAGGCGATAAAGAATCAAAGAGGGGAGTTGTAACGACATGTACTTACGAAGCAAGAAAATTTGGTATACATTCAGGGATGTCTATCGTCGAAGCATTGAATTTGTGCCCTGAATCTATCTGTATTAAAAGAGGACATTATAGTTTATACCGAGAAGTGTCAGATAGTGTAATGACTATATTATCATCATTTACAGATGAATTTCGTTGTGCATCCATAGATGAAGCTTATTTGAATCTAACAAAAATAATCAATGAAAACTTTAACGGAAATCCTCTTCCATTAGCAGTGGAAATAAAAAAAGAAATTTTTGAAACAGAGGGTATAACTTGTTCTATAGGAATTGGGTCCAATACAACAATTGCTAAAATGGCTACTTCTCAAAATAAGCCAAATGGAATAACATACATTCCAAAAGAGAACATCAAAGAATTTCTAAAATCTTTACCTGTTAGGAGAATAAGTGGCATTGGTCCTAAATCCGCAGAACGCTTAAAGGAAAAGCATGGTGTTGAAACGATTGGTCAAATTATGAAATTGGAAACGGAATACGAAATGATTAGAAAATATGGGAGTTTAGGGAAATTTTTCTATCGTGTTATTTCAGGTGAAGGAAGAACAACGCTAAAACCAAATGACTATTATGGTGCAAAATCAATTAGTAAAGGCAGAACATTCTATGGATATGTTGAAGATGGAGAACCGATTACTGCAGAGAAATTATTACCAAAACTCATAGATCAAGTTCATCAACGTTTAACTAAAAGATTTTTCAGATTCAAAACAGTAACTCTCGAGATAAAATTACAAAGCAATTTCAAAAACATAAATAAAAGCAGGTCTTTCTTAGCTGCTAATGATGATAAAGAGAGAATAGCTTCTACTGTTTTTGAGTTCCTGGAAGAATTCAGAAATACACACAAAGATGAAACTATAAGAAAAGTTGCTGTAAGAGTATCTAATTTTGAAAAGCGAGATTCAAAACAAAAATCTATCACAGATTACTTCGGTGAAAAATAATCCTTATTAAATTATTTTTTCTGTAGTTTCTTTATACCATAACGAACTTTAACAGCTGTTCCACTTTGAAATGCAAGCATATATTCTGCAGAAAGTTTTGCTCGACCAACAGCTAAGAGTTTGTCCTCTTCTGATACGATAATCACTTCATCTTCAGGTTGTATTGTAGGATCAACACTTACAACGTGTTTAGCAAAAACATTTCGTCCATCAGCAATAAATTCTGCAATATCAGTAAGCACAACAACTCTTCTCTTAGGACTTTTGGTTTCTTGAACTATTCTTTCTGCTCCTGCTATGCCAAGAGAATAAGCTCCATCTGTTGGTCTTAAAGTTGCCAATCTTTGGTCGTTGTAGATAATTTCCCTAACTTTTTTAGTTCTTTTAGAAAAGGTTACAAAGATGCCTTCCGGTGCTAATATATCTGCAAATTCAGGACCAAATTGATATTGAGCTATCGTACGTAATTGTCTTTTTGTCCATTTATCTGGTTTTGTACCTTTAGTCTTAGGAGCCAATTTTTACACCACGTTACTTACTATTCCATTTCCCATTCTAATTAATTTTCACATCAAATACTATATGATCCATACCGGGTGAAAATTTTTTCACTCGTTTAAAGGCAATATCCATATCAGATTTAGTTTCTTGTTCAATAATAACTACTAATTTTTTAATCAATTTATCCGTTTCTTCCTCTTTTGCAGGAACTATTTCATGGAAATGAACTATTCCTCCCTTCTTACATAATCTTATAGCTAATCTTTTCTGTTGGTCATCTCCATTAAAATAACCAAAGAGTACTCTATCTGCTTGACCTTGATACTCCGATAGAACTGTTCGATTATCGCCAAATATAGCAAATATTCTATCCTCAACTTTATTCAGTTTAATATTTTCTTCAAGGTATCTATACGCTAACGGATTTATTTCTGTAGCAATAATCTTCTTGGGTTCATTATTAACAGCAAGAGGTAATGAAAGGTTTCCAACGCAGCTAAACATATCAATAATGAACTCATTTTTTTGTACAATATCGATTAATCTTTTTCTTTCTCCATGATTACCCGGGGAAAAGGTAAGCTTAGCAGCATCAATTTTAAACTGACACCCTAATTCTTTGTGAAGAGTTTCAGAATTAGTATCTCCTGCAAGATAGGTAAATTCTGGTGTTCGAATGATATCTTTTGTTGGACCAACTTTGCCAAATACCGAACGAGCTTTTCCTTGCTCTACATGCAGAAACACTTCACCAATAATGTGCTTAAAATCAAGGAGTTGTTTAGGAATTGAAATAATAAGAACGTCTCCAATATACCACCAACCGTGCGGAATATAAGAGGAAAGATTTGAAGGGATATGATCTTCAAGCAATTTGTGTATTTTAGCTCTTTTACTATCCCGACCACGAATCAACGAAATCAGCCTTTTATCCATGTTTTTGTAATAGATCAATCAAGTATTCTGAAACATATTCTACGCTACCCTTTACTTCAGCAGACATTTCTTCCATATATTCAAGAGATAGGGGTTCGATACCAATAAATATTCCAGAAAGATCTTTCAAGTAATGCTTGAGATACTTCATATACATAGTCATTGAGACTTGGTGGGGAGTAACCATATAAGCATCATCAATGTCTTTCTCAGTAAAAACTCTGATTGTACCGGGTTTCTCGTCCATCTTAGCAGCATCAACTATCACAAGAATATCCGGTTTGAAATCTTTAATCACTCCAGTAAAAGCTTCAGGAACAGGTCCTGCATTAATGATTTTGATGTTTTCAGTAAATTTTTTTCGTTCAAGGTTTTCTATAATTGCTATCCCAGAATAGTCATCCGCTCTATCAAAATTGCCTATACCCATTAAACAGATTTTTTTATTCATTGAAATAACTTTAAGCAACTTTTCTTTTTTGATTTTATGACTCATTATAATGCACCTATATTTTATAAGAAAATGAAATCCTACAGAAAAGTAGGACCTGAAGGAAGTTCATCAATATATTTCAATAATTTCTCAGGCCATTTATCTGGATTGGTTCCCTTCTGAGCAACGAAAGCAGAGATATACCTTTCAAAACTTCCACCACCACAACCAGACCAAAGTTCTTTCCCTGATTGTGATTTTACAGTGAAACTCTTAGTATATTTATTGCCTAAAATTGAAACATTTTGTGTTTCCAACCAATTACTTTGATCGCGCTTTCCTCGATAAGGCAAGTAAATTTCCATATCAATAGTGCCAATTTGATCAAAATTTTTCAATTCAACGGTTCCTTCCTCTTCATCATCACCTTTCCCTTCTTGTGAAGCCCACCAAGGAGTTACCCATGCTTCTCTAAATTCAAGATCAAGAATATCACCAATAATCTTTCTAAAATTAACTCGAAGATCTTGGGCAACTTTTTTTATCTGTTCTGGAAAACCAATATACAAAGTTTCAATACGATGAAGTTCATCTACACGTTCAAAACCATGTGCAGCGCCGCTTTCATATCGAAAAGTGGGTCCTGACCAATCGTAATAAAATAATGGAAAACTATCATCAGAAATAGTTTTACCTTGTAAAAAGGACCAAAATGGTGGACATTGAGCAAAACTCAATCCGCCAATAGGTGGTCTAAGTTTTTCCATAATTTTTTCAGGTTCAATTTCAAGGGTAATCCTAAAGTAATCCGCAATTTCTTCCCAATATTCAGGATCAGCAGTTTTTGGTGTACACACAAAATACGGTTCAAACCCACCTTGATAAATACCTGATAAATGACCACTTCTTTTCCAAACTTCCCAAGGAACGACTTTGGGAAAAATCATATTTTTAAATCCTAGAGGTTTGTAAAGATGCTCAACCATAATTTCCTTCAGTGTTTCAGTCAAAGCGCTAATAGCTGGTGCAAAAATCCATTGATTACGATAACTAGTTCTTTGTATCCAACCCTCTTTAATCATTATATCAGTAGGATTTTCAGTAGTAGTAGGATTTTTCTGCTCGCTAGACCAAACTACCATATGGTGTTCATCTTTTCCTCGAATGATTTGTTCCTCAATTTTATTTCTAACTAATTTAACAATTCTATCAATGGTTCCTTTTTCAATAAAATCAATTGGAATGTTTTTTTCAAGGATTATTTTTGCAGTATCATCTGTAAATTTAATGGAAGAAACGAAAGGCAATGTAAACTCCTTTGCTGGTTTATTTGGAATGTCGATGTCGATTTTATATGATTTAATATCAATGCCACTAATTCCTAATCGAAATTCTTTACCAAATTTGCCACTGAAGAATTTTCTCATTCTTAGTAAAGCGTGATGAGCAGGCATCGACTCTCCACTAACTACAGTTAAAAGCAATTCATCTTCTTTCTCATTCACTGATTTTATAGCCCATTTCTTAACTTTAGAAATATTCTTCAAATCTTTCTCTTGAATGCCTTTTTCTAATAATTGCTCAAGTTCAGCAAACCACCCTTTCATCTTCTCCTGAGCTTCAACAGGAAATTTCCCTCGTAATTTTAAACTAAACTGCAAATTATACTTCATTATACTGTCCTCTAACTATTAAAAAAAATAATCGAAAGATAAAACTTTCGAGGTATTCCTTTATTTTATTCAAGTGAAAATAGCGATTATTGGATAAATAAAGAATCCAGCACCCACTAGGAAAAAGAATAGCGAAATAATTATTCGACGGGAACGTTTAATGTCAAAATAAAGAGCGTTTAAGCGCATTTTTGCTACTCGCTCAAAGGAGAAAGGAACGAATTTATCTTCAGAAACATCTTTACTAGGATGGAAGATATTAGTCGATCCACCACCGCTTATAGGAACGTTTTCAATTACTCCTTTCTCTTTTCTGCGGGGGTCAAAGATAGCTTTGGCTTTATCAGCAAAATCTTTGTGTACTAGAGGGAAGAAGTGAAGATTGCCAATTTTAATTCCTTCTGAATTAGTATTCATATCCTCAAGTTTAGTAGCTCTAACAACAAATTTTCTTTCTTTAGTTTTTGCAGAAACTACCCAAGCTTCAACAATAATTGTTGTCGTTTTCTTTTTTGGAGCGAATTCATCCATTATCTCAGTGTAAAAGAGCCCATTTTCTTGGATGTGTAAAATTTCTTCGTAGAGAATGTTTTTCTTCAAATCATAAATAGTAAATTCAATTTCATTGTCAATACAGTCCTCTATCACATAACCACATACAAGCAGGCCAATGCCAATAACAGAAGCATCACTTGGGCTTACTAAGCGAATAGGGATTTTTCTTTGACCGCCCCAAAAACCACTTACTCCACCACCTATAATTGCAATTCCTCCGAACAACATTAGATAGATGATAACCCACTCCGCAAAACTATTCATACTTTCTGTAGCTATAGCATTTGATATTGCACCTAAAGCAACAGCGATTCCCGAAGAACCTAGAAGGACTGCAAGGAAGATCAATAATAATTTGTTAAGAGGAATTGGAGGCTTTGTTTCTTTTTCTTCTTTATGTAATTCAAGTTGCAACTCATCAATTTTTCCCTCTTCAACATCTTCGAAAATATCTTCTTCATTATTCTCTGACATATACGACCACCAAATTGTATAAATTAATATTTGATATCGCTTTTATTTATCTTTACAAATCAATGAAAATATAATTTTTAGTAAAAAATGTGTTAGTAAAATGTTAAAGAGTTCAACTACTAACTGCATTTTGTTCTTGGGTTATCAACCGGTAAGCAATACGCGATAAATTCATTGCAGCACTAAAATTACCTAGTTTAATGAAAACAACAGCAAGCTTATTCCATATCCTTCCATTTTCCGGCTCAAAAGATAACGCTTTGAAAAAGCAGTTCAGGGCACGTAAATAATTGCCTATATCAAAGTGTTCCTGTGCTAGTTGCAAAAGTAGATCTGAATTAGTATCATCTAAAATGAGATTTTGTTCTAATTCGATTATTTTTTGATTTCTAATAATGGTAAAATCAAGTTTAAGATTATCAGTTTTAACTGTCATTGGTCATAGTTCCAACTTGTTCTCTAATAATATATACTGAATTTTCCTTTTAAAAGCTATAAATTAAAAATCATAAGAGCGCTTAAATAGATAAAGATAAAAAAATTATTATCGAGAGAAATTCAAGAGAGTATTATTATGCATAAAGAAATCAAACTAACCGTAAGTGGCACAGGTTATGTTGGACTAATTACTGCGGGAGTATTTGCTGATAGAGGGTTTTCAACAACAGCATTAGATCTCGATGAGAAAAAAGTTGCTGCAGTAAATAAAGGAGAAACGTTCTTCTTTGAACCACACCTCCCAGAATTAATCAAACGAGTAGTTTTGGAGAAAAAAACCTTAACAGCGAGTACAGAAAGAATAAAATCAATACAAGAAAGCGATGTTACACTCATATGTGTAGGTACACCATCTAAAAGTGACGGAAGTTGTGATCTAAAGTTTATTGAAAGCGCAGCAAAAGATATTGGAAAAGCACTAGCACAAAAGGATGGGTATCATCTTGTTGTTGCAAAATCAACCATTGTTCCTGAGACAACGAGAACGATAATTAAAACAATAATTGAAAAGGAATCAAACAAAAAAGCAGGCATTGATTTTGGTTTATGCATGAGTCCAGAATTTCTAAGAGAAGGACAAAGTGTTCATGATACTATTTTTCCGGATAAAATTGTTATTGGACAATTTGATGAAAAGTCGGGTAAAAAGTTGGAAGCAATTTTCCAACATCTCTATAGAGTTGAAGATGATGAATTTTCTAAAATTTGGGAAACAATTTTTGGTAAAAAAGTTACTTGTCCACAAATTTTACGACACTCAATTGAAACTGCAGAATGCATCAAGTATGCTAATAATTCATTTCTTGCAACAAAAATATCTTTCATTAATGAATTTGCGAATATTTGCGAACGAGTTCCCGGAGTAGATATTAAACATGTTGCAGAAGCAATTGGTTTAGACTTTAGAATAAACCCCAAATTTTTACAAGCAGGTGCTGGTTTTGGCGGTTCATGTTTTCAAAAAGATGTAAATGCAATGATTACTTTTGCGAAAGATCATAATCATACTCCGAAACTATTGGAAAGTGTAATGGTTGTTAATGCTCAACAAGCAAAACGAATGGTCCAACTAACAGAAGAAAAGATTGGCAATCTAAAAGAAAAACAAATAGCAATTTTGGGTTTGTCGTTTAAACCTGAAACAGATGATATGAGAAATGCTCCGTCAATAACTATTATTAATGAACTATTGTCAAAGGGAGCTAATGTAATAGCTTGGGATCCTCAAGCAATCGAAGAAGCCAAAAAAGAAAGTGAGCTGGGAGACAAGATAACTTATGCAAATTCTCTCGAAGAAATTTTTGATAATACTGATGCATGCCTCATTGTAACAGAGTGGAATCAATTTAAGAAATTAGAACCAAAAGATTTCAAAAAAATGAAAAAACCTGTTGTGATAGATGGGCGAAGGATTTATGATTATGAGACCTTCAGAAAAGAAGGCATCATCTATACTGGCATAGGTTTAGGAG
The DNA here is from genome assembly GCA_030614005.1 of Candidatus Heimdallarchaeota archaeon. Lineage (GTDB taxonomy): Archaea > Asgardarchaeota > Heimdallarchaeia > JABLTI01 > JABLTI01 > JABLTI01. The sequence goes on along the minus strand of JAUWKS010000012.1, from coordinate 11,403 downwards.
AAAAAATAAATTAACCATAAAAACAAGGTGATAAAATTGAGTCAAAACATTTCATTAACAAAAGAATCCTTGAAATATCTGAAGGATTTGAAAGAAAATGCCGAAAAATATCAAGTAATAATTTCAACAATAAATGATGCAACTATAATTGATTGTGGAATAAACGTTGAAGGAAGTATTTCTGCAGGATTGCTCTTTACAAAAATAAGTTTGGGTGGCATAGCAAAAGTAAACATTGATTTTCCCGCAGAGAAAAGTATCCCAATGATAGCTATGCGTGTAGAGACTTCACATCCCGTATTGGCAACCATAGGGTGCCAAGCAGCAAGCTGGAACATTAACAAAGGTGATTTCTTTGGCATGGCTTGTGGTCCCGGACGTGCAGTTGCACAAAAGCCATCAAAAAGTTACAAATTGATCAATTACAAGGATGAGGCTACACAAGCGATTCTTTGTATTGAATCTGACAAATTACCTACTAATGAAGTAATAGAATATCTTGCAGATAAGTGCAAGGTAGAAAAGAAAAATCTAACTTTGTTGATGATAAAAACAAGCTGCCTAATTGAATATTTACAAATGGCTGCACGGGCAATTGAGTTGGGTGTATTCAAATTAGTGGAACAATTAGGTTATCCTCATGAGCGAATTCTCCATGCAATAGGCACAGGGATTGTACCCCCTTTGTCAATTGATGATAATCTTTCTAATGATAGAGTAAATAATGGACTAATCTATGGTACCCGATTATACCTAATAATCAAATCAGATGTTGAAGATGATCTAGATGAATTAGTAAAGCAAATACCCTCTGCATCATCACCTACTTTTGGTAGAAAGTTCTTGGAGCTTTTCAATGAAGCCGGTGGCGATTTTTCAAAAATGGATCTAAATCTCTTAGCACCATCTGAAGTTATATTAAATGATGTTAGAACAGGAAAGATATATCAAGCAGGCAAAATCGATTTAAGTTTTATTGTAGATTGAGTGACAATTCAATCGAACTTGAATCTTTTTTCTTCCTTTTCTCAAAATAAACTGAGCAACTAAAAATTAAAACACAATAGAATTTATTCGACTAATTCCAGTTGTTCTTCATCATCTTCTTCTTCGTCTGTTTTTGGACGGGAATCAATAACTTTGCTAACAATCTCAAGGCCATGAGTAAGTGAATACGATGACATATCAAAATGCTTTACGCCACTATCAGTTAGGAATATCATCGATTTAATTCTCTTAAGAACAGAGTCATGATCTTTCGTTTGAATGTCGTTTGCTCTACCAACCGAAATAATTTCTGACCAACTAATGCGTTCCCACAAGAAACGATCTCGATAGCGAATTTCTTCTGTGTTGACATAAAGTTTTACTGTAGCAATACGGAGAATTCTCCAAAGAGTAATGAAAATAGTAACTCCGCCAGAGAAAATTATCACAAATTGAGCCATAGTGCTACCATCTAAAAGAATTAACGCACCAGCAATAACAATGATACCAATAATGCAACCAATTATAGCTCTAATAGAGCTTAATATTCTTTCCTTAAAATAAGGTGAGAGTTCAACACTAAAGGGTTCATTATTTACCATTATTATTTTTCTCCTGAAACGAAGAAGCTATTAAATTACTTCTGTGTATTTATTATCCTACTATTGTTTAAAACTTTTGATTCAATAGATAATAGAGACTAAAAAAACCTTTCCTAGTGAACAGTTACTAGATAAATTAATAAAAAACATAACATAAAACTATCTTCAGAAGAAATTAACAAACAATTTCAGTAATACTATCGGGTGAAAAAAGATGACTTCAATTGTATTCTATTTTCAAGTACATCAACCATTTCGATTAAATGAAAATTTCCGAAAGGATAGATTTACGCATGATAATTCAACCGCTAATCTCGAGAACCTCTATTTTGCTGAAGGCTTAAATAAAGATATAATACAAAGAGTGGCAAAAAAATGCTACCTACCAGCAAATAAAACATGGTTGAAAGCAATTGATGAACATAAGAAAGAGAAGAAAAAAGTAAAGATAGCTTTTAGTGTTACTGGAACAGTTTTAGAGCAAGCAGAAAGATACCAAGCTGATGTAATCGATAGTTTCAAACAGCTTGCAGAAACAGGTTGTGTAGAATTTCTCGGAGAAACGTTTTACCATTCATTAACTTCGATTTATGGCGTAGATAGGTCTGAGTTCAAAGAACAAGTGAAAATGCACACTCAAGCAATGAAAGATCTCCTGGGTGTAAAACCAACAATCTTTAGAAATACAGAACTAATTCTCAATAATTCTATAATGGACACAGTTTCAGAAATGGGCTTTAAAGGGATTATGGGCGAGGGAATTGAACACGTATTGCCAAAAGGAAAGACATCAAATTTCGTTTTTAATAGCAAAACATCTCCGAAATTGAAAGTGCTTTTACGTAATTACAAATTAAGTGATGATATTGCATTTAGATTTAGTTCAGGACGATGGGAAGAATATCCATTGTATGCAGATAAATATGCCTCGTGGCTTGCAACAAACAAAGGTGATAGCATAAATATTTTCATGGATTATGAATCATTAGGAGAGCACTTGTGGGCGGAAACGGGAATATTCGAATTTTTGGAACATCTGCCAGGAGAATTATTCAAATATGACCATCTAGAATTTAATTCTCCGAGCGAAGTGTTTGACCGTTACACTGCAGTTCACCCAATTGATATTGGTGATTTTGGAACAATAAGCTGGGCAGATGATCGTGATGTTGGAGCCTGGTTACGAAATCCTTTACAACACATCTCTTTCGATGGCCAACGATTTTTAGAAAAACCAATTAAAAAACTCAATGACAAAACGTTACTAAGATTATGGCGAATGTTGACAACTTCAGATCATTTATATTACATTTCTCAAGCAGACGCCGGTCCAGGAGAGGTACATTCCTATTTTTCGCATTATGAGCATCCAATAGAAGCTTTTGCTAACTATAATGAAATAATCAGTGACCTTTCAACAAGAACCCTCCTTATGCTCAAAGATAAAAAGTAATCTAGTTTGACCTTTCCTACCATTTTAATGCAATAGCAATGTTTATTTAGTTTGGTAATCCTAACTCAAAATGTATTAGTGAATATACATTCTTAACAGGAGTATAAAATTTGAACAATTCTGAACCCAAAGGGAAGCACTATCCAGCTGATTCTAATATTAAGGGTCAAAAGAAAACATTACTAACTTTGAAAGTTGGAGAGAAAGGTATTGTTGTAAGAATATTGGGTGGACAAGGTGCTTGTAAACGCCTTAATGAGTTGGGATTTGTTCCTGGAACAGAGGTTAAATTAGTAAACAAAATTTCAAGTGGACCAGTAATGATACGAGTAAAAGGATCAAAACTTGCACTTGGAAGAGGATTGGCCAATAAGGTAGAAGTTATTGTAAAATAACTTCAAAATGGGACTTTTTTTTAACTAGGTTAAACATATTTGAACGTGCCGGGAAGAGGTTCGAAAATATCTCCTTCACTTTGTAGGGAACGCAATTCAGGTTCAAGTTCTTTTGTTGATAAGCCTAATTCACTTTTAATGTTATCAAAGGTACAGCCATCTTCAAGATTCTCTTTTTTCTTCAACAAGGCAAGAATGTGATCTTTGATCTCATCGCTCTCAGAGAGTTTTACTTGCTTTTTCATTGCTGTTTCGATACTTTCTGTAGCTTCAGCTGTCATACCTTTTTTGCGGTAGTATTTAGAAATTTCAAGATCTCTTAGAACCTTCAAAGCTTCATCTTGAACAAGGACACAGAGCTCACAACTTATGTAGGCTTTACCATCAGATGATTCACGGACCAATCCAACGACATCTACCGTAGAACCTTCTACTAATCCTTTCATATCTAGATATACTTGTCCTGCCCATTCAGTTCCTCCGCCTTTAACTTTCACAGTTCCAGTTTCATCTGCAACATCAATCAATATACTTTCATCACTTTCAATATCAACTTTAGAGGTGATTTTACCCATGATTCTTGCTCTTCGAACAATATCATCAGTTTTAACGTGTAAAGCTTTGGAACCATCTTGTTCTGTAGTAAATTCGCCTTCAACGATATCTTTAATTTTCATTTTTAGTGCTACTGCGCGTCTCCTACCTGACATCAAAAATCCTCGAATAAATTTTATTTTATTATAAACAATTCACTTGTTAATAAAAAATTCCCAAACTTGAACTAAAAAGATACCGAAAGAAAAAGGAGAGAAATCTCTCCAAGGAACTAATAGCTCCTATTTTATCATTGGTTTAAAGGCTTCTACAGTCTTTAATTTTTGACAGAAATCAAATGCTTTCTTCACAACTTCTTTTTCACCGATGAGAAGTAAAGTAACTGCTCCTTCTGCACCACCAACTCCACCACTTGCAATATGAAGAACCTCATCTAATTCAAAGAGAGTTTCTAAAGCTTCAATTTCTGTGAACGTTTCACCAAATATTGGGAAGAGACCAGATTTATATCCATCCACAAAATCAATTTCCTCAATACCCATATCTTGGGACGTATAGAGAACAGAGTGAGTAACTAGTTTCTCTAAACCTATTGGTATTAAAAGCTCGAAGCCTTTAGCTTTCAAAGAACCCCAGAACGCACCAACAGTGCCTCCTTGAGGGTGAGCAATAATTACTCCAGCAACACCATCTGGATCTAGAGCATTCGCTCCTTTAATGATAATATCTCCTTTGGTCATTTCTTCTAGTGCTTTGTCCACAGGCATCTCTTTTGATTTGCCGTTAACAAAAAGAATTTCTGGTAAACGTTTTTCACTTGGACAAGCAGTAAGCCGTTCGCCTTCAGGAAGAATTTGCCCTGCAACATAGCATTTTTTATCAAATGCAGAGATGGCTAACATTTCTTGTAAAACATAAGCGTTTGTTGTTCCCCTTGCAACAAAGATTCTCCCTTTTTTCATTTTCTCTTTGATATAATCATTGCTTGTTATTCCAACAGCAATCAATTTTTTAGATTCACTGGGTAATAAAGTAATTAATGCTTTAGCAGCAGTCATTTCAACAACATCCTTAAAGTTAGGTTTTTCCTTACTTATTTCTTAGATACTAATAAGACACTTTTTAATTTATTTGATTATTTTATTTAAAATAGAATAAAATCCAAGGTGAAAAATGTGAGTGAACCAGAACACAAATACCATGTAATAATGGATATGATTGCTGATAGAGAAGCCAATTTTATCCTAGATGATAAGGACAAACCAGTTATACGAGTAGTTACCCCGCCAGAATTTAAAGGAGGAAAACCAGGGAAACACTCCCCGGAAGATCTCTTTGTTGGTGCAGTAGCTGCTTGTAAAATGACCACCTTTTGCGCGATGGCTGAAAAATTGGATATCGGTTTACAATCACTAAAAGTAGATGCAACGGGATATCTTGGACAAGCGGAAACAAGAGGAATGGCTTTTACTAAAATTGACACTCATTTAATAATAACCATTGATGACGAAGAAAATAGAAAATCAGCAGAGAAGTGTGTAGATTTAACCAAAAAATACTGTCTTATCACCAATTCAATAAAATCAGAAACCACACTTACATTTGATATATCAGTAGTTTAAATCAAAAAATAGAAAAATCTGGAATGTTAAGATGTGCAATCTAAACATTCTTTCTTCTTTTAGTTATCAAGGATCTAGCAAAAATTATCACTGAAAAAGTGATTGTTATTTCTCCAAGACCAAATGATAGTGGTGCTGAGTTAGTAGGAGTGTCTTCTGTCATATTTATCGAGAAATAGAAGATATCTGCACTGGGTTCAAAGATATTATTATATCCAAGATAATCAATTGAATCAGGTGCAACTAGAGTGCTGCCATTTGTTAAAGAAATGAACAATTCGTAGCCTATCAAACCTGTTTCTTCAACCACTGTAAAAGTACCATTCCAAACATTCACAGTTTCTGAAGTCATAGCAATTTTTGGGAAATGGCAAACGAAATCAGGCACCAAAGCACAATATTGTATTTGTATTCCAGAAACATTTGCATCATCATTAAATGTAATTTCAACAGTTACCTCGGTATCTTTTGAGATTTCAGTTGGACTATGGGATACTGATTCTACAGCTATCTCTGCAGAAGTAACCTTTAATGACGAACTGGTAAGGAATAATGCTGCAATGATAGTAATTGCCAAAATTGCTATCCATTTTGTATGTTGATATTTTTTCATTTGTTTTTACCTCATTTACTTAGTTTATTTGTGCTATATCTAACTTATACGGAAGTGATTCCAGAAGAAATATCCTATGAGGAATCCACCTGCAAGAATAAGGAGAGCTCCACTTAATATTTTTACAAACTTTGTCGAAGCTTGTAATTTATTAATCAATGTTTCTTTTGAAAGTCCAACTAGTACAGTAATAATTATCATTGGTAATCCCATTGCTAAGGAATAAATCGCAAAGATTAGTATTGCTTTAGCAAAAGCACCGGATTCAATTGCACTGAATGACATAGCAAGTAAAATTGGTAGATTGCAGCCAATTGATGCAAGTGCATAGGTAACCCCATATAAGAATAATTGAATTATTTCAGGAGATTCAGAAGCTACTTTATCCTGGTAATTATCTGTTACTACATTTTCTTCTCCTTCAATGCCATTATTTTGTTCTTCAAGTTTCTCTGCTTCCCTCCTTCTCTTTCTTCGAGTTGCAAGGTTGTTAATGGCAGTAATTGCTTTACTCATATCAAGTGACAGCGGTGTTAGAGAAATAATACCTAAAATAATAAGTATTATTCCTATTGAAAGAGAAATGTATTCAGCAGCATTTGCAAGACGATCTAACCCTTCACCTATGCCTTCACTAACAGAAGCAACAATAATACCAATTATCATATAGAAAAGAACAATACCAAAAGCAGCAGCTGAACCCCAAATAAATGATTTCCAGAATCGCTTTTTGAGAGCAGATTTCTTTTCTTCTTTGCTCTTCTTTTCTTTGTTATCTTCTTTCTCACGTTGTTCGTCTCTCATTAACAAGTCTAAATTATAAGCCATATAACCCGGTAATAATGGAAATGCACAAGGAGAGAAGAATGATAATACTCCTGCAAAAACCGCAGTTAACATAGAAAATTCAATCCCAGAAATGATTGGTTCTGCAGTGCCTGCTAATGTCTCTTCGATTTTTTCAGTTAAACCACTACCGGCAGTAAAACCTGTTTCAGCAAGTGTAATATATCCATTAGCATCAATAATTATTGTTTTTGGGATATCCAATACAGAAAACTTTTCGAAAAGACCATCTGTATCTAAGGCAAAACTCCAGGTGGCATTGTAATCATTTTTGAATTCAAGCAGTTGAGCTTCTGTATCTGTTGGATCAACATCTATTGATAATATTACTAAACTATCATTAAATTCATCGGAAATAGATACTAATTCAGGCATAAGTTGTTTACAGGGAACACAAGTTACGCTCATAAAATCCAAGAGAACAACCTTACCTCTATAATCTGTTAAAGTAAAATTCGCTCCCGCAAGGGTCGTTACTGAGAAATCTGGTGCAGTTTCTAAATTGCCACTGTGCGTAATGAAATAGAATCCTCCGTACCCAAGCCCACCAAGGACTACTACTATTGCAAGTGTTATTCCAGTAATTTTTAACCAGTTTCGATTTCTTGACGTGGTTGTGTTTTCTTCGCTCATTTGTAACACCTTTGATAGCTTCATTTAGCTCTTAAATTTTAGCAAGGATTCTGAGAAAAAGAATAAGTTAATGTCCAAATATAAAGGACATAACTCATATGCTTTCTCTATTTTTTCTTAGCTATTCTTTGAAGGGGTAGTAATATAAGTCCTCCAAGAACAAACATTGTGATAATTACGGGTAGAGAAATACTTGCTCCAAGTGAAACTGTGTAGTCCACTATATGTGTAGTATTTTTACCTGATACATCATTAGTGATTATTTTGAAAACAATTTCCTCTCCTGTAGCTACTTTAAAACTATAGAACTTAGCTGAAAAAACATCTCCATCTCTGATCATTTCTTGACTAGTGTTGAATTTACCGTGAGTCCAAATTTCCAAAGTAGCGCCAAGAACCATTGTATCATCGGTAATAGTAGCTGTAATTTCGAATGTTTGTCCATAGGTTCCATCAGTTTCTTCGATCGAATCTACAATTACAACAGGCGCGGATGTATCTGCTATATTGGAAATAGCAATAGAAAGTGTATCTGTTGTTTGTTTTCCAGTGAAGTCAGTAACAAGTAAGTCAACTGTAATTGTAGTTGTACCCTCTTGTGTTTCGTCCCAAATAACAATTGGATCAAGAACAAAAGTACACGGTAACTCTCCTGAATCTGGAACCCAGAATACTTGTGATTCGGTAAAATCACCTATTGTTAAGCTGAAATTAGCATACCGAATAGCATCCTCTATAACATCGACAGTTGCTGTGAATGTATTATCCAGAATAGATATTGGATCAACATTAGACTCAAAATTATTGGTAGAAGGAGCTACTTGATCATTCATATCTAAGAGTTCTTGAATAATTCCTTTTAGCAACTCTTCTCCACCAAAGCCTTCCTCAATATAGTAAACATATTGATATTGATTAATAATCATCAAAGTTGGAATAGCTGATACTCCATAATAATCATTCACTCCTAAAGTATCTCTAAAAATAAACCAGTTCATATCGTATGTACCAGCAAAAGTTTCGATTGCTGATTCTTGTTCGGTTGTATCAACATCCATACTCATCATAACAAAATCACTCTCAGATGAGAAATGATCGTTTATATTTCTAAGATAAGGCATAGCAGTTTTACATGGACCACACCACATTGCAAAGAAATCAATTAAAACAACTTTTCCAGCAAAATCAGAAAAAGTCTTCATTGTATCACTCATAATTTCTTCCATTGTCCAATCTATAGTGTCTCCACCAGCATTGGCTAAATCTATTGTAAGATCATCTTCAGTATCTTGCTCATCACTTACGCCGTAAATGTTACCTATATCAAATAACATTGAAGAAAGCATTACTAAGGTAAGCATCACAAAAAAAAATTTTTTCATCTTCATAATTAATCACACAATATCCCAATATCTCTAGGAAATTTATACCTATCTTTTTTTTACAGTACTATTTAACTTTTAAAAATTGTCTGATTTACTTTTTAAATGTAAACCGGATTCATCACCAACATTTTCATCTAAAATTGCCTCACTATCCGCTTTTTGTCTGGTGGTAAACGTTAAGACTATGGGAATGATTGTTAGAATTAAACCAACAGTGGCAAATGAAATACCTGTATAGAATTCAGTAATTCTTTTTATTGACAAAGTTGATTTCATTTGAGTTTGTACTTGAAAATCAATAGAGCTATTCCAATCTACAAGAATGAAAACCGAATAGAGAGTAGCTTGTTGAGATAAATTGTGAGAAATTTCTTGAGTGCTATTAGCAGCAATGGTGTAATGTTCAAGCGAAGTAGCTAAAAAATGATTGACCGTCGTTCGATAATTCGTGATTAACCAACCATACGATAGCGAAAGTGATTCATTGTTATATTGATCAAAAATATCATCTAAATCGCTGGATAAAGCAGAAAATTGTTCGCTGGTAGCGATAGCTCCTCCAATTGTACAGTAGGAGTTATTACCAGTAAACTTACCAGTAAGATTCAAAGAGTCTCTTCCATCTAACTCAAAACTTTGTACTACACTAAAATTTGTTTGTTCTTCTGAGAAAAAGAGAGTAGTAGAGTATTCCCTACCTTCAACTCGCTCGAGATGTAGGGCAGGACCAAGAATAATACCAAAGGACAGCAATATTAACCCAAATGCTATTAATGGATTTTTAAATCTCTTAATGCTTGCATAGAGTTTCTGTGGTTTTTGATATTTTTTAGTCCAATCAATAATTCCCATCACTGGAAAGAAAATGAACCAAGCAACGAAAATGAGGGCATGCAAAGGAAAATCAGTAATGTAAAGAAGGATGAATTCCGCTCCAAAATATTGAATTCTTTCTTCAGGTGAGAGATTCAAGAAATAAGTGTTTATCCCTTCCTCCAAAGAAATGCTAGTCCACTCAAACTTGAATCCTTTGAAAAGCAAAGGAAAATCTAAGTCCCAAATCATATAGGCATTAAGATTGTACAAACGATTATCAAAAGGATAGAATAAAAGAACAGGTCCAGTTGTTAAATCTAGAATATTGTGCAAGAGAATGAATGCACCAATAATAATAAGACTTCTAGCAAGTAAATCAGCTCTTTTCCCCAAAGCTTTCTTCTGAATGTATTTTGCAACAATAAGCCAGATGATTACACCTAGAATTAGAAACAAAGGCCAAACGATTGAATGAAAGTATGTTCTATGGATATAAATGAAAGTATCAAGATCTGGGAAAAGAGCAAAGAGTGATAAAAGAGCAAATAACCCTTTTTTTACACTGAAAATTTCGCGATTCTTTTTTCCCATACCGACCCAAACGAGAAAAGCTTCTAATGCAACATGAGTTGGACCCCAGGTCATAGTATATCAATCCTACAAATACTCTATACTAAAAGAATAAGCATAACTTGCCTTTCAATTATTCGACGGGTTCTTTTCAAACATAATAGAAAAAATATAAAGACAGTCTTCTTGAAAGAAAGACAATCAATAAATCAAAGGATAGACTTTCATGTTCGACGCGGTATTATTTGATGCAGATAGAACCATTTTCAATAACGATGGATTACATGAACTTGTAACACTAAAAATAATGGAGAAAGTAGGAATAGATGGAGCCTTAGCCGATCAAGTACACAAAGCATGGGATAAAATATACTTTGAAGAACAAACAAGATTAATGGAAAATGCAGGGTTCTGTGTAGATAGAGATACTTATTCAAAATCACTAGTAATCGCTTTAAAGGAATTTGGAAAAGAAATAACCTATGAAGAAGCATACAAGATGTATCAAATAATGGTCACCGAATTCACAGAAAGGTCTAAACCATATCCGGATATGTTAACGCTAATGGATTTCCTGACCGAAAAAGGAATAAAAATGGCTATCGTATCGAACGGCGATAATGAAGTAATTATGAACCGATTGAAAAAAGCCAAAATAGAAAATCATTTTGAGTTTGTAATTGCCCCGTGCGACCAATATCCGCACACAAAACCAGATATTAAAATCTTTGAGGAATCATTGGCTAAGATCAAGACAACGGCACAAAGAACCATTTTTGTAGGAGATAATCCATACGCAGATGTTGAAGGGGCAAATAAAGCAGGGATGTTTTCAGTGCTTATTGATAGATGGGAAGCATACAATCAACTCGAAGGATTAGAAGTTCCTGATCTAAAAATAACCAATTTTGATGAATTGAAAGAAT
>JAUWKS010000118.1 GCA_030614005.1 Candidatus Heimdallarchaeota archaeon | reverse complement strand
TTCAATTTCCTTTATATGGTTCTTAATTACTTCAGGACCAAACTTTATTGTTTCTAAAGCTTTATTGTAATCCCCAACATCTCTGTTGCTCTTAAATTTGTATTTATCTGTCATCAAAGGTTTCAGTGCAACATAAATTCCCTTTGCTTCTTCAATTTGAGCTTTGAATTTTTTCACTCCTTTTCGCTTACTATCAATTGCTTTGAAAATCTCTTTTCTTTCATTTTGTAGTTCGTCTGACCAGTGATCAATTTCAGCTTTATGCTCCTTCTCGATTTTCATTAATCCTTCCTCAATAGATTTCTTCCATGCTTGACCATAGAAGGTCTCATCAACAAGTAACACATCGTGGAAGGATTCTAATATTGTTTCAGGAGTTCTTTGAATTTCTAGCTTTCTGATATTTGAAGATTTAGCACCATATAAACTACCAAGGTTTTTCATAGGAAGAACCGAAATTAGCTCATCGAAGACCTCCTCAGCTTGAATTGGTATTGATTTCTGCCCCCAGATTTTTTCATCTCCCCCTAATTCAATTTTATCTAGTAATGGGAATATTCGTTTGATTGGTAAATTAAGAGTTACTTCTCCCCAACGATCAGCATTTGCATAATTTACTTGAATTCTTCGATGTGCTTTAATTCTGAAATCCAAATACAAGAAGGGTATATAAGCTAATTCTAGATTTTTAGTCCCCAGATAACTTAATTTTTTATTTCCAAAGAATTTTTCTAATAGTTCCTTAAATTCTACTGGTTCGTATTTCAGATACTGATCTTTCATTGTTTTTATTATTTTAGAAAAATCAATTATTTCCACTTCTGGTTCTTTCTCAATGACTTCACGGAAATCATCTTTTGTTTCTGTAGGTAAGGCTTCTAGTCCTTCGGGTTGAGTTTCTGATTCTGAATCTGAAGTTTCAGTCTTATCTATCCCTGCCTGCTTATCTAATAGACTTGTTTTGCTAGAAAACTTTCTTATTGAAGATAATTCCTTTTCTAAATCATCCAAACTAAGTTCCTTTGAGATATCCTCTAAATCCATAGAATCGATAGAGTGATCATAAGTTCCAATTTGCTTACATAATGTTGCTGGCGGAAAATCATACATTTTAGCGACATCTTCGTCTGAGAGAGTTTTATGGACTGAATAGAGTCTGCGAGTTTTTATGTGGACTGGTTCTGGGAAGATATCAGGTGAAAGAACATAAAATTCACCACTTTTGAATTGTTGTAACTGGTCTACAATGAACCGTGCTTCTGGTTGAGATTGCAGCATCTTGTCAACAATTTTGATATCTTGAGGAGTAACAAAACGACCAAAGAAGAAGGTACTCACTTGTCCAAAAGCTTTGTAATCTACGTCGCTGATATTTTGCGTTGCAACAAGCATTGATAAACCAAATTTACGTCCCTGTTTGAATAGAAGCTGCAACCATTGTTTTGTTACAGGATTTTTTGGATGAGGTGGTATAAGTTGTGGTGGTCCTGCTAATTCATCTATATAAAAAATCAGTTGAGGGTCTGGTGAAGGATTGGATCTTATGTATGTATAGAGGCTTTGAGCTAAAGTTGTAATATAAATTTCTTTTAACCTTAAATTCGTTAAAGTATTTAGATAAATAATAGAAATTCTAACTTTGTTAGGGTCGGTTGGTTTAATTAGAGTCTGAATCGAGAGTTTCGGTCCTAAATTAAATACTAATGAAGGTGCTCCTACATTAATAGATTTTATTCTCTTGATTAAAGAAGCTTTTTCTTTTTGTGAAAGCAGTGTTCGAATATTTTCTGGTAAGTAAGCAACTTCTGTTTTTATTAAATCTATCAGCATCTCAAAATCTGCAATCAGAATATCTTTGATCAAACACTGTTCAAAAAGTGACACTAAATAAGCCTTAATTGCTCCTCCTTTTTCAGAATTCAGTTTATAACCTAAAACATTGGCAATGGTTGTTGCAATTCCATCGACAGCAAGAATCTTTTCTTCTCTGTCCAACTCTTGAGGAGGCATAATTAGTGGATTTATAGAAAGAGGTATCCCTTTCTCTGATGCTGGAGTGAAAACTACAACTTCAACCTTATCTTTGTATTGTTCATAAAACTCTTTAGAGATACCATAAGGTTTCAGTTTATCATAATCTTCTATAATAACAAGACTACTGATATCCCCTTGAGGATCAATGATAATTGCTGGGATATTGTTCCTTACAGCCTCTTCAATAAGGATTTTACAAGCAACAGTTTTTCCTGAACCACTCTGACCAAAAACACTGATATGTTTGCTCAATACTTTAACAGGCAAATAAATATCTTCCTGAGTTGAATGTTCTTTTCCAATATGCATTGCAGGATTCTGTGCATTTTTCTCTAGCATCTTCTTCAGTTAAAAAGAAGAATCAATATATAAAAACTATTGTAAAATGAAAAGAATTAGAAAAAAAGAAGAGGTGTAAACTCTTTTTATAATCCAGCAATTAGGAATAGTATTCCGCCTATAATGACTAATAATCCTCCAATTCCGCTTCCTACAACACCAAGTACAATTAGTAGGATACCTAAAATTATCCAATCTAATCCGAATCTTCCAAGTGCTAAGAGAATGGAAATAACACCTATGACGATTAATATTATAGCACCAACTATAGCTCCTAATCCTCCAACTAGATTACCCAACCAGTTAGCAGTATTGAAAATGTCAACAATACCACCTAAGGTTTCACCTATTAGCATTAGAACTCCTACTGCAACTTCAATTGCTCCTCCCAAAATAGCTAGAATGGAACCTACATTAGAAAGTGATTTATTTCGTTTTGCCATGTTAGAGGAAAATAGCTCTAATATTTAAATTTTTAGGAGAAAACGATTTCTATTTAATTGAAAATATCAACGATTTCTTGTTGAAGCAACAACATAGATGCTTCCTCCAATAATGATTATTACGCCTGGAATACCTAATCCTATAATTCCAACTAGAATAACCAGTATACCTCCTAACATTATACGCTTTTCTCTACTCACAAGAATTATTGCTAATGCTCCAAGTACTATACTAATAACTGTTAAGATTAAAATGTCCAATTGCATAATATAGAAAGGTGTTCCAATAATTAGTCCAATAGCAACTTTAGGGAGAATATAACTAGGCATAAAAAAGTCTACAATTAGTATGATACCACCAATGATAAAGAGTATACCACCACCAATTGAAATTCCTTGACTAATTCTAATATATCCTTGTTTAGTCACCATTATGTTTCACTATTGATAACCCCTTTAAAAATTATTGGGATAATTTATTTTAAGGTGGCTCTTGCAGTTATAATGTGGGAACTTACACCTTTTTGGAAACGTACAATTACTGCTTTATTTCTAGATTTACTCTTACCATGAATGCGCGAAATTGTTCCTATTACTTGTTTATTTGATTTTGGATAAGTAATGTTAACCTTTCTTCCCAAATAGCTGTTAATAGGCATTTCCACCTCATGAAGATGTACTATCACTGATCTATTGGTAGATTTACCTGAAGCATCATGAAGTACGGAATGAACAATTCCATATGTCTTAGATAAAGTAACTTTTTTCTTAACTTTTGCTTTCTTTTTGGAAGTTTTAGTTTTTATCTTTCTCATAACTTTTGCTCTTTCAATAGCTTTTACAATAGCTGGCGAAACACCTTTCTTCACAGAAACAGTTGCTTTGGGTTTTGCTCTAGGTTTTTTAGTTACAGGTTTCTTTGTTTCAGATTTTACTGCGGGTTTTTTAACAACTGGCTTCTTTGCTGGAGTTTTAGCAGCTGGTGCTGGTGTTTTAACAGATGGACGCACGGATGTTTTCTCTACTTTTTTCTTCAAAGTAGGAGGTTTAGGTATTTTCGTTTCATCTACTTTTTTTACTTTGGATTTAACTTCAACTTTCTTTGCTGGTGCTTTAGCAGCGGGTTTCTTAGCTGAAGCTAATACTTCGTTTGCATTTAGAATCATTTTTTCAGCAGTTGATTTTCCTATACCAGGTAATTGCGATAATTCATCTGCTGTGGCTTTTGCTAGTTTTTCTACAGTATTGAAACCACAATCTACGAGAGTTTTAGCTGCTTTGGGTCCAATTCCGTTAATATTCTCTACTTCATTAATTGCCATTCTGTAACCCTTCTGAATGTCAAAATTGAGATGATTCTTTTTAAAAATCTTTAGATTGCAATGTTTTTGTCTTTTTTACTGTACCACAGAAAAACGTGAAAACTTTTATCTTGTTGATTAGAATGTGTTTCAAAAGCAACTCTAATTTACTCTAATTTAAAGAAGTGATATTACTTGAAAAAAAAGATAATACTAACCGGTTTCGAACCTTTCGGAGGATCAGAGGTCAATCCCTCAATGTTAGCTTGTCAATCTCTCGATAAGAAGAAAATAGAAGGGTACGAAATAAAAGCCATTGAGATTCCTCTACACTATAATGAAATTAAACAGATTATTGAGAGTGTTTTGATTAAAGAAAAACCACAAATAGTAATATGTACTGGTCAATCACCAAGATCAGTTATTTCTTTAGAAAGGATAGCAATAAACATTGCGAGCTTGGAAAAGTCAGCATATTGCTGTGGTACAAAACCAATAGATGAAATTTTAGAT
>JAUWKS010000096.1 GCA_030614005.1 Candidatus Heimdallarchaeota archaeon | reverse complement strand
TTTTTAGCGACAGACAGCCAAACGTCAAACGAAAGTTCCTCCAGAATCATTCTGGAGTTGGGCGGACTCGCAGAAAGTCAAAAGTTAACACCAACTCTTTAAGAGTGCGTTAACCAAGATAGACCATGGGCTTTACAGTCTGGTCTCCGTTGGGTCAAGGATTGCTGACTGGAAAATACAATGATGGCATTCCAGAAGGAAGTAGGTCTGAATCAATTAAAAAATACCTCACTGATGAAAATCTGTTGAAAATCAAAAAACTTGGCGAGCTAGCAAAAACAATTGATATTACAGTGAGCCAGCTAGCTTTAGCTTGGATTCTAAGACGTCCTGAAATTTCTGCAGCAATAATTGGTGCATCAAAACCAGAGCATGTTATTGAAAACGTTAAAGCTTCTGATGTAACATTATCTAAGGATATCATAGAACAGATTGAAGAAATATTGGATAATGAACCCGAATGGCCGCTTACCTATAAACCAAATAAATACTTTTTAGACAGAATGAGATAAGAACACCATCTTATCTTACTCTTCTTTTACACATAATAATACTCGTTCCGCACTACAAGGAAATCTTCCAGATGCGTTAGAAGATTGGTATACAGATAAAATTGTTTGGAAATAAGTATCTAATAAATGCTAACCTTTTTCTCTCCCTTCAAACAGCAAAATGATGCGAAGTCTTACCATTTATTAAGTATATAACAATTTTTTTATATGACACAGATTTCACATCGCTAATGATTCCTATATTCTCCCCAACCAAAATACTCGATTCTCTAATTCTTATGCAAATAGTACTAGAGGGACCTATGCATGGTTATGCGCTGACTTCGTCTATAGAGGAAAAGCATGGATGGAGACCAAGTCAAACAGCGGTTTATAATTCATTACGCTCTTTGGAAAGCGAAAAAATGGTTTCTATTGAGGAAAGAATCGAGAAAGGACGCGCTCAGAAAGTATATTCAATAACAAAACGAGGACGAAAATCCTTCGAAGAGATTCGTAAGGAAATGAAAAAGCATATGATGAAGAATTTTGCTCAATTTCTTTCATTTGCTCAAATGGTGGGTGAAATAGAGAATATAGAGGAATCAGAAATTTTTCAAAAGAGAATTTGCGCTATTACAGAAAAAATGAGGAGTATTCAGCTTATGATTATGCTGTTAGCAAAAGAAGCTCCCACAGAAACAGAAACGATAATTGAAAATACTCTCAAATCTCTCAAAGATTTGGCTAAAAAATTTGATATTAAATTTCAAGAAGAGGAAAATAAAACAGAATAATTATTTTATATCTGGAGTAAAAAACTATGTTTAAAATATTAAAATATACAAAACCATATCTGCTTTTGGTTCTTTTTTCCATTGGCTTATTAGCTGCACAAGCAAACCTTGACTTAGCATTACCTGATTATCTATCCGATATAGTTGATACAGGTATCCAACAAGGTGGGGTTGAAAATGCTGTCCCTGTAGCAATTCGTCAAAGTGAGTTGTTGGATCGAATCTTCATTTTCACACACCCTGATAATCAAACAACCGTACTTGCAGAATATACGTTGGTAGATGAAAACTCAACAGATTATGATTCCTATATTAATGACTACCCAATACTTGAGAATGAATCTATTTATGTTTTAAATGATATTAAACAAGATAAGAACGATGAGCTTCATCAAATATTCGTAGAACCCTTTGTAGTTGTTTTTACTCTAGAACAAGCAATGGCAAATCCAGAAAATGCGACCTTAATATGGGAATTACTAGAAATTGATCCAGCAACTCTTCCTCCTGGAACAGATTTGTTCGATATTTTGAGCAGCATGCTAACTTTTGAGGAGCTTATGTTTCTCTCAAATATTATCACTCAGAATTTCAAAGCAATGGGAGAGATTATGCTCGATCAAATTGCTGCTCTCGCAGTAGGATTAGAATATGAAATAATCGGCCTGGACACTGATAAATTACAGAGTAATTATATCCTCAAAGCTGGAGGGTTGATGCTGCTAATGACCTTGCTGTCTGTGTTGTGTACAATTTCGGTAAGCTTTCTAGCATCTAGAACAGCAGCAGGAATGGCACGTGATATTCGTAGTGATTTATTCCAAACGGTTGAAAATTTTTCAAGTATAGAATTTGATTCTTTTTCCACTGCTTCGTTAATTACTCGTTCTACTAATGATGTTACTCAGATTCAATCAGTTACTGTTATGATAATTCGAATGGTTTTCTATGCACCTATCTTAGGTATAGGTGGAATAATTCGCGCACTAAATAAAAATGCATCAATGTGGTGGCTTATCGCAGTTGCTGTGGGTGTGTTGATATTGCTAGTACTGATTGTCTTTTTCATTGCTGTGCCAAAATTCAACATAATGCAATCGCTAACTGATCGTATCAATTTAGTTGCTCGTGAAAATCTAATAGGTATGCTGGTTATTCGAGCATTCAATAGAGAAAAGTATGAAGAAGAGAGATTTGATACGGCTAATAAAGATTTGACATCTGTTGTACTATTTATCAACAGAGTGATGGTTATTTTGATGCCAATCATGATGTTAATTATGAACGGGCTAATGATCAGCATTATTTGGATAGGTTCTCATGAAGTTGAGGCTGCTACCATGCAAGTTGGTGATATGATGGCATTTATGCAATATGCAATGTTGATTGTATTTGCATTTCTAATGTTAACAATGATGTTTATCATTTTGCCCAGAGCAGTGGTATCCGGAAGGCGTATCAACGAAGTATTACAAACAGAACCCTCAATAATAGATCCTGAGGAACCAAAAACGTTTCCAGAATCTTTCAAAGGAACAATCGAATTCCGAAATGTTTCGTTCAAATATCCGGGGGCGAAGAAACATGTGCTACAGAACATTAGTTTTACAGCTCAACCTGGTCAAACTACTGCTCTAATCGGAGCAACAGGATCGGGCAAATCAACAGTTATAAATCTAATTCCGAGATTCTATGACGTAACTACAGGATCAATACGGATCGATGGTTTAGATATTAGGAAAGTAACCCAGCATGATTTAAGGGATAAGATAGGTTATGTTCCACAAAAAAGTTCCTTATTTTCAGGTACCATCGGAAGTAATTTACTTTTTGCAAATGAAAATGCAGACGATGAAGATCTTAGATCTGCAATAGATATTGCACAAGCTACTGAGTTTGTTTTTGACAAATCTGAAGGAATGGATCGTGAAATCGCCCAAGGCGGTATGAATGTTTCTGGTGGACAAAAACAACGTCTTTCTATTGCTCGAGCACTGGTTAAGAAACCACCAATATATATTTTCGATGATAGCGTTTCTGCTCTAGACTTTAAAACTGACGCTGCCTTGCGGAAAGCTCTCAAGGAAAAAACTGGTGATAGCACAGTATTAATGGTTACTCAACGTGTTTCAACTATAAAAAATGCAGAGCAAATTCTAGTGATAGACGAAGGTAAAATCGTAAATAAAGGCACTCATGATGAATTGATGGAAACATGTGATATCTACAAAGAAATTGCTATTTCACAACTTGAATTGGAGGAATTTGCATGAGCAACAATCACAATCAAAATGGTGCTCGAAAGCAACCCCAACGTGGTCCTAGACGAGGAGGACCAATGGGTGGTATGATGCGAGGTGGTGAAAAAGCAAAAGACTTCAAAGGAACCATGCTTCAACTGATCAGATATTTAGGTCGATATAAAACAATAATAATAATTGCCATTCTGATCGCTATAGCTTCTACTGCAGCTAATATTGTTGGTCCCAAAATCCTAGGAAGAGCTACTACAGAGCTATTTGAAGGATTGATGGCTTCTATTCGAGGAACGGGTTCAGTTGATTTTGATTATATTGGTAAAATAATGTTGATAACATTATCACTATATGGAGCATCAGCACTTTTGTCCTACATCCAGGGTTGGATAATGGCCAAAGTTTCAACAGATATAGCATATCGATTACGAAAAGATGTTTCAGAAAAAATGAATCGAATGAAACTCAAGTTTTATGATACTACTACCCATGGTGAAATACTCTCACGATTAACTAATGATGTAGACACAATCAACCAAACCTTGAGCCAAAGTATCACACAAATAATGTCATCTATAGTAACTGTTATTGGTGTACTTGTTATGATGTTTACTATCAGCTGGAAGCTAACTTTGGTCGTCATGGTAGTGATTCCAATATCTGGATTGATGATAGCTTTTATTGTAAAAAGATCACAAAAGCATTTCAATCAACAACAGGAATACTTAGGTCACGTGAATAGTCACGTAGAAGAGATGTTCGGTGGACATTTAATTGTGAAAGCATTTAATGGTGAAGAACAGAGCCTCAAAACATTCACAAAATACAACAATACTCTACACAAATCTGCATGGAAATCCCAATTCTTTTCAGGATTAATGATGCCAATGATGACTTTTATTGGTAACTTGGGATACGTTGCTGTTGCAATCTTTGGTGGTTATTTAACTAGCCAAGGTGCCATTACGATAGGTGATGTTCAAGCTTTCATTCAATATGTGCGTTCATTCACTCGACCTCTTGGGCAGCTTGCTAGTGCATCTAATGTTCTGCAACAAACTGCTGCAGCTTCAGAAAGAGTGTTTGCATTTCTAGGTGAATCTGAAGAAATTGCCGATCCTACCGATCCTCTCAAATTTGAAAATGTTACTGGTCTTGTAGAATTTAGAAAGGTTAATTTTGGTTATCACAAAGATAAGACAATTATCCATAATTTTTCTGCTATAGCAAAACCAGGACAAAAAATAGCTTTAGTTGGTCCAACAGGAGCAGGAAAAACTACCATGGTTAAACTCCTTATGCGTTTTTATGATGTGAGTGATGGAGCAATTTTGGTAGATGGTGTTGATATTCGAGAAGTAACACGTTACGATTTGCGTGATAATTTTGGCATGGTTCTTCAGGATACGTGGCTGTTTAACGGAACAATACTGGAGAATATTCGGTATGGACGTCTAAATGCTTCTGATAAAGAAGTAAAAGCAGCTGCAAAAGCAGCCCATGTTGATAAATTCGTACATGCACTACCTGGTGGATATGATATGGAAATTAATGAAGAAGTGACAAACATCTCACAAGGACAGAAACAACTGCTAACAATTGCACGAGCTGTATTAGCTGATCCCCCTATTCTAATATTAGATGAAGCAACTAGTTCAGTAGATACTCGAACTGAAATTCTAATCCAGAGAGCAATGGACGATTTGATGAAGAATAGAACAAGTTTTGTTATCGCTCATCGCTTATCAACAATTAGAAATGCTGATCTTATTCTCGTAATGGATGATGGGGATATTGTAGAACAAGGTACTCATAAAGAATTACTCGAGAAAGATGGATTCTATGCTGAGCTACATAACAGCCAATTTGATGTCGTTAACAACTCTTCTCAACCTATTGCACAACAATCAAATGAATAAGGTGTATTAACAGCAAATCCGTTTACAATGAGAAAAAATTGCAGAGAAAGTGTCAAAAATACTTTCTCGAGCAATTATTGATTTTTTTATCGCCAATCAAAATAAACCGTTTCTACTTTCTCAGGTATTGGCACATTATTCATGTTGAAAAGATCAAGGTTGATTTCCTTGCCGAAGAAAAAGAATTTAGCAGCTTTCAAAGGTTTCATATCAAAATATGGAATGTATGGTGTTTGTAAACCATACCAACCATGTTCTTCAGAAGTTTGGCAAAGATAGTTTGCTAAATCTCCTGCTTCTTTTGTTGTCAATCGATGAATATGAACCATATCAAGCCACCCGAATGGTAATTTATTTCCCATGCCTGCTAGGATAAACTCCCAAGCTAACATGAATCCTTTTACTTTTCCATTATCATCTTCATGAACAACACAATTGACACCAGGGTTACTTAGTGTCCATTTCAAATCATCAAGTTCAGGAACTATGGATATCTCATTGCGACTCACTTGTTCCTGGATGATTTCAAACATATCTTGGATATCTTTTTCTTGATATTTTCTTATATGTTCCGAATCGATTTTTTTGTATTTTTGAAACATTTTAAAAACTAATTTTTCATACCATCGCAATCTTACTACTTTGGAAACTTCATTCACATTAAAGGATTTGATTACAAATTGAGTTAGTTTGATAATTCTTTGGAATGGAATTTTCAAATCTCTGGCAACAGCAACGGAAACATCTAGTCCATATTGTTGAGGTTCATGAAAAGAAAACCCTCCGTCGTAACCTAGTTTGTTGCCGATTTCAAATAGCTTCTTTCCCATTCCTTTTGCTAATCCTTTCCTTTGGTGTTGGGAATGGACACTTAACCAAGATGGTATAGCAAATTTGTAGGTTTTACCTAGAATTGAAAGTTTTCGAGGTATCCCTCCTAAGAATCCCACAATTTGCCCTGTTGGTTTATGAGTTGCTTTTATGAATAGATCTTTGTCAATAGACGGGGCCCCGTACATCATGTTGAACGTTGCTTCTGAAAAAGCGACTGATGCTCCTTCTTGAATTGCTGTTTCATCACTTAAGAAAGCTTGAGTGATTAGCTTTGCAAGCTCATCGAAATTCTCTTTTTCAATCGTAAATTGTTCTATAATATATTCACTATTTTCATTGGTCACTTCTCTTATCTCCTGTAAAGGTATAATAATAGTAATTGATAATTAGTATATTGTCGGGATTTTTCCAACAAGCTCTTGAAAATATATAAACTTTTTACAAAAAAACTACTAATATCAATGTAGTTTACAAAAATTAACTGTAATATTTATTCATTACATGTTCATAGGCTTTTTTCTCAAGGTTCTGTAAATAACTGCTTTTTCCCTGTTCTACATATTCTTGAATAATTGATTTCACTAATTTACTTGTAGGGATTTCACTAAATTCATCATCCACTAATAAACCGAAATCTCGTGTTGAATTTTCTACTATATGAGCTGCTTTGTTAAAATCTTGTATCTCAAATTTCGAATCATGAATGACATTTCTTTTAATATAAGAAATTTTTAATAAAAGCTCAGCAATTTTAAGATTTGTTTCTATTCTCCCATCTGGTACATATCTATCGGCAACGAAGGAAATCCCTAATTCATATCCATATTTGTATCCTTTGATTTCAGGCCAAACTAAATTCAGTTTCTTAAATTGGTCATAGTCAAGATTGCCATACTTGTTGTCATTACCGTAAAGTTGCTTATATTTTTGGTAAATATCCGGATAGTTTACACGTAAAGCATCCATAAATTCGTTTTTGCTTCTACCCGGTTTCAAAGTTAATCCTGCACAGTTAACAAATTGTGCATTTACTTCCTTTGCTCTTTGATAAATTGAGCTAACGTTATCTTCTGTGTCACCTATAAATGGGAGACAGGGATAAAAATAGATGCCTGAATTTATGCCTTCTTTTCGGAGAATTTTGATCGCTTCAAATCGTTCTTTGGAAGAACTAGCTCTAGGTTCGAATACTTTGCGTGCTCGTTCATCTGCCAATGTTATAGTAAAATTAACACAAGCATACGATTCTTTATTGATCTTTTTTATCAAATCAATATCTCTAAGAACGAGTTTGTTTTTTGTGAGAATCCAAAGAGGCAATTGGTAATCATAAATTATTTCAAGTAATTTACGAGTCATTTTTACTTCTTTTTCAGCCGGCTGATAAACATCACAAACTCCTCCACCGATAGTAATTATTGATTTAGGTTTTGTGTGTGATTTTGCATCTTTCTTTAATGATGGTAAAAAATCGTAGATAGAAAATTGCTTTTTGCTATGGACCGAACTAAAACCATTCTTCTTCAAGAATTTTATCAATAGTTCTGGAGCATTCGTTTTTACTCGTACTCGTTCTCCAAAATCTTCGTGCATATAATACTGTTCCGATTTTCCATCACAGTAAACACAATTATGATAGCACCCTTGATATGGGTTGAGATATGTTTCCGCCCAAGAAAAAATGGATACTCCTCCCTGTCGAACTAGGGATTTTGCTTCATAATTTTCTATCTTCATAATGAGCAATACTACATTACAATTTGAATACTAAATCTTTGCTGTTTTATACAGTAAATGATTATTCGACAATATTATTGACACCTTGCTCTTTCACTTGAAAGAAACACTTACATGATTACTTCTTCTCTGCTTGTTTGACAACTTCTTCAGGGAGGTGTATTGCAAATAAACATCTAGAATTGTTTCTAATACCTCAACTTCAACTGTTTGATCCAATATTACATCCCATTGATTCTTATAGTAACCGGCACTACATTTACAAAACTTTGATGGCACATTTACTTCTCCCGTTTTCAAGGCTTCTCTAACCCACACACAATGACAGTAGAAATGCTTTTTCATATTCTCATCTGTTTCATTTAGGAATTTTTTTGTCATATAAGGAATTTTTTCTGCATAAAGAATATTACCCTTTCTTGTTCCACCTTCAATTTGTGCATTATTCTTCACATGCTCTACAACTTCATCATCAACTTCCTGAGTACAAAATAATGTTTGTTAGTCTCGGTGCTTTTCTAATGTCTTTATAAAATTGGCATGCCTTTCTGCAAGATACTCATCAATATTCTTTGCTTCAAGAAACTTCTCTGTTTGTTATGATATCATTTCGTTAACTAATATTTAAATTTTCCACAGTCAAAGAAAAAAAGCAAGAATCTTTTTTCATAGAAATGTCAATAATTTTGCATAGTGATTCTCCTACAATTCAATACCCTGTCTTCTTTTTAAATGCCTCTTAGAATAGCTGTACGAATGGCTAATTGTTCAACTATTCTTTTAAATAAAGGACAATACTTTCAGTAACCTCTTTAGCTA
>JAUWKS010000124.1 GCA_030614005.1 Candidatus Heimdallarchaeota archaeon | reverse complement strand
TTCCCAGATATTACATCCCTAAATAAAGTAATTTTTGATATTTTACTAAAATAGGTGTTATAATGCCTGCTATAGCAAACTGTAGTTTTTGCAGTAGTCCTGCACAATATTATTGTAAATCATGTAAAAGGAAACTTTGTTCAGATCACATAATAATCTCAAATACTGTTTACCATTGTGATAACTGCAAAGAAGACTGTTATGAACAAAATTGCCCCACTTGTGGAAAAGAAACAATAACAGCTAGACATGAACCCGTTCACCGTTGTGATTGGTGTAAATCCGCTTCAGTTGATGACGGTTTGCTATATTACCAACAGCTACCACAGTTGATTTTCTCTGCTGTAACTCTTCTCCATAAGAAATTGTCTAAAGTATGGAAACTTGCTAAACATTACGTTGAAGTTGTTGATACAGTTTACGAAATCAGAAAAGCAAAAATTATGCTTTTTGCAGAAGTTGAGGATGAAGTAACACTCCTGAGAAGCAAAATCGCAACTTTCATTGATCATCTTGTAAAGTTTGAAAATGAAACTTTTACTATGGTGGATGAGAAACTTCGCAATATTGGTTATATGAGGTATACTAACTTGAACAATATTGAGAAAGCGGAAGAAGTATTAGTTTTGATGGAAAGCCGTTTGAAACTTTTGGATAATACTTTAGAAAATAAATTTGAGGGAATTGAAACGGATTTTGATATACTCAACCAGAAAGTAAATTACTTGAAGTTCCAGTTTGGTTTTCTCAAAAAGATACATCAATTACTTCCAGATAATGAAAAGGAAGAACTCATCGCAGTAATTCCTCGTGTTTGGTTAAAGAAAAACAGCAAAATTGCTAAAAAGCATCTTCTTGTTTTCACAAGCCAAAATCTCTATTTGTTGAGAGAAAAGGGTTTATTTGATGTAAAATTAAGGACCAAAGAAGCTATAAGTTTATCTTATATTATTAATAAAAAGTACATTTCAAAGTTGTTATCCGGAAGAACTTTCAGATTCAAAACTCGATTGGATTCTTATGTTCTATATGGTCGAAAAGCAACACTAGAACAGATTTTAACTTATTTTCAACTAGTGGACAATTATATCGATTTCTCCATTCATAAATCCTCAATAATTGAAGATCTCAAGGATTATTCACTCACAATAAGTGAGCTTAAGAGCAATATTCAACGTAATCACAATCATTTGCGATCCTATCTACTGAACAAACGTGAACTGAAAAAGGAACTATATTGGAGAGAGGGTCAAGATGCAAAGTTCAATAAGTTTTTTGAACAACTGCTTGCAGTCGAACGTAAGGTTCATCGTTTAAATCAATCTAGAGGATATGGCGGAAGAAGTACAAGGGGTATAGATGGGCTATTGAGTAAACTAACTGTTGAACATAATCGTTTGAAACAACAAATGGAAGAGGTTCGCAGAAAAAGTGATGAATTCGATGACATGTGGGAGATTTGAGAAAATACATAAATACTAGCATTCTTTTGTTGAGGTGAGTATTATGCCTAAGAAGAAAAGCACCTTTGATAAATATACTTGGATAGTTACTGAGTTAATTATTGGTATTGCTGCCCTTGGTTATGGGTTATTTGGAATAATAGACAGACCAACCATTACCAATTACTTTTTCATTATTTTGGTCAGCTCAGGAAGTATTCTATTGTTAGTAGCTATAGTTCAAATAATTATGATGAGAAAGAAAAAAATTGACAAATTCTGTTCAAAATGCGGAGAAAAAATAAAAAAAGCAGACGATTATTGTCCTAAATGTGGAGAAAAAATTGGTTAAACCAAACTCACTTTTTTTTCCAAACTTTTAGAAATTCAGGCATTTCTTCATAAGCGATTACAGGCAAAGTAACCCATTTTGGATCTGCAGCAAAATCAGTAAATTCCATTTCTTCTGCTGGAGATGTTCTATATCTAATAAATGCCGTTTCAAGTTCCTTTGCGTCTGCAACCCAGATTACAAAAGGTAGTGCATTAAGTTCATAATATCCTAAACTTGTATTAAAAATAAAATAAAAAGATTTTTCATTATCTCTAAAATATCCTATGTATCCTGCAGGTCTTTCAGGTCCTACGCTAAAAATCATCATTTTTACTAAATCTTTAATTGAAGTAAGTTTAATAGCTGCTGGAGATTGTATCTTGTCTGTATCAACCATAATAATTCACCAAAAAATAAGAAAAGATTATGGAATTAGAATACTATCAGAATTGCCACTAGTAGTCCATAAATAGCTACTGCTTCAATAAGCACAATGAAGAGAAAAGCTTTTCCGAACAGATCAGGATTCTCAACAATAGCACCTATTGCTGCACTTCCCGCCATACCCATTCCTATTGCAGCTCCAACTCCTGCAATTCCAACTGCCATTGCTGCGCCAATTGGTTTTAAATAGTTATCAGAAGGGGGATCTTGTGCAAGAACACCTGTTGACATCAACATTATTGCTCCGGCAATACTAAAGATTATCACCGCTAATTTTGCTGTTTTTTTATTCAAAATCATAGATTATCACCTATTTTCATACTCTCTTTTACCTATCTGAATTTAAAAATTTCGAAAGGACCTTTATTCATCGATATAGAGTTTAAAACAATAGATATAATAACAACGAAAGCTTAAATAGGTATAACTCGAGAAATTAAACAGTGAGATAGATGTTCGGAAATTTTATGGGATGGCTATTAGGTTCGAAGAAAAATCCTCGTGACCACATAGTGAATCTAAGATTAACTGTTCGTCGATTAGAAAGAGCTCAAAGAAAGCTTGAACGTGACGAATCTAAGATGCAATTAAAAATGAAACAAAGTATCCAACGTGGAGATTTAGAGTCTGCAAGATTGTTTGCAACAGATATTGTTCGAAACCAACGTTGGGAGTTTGGTTATCAAAAATTAGTATCTAGAATAAACGGTTTAATTTTCAAACTCGAACGTGCAGATACCGCTGCCAGCATGGCTGCAGAAATGCACGGTGTGGCGTCCGCTCTTCGAGCAGCTAATGAACAGCTACAAATACCTGATTTAGACCGAGTAATCCAGGATATGGAAGGTTCTATTGATGGGATTGAGGAATCTACAGGTACTATTGAAGATGGTATAGATGATTTATTGATTTCAGATACTGATCCAGCTGAAGTAGACCGTTTAATAGAAAAAACTGCTGTTGAATTAGGTGTCTCAACACAAGCAGGGTTACCTTCTGTAGGTGTTGTCGAAACTGATGATTTAGAACAAGAAATCCAAAAGCTAAGAAAAAGAGAAGAGGATTAAATAGGTGATAAATAATGGTTAAAAATTGGCTCTTTGGCAAAAAACGTAAGGAAGATGCTGATGCTCTTTCAACGCTCAAAGCACAAATGAATAGAATGGAACATGAAGCAAGAAACCTTGAAAGACAAGCAGATGAGCAGAAAATATTAGCTGCTAAAATGCTTCAAGCCGGTAATAAAGCTGGAGCAAGATCAGCACTCAAAAGAAGAGCAGTTTTCATGAAACGTCTCAATTCTCTTCATAATACTGTGATGAACCTCCAAGCTCAGATAGACAGTATACAAACAGCTACATCAACTGCTGACACTGTTAAAGCAATGGAAATAGGTACAAAGGTAGTTGGTGAGAAAATCAAGCAAGTTTCTC
>JAUWKS010000104.1 GCA_030614005.1 Candidatus Heimdallarchaeota archaeon | reverse complement strand
TTATCAGAATTCCAGTCAGTAGTCAAAAAGCCAGTTATAACAGCAACAAATGATCCAAGAAGAGGAGAGCTTTCTAGATGATGTTTTTGATGCTTTCGATAGCAGAGATGAATTTGATGATGCAACTCAAAGAAGATTAGAACTAGTGCTAAAACGAGGAGAATTTACTCGCGAATTAATCTTCCTAGTAAGAAAATACCACATGAAAGAAAACTCCGAGAGCAACTTTTACGAAGAATTACTTGAATTATTCACCTAAAATAATAAATTATTTTGAACTATTAATTGTACATCTCAAGATTTAATAAATCTTTTTCAGCAGAGAAAAGAAGATCAAAAACTGAAATAAAAGGAATAATATTATTTGAATCTATCACTGATACAATAGATTTCGGTTTCAAATTGGCATTATTAACAAGAATCTTTAGATAAGAACAAAATTGAAGGGAAAAAAAAGATTGATAATAAGAAAAAAATCAAAGAGCAAGTTAGAAAACAACAATCTAGTGCAAGTATGAAAATTATACTATTAGCTGACAGATCACTATATAATAGTAACATATTATTGATTCTTGCTTTTTTTATGTACTTTAAAACTAGAAGGAATAAATTTCTTATCCATTGCAAATCTTCTTTAAAGACCGAAAGTTCATTGGTTATTTTAAGTTAAGTATAAAGAATATGGAATGGGAGGGTTTTCACGATAACAATATTTATCAACAGAGTGTAGGGGTTTAGTGTTTTATGAACGGTAAAAATCGCAAGGATATCAGAATAGGATTACAAGTGTTTGTTATAGAAAAATACAACCAGCGATCTGGAAAATTAACCAAAGGAGTTGTAAAGGATATTTTAACAAATGCTCAACAACATCCTCTAGGTATTAAGGTAAGACTCACTTCTGGTAGAATTGGCAGGGTTTCTAAAATAATTACTAAAGAGTAAAGATGACTTTCTTATTGGCAGTTAAAAATTAATTAGTTTTATACTATGTAATACCTCTTAGGGTCAATTAGTTAATTATCACTAATTTTCGTAAAGCAAATCAAACCACCAAATTGGTTTATCCGTTCTCCTGCTGCAGATTCAGCATCAATTATTTTTGTTTTCACTTTTTTATTTTCGAGTGTTTGTAAGAGACGATGCAAACGCTGTTTTTGTTTATTCTTTTTTAGAAAGCTGTTCGTAAGCATAATATAATCTGGCTGTCGTTTCCCAAACTTCCATTGGCCATAGGTTAATTCCTCAATCTCTTGGAGAGAGTATAACACCACTTCTCCTTGAGCAACCTTGTTAAGACGTTCTTCTAACTCCTCAATGATATTGCTCGCTTCTTTAGTGGTAGTTTCACTAACGATTTTTTGAAAAGCTTCTGTTTGAAACAAGTCTGAAACTTCGCTCTCATTATTAGCGCACCCTTCAATTGTTCCAATCATTAGAAAAGATGAGCTTGTCTCTTGAGCTAACCATTTATGATGCTTCTTGATATGTATTGTGAATTTCTCGGAAAATAAATTATTTCTTGGTTGGACAATTATGATACTCCTAAGACCTTCTTTGATGTGGAACCTTATTTTATCAATTATTACTTCATGGAAGTTATAGAGCTCATTATCTGCTAATTGTTCTATTTGCTTATTCAGAGCAATTGTCTCTAGAGGTTTCACCATTTCGCTGAAAATTTGCCACAGAACTGCTTCTTTCGATTCAAATCCGATTAAAATAGCTACTGGATACCCTCGTTTTTTGCGAGATTTCTTTCGTTTTTTTGTCAAAATGGTTGCTCCTTCTTTCTTCCGCGTTTCATTATAGCTTTTATTGCTTTCAATCTTTTTCTAGAAACGCATTCAAAATCTTTTGTTGGAAAAATAAGCAGCAAATTGAATCTTTACAGGAGTGTTTTCGTTAAAAGCTGAAATAACTTAAAATCATTAGAAAAAATGTCGAAGAAGAATTTACTTCTAATTCTTCTTTTTTCTGAAAACGACGATTGTAGCTATTATTCCTACCAATAATAGACCGATACCAACAGGCAAACCAACACTTAACCATAAGTTGATTGTTGGGTCATTTACACCGATGTAAGCTATATTCAAATAATCCTCTCTCTAATTGTAGGATCTTCATTCATGGTGACGTATATTATTGCGTTAATTCTACGAAAAATAAAGAAAAACAATGAAGAGTGAACAATAACTTTGATTCACTCTTTTTCAATCATTTCTTTTTCGATTTAGTCTTCTTTTGCATTAGTCCTTCGACCGGTAATTTTTGTAAGCAAACAGGGCACTTTCCTTGAGTTTTCAACCATTCTTGCATATGCGTTAAATGACCTTTCGCTTCACATAGAACGCAACTGCCTATCTCATCACCAAATGAGATTGGCAACTTGCAAACTGCACATTTAATGATATCACTTTTACAATCAGGACATATCTGACTAGTGCTTTCAATTGGAAAACCGCATTGATAACATGTGTAATACTTAGACATTTCAGCTATTTTTTCTTTAACAGATTGTGTGAAATCAGCAGTATCTTTTACTTCTATGAATTCTCCATCAATTTTGAATGGGAGCACTTCTTGCCATTGAATCAGCTTTTCGAATAATTGTGATTCAGATATTGCAAGGCTCTTTGCAACATGGGAAATATCAACACTTTCGGTCATCTCGAGTATGGATTCAAATTTCTTAAGTAATTTCTTTTCATTTTTATTTATGTTTGCAATTCTTTTCCTTTCTTGTTCTTGACGTATGGCTTCTTTCTCTTTCCGTTTTTGAGTGCGTTCTTTGTTACGCTGTTTGCGTTTCTTTGCCCGTTTCTTCTTTTTATCTTCCCGCCAGTCTTTGAAATTGTCACTTAAACTAACTGCAGTTCCAGCTTTGTTAGCTTTGACACGTTTTCTGACATACGGAAACACACAAAATGCAATAAAGCCTATAGGAGCAGCAATAAGTGTCACAATACCCAAAGTGGTGTAAAAGAAAGTATTTGGGCCATCTTCTACTACTATACTAACTGGAAAGTGCCATTCTCTAAGGGAAGCATCAATAATAACAATTGTGAAATTAAGCACTCGACCTGTTCTTGCTTTTTCTGAAATAGTAAATTCCCAATCATAAACATCATACTCATATTTAGACTCTCCTTCATCTATTGAACCAATGGTATTGAATGAACCATTTCCATAATAGAAATCAACATACTGGTCATTAGTATAAAGATAAATATCAATTTCATTACCAGTTGCTTCACCAACATTCATAATAGTGATATTTGCTTCAAATGTGTCTCCAGCATCGATGATACCATTACATTCTTCATCGTAATAACAATACTCTACTATCGCAAATTCAAGCAACTCATAATCTGCAACACCAACAACTTGTACTGAAGTGCTGATTACATCTGTTGGTCCACCACTATCATCATTGATAACAATATCAAAATCCAATTGTTGATCTTTTGTAGCTCTATCAGAAATAGTAAATTGCCAATCATAGGATCCAATCTTAGTATCTGAAAAACCAGCATAGAGATCATCAAATGAAATATCAGTATTTGAATAATAAAATTCTATTTCAGAATCATCTGAAGTCATACTAACTACGACATTTGGACCTATAGCATCACCAATATTTCGTATAGTCATACTTGCATACCATGTTTCACCGGCATCCATATATGAGTCTTCATCACCATTGTGTTCCTCAAAAGTAATGTTCAACAAGTCATATTCAGGGTGGCCACTAACAACAAGCTCGATGCTTGAATTCCAAAAATGACCAAAATCATCTACTAGAGAGAGATTGAAAGGAATACGATACTGTAGAGAGCAACCACCACTCACAGTAATACCAAAATAACCATATTCTGTATTGTCTGTACTGCTATTTCCATCTATTGTCCCAAAAGACCCAAAACCATCATGAATAGTTACATATGAGTCAGTTGAGGACAAATATCCAACAGCGCCAAAGAGATGGCTTGCACCAATATTTTCAACGTATAACTGAATAGAAATTACTTCACCAGGATCAATTACTTCATCATCATCAGCATCTAAATCACCATTAGCTTCGTTTGTAACGATATGACCATAGAAAATTGGTTCAGGAACACCGACAACTGTCAGGATAAATGAATCGTTCCAAGTTCCTTCGTTAGCAGTTATATTTAAATTAAAACTAATAATATCACTAGCATTCAATTTGCTATCAAATTCGATGATATAGTATGAAGTAGATATTCCCGTTGCACCAGCAGCAATCCCAATATATGTTTGATTGGAGGAACTTATAGAAACAAATGGATTGGTTGAAGTTAAATTGCCATAAACATCTGTAACTCCTTGATCACCAGTGTTCTCTAATTCTAAACGTAATTCAATGGTTTCTCCAGCATCTACTATATTATCTGCATCGCCATTACTATCTCCGGTATAATCATCATTTATTTCGTAAACTTGAGAAACTATAAGGGAAGGAGCTCTCACACTTGTTTTTAGTTCGAAGAGTGAACTGTTGTCTATTGGTAAAGTAGCTAAATCGTTAGTAGATTCCATTTTCTCTGAAATAGAACCAGCTGAGAGAGATAGCAATAAAATTAAGAATATAGTTCCAAGAAAAAGAAATTTAATTAGCGATTTAATGATTTTTATAAACATGGAAACACCAAGGAATTATTTAATCCGACTGTATATCATAGATTCTTATCTGTTTAAATGATTTTCGAGAGAGTGAAAAAACTTGGGCGAAACTGCATTCTGATACCAATCAACAGTATTTTTCATAGAGTTATAATTAGGTTTATACTACAAGTGCTTCAAATTACATCAACAAGCGTTATTAGGAGCGTTTTTTATGGTACAAAACCAAAAAGCAAGCCTCCCCTTTATTAAAAAAAGGGGGATAATAACCAGTTTTCTAATAATCGTACTCTTTTTTGGTATATCATTCAATAAGATTACAAATCGTTCTTTGATGAACAATAATTCAGAAGGTATTTCATTTAATGTTGATGGTATCCCGATAGCAGAAATCACTATTCTTATAGATTTAGTTTTTGTGGGGTATGAAGAAGATTACATTGATCTAACTATGATGGCCAATAGTCTGAGTACTGAAGCCTATTATATTGGCGTTGATGCAATTTGGAATAATGACACTCTACAATATGATTCCCTCCTTGACTTAGATATCACTTTGGTGTATAACTTCCATTTTACAACTCCAAGCTATGAGTCAGCTTTGGACGTGTTTATTGATGCGAATTCATGGAATGGCACTACTAGTGCACTAAATACTTCTCAATTAAATTTGCAAGAGAGCACTGGTGAAAGAATGTCTATCTTCTACGAACAAGAAGGAAGAGCAATCGATGGAGAAGCACTTGAAGAATATTTAGTTGCTAACCCTGGTTATTCTCCAACAGGACCAAGCTATGCCATTTACCTTTTAAATCAATCAAGATTTGATACATCAGACCATAGCTTTGAACATTGGTTTGAAATCGATGAAGATGACCCTGATTCTAATGTAACTGCCGATTGGTGGCGGTTAGAATGGGACAACGAATTGAATCCCGATGTTGAATTCCCCTATCCATGTTGGGGTTTCCAGAACAGAGTTTTCTTTATTGATCCTTTTAGTCATCAATGGTATACAAAATGGACAGATATCTGGTGGAATAGAGATATTTACGAAGGTGATTTTGATTATCTGACAGTAGACTTGGACACTTATTTAGGAAACAATATTACAGGTTCAACAGATTATATTACTCATCTTAATACATACTTGATTGATTACCTGAATGATGTTGCCATTGATGTTGGTGGTCGTGGGGATGGATTGCTGTACAATGAAAAAGAAGTGAGTGCACAAATATTATTCATCAACAATGAAACGGCTCATGGTTACAGTCTAGAGGATCTAGAATGGATTTATCATAAAGAAGTTGTTGAAGACGCTTTTGAGTATGTTGTACCAAACAATGTAGCCAATATATCATTAGAAGATAATTGGGTGGAATTGACAGAGAATCCAGTTCTAAACCAGATAATAAAAGACAGTATTCTTGGATCTGAAGACTTAGGAATGTATCCTTGGTACAAACCAAACTGGACGTATCTAGATGGAATAAATATATTTTATGCTTTCCAAAGTGTTGCAGATGATTATTTCGATATGAGCAAAGGAGATGCTATTTTTACATCCTGGGTAATCTTACTGCAAAATGTTTCAATGGTTGCATGGTCGTATGGTGCTTTTAGAGAATACACCGGATTAGGTGGAGGAGGCAATGTTGTTTGCTATAAGGATCTTAATCGATACTATGCTAGCGATGGGACGACTCCTCGGTCAGGATTGTCAACTCTCTTGATTCATGAAATTGGGCATGTTTTAGGATTTGCGCACGCTGAAATCACAAATGATGCAATAGAAGGAGCAGGCGGTTTTATGAGTGACGTTATGAGCTACTATACGATTGGTACACCTGATTTCTCAATCTTTTTGAAGGATTCACTTTACAGAACTTCGAGTTTTGTAAATTATTACCGAAATAAACCAGCAATTGAAGCTTATCGAGAAGATACATTGCATAACGCAACAATGCTTGCAGAATTGGATCAAGTTGTGAATGATGGAGAAACAGCTCTAGCAGCAATGAATTATGTAGATGCATTCTTAGCTTTTAGGTCACTTTATGAATTGACATCTAACCTAGAAAGAATTAGTTCTTCAGGATCTTCATCCTTAAACATAATTTTACCGATAATAATTCTCCTACCAATTGTAGGATTTGCTTTTAAGATGAAAGCACGAAAAAGAAGGTCTTAACATAAACCTTCCATTATTTTTTCTAAAGACCAAAAACTACTCAAATAAGTTTCATTGGATTCTTTTTTCGGTTCCAAGCTCTTTTCAAGAACCAAGCAATTAAATTTCTAGGAGGTTTTGTGATTTCCTTTTTGTTTCTAGGAACGAGTGTAAGTGCTTCTTCTGGACAAACAAGTGCACATATACCGCAACCGATACAGTTCTCATTTGCAACGCAAACACCATCTTTTATATCCAGAACTTTGAATTGACATCTTTCAACACAATTACCACAACCAGAGCATAAATCTTGATCAATACTAATTTCATAGTTAGATTTGACAAAAGCATTAGGTTTATCAAATTCCAGCAAAGCTCTGAAGACATTACAACAACAAGTACAACAATTGCAAATGTACGGGTGTTGTGATTGTATATTCATTGAGGTATGAATTAAACCTGCTTCTTGAGCTTCCTTTAGATATTGAAAAGCTTGTTCCATTGTTATTGGTTTTGTAGTATTGCTGAATTGGAAATCACCCTCAATCTCTGAGAGCTCTATACAAACACTTTTTGGATAGGTACATTCGTTACCAAGTAAAGCTTGAGCTGAACGGCAAGTGCAGTCTCTGATGCCCCAGCTTTTAGCATTTCGAAGAATGCTTTCAGCTTGAGCATATGGATGAATAACAAGCTCAGTTTTGATTACTTTATTTATCGGCAAAACACGAAAGATTGGTGGGTCTGAAGTAAAGACAATGTCACCTTTGCTTTTTAGGAGATATTCTTCAATTAACTCAACTAATTCTACATCTAATCG
>JAUWKS010000121.1 GCA_030614005.1 Candidatus Heimdallarchaeota archaeon | reverse complement strand
AATAATAATAGCGAAGATTGGGGAATAGATATCTACAATATTGCTCATTCAGAAGGTCCAAAATACCTTAGTAGTATTCACACTGAAAATAAGGTCTTAGATATAGTTTTTTCAGGCAGCTATTTGTACATCAATATTTTGTCAAAAATTCTTATTTATGAGCAACAATTGGATAATACTTTGGAGTTGAAAGGTTCTTTTAATACAGATATCCAAGACATATATCATGAAGCTATTTGTCATGGCATTGGCACAGCAAATCGATTGTATTATTGTAGAAGATCAAGTTCATTAGAAAGAGTTTTTTCAGTAATAGATACAAGCAATCCTTTGAAACTAACAGAAACGGTATTCGGACCTCCATTTTCTACAAATTTAGTTTCACTACCAAAAATATTGATTATTGGAGAATTAACTGCAGTTTTAGTTGTATATTTCTTCATAATAAAGAAAAAGCGAGAAAATATTTGTTAGATTTAGAACAATTAAGTGAAAAAGCAAAACTTGATACGACAAAAGGAAAAATATCGATAGCTGTAGAGCTTGTCTTGGGAAATAAAAAACAGTTTTAAATGGGGAGGACAATAACTCAAACTATGAAAGCTGTTCAATTAATTGAGATTAGGAAAGATTTAGAGGAAAGAGAAGTTCCAAAACCAGAACCTAAAACAGATGAAGTTCTAATTCGAATAAAAGCAGCAGGAATTTGCCATTCGGATGTTCATTATAGAGAGGGTGTTTCTCCTGTTGGGTATTTACCAATAACTTTAGGCCATGAAATTGCCGGAGAAATTGAAAAAGTAGGTGAAAATGTAACTGATTTTCAAAGCGGAGATCGCGTTTGCGTTAATTATATGATTACTTGTGGCAAGTGTAAATACTGCGTTCAAGGAACAGAACAATTTTGTATCAAAGGTAAAATGATCGGTAAAGATGTTGATGGTGGATACGCAGAATATATTTCTATACCCACTCGCGGTATATACAAGCTACCTGATGGCGTTTCATTTGAACATGCTTCAGTGATGATGTGTTCTTCAGCAACTTCGCTCCATGCTCTAAGGAAAACAAGATTTCAACCGGGAGAAAACATAGCAATCTTTGGTTTAGGAGGATTGGGAATTTCTGCCCTACAGTTAGCTAAAGTTTTTGGTGCTCGAGATATTTATGCTGTAGACATTGATAAGAAAAAATTACTTTACGCAGAAAAACTTGGTGCTATACCTATCGATGCAAAAGAAAATGATCCAGTAGAGAAAATAATGGAACTAACTCTTGGTGATGGCGTTGATGTTGCATTAGAATTAATTGGACTGCAATTAACGATGGAACAAGGAGTCAAATCACTGGCGCGATTCGGTAGATTAGGATTAGTCGGAATTACAAAGCAACCATTCAATATCAATTCCTATGAAGCAATATGCAGAGAAAAAGAAATCATTGGTTGTTCTGATCATTTATTATCCGAAATACCATTCTTACTTGATTTAGCAGAACAAGGAAAACTTGACTTAACCAATGTTGTAACACAAACTGTTCCACTAGAAGCAGATGCCATTAATGAAGTACAACATCGCCTTAAGAAGTTTACAGCAGAATTCAGAACGGTAATCACTCCTTAATTGTTGATTATCCGTTTCAGTTTTCTTAATTTAATTTGTTAAAAATCGAAAAAAAAAATTTGTAAGATTCTTCTCATGGGGAATCTTAGAATCATTGTGTTGAAACTCATTTATCAGTATTTAATTCGATAACTCCTTTAGATGAAGGTCTTAGCTTTTCCTTAAAAACTATTAAGATCAAGAGAATACAAACAACTATCATAACTATTTTTCCAATACCAACTGAGAGAAAAGTTACATTGTATCCAAAAGTACCATATAAACTACCAACCAGAGGTCCAAGTGTAACACCTAAGTTACCTAAGAAATTAAAGAAACCCATTGCCATAGCATTGTCTTCTTTCTTCACAAAATCACCAATCAAAGCCATAGAAGAAGGTGCGGATATTCCTGAGAAGACTCCTAAAAGAGCTAATAATACCAATAATACTGCGTAACTAATTGAACCAAAATAGCCTACCATTGGTAGAATTATACAGAAGCACAAATTGCCAACTAATAATGGGATATAGCGACCAATCTTATCAGATAGCTTCCCCATTGGAAATTGAAGAAGAATAAATGGTAAAGCAAAGATTGCAAGAGAGACGCCTCTTAATTCAGCAGACTTTCCTAATTCATCAACAAGGAAGAACGGTAATAGAAAAATCATAAAACCAACTGTAAATCTATCCACGAAATTGAAGAGTGCAGGGATTACTATCCGGGGGTATTTTTTAACAACTTGAAGTGAGTCAATTATTGTAGGTCTCTTTGCAGCTGTTTCAGCTTCACGTAAAATTGCTAAAGAGAGAATAAAAACTAGTACGATAAGACCAGAGGCAAAATAATAAGGTACAAAAGTACCTACTTTAGCTAAGAAACCTCCTAACATTGGTCCCATACCAAAACCTAGTGCTAGTAAAGAACCATAAATACCCATATTTCTTCCTCGGTTCTTTTTTGTGGAAACATCAAGAATCATAGTCATTAGCATTTGCCAAATCATAACAGTAAAGGCACCCTGGATAAAACGAAGGATTAAGAGTAACCAATATTGTCCAGCAATCGTCATTAGAAATAGGAAAACAGCTGAAACAGCACTACCAACCAGAATAAAGATTCTCCTCTTTGCAAATCTATCAGCAAGTATTCCAGTAATAATACCAAAGGTAAGATATGAAATGTAAAGCACTGTATCAAATAACGATACTTGGAATTCAGTTAATCCGACAAAACGATCAACAATAAATTCTTGTTCATTTGCATGTAAAGCAGCAACAGATGCAATAGTTAAGAAAGTTAATATTCCCAGAAAAATAACCTTAAATATTGGATTAATTTGTTTTTTATCTGCGACATTAACATTAAATGCTTCTTCCATTCTTGTTTCTGAGTTTTGTTCAGTTATTTGGTTTTCGTCCATACCTTTTCCACCTGGAAATTTTTTGAGAGTACAAAATCTAAGATAATCAATATTATCTGAATCCCAATGAATAGTACCACTTTAGCTATAAAAAAAATATGGCAATGCCTTGTTAGATTAGAAAGAACAATAAGAATATCTCAAGTAGCTATTGTATTATTCAATAAAAATAAGAAAAAAATTAACTATTCCCTTTTCAGTTTTCTTAATTTGATATCATAGCTCAATTTGAGCAAGAATTTTCAAAGCAAATTTCTGAGCGTTCTCTATATCTTCTGTATTGGGACGCATTCGTAAATCAGGAAGGTATTCAGCCCATTTCTTCTCATCAGTGATTATTTTTCGGTGAATGAAGTTTTCAATCAATTTAGATGCTGCACCCATACATCTGAAATAACCTTGAAAGGCGATTTTTTTCTCAGCAGCAATTTTCTCAAATGTTGGAGCACATTTTCCTACCCATCTCTGAAACAATAATTTATCTTCTTCACCACTTTCAGGGGGTAAACAAGAATGAGTGAAGAATCCAGCAAGCTTGAATTTTGGATTTGATGGTATTTTATTTAGAAACTTCTTCACAGGCTTTGCTAAATCTGCATCATGGCAAGGGCCACCAATAAAAACTAAATCATAGTCAGCTAAACTGTCAACATTAATTTTCTTTAGTTTCTCTATCGAGCTTTCATTGTTCTCTGCAACAGCATTATTTATTGCTCTAGCAATTTTTTCAGTTTGACCAGTTTCGCTATAATAAACAGTTAATATTTTCATGTCTCACACACTCAACTTATTCCAATTATATGACAGTTTTGCATATTGAATAACGTAACGAATTATTAAGAGAAGGGGGTTGTTAATCAAAAAAGAGAAAAATGAGGGTAAGCCCTCGAAAATTTTAAACCATCAGAAAACAGCTTGTGAACAGTTCACTGAACAGTTAGTAAGGGAATTTGAAATACTTTCCAGTCCATTATATAATTAATGTGGTAGATAATATGGGATTGAAAAATAACAGAAAAATGATTATTCATTGTCTATTTCTTATT
>JAUWKS010000077.1 GCA_030614005.1 Candidatus Heimdallarchaeota archaeon | reverse complement strand
TTTGGGATTTTAAACTAAATATTAACAATGGAGTTATTGTCTGTTCTATTACTAATTCAATCCAAGATAGGATTATTTGTTGATTAATGAGTTCAGTTACGGATTCAATTACTTTATTGGGATCCTCTTCTTCAATCATTTCTTCATAGAAACTTTCTGCAAAATCATCGACTAATGAAGAAATAAAATCCAGTATTTGCGTTTCTTCGGGGGGGATTAAATTCTGTAATTTAGATTTGTGATTTTTCTTTTGAAGTTTGGAATAGAATAGCATCCAAACTTCTTGTTTAATCGTTCCTTGTATTTCATCATTAATACCAAATAGTAGGGGTTGAATGATAGGCCAAAGTAGTATTTCGTAAAGTTTTGTAAAGATGTGTTCATTCTGAGCAATGAATGCTGAAGTATCAATTTTGTTTTTCTTAGGCATGATAGCTTCACATCCATCCATTTTTCTATCTTAAATTGAATATCTTATTATAGACATTTTTCTTGAAACGTTCTTTAGCAACAACGATAAATGATATTGCAGTATTGCCATCTTGTATAGCATATGAAATACCCAGTGTTGCACTTTCAAGCCTCATTAAAATTACTACTGAGGATTGTTCAGCAATAGTATTTTCAATTTCCCAACCGATTTCTTCAAGTTGTTTTATTATTGGTGGTATTACCTCATTTACAGATGCCTTGAGTACACCGGATCTTTGATGTTTATCGAACCTGGTTGATTTTGAGCCATCAAAGAGATACGTATTTTGTCCGTATTCCAACTTTCTTTCAAGAATACTTAGAAGCATCTTTGGTGGAAACTTTGTTGCTTCTGGAACTGGAAAGTCCCCTGTCGAAGCTGGTTTCTTATGTGATTTTCTTTCAGGACGTGTTTGTGATCTTTCTTTCTTCCTAGGAGCTTTTCTGTCAGGTATTGGTTCTGGGATTAGTTTTTCAACCTTATCTGGAATTTTAGTTTCAATTACTACATCTCGCTTATCAAGAATATGAGTTGCAGCCTGCTTTTGATTTCGCATTTTACTTCGTAGAGATTTTGGCACTGCTTCTCTTCCAGCATGCAAGGAAGTTCTTGGTCTAATTTTCACGACTAAACTTCTGTTCTGAGTCTTTTGATCAGATATTAATCCAACACCTGTTGGCATACTGCGTATGAAATCTGATTCTTCGAATCTATCTGGTACTGAAGAAGGTACACGTTTTAGAAATGCTTTAATGTCATCTTCAAATGTGAGTAGGTGCGTAATCATAATATCAATCTGGCTCATAATATTCTTGTGCATTGCTGATGGTTGTTGAGTTACTAAGACAAGAGCACAACCTGGTTTACGACCTTGCTTGGCA
Source organism: Candidatus Heimdallarchaeota archaeon (assembly GCA_030614005.1). Lineage (GTDB taxonomy): Archaea > Asgardarchaeota > Heimdallarchaeia > JABLTI01 > JABLTI01 > JABLTI01. The sequence goes on along the minus strand of JAUWKS010000077.1, from coordinate 12,941 downwards.
TACTCAATAAGCGGGTCCGATGCAGCAGTTTTCTTGTTATTTGGTACTAAAACATGAGCTTCATCTATTAGTAACCAAGTAACTGGTATTGATCCATCGTCTTCACCTGAAGTTTCGAATAATTCACCTCGAGAGCTTTTGATTCTTTGTTCAAGGATTTTTCGCGCAATTATGCCCACAAGAAGTGCACGTAAACTATCGCCAATCTTTGGATTACTGATATCCAAAACAGAAACCTTATTTGGTGAGCTTAATGCTGAAAGAGGTGTACCATTTCCTGAAAAGATTCCCCAGACTTTTGCAGCATTCATACGAGAACGAATGGCTTGAATAGAATCTGAACGATAGCTATTAACAATTACTGGATCATCTAAAGCATCTATTAGATCATCAAGTGAGTAATCTGGTTGTTCTCGAGATACTATTTGCATTGCTTTTTCAAGAACAGTTCCGCGAATTTCATATCGATCAATATCGAAAGTTCTGCACCAATCTTCAATATGAAGGTCAGAAGGTTTCAAAGCAAAAGGTGAATCAACAGTTTCATCTCGATAATCATTATAGATACCAATTGGGGTGAAAATTTCAATATTTTTCAGAAAATCGGGAGTAAGTCCCCATTTCTCTAGAAGAACACTTTCATTTACATCTGAGTTTTCTTTTTTCAACGCCCAAAAGATTCCAATTGGGTCAATAAGAATAACACCAACACCGAGGTCTGCTTTCGAAAGTTCTTCTGCGATAACGCCAAGAGTATAACTTTTTCCAGAGCCTCTATGTCCTGAAATGAAAATAACATGAGGAAAGACTGCATCTACAAGTACTTTTTTGCCATACAAATTATGCTTGCCTTTTTCTGATACTCTACCCAAATACATTGTCCCTTGACAACCTATTTTTCTGATAGTAGAACTACCACGACCTAGAATAATTGAATCATCTGTTGGTGCGCGCCTAGCTTCTATAGGCAGGTCAACTGTTGGTGCGAAACTTAGACTTTCGCTCACTTCATCAATATTCCTTTGGATATTCTCAAGAACATTTTCGTTTCTCATATAACCTAAAACAGCCAGTAAGTCAATTGGAACGTCACATTGCTCTATTTCCTTTGATAATGCTTTTCTAGCATCGAAACTCCTGGGACCAAAATCTGGGTCGTACATTGATTTAATCCAGATAACTTTATCCAGATAGGCAGCAGCTTCTTCCCCACCTGTAACTTCTTTGGCTAAGTCAAGAATGTTATTTGGAAATTCGAACTCTCTATTGGACATTATATAAGCAGAACAATATGGCCATAGTTTTTCTTCACGAGGAAGTGATTCTAGTAATTCGTAAATCTTTTCTTTGAGATCTTTTTTATCTATTGAAAGTGAATAAGCAAATAATAAGGCACCAATACGATCATCTGGATCAGGCCATTCTTCTTGGAGTTCAATTAAACGATCTATTTGTGCTTCATTAAAATCAATTGAACCTTCTCGTTGAAGATAATAAAGAACTTTAATTTCAGATTCTTTTGGTAAATAACTTTCTCTTGTAAGAATGTCCCTCATAATTTCTTTGCCGATTTTTCTTGCATTTGTGGTATATACTTTAGTATCCGTTAGTTCATAAGCAAGCATATTTGCTCGTGCAAGCAATGCTCGTTCATGCGGATCAATAATCGAACTGTTCAAATCTGCTAAGCGATCCAACACTGTTGGTAAATAATGACAAGGTGATCTTCCAAACTCATATTCCATATTTTTCACCAATAATAAATTCAAATTAATTTGTCTTATATAAATGTCCTACACAATCAAACATAATAAGATTTGTTAATGGATTTTTTTGTTTTAAATGAACAAATGTCACAAACATAAATATTAAAACGAGTCCAAACAAGTTTAAAGTGAAAAAAAGCTAAAATTCTAAAGGCACGGGTATTCCAAAGTGGATTATATAGATACAGGGCAAAAAATAGGCAGATGATACAATTGGTTGCACAAATCATTATTTCGCATGAAGATACTACAAGTTTTTTCTCAATAGGTTCTGTCCAAGATGATGCTGCTTTAGTTTCAGCTCTTGGTGGTGCACTTGCAAGTTTTGCAATAGAGATGGGGTTATCTGATATCGGTGCAACAAATGCTAATTATTCTAAATTCCAGAATGGAGTTTTGATATCTAAATGGCTAGAAATAGATAATTATAAACCATCTATTATGATCGCAATACGGGATTTTGGTGATTTAGAACAATATCATCACATGTTTCTAATTGATTATGGTACACTCCTTGCAAATAAAATCATAAGTACTTTTGAAAAATTGTATACCGGAGGTGGAGAAATACCTCGATTGGAAAACGCATTGAAATTAATTCCTAAAGTTGTGAATGAGCTCTACAAGGACTCACCAAATACACTAAAAGAATTTGCAAAAAAGATGGATAAAAATGTATCACAATTATTAGCAGATATCTGGGAAAACCAAAGCGATAAAGGAATCCATCGACTTGCCTTTCGCTCACATAAGTTTGAACCAGCAAAAATTCAACAGATGAAGGACGATTTTACAAAATATTTCTACCAAGAAGGTGTAGCAATCGATGCATTATTCCCTTTATATTTTGCTGGAGCAGATGATTTTCGTTTAGTCGATAAAACAATCAATGATTATTTGAAGAAAAATTCTAAAACAGCGAGAACTGATATTTCGAATGAAATCAGCAAAATTGTTTCTCAACTAAGCAAGATGTCAAGCTCTCGTTCAAGAAGACGCAAACAAGAAATTGAGAGTGTTGATTTAATCAATGCAGATTTAATTTTTGAGAAAATTCAAGTAGCAAAATTGGGTACTATAGAGAAAACACGTACACAAATTCTTGAGGAAATATATAAAACACTTTTACAAAAGTTATATCAAAATTATCCACTGAAATTTCTATCGTGCAGTGAAACTAAACATATTGATATACCATTTATCAAAGAAACTTTTGAAAAAACTGCAAAGTCAATTATAAACAAGTCATATGCCAATACTGAGCAAATATCAAAGCAAATTTTCTCTATTTTAAGCAACATTGCTTCTAATTATACTCCAGAAGAAGTGATAAATCAAAGCGAGGAAATTCTTAACAGAGTACAAGATCAATTTATCGAACTCATTAAGAAAGAAGATCCATTTCTGATTTTAGCCGATGAAAAACTGAAGCGCTTATTGAACATCTCAACAAAACTGGCGAAAGAAGCATTCGAACAATTTAGATCAGCCCAAGATGAAGCAATGGCATTATGGTATATTATTCGTCAAATCAATAAATCGATCTCGCATTTGAAGATAACAACAATTCCGAATTTAATTGAGATATATTTTCTGCAAAACCTTGTGCGGCAATATCAATTTAGATCAATACCTAAAATTGTCTTTCGTTTGGTGAATGGAGTACTGAGAGATGTAAGCAGTGCTTCCCCATCTAAGGATCCTGTATTATCGCTAATGCAAAGAAACATTAGAAGTTTCGAAAGGGATGCACAATTCTCAATTCCAAACGGAATAAAAATCTCTATTTTGAAACAGTTTAAATCATCAAAAATAACTCGAGAGAGTTTTGAAAACATAGAAGCTTTATCCTTCTTCTCAAAAGCATTTTCGAATTCTATGGAATTAACTGTGGCTAAAATTCTTGAAATGTTCTTTGGAACAAAAGAACATCCTCAACCACCACAATTACTTTCCGAAGCAATAGAAAAGATTGTCTTTAATTCGCAAGGAATTTTCTCATTCAGAAGTATTATTCAAGCAATAACCGAACAACCTGGTGCTCAGGCACTTTTTAGTAAAGATGCGGAATCATTATTGCTCACCGCATTAAAATACCAAAGCATTTTACCATCTCCTTTGGAATTGGCACGAATTGCTTATGAAACAGGATGGTTTACGGATGCCAAATCAACCAAGCCCTCGGATAAAATTTCAAGTACTAAAATTGCTCCCAAGAATGTAAATCCAAGCTCTATCAAAAGAGATTCTTCAAAAATATCTGATAGTAAATTTCTCATAAAAAGAGTAACTATTGAAACAAATGGTTTGACAGATAAAATTACGCTACTGATAAAAGACCCAATAATACTAACAGAACTTTGGGTTCTATTCGCTGAAAGTGCTTTCCGAAATCGATATCAGTCATTAAACAACTATTTGCATAAAATAGAAGCAAAACAAAAAACCTCTTCTGGATCCACAACAAAAAAGAAGAGATACGCTTCAATAATAAAAAAAACAAAGAGCCTTATGAAAGCTTTAAATCAGCTGTTTTCTGGTGGAAACTTTTTCCAAAAGATTTTCGCACGGAAAAAAGACCTTCGAAATTTGCTATACGAAGCTTCTCTAGAGCAATTTTCTGCTTTAAATTATTACCCCGAAAATTTTGCTATTGATTCTGAACAAGGAATAATCTATGGTAGGAAAATAATCTCCGATACTACTGCAGTGCTTGGAAGCTTCAGTCTTTTGTCTGAATTGTATGCTTCAACTTGGGTACGCGATTCTGAATATGTACGCAAATTAAAGGAAGATATACTTTGGAGTGTTTTAGAAAAGAACTCTAAAAGGAACCTGCCACTGGAGAAGAAGATTTTGGAAAATTTACAACAAGAAGCAGCCAGTCGAGGGAAGTTGGATCAAGAAACAGTAGTAAGAAATACCATTGAACAAGAAGTATCCTTACTATTCAAGAAAGTGGTTAGAGAAGCAATTGGTGTAGCTTTTGATTCAATAAAAGATGATTTGCTGGTGAGACTTGATAATCGAACAAAGGATTTCTACATTGAAATGGGTTCGATAAATATCGATAAAAAATATTTACAACCTGATTATGAGAAAATGAACCATACCAAATTCTTGAAAACTTCTGATGGAAAAACTAGAGTCCTTATGATGATTGATGATCTATTACCTACGTTTAGCTCAAGGAAGAAAAAAGCTCATTCAATGAGGGTATATCTTCGTGATGGATTGAAGGATACTTTACGAACGAGACACTTTAAAGCGTTCAATCAGTTAGGGGAACTTGTGGATGAATATATTGGTGAACAAGCTGCTGATTTATTCTTTACAAGAAGCAGGATTCTGGAACAGCTAATATTGGAATCAATAGACCAAAGCTAATAAAATTAAACAACAAGTTTTTACTTGTCAATTATTATTAAGTTCAATGGATATAGAACTAAAAACTGTAGTTGTTGTCTAATCCTCCTATAAAGGTCTGTGAAATAATAATGAAAATATTAGTTATTGATGGTCAAATTACTGGTGCAGCAGGAGATATGTTTCTAGGTGCTTTATTGGACCTGTATGCTACTGAGTCAAAGGATGCAACGAAAGCAGATAAAATGCGAGAAATACTCGTAAATGAGCTAGCAAACAAAATAATCAAAGCTGCGAAGCTTGAAGGAAAAGCAGAATTAGTCATTAAAATTGAGCGCAAAAATGAAAGGGCAATTCAGGGTATTCATCTTGATATAAAAATATCTGAGCCTCAGAGGCACATGCATGCTCCCCAAGCTTTTGAACTTGTTGAGGAAGCAATCAAACTTTTAGCTCTATCTAAGAAAGCAATTCAATTTAGCAAGAAAGCATTTGAGGTGCTTTTTGAAGCAGAGTCCAAAGCTCATGGTGAACCAATTGAAAAAGTTCATCTCCATGAAGCAGGCTCATTAGATACTTTTCTAGATGTTTTAGGGACAGCATATCTATTAGATAAAATGAAATTATTTGATGCGAAATTATCTGTTTTGCCTATAGCTCTGGGTTCAGGTACTATAACATTCTCTCATGGAACTTTAGCCGTACCAGCACCTGCCGTAGTAGAAATAGTGAAAAAATATCAGATTCCCTCCAAAGTTGGTACTTTGGGTGGAGAATTGTTTACTCCAACTGCAGCAATAATCATTGCCGCTCTTATGAGTACAAACGAATATTCAATTCAAAAAGAATCACCTGCATTTACAATGGAAAAATGCGGTGTAGGATTTGGAACAAAGCAATTTGAAAAATCACCCAATGCTTTGAGATTATTTGTGGGTTCGTTGATACAAACAGACTATCAACGAGAAGACATTTTAGTTATTGAAACAAATATCGATGATTGTTCTGGTGAAACTATTGGCTTTTTAAGTGCTAGATTACTAGAATTAGGGGCAAAAGATGTTTTCCTTACTCCTATTTTTATGAAAAAAGGAAGACCTGGAACAAAAATTACTGTACTCTGCTCACCAGATGATGAACTGAAATTTGCAACAGAGATTATGAATCAAACAAGTACAATTGGGGTGCGAATTTCACGAAATAGGAAAATAATGCTTTCACGGAAAATCCAAGAATTCACTATTAAAATTAAAGGAAAAGATTGGAAGATTAGAGGAAAGATTGCTTATGGAAAGGATGGTGAAATCGTTCACTTTAAACCTGAATTTGAAGATGTAAAAGCAATTACCAAGAATACAGGTCTGACTATAACCGAAGTTTCGTCACTAGCTATTGCAAAAATTTCAAGAGAAATAAAAAAGGAGAGCTAGAAGAACACTCCATACAACTTTTAATTTTTATCAGGAGCTAATTCCATCATACAATATCGATCTCTTTTGCCTGCATGGAATAATTCCTTAATTTTAATTGGTATGCCATAGATTTCACTTAAGATACCTACCCACATACCACGAATAAATGTACACCTGTTAGGCATTTTCTTATCAGCACAGAATTTTCGACATTCATAGTAAATTAAGTAACTCTTAGCATGACGATCTTGGAGAGTTGACTGAAGCAAATTAGAAAGGGGTTCATTGGTTTTTGTTGTAAGGATTTTAACAATAAACTCACCAATTAATTCTGACACATTCAATATTTCTTCTTCAGTTTCTTCTTCAATTATCTTAGTTATGAATCGAGAAAGATTTACCATAGATTCATTTTTTAATGCTTCCCTTAGGGATTCATCTCCTTCTGCGGAAAAATTAGCAACATACGATTCGGTAATAACTTTCCAAGCAGTTTCAAATAGAAAGATTTCAGGTAAGCTTTTCTGGAAGATTGGACTGAAAATATCGCTTATCTCCAAATCACCATGAAGTGATGTATCTACAACTAAAGCTGAACCGGCAGATGATCTTAGTGGCCTTTCTTCTGAACTAGCTTCTCTTAATCTTTGAAGGGTAATTTCATAATGACTTGTTGTGCTAAATGAAAGCTTCACGGTAGCAGCGGTTGGAGCATTAAACAGATGGTATCCTATTCCTTGAAAAATCGCTTGTATAAATAACAAAGTCCCTTTGTTATCTGTTACTTCTTTAATGATGTACCTATTTCTCCCAAGGAGAACTTTTCCAGTCCCTTGATTATTATTATAATTTATGCTGATACTTTTCCATCCTAAAACAGTTAATAATTCTGAAGCAACCTCTTTCATTTCTTTTGTTCCTTCATCAATTATTGTTCTCTCTCGAACAAATTTTCCCACGTTGGAAACAAATACGTCACTTAATTGCTTATCATCAGCAATAAGCTCTGCAGATTGAAGTAGTGAGTAAAAGATTGTACGAATCATTCTTTGTTCTTTGATAATGTTGAAAGCCATGCGATGTTTCACAACCATTTTTTGAGTAATAATTTGTATTCAAGCGTTTTTGATAAAATGTTTAGTTATTCTAATGTCTTGCTTTACTTTCATATTCAATTTAATTTAAAATACTTAGGATACCAGATAATTTAAGCAAAAAAACAAAAACAATCAAATTCTTAAATCTTAGAAATCTTCAAAACTGTTTTAAAAGGTTTTATTTTTATTCAAATGATAATAATATAACGTTCCAAAATACATATATCTACATATATTTATTGAATAGTTTAAAGCGCTCAATCAGTTTGGATTAAAATTGGACTCTCAGATAATTATTTCACGCGAAGATAATACAGATTTTCTTTCACTTGGTTATATACAAACGGATACTTCATTAGTATCTGCTCTAGGTGGAGCCTTAGCAAGTTTCGCAGAAGAAATAGGTCTCGGAGGGGATAAATCTTCACCAGAGTATAAAAAAAATTCTAGCATTAATTTGTCCAGATTTCCAAATGGTGTTATCGTTTCAAAGATGGTTGTTGTTGGTGAGCAAAATCCTGTCATTTTGGTTGCCATTCGAGGCTATTCGGGTCCAGATAAAGATTTGAATTTCATAGTTAATTTTGCTGAAGTTTTAGCAAAAGAAATTGTTACCAAATTCGAGTCACATTATACAAGTATTGGACTTGTTCCAAGGATGGAGGAAGGAATAGACCAAATAATTTCTGCAGCACACTTCATGTATAAGAAATCAAGTGATAAAGTACGCTATTTCACAAAAGCATTCAAACCAAAAATTGTTGCCTTGTTTGAAGATATTTGGGTAAATCAAGCGGATTTCGAAACGTGGTCTCAATCCAAGGACTCAATAAAACTATCTTCTATGTCTCAAAGTGAACTGCAACGAGAGCTTGCAAGATATATTTACATTCAAGGTGTAAAGGATGATGCTCTATTCCCACTCTATTTTGCGTCCCACTCAAACCCTATGAATGAAGTTAAAAAACTAATTGAAGCTTTTCTCAACAAAAAAACATCTGTTTCCAGGAAGGAAATTACTGAAGAAATTGGTAAAGTTTTTTCTCAGTTAATGGAAGCTTCCAGAGCTTTGTCGGCACGAGGGTCTATTGAAATATCCGGTGTTGATTTAATTGACGAAGGAACAATCTTTGAGAAAATATTGGTCGCTAAAAACGATAAATTACCCAAGGTTGTCTCAGAAATAATAAAAGCAACAAACAAAGAACTTTATCGGAAATTGTTCAAAAAATTCCCGCTAAAATTCGTTTCTATGTCAAAAGAGAACGTTTTCGCTAAGAGTGAATTGGATCAAATTGTTGAGACAACATTAGCAAAAATATTGAAAGATGCTTTAGTGGATAAAAATTGGGTTCTAGAAAGAATTCTCTTGATAATTAGACTAGTTACTTCTAAATATACACCAAATGATGTTGTGAAAAATGAATCATTGATTTTAGATAAAGTCTATGAGGAATTTATTAGTACAGTCAAGAAGGAACACCCTTTCATACTTCTAGCAGACCCAACTTTTTCATCCTTGGGCCCCACTGTAAAGAAGCTATCCAAAGAAGCTCTTGAAAAATTCAGAACATCTTTAGATGAAGCTGTTATTTTGTACAATGTAATTGGGCAAACTTATTCAACATTAACAAATGAAAAGAATCCTTCTACACAAGATTTGATGATTCTTTACTTTTTGCAGAATGTGATACAACCCTATCAATTACGTGATGTTCCAGATATGGTTTATACTCTCATTGCTGATTGTTTGGAGAAAACCGTTCAAGGCAGGAGAAGCAAACCAGAAATTATTTTAGCAAATAGTATCCGTGAATTTGAAAGGAAACTACAATTTAACATTGTTCCAGATACTAAGAAAACAGTGCTGAGAAGAATTTCTCGTGCTAAACCTACTTTACAACGATTTGAAACGTTTGAAAATCTTGGTTTCTTCTCTCAATCATTTCGTTCATCTCTTGAAACTACTATTTCAAGAATATTACAGACAATTTTCGGTCCAGAAAAATTGCCTTCCCCCCCAAATGAATTACTTAGAATGATAGAAAAACTTGCTTCTGAACTTCAAAGTTTATTCATTTTAAAAGAGTTTCTAGATAAAATTATTAGAAGACCTGGTGGTCGTGAATTATTCTCCAGTGAAGGAATAAAAATTCTTGATAAAAACACAAAAATAAAGTCAATTCTCCCAACTGCAATTGAATTAGCACATGAAGCCTATAATTCTGGTTGGTTGAAACCAATTGATCAAAAGAAGATGAGTAATATAACTGTTTCTCAATTAAAATCACTCAAAGTTAAAATTCCTTCCTTACAACTTGAAGGTAAAGTTGAAACAATTTTAGGGTATCCGAAGGTTTTGGAACATCTTTGGGTGAAATTTGCGGTAAAAATTATTGAAAGACGACAAAAGAATTTGAAAAATGCTATCTCTAAATTTGACAAGCAATCAAAAATTTCTGCTGGAGATATTAGCGGAAAGAAAAAATTCGGTATTACTTTGAAGAAATTGAAAACGTTGCATAGATCTCTTACAAGTTTAGTGGCCGGAGGAGGCATTATGAGAAAAATCTTCACAGGGAGCAAAGAACTGAATCTGCTCTCTCAGGAAGTTGTTAATGAAATATCTCCTTCCTTAAAATATCACCCAATTGAATTCGAAAAAGCATTAAGTCATTTGCTTGTCACAAAAATTAAAGGTAGCTTTGGGTCATTAGTTGGAGATTTTCAAAACCTGATGAAAATTTATACTTCAATATGGTTTGTTGATTCTCAATACATTGAGGATCTTGAATCGAAATTTTTCTGGGATGGTGTTGGAAAGAAGGATATTTCTTCAAATGGTAATAATTCTTTAGAAGGAAAAATAAATAATAATTTGAAAGCAGCATACAAGAAGAAACGTATAAATGGTGCACGAAAATCAATTATCAGAAGAACAATAGTAGAAGAAGCAATACCAATCTTCAATCAAAGCATTCGAACAGCTTTAAGCTTACCTTTTGATGTTTTCGCAGTAGGAAACAAAGTTGATTTTGATGATAAGAGAAAATTGTGGTACATTTCTCTTGGTAGGGTTAAACTTCCAGCAGCGCATCTGAACTTTATCCTTGGGACAATTGATTCACTTTATTTTGTAAAAGAGATAGATGATGCAACAGATATTAGATTATCTCTAGAAGCTTTCGACCCACCCAAAAGAACAAAGGACTCACAATCAATTGAACTCTTCCTTAGGAGAGCATTGGTAAGCAATTTAAACAGAAAAGAGTTCAAAGCGCTTGAATTCTTCGGTGATTTGAACGAAAGATACATTGGAAAATCAGCAACGAATACTTTTTACTCAAGCTTTAGATCCCTTGCCCAAATAATTATCACTCCAATAGAATAAGTTGCTAAAAAAAGTGACAAAGAAAGTTAAATAATCCTTAACTTTCTCGGATTTCTTTCCACATATTTAATGCATGAGCGCCCCAAGCAGCTCGCTTAGGTGTTGGAAACGTAGGGATATCATTATCTCGAAGGATTTTAACAGCATTCTCTACTTTCTTTCCTGCTAATAGACAACCAATAATTGCTGTATTGTGTTTCTCATTTGCAATTGAAACCATAACATTGGCAACACCATTAATATCTGCATCTCCAGGGGGAACCATCACTGTAATAATGGTATCAAATTCTCCAGAAGAAGCTAATGCTCTCAAAGCTAATTCATACCGTTCTGGTGTTGCATCACCGAGCAAATCAAATGGGTTCTCTCGAGGACATGCCGCTGGAAGGTCTTTAAGTTGTTCTCGTAATTTATCTGAAGGTTGATTAAGTTCTAAACCAAGCATATCAAGATTATCCGAGATTAAAACGCCAGGACCACCAGAATTGGTGACGATTGCAGTTCGCTTTCCTCCTTTATTCAAATAAGAAGCTAAAGCAGAATAAGTGTCAAATGCTTCATCTAAAGATTCAACCCAAATAGCCTCTGTTTGTTTTGCAATAGATTTGTATATCTTAGGGTCTCCTCCTAATGATGCAGTATGAGTCATTGCAGCCTTATTACCAATTGCTGTTCTTCCACCTTTAAGGAATATAACCGGTTTAAGTTTTGTAGCTTTACTCATTTCAGTAATTAATTTTCTTCCGTGAGTAGCACCTTCAAGATAAAGGAATATTACTTTTGTTGGAGAATTCTTTTCTTCAGCTAGATATTTCAACAATTCAGATTCTTCAACATCAGATGCATTTCCAAAAGATATCCATTTATCAATTCCCAATCCCTCGTAGGTTGCACGTAACATCATAGAACCTGCAAGTGCGCCACTTTGGGAAATAATTGATAACCCACCCGGAATGTAGGTGTTTTCCATAGCAGCAACCATTTTTGTATGTGTGGAAACAATTCCTGCACAATTGGGTCCAATAATTCTGATGTCATGCTCTTTTGCAACACGAATGAGTTCATTCTCTAAATCAACATTGCCAACTTCAGAAAAGCCACCACTAAGGACAATTGCATGATGGATATTTCTTTTTGCACAGTTCTCTAGTTCAGCAGGGACAAATTTTGCTGGAATTGCTATCACAGCTAATTCTGGATCAGCAGGTAATGCTTCAAGATTAGGATAACATTTCTGATTGAAAATTGATTCTCTCTTTAGATTAGTGAAATAAAGCTCACCTTCAAATTTCCCCTCAAGTAGGTGTTTCGCTAACATTCCACCAATAGAACCAGGACGTTCTGAAGCGCCAACTAAAACAAGGCTTTTAGGATTAAAGAAAGGTCTTAAATCGGTTGTAGGCATGATGTACATATCTCCAAATTTCATTTGGTTAATTCACTTCAAGGAAGTTCTTTATGGTCTATCTTGGTTAACGAGTTCTAATAAGAGTTTTTGTTAACTTTTGACTTTCTGCGAGTCCACCCAACTCCCCTGGAGGGGGAGAAACTTTCATTTGACGTTTGGCTGTGTATCGTAAAAAACTTCTCTCGAAAGGCTCGAATATCTTTCAAGAGTCGTTGCCTGACCACAAGGCGTTTCTGTGATAGTGCTAGTAAAGCGAGGAAGCGCTGCATTTGGGTTCCTGCACTGCTTGTGTCTCGATCTATTACTAGTCCACAATAGTCACAACTAATAGTTCGTTCGGAGAGTTTCCTTTTCTCCATATTCATGCAGTAACTGCATCTTTTGGTTGTTCTTCGTTCACTGAGCCTTATTACTTTCTTACCTACTCGACGTGCTTTGTAGCTTAGGAATCCAGCGAAGCGACCAATCGAACCACTGCTTTGCATGGTTCTATGTCTGCTC
>JAUWKS010000050.1 GCA_030614005.1 Candidatus Heimdallarchaeota archaeon | reverse complement strand
GCTTGGGCTGGTAATGGAAATTGTTGGAGGGGTAGTATCTGGGCCACTATAGGTTATTGTTACAGCTAATTCATAATTACCACTTCCGCTGTAATCTCGGATCATAATATACCAGCGACCTGCGCCAGGAGTATTGTGAGTAACTTCTTCACCACCATAGGTGTATCCTCTCCAATCGTACGTGCTGGTGGTTGGTTCAGTATTTAATCTGCCATAGAGATCGAAATCAGAACTTCCGCAAGTTAATATTGATTCCATTTTTTCTGCGTTTGCAGCAACATCAATGTACCACATTTCCGTTTGACCAACACTGGTTAGAGTACCTGTGACTGCAACACCGGAAGTTAATTCATTATCTCCAGGACCACTATTGTCGACGGTTACACTGACTGAATCGTCAGCATAGTTGCCTGCAACATCATAAGCACGGCAATTGATTGTGTGAGTGCTCCCATCAGTAAGACCAGTGGTATCCCATGTCCAAGAGTACGGAGATGAAGTATCATCTGTCCAAGTTCCACCATCTATATTACAGGAAACTTTGGTTACACCTATATTATCAGAAGCAGTAGCAGAAATTGTTACTGTACTACTAACAGTTGCGCTGTTTGCTGGAGCAGTTATACTAACAGTAGGATTAGTTGTGTCTGGTACAGTATCAGTTATTGTTACAGTAATTGTATAGCTTCCTGTTCCACGATATGCATAACAACCAACTTTCCATGTACCAGAAGATGCAGGGGGGTCAATAGTAATAGTTTCGGGATTTGCGGAGTAACCAGAATAGGAGTCATTTGGAATGTCACTCTTTAGAGAGTGATCTGCATCGGTCCACCCACCAGTTCTTCGATTGGTATTATCCCATAAACTCAAGTCAAAATCATAAGAAGTGCTGAATGACAATTCAACTTCAATCTTTGTTACAGTAGAGGATACACTAAACGTATGTTGTGTACTATCTGATCCTTGACTTACGGTTCCAGTAAATTCAAGTGGAGCATAAGTAAAATTGGATCCTAAAGCTAAAGTAGCATTATTTCCCACCGTTTGTGGAACTAGTGCTGAAATACTAATCACACTTGCTACTAGTCCAATAGAAAATAACCCAATAAAAAACAAACATTTCATTAATTTTGTTAATTTCAAAGTTTTCACCCATTTTAATAATTAAAGTAGAGAAAATCTCCATTGGTATAATATTCTAACGAGATATAAGGTTTGTGGAATAAAATACCGTTTAATTATTACCGCATTTACTTAATTCTAATTGAAATGAAACAAAAGAAGCGAATAGTTTAGGTTATCTCTCGAGATAAAGGATTTAAGTGAAACAAGTATAATGTTTATTTAGTAGTATTAAGATCCCAGAGTATCGTTTAGAGGGATGAACAATGTATCATAGTGAAGACAAAATGAATGAGAAAGATAATAGAACGCATAGTATTGAAGATGAGTCAGAATGCAGTTCTTCAGAAGAAAAATGCACTTGTCCACTATGCGGCAGTAACAATGTTTACGGTATAAGTAGAATTGTTGGTTATTTCTCAGAAATTGACAATTGGAATAAATCTAAGCAAGCAGAATTAAAGCAAAGACAAAAGGGTAATTATTGGTCTTCAAAGATAGAGGATTGAATTCTCAATTACTTTTTTCTCCGTCACTCATTCAACAGTATGATCTATATTTAAGCTAGTGAGGAGGTTATTTATTCTAGGGAGTCTTCCTGAGCTGTGTCCAGGAGTAAATCCAGCCAAATAACTATCTAAACTATCCACATCCTTCAGCAATTCTGCATAAGCATTTTCTTCTTCTGTTTGCTTATCGCTATGAACTTTGATAGACTCTATAATACACTGTTGTTCTTCTTCGGTTATCGGAGATAATTCATCTCGAGTGTTTTCATTGTATTCAGCAATAATTTCAACAATGTATTTTTTTGCTAACAACCCATGATCTTTATGGGTACCTGTTAAAAGAGTGTAAATATCATGGAATGCACACACCAAACCAGCAAGTTCTGGATTAAGATCTCTTTTTAAAGCAACAAGTTTTGCAAGTTGCAATGTAGTATACATATGCATTTCACTCCAAATAATTGGTATTTCTCTATTTGTCTCTGATAATTTATTCACACGTCTATGTATGATGGAGAGCATTCGATTTAACCGCCATACAGATAATCCTTTTCTTCCTTTTTCTATTGGCCAACCGTTCTTAGAAATCAATTTGTTTCACAAATAAAAAATAAAAAATAGCTATTAAAAAGTCTATCTCAATTAAAAATTTTCAGAAATAACTTAAAAAATTAGTGAATATATATAGCAACAATTATATATCGCTTCGACGATATATCAATCAATTCCTACGATGGATTTAGAGGAAAAATCAAAGAGAGGAACCATCAAAATCGAGAAAGATGGTTTACACAAACAGAAATTTGACCCATCTGTTTGATTCTTCGGAAGATTCATCCAATAAGGCAACTAGAGAGAAAAAGATGAGAAAAATGACTAAAAATACAAATTGGGGAGCAATTGTATCAACCGTCACGGGAATTGGAAAAGGTATTGCTATTAAATTTGGAAGGTAGCTAGAGTCTGTAGATAGGTTATTTCTACATATCTTCCATTTTCTATTTTTCAAAGGTCTCAAAGAATACTGTTTTATAGTTCTAAGATAATACAACCATAGAAACTATTCAAAGAAGGTAGTAATAATGACAGACAGAGAATATGAAAAAATTGACAAAATTGTTCTAGAACTCACTACTTGTAGTGAAAAAAGAAAAAGCTCCACAGATGACCCCATTGTACTTTACGTTGGAGGTCATGAATGGAATCTAGATAAACCTCATTATGATGACTTTGAAAGAGGAAATACAGATAGCTATAATTTAGATGTACCATCTGATTTGACTGAATCAGATTTCCGTTATTTATGTTTCAAGAAAAAAACGCGAACCGCAAAAGATGATGATTGGTGTCTTGATAAAATAAAACTCACGATTAATGACAAGGTTGTTTATGAGAAAGATGGTCTAAATGCCTGGTTGAAAGGTGAAAAATCAAGCTTTTGTGCTCCAGATTTCAAATACGGTCAAGCAGGTGAATAATTCATCTGATTTCTATTTTTTTTTATTCATTGATTCTTTTTTCTCCCAAATACTCAATATATGTATTTCGTAGTAATTTTTTTATTCTCTAAAGTTAGATTATTTTTCATATCCGACCTTTTGTCGGTGAAATTACAATACTAACTAATTATTAGGAGTAACCAATCAAAATGGCAAAAGTAGCAATACTAACTGATGATACTTGTGATTTACCAGTAGATTTAATTAAAAAATTAGACATTACCATTATTCCGGTAAAGATTATTTTCTCCGATAAAGTTTATAATTCCTGTGGTCCAACGGGGGAACTATCTCTTGATGAATATTACAAGAGAACGGTTAATGAAATACCTACGACCTCTACCCCATCTCCAGGAATGATTTTTCAGAAATTTGAGGAAGCATTTCAGAAAGCAGATACAGCGATTGGTATTTTTGTTTCAAACAAAATGTCTCCAATTGCAACTAATTCTCAAGCTTTAATTAAACAAAAATTCCCAGACAAGAAAATACGTATTTTTGATTCTAAAGTAACTAGTGTTGGATTAGCAATTTTGGTTTTAGAAGCAGCAATTATGGCACAAAACAGCCAGTCTTTTGAAGAGATAATCGAAAAGACAAATGAATATTTGGAAGAAATAAATCACGCTGGAATAATGTCAACTATGGAAAATCTAGTGAGAACGGGAAGGGTTCCAAGAACAAAGAAATTTCTAGCAGATTTTTTCAAAGTAAAACCGATTGTAAAATTTTCTGAAGGAAATGTGACAGTCCAAGGAAAAATAAGAGCAAATGATGAAATAATCATTCAGCAGATGAAGAAATTTGGTAGAGCAGCTTTAGAAAATATCAACAGTACAAGTGGCTACGTGTTTATAGGTCACACATGTTGGCCTGAAGCAGCAGAAGAAGTAGCCAATTATATGCAACAATATAACCCTCAAAATAAAAAGATAATTATCCAAGAAACCGGTGCTATTGTTGCAAACTTCGTTGGTAAGAAATATTTGACCATTGGTTATCTAGGAAAATATGAGAATTCTTGGCTTGAAAATACCAAGAATTAAAGTTAGGAAAAACAGGAAGTAAAAAACTATGGCATCAATTATATGGCAATTCTTTGTTGCCCCAATTATTGGTTTATTGATAGGAGGATTTCCTACATCATTCATTGTTTGTAAATTGGTGAAGGGAATTGATCCACGTGAATTTGGTTCAGGTTCAGTTAGCACAAGAAACGCAATTCGTGCTGCAGGATTCTGGCCGTGGGGAATGATGGTAGGAGCTACCGATCTTGTAAAAGGTGCTGCTGCATGTGCTATCGTAGAATACGCACTTGCTCGTAATCATCCGCATTTAGATTATCTTGTAGTGCTAACAGCATTAGCCGCTGTTGCAGGACATTGCTGGATGCCTTACTTAGGATTTAAAGGAGGTAAAGGACTCGCTACAATGGCTGGAACGCTGATATTCTTTTACTGGCCAATTGGACCTTTTATTTTTCCGTTACTCATTGTTCTGTTTAGCAGATTCTCAGGTTATTCCGGTGTTGGATCAGGTTGGGGTGTAAGCTTTATTTCACCAATATTTTTCATTCTAGATCTAATAGGTCCAGGAACACAAATAATCCAAATATTCCCACACAGTTACCTCGCAGACGGTTCAGGTTACGGAATACCGTTCACAATTCTATATTCGTTTGGCATATTAGCCATTATTCTACTGCGCTATATACCGGAATTCAAAAAGATTCGCTCAGGAGAAGCAAAAGTGTGGACGACACTAAAACCAGATGATGTAATGAAGTGAATGCTTCATTACTATTAATTTATACCATTACATGCTTTCATAATTTTCATGGCAAGCCTAAGAAGTCTGTATGCGCGATCATAATCTAGTAATTCTTCTCGCAAACATTCTTCTGCTCTTTCTCTCATTCTTCTAGCATCTAAAGGTTCATCATAATTATTTCTTAATGTTAGGTATTCGGTTAAAAGTACAAATAGTTCATTATTGTTTTTGGAAATAATTAGTATATCCAAAGGTTTCTTTCTTTCAACATCAAACCTTGACATTTGTATCCTCTTTTTATCAATTTATATGTCCAGTTTAGTTGTTTTCAAACTATTAAAAAAGGTTTCTCATAGCTTCGAGAAATAGTTCTGGGAAAAAAGAGAAAGAAAATCTTCTTTATTAAAGAAAAATTAGGCTTAATTTCTGTCGAACGACAAATAATGGATTGAAAGGAAAGAATTATAAAAAGTTTCCATCAGTCAATCTAAAGAGGAAAATAAAGATGTCGAAAAAACTTTCTGCACAAAAAAAGAAGAAACGCGTTGGCATTCCACGTGCACTCCTCTTCTATAAGTTTGAGGCAATGTGGACGACTTTTTTTGAGAAACTAGGTGCAGAAGTTGTTATTTCCCCTCCTACAACAAAACAAATGAAAACTGATGGTATTCAATCTACATTAGATGATGACTGTTATTCAGCGAAATTGTTCTATGGACACGTTCATGAACTACAAGATAAAGTAGACTACTTATTTGTTCCAAGATTTGCAAGCAGAAAGAAAAATGAAGTTGGTTGCCCAAAATTCATTGCTTTAGCAGATATTATAAAAGCAACTTTCGAAAATGCACCACCTATTTTTGGCCCATACTACTCGACTTCTCGAGAAAGACATGGAGTAGTACGCTTATTAAAAATAGTATTCCAAATAGGATTTCATTTCACAAAGAACCCATTCAAGATTCTAAACGCAACTGTACAAGGATTAAGAGCGGATAAGAAATATTTAAAGAATTTAATTATCAGTGAAGAGGATTTAGCAAAATGGGAGCGCTCTGAAATTTCTCTTAATGATCCGCCCATTATTCCCGATGGTGAAGAAATGCTGAAAATTGCAGTAGTAAGTCACCCTTATGTTATCAATGATGAGTTCGCTTCTTTTGAAATGAGAAAAAAAATGCAAAAACTGGGTGCAGATATTATTACTGCTCAACAAATGCCTCGCTCAGTAATAAAACGTCAAATAAAACGTTTAACATATGATGATTTTGGGTTAATGGTAAAAGACATTGATAATGTTACAAAAGAAGAGAAGGAAAAATATTATCTCGGAGAAAATGATTATCTCTATTTTGAATTCGAACATGAGCTTGTCGGAACGACAATGCACTATCTTGAAAATAAAAGGATAGATGGTGTATTAATGCTGGTAAATTTCATCTGTGGACCGGTTTCTGTTTCTCTAGAATATGTGAAACAATTTTCGAAGAGAATTAAATCTGATACACCTTTAATGATTATCACTTTAGATGCCCATACTGGAGAAGCAGGTTTTCTTACACGTTTGGAAGCATTCACAGATATTCTTCGCTTAAAGAAAATGAAAGAAGGAGTTTCTATTCCAGGGGTAAAAAAAGAATCCCCATTGGTTTTAGCTTAAGGAGTTTTATTTTATGCCAGTTACTTATCCCTATTTTGGTTCACTAACTTTATTGTTTAAAGCAGTCTTTCAAGAACTAGAGGTACCTGAAGAGAATATCATCGAACCTACTCCACCGAATAAGGAAACAATTACTCGTGGGTCAAAGCACTCACCAGAGTGGATGTGTACTCCTTTCAAATTATGCTTAGGTTCTTTACTAGATAGCATTGAACGAGGAGCAGATCATGTTTTCCAAATTGGTGGAATTGGTACTTGTCGAGCAAGTTGTTATGGGCCAGTACAAAGAGTAATCTGCAAAGATTTAGGATATACTGTTAAATTCACTAATATTGATTACCATAAGCCAGTAGAAATGATAAAAGACTTCAAAGCAATCAGTAATGGTTTTAGTGTGTTCCAAACAATAGGTGTTTTACGTAAAATTTGGACAAAGAATTATTCAATAGATCTTATTGAGAACCTTATCAATTTTTATCGTGCAGTGGAAGCAGTTGAAGATACAACTGACAAAGTTGCAGCAAAAGTATACGAAAAACTATTTGAGTTACGAAAAGTTAGAGAAGTAAAGAAATTCCATAAAACAATACCAGCTATTTTCAAAGACGAAATAGAGGTTGATGAATCAATTATACCATTAAAAGTAGGTGTAATAGGTGAAATCTATGCAGTATTAGAACCAATGCTTCATTTAGACCTATACCGTCGTTTGAACAAACTTGGTGTAGCAGCACGATGTGGAGTGTCCTTAAAAAAATTTTCAGATATTCCAGCAAAAATCAACCCATTCAAAAAGGAATATTATAAAGTTTACAGAAAAGAAGCGAGACCATACATGCAAGAATATATTGGTGGAGATGGGCAAGAGAGCATTGGAACAACGATTTTCTTGAAGAAGAAAGGATGGGATGGCATGGTTCATGTATGGCCATTTTCTTGCATACCAGAACTTAGTGCCCAAAACATTATACCAGCCATCACAAAAGAATATGACATGCCTGTTTTACCAATGATAGTTGATGAACTAACAGGGGAAGCAGGATATCAAACACGACTTGAAGCCTTTGTAGATATGTTGTATCTAAAACGAGAAGTGAGACTAGGTGGGAAAGAACCCGAAAAAGTTACTTGGGAGACATTCAATTATGACTAATGAAACTGAAACAAATTGTAATAGTGATTGTATAAAAGAACAAAAAAGCAATTCGGCAAGTACTCAAGAAGCTAAAGGAGAAGTTTTGAGACAAACAAATGATGGAATAATGACAGATTCATTAGCTAATCAATATTTCCTTGGAGTAGATGTTGGATCTATTAGCACAAACCTAGCAGTAATAGATGGAAATAAGCAACTCGTTGAATCAATTTATATTCGAACTGAAGGAAAACCCATACAATCAGTACAACGGGGAATAACACTACTGAAAGAGAAGGTTGGAGAAGATTTTGCTATTGCCGGTGTAGGAACAACAGGTAGTGCACGTCAATTAACCGGATTAATTGTAGGAGCGGATATAGTTAAAAACGAAATAACTGCTCATTCAGTAGCTTCACTTAATGAGAGTAAGGATATCCAAACGATCTTTGAAATTGGTGGGCAAGACTCTAAAATAATTTTAATTCGAAATGGTATTGCTGTTGATTTTGCTATGAATACTGTTTGTGCAGCAGGAACTGGATCATTTTTAGATCAGCAAGCACATAGACTTGAGATACCAATTGAACAGTTTGGTGATTTAGCTCTAAAATCAGATAATGCAGTTAGTATAGCAGGTCGATGTACGGTATTTGCTGAGAGTGATATGATTCACAAACAGCAACTTGGTCATCCCGTTGAAGACATTATTAGAGGACTTTCAGAAGCACTTGTAAGAAATTACATGAACAATGTTGGGAAAGGTAAAGAGATTCTTGGTCCAATCATGTTTCAGGGTGGAGTCGCAGCTAATATAGGTATTCGTGATGCCTTTCAACGCTCTTTGAATCAAGAAATTATTGTTCCAGAGAACTTTGCTGTCATGGGTGCAATCGGTGCAGCTATTCTTGCTTTAAATAAAATGATCAAAAAACCTTATGAAACTAAATTCGTAGGCTGGAATATACCTGATTTACAATATGAAACTAAAGGTTTTGAATGCAAAGATTGTTCTAATCTCTGCGAAGTCATTCGAGTTATTCGTGATGGAAAAGTCATAGCTTGCTGGGGCAGTAAGTGTAAGAAATGGGAAGTCTAACTTTCCATACCCTTTTTCCTTTATCACAAACTTTTTGTTAGTTATCTCGGATTTAGAATTATGAAGAAAGGAATAAAGGTTTTAGTTATAGTTACTTCTATTATAGTTGTTCTTGGAACGTCAGGATTTTTAACATATTTTTTCTTGTATAATCCTGGATTGTTTATCCCTTGCGAAGAGAAACCTTTTACAAGTTATCCTGTAGATATGAATCGTTTAACATCAATCATTCCATTAGGGAATCTAAATCCTCCTGGACATACCTATCCTACAGATCATATGTATTTTAACACAAATTCAACTGCTTGGCCTGATGGTTTTGAGATTTATGCCCCCGGAGACATAACAATTACTGAGATAATTAAAGTGGAATACAATCCACCACAAATTGGTGGTGTAACAATCGATTACTCTATCAATTTTGTAGTATGCACAAAAATTTCTGGGACATTTGGACATGTAAACAATATTAGCACTTTTCTGAGTGATATTACTGGTGAGTTTGGTTCAGAATATGGTGATACAGAGAATTCCTATGAAATTGATGGTAGAACATATACAAGATTTGAAAAAAGCATTCGTATTGATGTTGATGCTGGGCAGCTTTTAGGAAGAGCATGTATAGGTGGCGGTGGGTTTGATTTCTGGTTAAAAGATACTCGAGTTAATTTAGAATGGGTGAATACTGACATTTCTAAAAGTTTTCAAAATACTGTCTGTCCTTTAGCTTATTTCACTGATACTTTGAAAGAGGCTTTATTGGATAAACTTGGTGGTTGGGGTGGACCTGTGTATCCCCTTGGTTATTGTGGAAAAATTGATTTTGATGTACCTAATACGGCGCAAGGCATTTGGGGTCGTGAAGGTTGGACTGGTTATGAAGCAGAAGAACGAGGTCTTGCATTAGTTTACTGTAATATAAATGCCTCAAAAGGAGTAATCTCAATTGGTAATGCTGAGAACTCTACTTGGGATAAAAGAGTTCAAAGGTTTAATCCTACTAATAGTGGTTTCATGAATCGTAATTTTAGTCAAGTAACAAATGATGGCAATATCTACTATTATTTCTGTGAAGAATTCAGTTATCCATTTTATTACAACAAAGTAATCTTGATTAAGATGATTGGAGATCGAGAATTACTTTTACAAGTTATTGATAATGCCACTACTTTACCTGCAGATCCAACTTCACTATTTAATGAATCATTAGCAGTACATTATTATCGCTAATGTTCTCTTTTCCCTTTTTCATTGGAGAATCACCGGTGAAAAGCACTTTTTCTTCTGGAAAGTAAGCAAACGTGCTACATTTTGTATGCCCTCCTCCATAATAGTAAAATTCAACCGCTAGACTTGCGTCTCGTATCACTAGTTTTTCACTAAAAGTAATATCAGGTAAAACTATAACCTCTTTGTGTTGTTGCCTCTGATTAACGTTTATTTCTTGAAGTATTTTCATCAATTCTTCTGAGCCTAATATGGTTGAATCACTGAAAGGAGGTAAGCCAAAAGTATGATCCCAGTGGTAATGAGAAACTAAAAGATACTTTACTGATTTCTTATATTTCTCTTTTAGCAGAGATTTCATTATTTTTGCAGCAGCCTCATTTGGTGAAGGATCAATAAGAATTAGGTAATCATTGAATTCTATAACACCCAAATTAGCTTGCTTATCACCTTTATCTATAATGCTTCTACCGATTGCTGTTCGTGTTGTAATCTTTTCTATTTTGCAATCAATTTCCATTTGTAACACTTTTCCCAATAATCTCCACTCATTGGAAGAGAACTGTTTCCTATATATAGAAAAGTAGATTCAAGTCTTTCCTAAACATGGGAATAACTTATTAATATATCAAGTCAAAAATATAATTGTGATGATAAAATGGCAGAAAAAAACAGCAAAGATTTGTCAACGCATGAAATTTTTGAGTTGATTAGAAAAGTAATGTTGGATCCTACTCGAGTTGCCATCTGGTTTGAAGTTTTGAGAAAACCAGGGATAACAGCTAAAGAATTAATGAATGTTATATTGATTCAAAAAACAGCCATGTATTATCACCTTAAATTACTAGAAGAACGGTCTATAATTAAAATCAAAAGAAGTGAGGGATTGAAGCATTATTATATCCTTTTGAATTTCTTTGATTTATTTCAAGTAGATAAAAAGGAAATTGAAGGCAAGGAAAGAGAGTTTAGAATTTTCTCCTTATTGATTGCTAATAGTCTAATGCAACGAGAAATAAATCAATTAAGTATGATGTCAGAAAACCAATTCAAAGAATCTGAGAAAACGCCAGTAAATAAAATTGGTATGTGGTTTTGTACCAAAGAAAAACTAGAAATGATAAAGCAAGAATTTGCAGCTCTTTGGAATAAAATCAAAGATGTTGATGAGAAGGAAGATACTCAGGAATCCATAATCAATGCTGATTTTACTTTCTTTTGGGGTCTTGCAGATTTCACTTAGTTAAAAATGTTTTTCAATCGATACTAGCTATTGCGTTTATTTCTATAAGACAACCAAAGTGTAGTGTATTTGTAGGTACAATTGTACGAGCAGGTTTATGATTACCAAAGAATTTAGCATAAACCTCGTTTACTTTGGACCAATATTTTACATCAGATACAAAGATTGTTGTACAAAGAATTCGATTTATACCACTACCAGCTTCCTCTAATACAGATCGGAGCTTTTGTAAAACCAATTCAGTTTGCTTCTCAATTGTTTCCGGTGGTGTTTTTGAACCTAGTAAAATTGGCAATTGTCCTGAAACATATACTATACCATTATGGATTACTGCTTTAGAGTAGTGAGCAACACTATTTTTATTTTCAACAAATTTCAAACGAACTTTTCTCCTAATCATTGTTTTTATTGCAATCGAAAGTTTAAGATTTAACTATATTTTCTATTTTGTTGCAGCCATATTATACCAAAATCAACTATTTTTCTCATTGAAATTAAATGGCTTTCAGCTTTTCATTTTTTTCTTAATGTCGTTAATTGATATGATGATCATTAATTGAAAATCAATTACGTTACCTGTTCCAAAAATAACTGAGAAGCCATTTCTATCGCTAGGTGCACTTCATCAATTTCCCCTCTTTTACTACTTTCTGCACCATTCAAAATAATCTCTGCTATTCTTGGCAATGTTCTTACAAGTCTAGATAACTTATCCACGGGTTCTTTTGATTGTCGAGCATATTCTAAACTCTTTAAAGCTGTTTTAGCTTTACTATCAGCTAACTGGTAATCATTTGCAATAAGAGCGTTTAGTGATTGTTCAACAAGTATTATTGCATCGCCAATTAACACCTTTGTTTTATCAGTAAGCTCAGTAAAGTGTTCATTTGAAGCAGATATCTCTTGATAAAATGAGCCTATTAATGATTCTTTAGGATCAATTTTCTCAAGTTTAACAATTTCCGCTCCAGCTTCAACGTCAGCTTGCAAAGGTAGTTGCACATCTAAATCGGCCTTATAATCACAAGATCCAAAATGCTTCTCTACAAGCTCTGTTGTGCCTTCATATTGACTTAAATTAACGTGAGTATCATTTTGTAGAGCAGCAGCATATTCTCCCTCAAATTCTTCAGCAAAATTAGACAGAAGCTTGCTATGGATTGGTTTAGATTCGTAAACAAGAGCAACAGCGTCACCGAAATTTCCAGGATAAATCAAAAGTGTTTTGTTACCAAATTCCACTTTCTCAACTTTTGCTTTTGCTTTCATACCAATTATTTCTTCAAGTATTCCACGGATGCCACTCATTGCACCGCCAAACAATTGCTCATCAGTAACTATTTCATGAGAATAGGGAACAAATAATATTGTTAGACCTGATTTCAATACATACACAATAACAACCAATTCATTTTGCCAACCAATATTGCTTATTGGTTTCCTTAGAGAAAGTGAAAGGACAAATGCTAGCACAACTGCAAGAGAAGCACCAAGTATAATGTAAAGAAATGAATTATTAGGCTCTACTATAGTCGTAGGTGTTGTAGGAATTTCAGCTGCCTTAAGAGATAAAGAATATACTTCACTATTACTATTTCCAGCAACATCTCTGAAAGTAAATATTAGTGAGTAGTTTCCTATAGATAAATCACTAAAGTCCAACTCTATTTCATATTGATGATGCGCCCCATGAGAGTTTGCTTCATTACAAATCATTTGATAAGTTTCGTCATACCCTTCTCCAACAATAGAGACATTTACACTACTCAAACCATATGCTTCTTCTAAATAAACTGTCAGATTATAGATATTTGACCCAGGTTCATCACCCCAAATTATCTCGTTAGTTGAGTCACTCAGCACAGTAGAACCTAGAACAGGAGGATACCCAGGCCAAAATTCGGGATTCATTTGATCTATAACAACATCATAATTTTCCTTATTCTCACGAATAGCTCTGTCAATAACAGAAATTGAGATGTTATGAACATCTACTATACCTAGAAAATCGCTTTCAGTGATATTAATTAGTATCCAAAAAGGTACTGTGATATATTCTGTTCCGTAATCAGCAGTGTAAACATTGATACTTCCATCTGTGTAAATGCTAATTGATTTTATACCTATCCTTGGATTAGTTATAGTTAAATTGAACTGAATGTCATATTCATTTAGAATATTTATTGGTTCTAAAGTAGTAATGAAGTCAGGAGCTAAAAGAGCTATCTCAATCTCAATAGTATCATTTGCTTTGTTTCCCGCGACATCAAAAGCCCAAATTGTTAGGTTATAAAATCCATCTAAATCTGTTAGATCTAATATATGGCTAACAGCCGAAGGGGCCTTTACAATAGATAGAGAGCTAATTTCGATTAAGAATGAATCTAACCCTGATTTTTCATCCCCACCAAACCATTCAACTCGAAGATCAGCTTCGAGGATAGGATCAATTGTTCCTGGGCTGGAAATGGTTATTGTAGGTGCTTTTTGATCAATAATAATCCATCGAAAATCTGAATAAACTTCACCAGTGGTATTTGCATAAATTGTTACTTTATATACATAATATTCATCTGGTGGTATAACACCAAAATAAACATCAGCAGTAAAAGTAGTGCTGGTGTAGGTACCAAAAAACGTTGTATTGTAGTAAATTTCGAAATGGTCAACAACTAAATTGTTAATATCCCAATTTATTGTTACCGTAGAAGTATTAACGTAACTTTCCATACTTGTGGGGCTAGTAACAATAATGGTTGGTGCAAGAGGATCATATGTAACATTAATTGTTTGCTCAAAAGAGTAGCCTAGAATATCCGTTGCTCTAACAGTGATATTATAGGTTTTAGGAATTGGGAGCGAAACTTGGTAAAGTGATGTATCTGGATTAGGTATTGTTGCTTCAAGTACTTCATCAATAAGAATGTCATACTTGAGTATACCAACTCCAACATCATTTGCATCCCATGAAATAATCACATAGTCTAAACCGGTAGTAAAATTATTTTCTGGATTATTAATCGATAACGTTGGTGCAAGTCTATCAAGAATTACAGCAAAATAATCTTCCACAGAATTTCCTGCTTCATCATAAGTGATGACATAAACATCCTTATAGCTATCATTACCAAGATCAATAGTTGCTTCAAGTGTATCTGCTGGATAAGTATCGTATAATAAACCATTAATCGTTATTCTACTTTCACTTATCCCTGAACCTAATTCATTATCAGTAGCATTCCATGATAAAGAGAGATTCGGATTGTTAGTGTAGTACGTTCCATCTATTAATGTTGGTAAGCTTATAGGATCAAAAACTACAGTAGGATCGACCGTATCTCGAGTGATTGTAACAGAATCGGTAGCACTATGTCCTAATGAATCATAAGCAATAATTTCAACTAGAAAGTCTTTATCTATTCCAAAATTAATAATTGCTGAATAATCTGTTGTAGTGTCATAGAATGAACCATCAACTTTGATGTCAAAATATTCAACGTCAGTATAGCTATCATTGGCAGTCCAAGTAAATTCTTGTTCCGAGGTTTTTATTGCTGCTCCATCAACCGGAGATGAAATTATTATAGTAGGGCTAGAAATGTCTCTGATAACAAATATTGATGCGCGTCCTTCTAGCAAAGTCTCATCGATGGCTACAACGGTAATATTCATTTCACCTTGACCACTTGATGATAGATCTACACGATAAGATTCATCTGAAGTATTACTTTCTATTTCAGCACCATTGAGATATATCTTGTAATAGTCAAAATCTTCATCGGGATCAGTATTATAGTAGGTTATATCAACATAACTAAGCACTGTTTCGAAGTAGTTTATAGGGCTAGTAATTGTTACTTGTGGTGCTTTCACATCAAATTTCACAGCTACAAATTTGCTTGTGTTTAACCCTGAGAAATCATTTGCATCAACTTCAATTTTGTTCTGACCAGGAGTTAGATACACAATTGCCCCTGTTTGTGCTCCACCAAATCTATTTTTAAAAAGACCATCAACATAAATATCAATATAGTGTAATGCATGATGGTCATCAGAGGCATCCCATGTCACTAGAACATTGTCTTGTGATGAAACATAGCCAGAACTTGGATTTGTAATCGTTAATTCGGGTGCTTCTCCTTTTCCAATAATCAGTATTTGGCCAAAATTATCTCCAACCGCAAGCTCATTTGTTCCATCTCCATCGAAATCTTCAACGAGCATTGAGCCATGGTATCCTAAGCTACTTCCTATGTCAGCAGACCAATTTAAATGAAAACTTAATGCTGTTCCATTATCTACAACTCGACCTATGTAGAGAGTGCCATTATTAGCGCCAAATATCAGCTCATTTATTCCATCATTATTGATGTCACCTACAGTTGCGCCACCAGCCATAAGTGGTTCAGATATTCCATCGTTAACTAGAAATTCTAGTGGTGGAGTAGAATCAGTAAAAGAATATTGTTCAAAAACTCTCAAATAATCTTTACCCACAATAATTGTTTCATTAACCCCATCGTTATCTACATCAGCAACTAGAATTGTATGACCAAAATAATCTGCAGTTGTAACTGATGAAGTAGCTGGCAAATCATCATCAGGATTGTCGAGATACTTTGCAGGAGATCGCTGATAAATTAACAAAAGCGTTTCTGATAACAAATCATCAGCAGTAGATTGGTAACTAAGGAGTATTTCAGTTTGATTGTCTGCATCAATATCACCTAAACCAATTCCATGTAATCTATATGCTGATACTTCTTTTGGTGTCATGGAAGATCTCGCATCATGATCAAATGTATCTGTACTATTATCATATTCTAATACATTGAGATAACCGTTTTGATCTCCAAATACCAAATCGTTTTCTGTATCGTTTGAAGCATCACCTATTGCAATGTAACCCATTAACTGACTTGTATGACTGAAAATTACTTCACTCGTTTCAAAGTCATTTGTACTTACATTCCATTCACTAAATCTAAGAATTGAACGGGCTTTTCCTACTGCGAATAATTCTTCTTTTCCATTTCCATTGAAATCAAATGCAGCCATCCCTAATATTGGGAAAGTAAGCCATGTTTGATGGCTTGTTGTCCAGCTCGACCAAATCCTCTGATAACCACCACTCACGTAATCGAATATTGCTATTAGATTATTATCACCTAAAATGGTTCGGTTAGAACTAACTATCAGCTCAAAATCACCATTTCCGTCTATATCTGCTGTGGTTATGTATGTTCCATTGTTATAACCTATAGCTGATGCTTTAACATTCAAATTATCCTCAATAAGAAAGCCAAAACTATCCTTGTGTTCCTCTCCAAAAGCAATGTCGCCCCATACACTTGTCTGTGTTCTGATGTTGAAGAGATTATCTTTAATAAATGGCCAGGTAATTCCTGCAGAATTTGTTGCAAAATCTTCTGTTACTTCTAATCCAATTCCTAAACTTTTACCAGGACCACTTGAGATTGCTGTGAAAGGTACTTGAATCTCATACTGCCTATGATCAGTATCATTTTCAAAAGCGGATTGTGAGAAATCAGTTGCTAAATAGATACCACTTGTTGTAAGGGTTGTATCTGGATCACCGCTTTCAACATCAGTCCATCCGTGCTCTGAAAGAGTATAATCACGATAAATTACATAATCATCAGTTGAGTTTGATATAAAGTAAATTGATTTATCACTATCCGAAAGGAACCCATCATGATCAACATCAAAATAGATCGTTATGCCCCAATCTGTTACTGGATTTTCAGCATCAAACGAAGTTGCATCCAATCCAATAAAGAAACTCTCATTATCATTTTGTAAGAACAATTTACCACTAACAACCTTGGACTCATCATATAAATCATAAACAGCTGCAAATGCCCATTCTTCAGATATATCTTGAAAGATAAAATCTATACTACCATCAAGAGTTGGGGAAGTATTATTCCAAATAGAAAAGATTTCTGCAGGGTACGATATTGCTGAGTGAGCGCTTATTGGTTGATAATCAAAAGTCAAATTAGTAAAAAACAAGCTACTCAACATAACTACTAAAACAAAAGTAGCTTTTTTTGTAAAAGACATTTTAAGTTTTTTAAATTTCACCAACCTTCTGTACCCTTTTACTTATGTAGAATAATATCTCGACAATACAATGATATATTTTCAATATGATTATTTTTTTATTAAGAGTTATGGTTAAAAAAGTAAGTTTAGTCCTATTTTTCCTTTAGTTTCTAAATAAACAGCATCTTATTGTTTTTTCAGAAAAACAATTTGATTTGAATAAAAAAAATAAAAGAAGAACTTGAAATTTATTTCTTCTTCTTTGGATATTTGTAAACGATTACTAAAACGAGAATCGCAGGTATGGATAGTAGATATGCAAAACTAGAATCGCTGGTTGTTATTGTTGGCAGAGCTCCAGAGAAAATTCCATTTTCATCCAAAAAGGAAGTAGTTATTTGGAAAGAAGTATATTTGATTTCCGTTTTGTAGAAATATTTTTTGAGAATTCCACCAGATGAGTATTCTAATTCTAGAGTCAATTTGTAGGTTTCATATGGATAATATGAAAATTCACCTATTGTGCTATTATAGACTCCAAAGAATATTCTATTTGAAAAGTCATGGACAAACGTCCAGCGAGAAAGATTATTTACAAATTGCTGATTTATTTCAGGAAAAGTATCCTCACCCATTATTGCAAATGATGTTGTTTCATTGAGAATATCACCTAGTGTAAAATTATGAATGATTGGTTCGTATGGATCAGCAAGAGCAAAAACAATTTCGGATTCATTGAAACTATTTGCAAAGTCGTTGTTAATTAAAGTCCAATTTGGTTCAACAAAATACCAAGAATTAATATTGATATTACAAGCAAAGGAAGTTAGTACAGTAGTATTGAATTCATAATCCCAATCATAATCTACTTGGTACATACTACTCAATGTTAATAATGAATCACTAAATAATTCTGCATCATAACTTCTTGCAGCTGTATTTACATTACCAATTGAGTCATAGCTATCTACTACATAGTTTTCAGTAACATTATTGATACTAGTAATATTGAAAACATACTCACCAATATCTAGGGAATCCGAATTGTATTCTGTAGTATCCTTTTCATTAATTATAGAAAGTTCCTCATAGTCACGGTAGTTAAATGTATAAAGAGTGCCAGCTTCCCAAGATTCTCCTAATGCTTGACTATTTGTTGGAGTGCCAATAATAGCAATTAGAAAAATTACCTGAAATAACATGAAAAGTTTAGATCTTTGTTTCATAGTAATCACCTAATCCTCCGATTTTTTTCTTTTCTAATTTTCAATGCGAAAATAGCTATAACGAATATGGCTGGAAATACCATTAAAAATGGATAATTACCTTCAAGTGATTCTATACCACCAAGAACAACTAGTTTATCCATTGAAGATTCAAGAGTATAGTCAGGGAAAGAAGAATTGGAATAGCCATTCAGATGAAATCTTTTCAGAACTCCACCCTTGGTATACTCAATCTCATAGCTAATTGTTGCTTCTTCAATAGGATGATACAAATCGTATCCTAAAGTACTATTGTAGACACCAACCATCAAAAATCCAGCTAAATCAAACTCTAAAAACCAATTGGTAATTTTTTCCGTGAATTTTTGTTTAGCATCTTCTAAGTTACTTTTTCCCATTATCGAATATGAATTTGTGTTATTTAGAAAAGTGTCTAAAGTAATGTTGTGAATAATTGGTAAATAGGGATCATTTACTGTAGCAATAATTTCTGATGTGTTAAGTATATCATTAGCAAACCCATTGTTTATCATATCCCACTGTGGTTCAATGAATTTCCATGTGGATGATGGAAATGTAAAACTAGTGAGAACAGTGCTATTGTGTTCATAATCCCATTCATAAGTAGCTTGCAGGATATTATCTAAATAGCGTTCAACAAAATCCTCCCAAGTAAAGCGACGATTTGAAATTGAGGATGGTCCAGAGTCATCTGCATAAATAGCTTGATATCTTTCTTGCAGTAAATCTATACCAGTAATATTATATGAAAATTGCAATTGGCTATTAGTTGTGACCATTGTTCGAAGTTCCGGAGAAGAGGATCTATAGATTAACTTGGAATCATTGGACTCTCCAAAGAAATATACTTCACCTGCATGCCAAGAACGATCAGCTGCTTGGATAGATGTTGTAGTAACCATTAGGATGGATATTAGAGCTATTTTTACTATAATGAAAATTGTTATCTTTCGATTCATAATACACCACCTGTTAACAATTACAATAACGAAGCTCTTTCATTTAAGAGTTTCTTAAAAGGAAAACGAATGCTTCTCAATAAAAGTAGGTTTTTATATCAATATCGCGCTTTTTGTAATAATGATTTATTGGGGGTAATATTTATTAGAAAAATTTGGAGAATTATTTTTCCTATCATAATTAGTGCTTTATTGGTAAATTTACAATTCAGTACTAGTACTTTTAATGTTAATGTTGGAGATAAAATAGATTATTTTATTTCTGAAGCGTCTCTTGAAGCTACAATAGGTTCAGATTACCTTGAAATTTCAGGGATAAGTATTAATGAAAAAAATGTTGAAGAAGGTAATTCTTTATCAGTGGAAATAAATGATATTTCATCGCTTGGTGTCTCAGCTACATTTGCAGCAATGGGTTTCGAAGTTCCTAGTATTATAAGAGTAGATGTTGTGGAATATTTAATCCCATTCTCAGTAACATACGTTTTTAGTATTATGTTATCGTTTGCAAATGATTGGTCAAATACTGAAACGCTTTTCGCGGAAGGATATAATATACTCTTTCTGCCAACTTTTGCTCCATTCATTGATATCACAGAATCAACTTGGGAATTTATTGAAATGTATAGTTACAATTTTGCTCATTATTTTTTAACAGCTACAAATGACAATGCCAATTTTACTATTGACTATACAAGCCGAACCAGAAATGATGTATTTACTGCTGAATGGGTAGTTGAAATGATAGATATTCGATCCAATGAACTTTTTATTTCGAATATTACAGGTGTAAGTCACTATCAGATTTCTATTCATAAGTCAACAGGAATTGTATTAGGAACAAGATATGATGGTTCTTGTTCTGGTGAGCTCAATGGTTATGCTGTTAATGTATCTGCATCGTTGTTATTTGAAGAGGTTGACTATAATATGCCTGCTTTCAAATTACAACCTTCACAAGGAGCATCAGCAATTGGTTTCATTTCGAGTATAGTCTGCATTTTTGGTATTTCATCGGTTCTGAATTTTTCAAAGAAAAGAAAAAGATAGAAATTGTTTTTCTTTTTCTTGATTTTTTCTATTACCAAAGTGCTTTCCAGAATTACGATTGTAGGGTTTAGAATCATGTGGTATGATAAATTTTAATAGAGTAATAAATAATGCTTGAATGCCTTATTGAAAAACGAATTGTGATTTAAATGGAGTGTCCACGTTGCCGGATAAAAAACCTACGAGTTCATATGAAACCTGTGAAAAGAAAGGGAGGATTTCATAAACAAACCAAATTTATATGTCCGCAATGTGGATTAGTGCGTATGAAGAAAAACACATGAATATATTAGTTTTTTTTGAATTAAATGGAAAAGTCATTCTGATATCTTTTCAAATAAAATATTTATAAGAAAGTAAGCACGAAAAAAATTCATAAATTAAATTAAAAATAAAGAAAAAGGTTGAATATAACATTCAAAAAGATAGTTAGTATTCAACTAGATTATGTAACTAAGAAACTTAGTATCTTTTTGGCTTTCGTTTTTGGTAGCAATCGCGACAGTAAACTGGTCTTTCGCCATCTGGTTTGAAAGGAACTTCTGTTTCATTTCCACAGTCAGCACATGTGACTTTATGCATTTCTCTTGGTTCGCGGTTGTAACCGTTATAGTTATTCATTTTATTTTTTCACCGAATAATATCTGTTATACATAAACTCAAAACAATTAACTCAAGGTTTGGATTTCCGAAAAAAAATTACTTGTCATAATCTAATTGCTAAAATCTATTACTTTTATTTTTTGTTTTTTTTGAATGTATACAATTGAATCGTGTCACGATTCCACTTATAAAGGTATACTTATTGCTCAAATCGATAGTTTAGTCACGAAATGTGAACTCATTTTATAAGGAAAGTTCCAATCAAACTTTTCGTAGCAGGATTTGGATGATTAAGAAATGTCAAAATTAAATGAAAAAGAAACAATAGGATCACTTCAAAAGAACATTCCTATATTAATGAAGGAAAAAAAGTAATAGGGCTTTCAATTGCACTTATTAGAAATGGTAGGATTGGTTGGTCTGAAGGATTTGGATTCAGAGATAAAGATAAGAAATTACCAATGGAAAATAGTACACCCATTGAAGCCGCATCATTAACAAAACCAACATTTGCTTATATTGTACTAAAATATTGTGAGGAAGGATTACTCGATCTTGATACACCATTAGAAGAATATCTTCCTGAGAAATATATTCAAAATCAGCCAAAATTACAATATTTAACTGCTAGACATGTACTATCGCACACAACCGGATTTCCTAATTGGAGACCAAAAGGTGGAGCCTTAGAAATTCATTTTACACCTGGAGAAAGATTCTCCTATTCTGGAGAAGGATATGTATATCTACAAAAAGTTATTGAGCACCTTTCAGGAAAAAGTGCTGAAACAATTTTTCAAAAAAGATTCGCTGAACCATTAAAATTGAATAGTGCAAGCTTGCTTTGGAATGAAGCATTTGATAAAAGTGCCGCTTTAGGTTATCTGAAAAATGGAAAACAAAAAAATATGAAACCTAAGGTAAGTAATGTTGCAGGTTCTCTTCACATTTCTGTTATTGATTATGCTTCTTTTATGTGTAATTTATTGAATAAGGACAAGGACACAAATTTCCATCTGAACAAAAAAAGTATTGAAAATATGTTCTCTCTTGTCGTTCCAGTAAGTGATGCAGGTTTGAGTAATAGACATTCAATACCAAAATCAGAAATTACCGAAAGTACAAATGTTTTTTGGGGTCTGGGTTGGGGTCTTGAAAAAATCCAAAACGAGATCTGTTTTTAGCATTGGGGTAACAATAGTAGTTTTCATCATTTTGTGCTTGCTTCAAGAGAAGAAAAATCTGGAGTTGTTATTTTGAGCAATAGTGAAAGGGCACCATTAATTTGGAAAGAGCTATTAGAAATTAGTGCGCCAAACACCCATCCAGGATTTAATTGGTTGATGACACATTACTTTTGAATTTATTTCAAAACAGAAAAATAGTTTCAGATGAATGAATAAAAGGAAGTTTCCTTCCTTTTCTTTACTTACTCACTCATCTATGGGAAAGTAATAAGTGCTGTTCAGCACTTGTTAATCGTCTATCTAAGAAGCGTTCATAGCCAGATGTTAGTTTTTCTCTTTTATTTATGGATGGTTGTGACATTTTATTTCACCCTAACTATATTATGAACATACTAGTATATAAATTTTCTCATTTGTTGAGAAAGAGGTTCATATTTTAAGAATGATTACAGATTTTTGTCTAAATAGTCAAATAGATATCCAAAATATCCAATATTTGCCATAGAATCCTAAGAAATGAGAAAAGATTAATATTTCATTGTAACGATTGATATATTGGAGATTTAAATGCGAGTGCAAGATGTAATAACCTATAATCAGCGAGTAACAAAACGGATCAAAGATAAAGAGGTTTCAAAATATTTCTACGACAAGGATTATGGGTTACTTTTGACATTTCTAAGAACAGGTCCCAAAACCATCAAGGAAATTGAAGAAGCATACGCTGCAGAAGGGAATGAGAAATCGGATAAAACACTATATAGATACATACGGACTTTGGAAGAAGTTGGGTTAGCAGTAGAAGCAGGGAAGAGAATTTTTACTGATGAGGATAACAGAAATAAAAGTGTTTCAATTTTTATGCGAACAGCGAATGTGTTCTTTGATGATACAGAGGACAAAGTAAAAACCAAAGCAAGTAAAAGAAAGATTTACCAAGCCTATAAACTTCTTTTAGATCAAGTTGACGAAAACAAATCCTTTACAAAAGAATGTATTGAAAATATTATGGGAAAGTTGACTCAAGGAGAAGAACTTGCAATCGAGTTTATTCAAAATTCAGATGAAAAGGTCTTTGATCTTTTACAGGGTCAAGACTTTACTGAAATAAATCAATTCATTCAGAACATCGCCTGGCTTATTATGATATACAAGAATGATATTAAAGAAATATTGAAATCTTGCTAAACCACATTAAATAATTTGTTGAATATTCAATAGTGGGGAGTAAATCGACTAGTTCTCATATTAACGAGAATGGATTCTCTATATTGTAGAGAAGTTTTAATATAACTGTTTCTTATTTAGATTGTATGAAGCTTACAAGAAGAGTATCAATTTTCATAAGTATTGGGGGGATAGTAACAGTCACTGCTGTTGCAACGCCAATTATAACTATTTCAATTTTAAACTATAATTCAGTCAATCTCACATTACTAGATAACGCAGGAGTTATGATCGAAACAAAAGGGATGAGATTATACATTGATCCCATTAATCTTCCAGAAAGTTATGGTAACAAACCAGCAGATGCAATACTGATAACACACAGTCATTCGGATCATTACCAGTCGTCAATTATCAATATGTTACAAAAAAATGAGACATTAATATTTTCCCAAATGTTATGATTCTATTTCGTTAACTAATAGTTAAATTTTCCACAGTCAAAGAAAATAAGCAAGTATCATTTTTCATAGAAATATCAATAATTTTGCATAGTGATTCTCCTACAATTCAATACCCTTTCTTCTTTTTAAATGCCTCTTAGAATAGCTG
>JAUWKS010000094.1 GCA_030614005.1 Candidatus Heimdallarchaeota archaeon | reverse complement strand
TTCTAAACCTTGAAGAAGCGAGTGTTGTAGATTCTACATTTTTTATTTTTCTTATTCCCACAGTCTCAGGTGAGACTAGGGTTAACTGATTGGAAAAAGGAAAAAATGAAATTGTTAGAATATTCCATCTACAATTTCTATATGGATATGGTCTGCTATCCAAGTTGCATCTCCAAAATCGTAATACCATTGTAACCATGCAGGAGTATCTCCTATCGTTTCACACCATAGAGTGTCTACTGGTATCCAAGGATAACCAGCTGGTCCTCCACCAATGTGCCAATGAATTGTTGAAGTATATGCATCTTCTCCAACATTGACAAAAAGGAATGCATGCCCAAAGGATCCATAAAGACCATGTTCTGGGTCAAATATACCCCCCATGGCTGTTTCCCATCCTTGCATTTCAAACATTGCACATGATGTAATTGCATAATCATCACAATCTCCACCTCTATACATTATTGTTTCAAGAGGACTTTGGAAGAAATCATTATCATAATTTCGATTCCAAGTTGTAACTGAATCATATATATAATCTAAATTTTCAGTAATCCAATTTTGAATCGTTTGAAGAGATGCACTGGAATCCCAGTAGGGGTAAAAATCTCCAAATACATTTATTATTGTATTATAATTATCTTCCATTGAACTATTTTCAAAGAAATTGTAAACGTTTAAAATTGCATCTACAGAGGTAAATGGATTATATTCAGATATCGAATGTAAGATTAATTTTTCTGCAAAAATTAACATTTCATCATAACTCCACCATTCAGGTTCAGCATTTCTAACAAATTGATAATAAAATGCCATCTTTTGTGCCATAGGTAGTTCATTTATAATAAAATCTAAAAACATATCAAGAGCATTAGAAACATCATTATATGAATCTAGAAGATCATTGTATTGTAAAGTAAGTGCATCAAAATCGTTTTGTAATGTATTATAATTAGTTTGCAATAAACTATAATCCTCTTGTAAATTTACATATGCTTCATTTAGATTTTGATACATTTCATCCAGTTGATTATAATCAAATTCTAGATCATCGTATTCATCTTGAAGGCTATTGTAATCTTCTTGTAGATTGTTAAATGATGTTAGTAATAAATCATAATCTTCTAAAAGATCATTATAATTTAATACTAGGTTATCATAAGTCGCTTGAAGGTCATCTAATTCTTCTTGCAAATCTGAATTATTTTCTAGTAATATATTATAAATTGCTATGGTCACTTCATAATTCTCTGTGAGATTTTGGTAGTCATCAATCAAACCGTCATAACATTCTGTAATATTAACGAATTCTGCTAATAGTGTTTCATATTCTGATGATAAATCACTAAATTGAGTATCCATTTCTTTGATATTATTCTGTTTAATAACTACCAAACTTATCATAGAAGAAGTTCCAATAAGCCCTATTAGTCCTACCGCTATTAAAGGTATTAATAATTGATTTTTCATTAACATTTCTCCAATTTTCCCGGATGGATTTATTATACGGGTAGCATACTTAATCACAATAATCTATTTAATGGTTATGGTGTCCAAATATTTACTACCTAAGCGTGTCCTTACCGAACTGGACTTCTAGCCCTTCAAGAAGACGAGAAGGTCAATGACGAATGGTTTTTCCTTTTTAGTAGTACGATTAATATTACAACTGAAACTGCAATTGCTAGAGAATCACTAAATGTTAATGTAGGTTTTCTAATGAAATTTTCTGTAATAGATTCTCCGTTTCTCATTAATAACTTGCATCGAATAGAATTTAGAAATGTTTCATCTTCACATTGTAATCCCATCCAAAATGTATATTCCCCGTCAGGAATCACTGCAACTTCTTGATCATAAATTTTCATATGAGCTATTGTGGTTCCATTAGTGGTACCTTTTTCTATGGTTAGAATATAATCCCAACCTGTGATCTCACCTCCACAAAAAATATCTATCTCTGTATGTTCATCCTCTATTTCCCAGTATGAAAGTACATCGAAATAAAATCTTGAATGTAGTGTTGATATATTTGCAGCATACTCATTAGTATTAATCACTTGATACTCCACAATTATCGAAAATCTTGAGTAAAAATTGCCAAATACAGCATTCGTCTCTTCCTTCTGAAAACGGATTTTGTTGATTTCTATTCTAATTTTTTGAAAGTCCCTATATCCAATTTTATTTGCCCCAATATATCCGATTAGAATACCCACGATTAAAATGGTTATTAGAGCACTATTTATTTTCCCTTTCATAGTGTCTTATATGCTGGTGTGGCGATATATAATACTTTGGTTTTCTTTCTTTTCTCAAATTAAAAACTTAATTAGTTACTTTCTAAACTTGTCTATTCAATCCTAAAGAAGAAGCGAGGGGCGTAAATTCTACTTTTTTTCTTTTTCTAGCTTTGGCAAGCTTATTATTTTTGAACAATATATTGCAAGTATGATTCTTGATAAACCATTTGTTGAAGAGATTGTTAGTCAATATTACTCCCTTGGTAAGATCAATACTATAACGTCATTGGAATCTGGGCATGAAAGTGACAATGTTAAAATCTCTACAACAAAAGGGGATTTTGTGTTAAAGTATTTTCCAAGAGAATCTGGAGGAATTATTGAAACTCTTATTCTACAAGATCTGCTTATCTCGAAAGAGGTCAAACTTCCAAAACCCATTAAAACCACTGATGGAAATTTAGTGGTGGAATACAGTCCTACAGAAACGATTACCGTACAATCATTTATTCCGGGCCAAGCAATTGTTTTTCGGGATAATCGCGTAAAAATGTACTCCCTAATGCCCTGGTTTGGGAAACATCTAGGGGAATTCCATTTTCGTTCAAATTCAATTCAGGAATCCGAAATTCGAAAGAGTATTACTCGAGAGGATTTCTTTGATCTTACTTCTGGTTTAGACTGGGTGAAAGAGCAATATAATAAAGCAGATACTCAAATTCCTTCTCATGAAAAAAATCAAATGGTATTAAAAGAGTTTGAAATCTACTTGGAGGAAATGGAAGAGATATTCAGTAGTAATCTGACTAAGGGAATTATTCATTCTGATTTGAAACCAGGTGATTTCTTCGCTGAAAATAATGAATTAACTGGTATTCTTGATTTTAATGGCGCTTTTTATTCCTACTTGATCAATGAGCTTGGTACATGGACAATGTATACTTCTCTCTATAAACTTGAAAATAAAGTTCATTTTCAGAATTTCATTAAACCTTACTTGGAACATTCCAAAATTCCAATTGGAGAATTAAAATTCATTCCAATATTGCTGAAGGGTAGATCTTTCATTCAATACTTCTATTTCGCTTATCGTTCTTACAACAACATCACTCAAGGACTTGACGAAGGAGAAACGAACATGCAAGGTTTCGAGGATGGAATTCGCTTAGTGGAAAATTCTTTGGAAATTCCGAAAACCTATTTCCTTGACCTTGCCCAGCAAGTTTTCTATGAATTGAAATAATTTTTCCATATTATTTTAGTGGTTACTTTTTCCTTCAAGAAGTGGGTGCGTGAACTTCTAGTTTGGGTTACATTAATAAATTCTAAATGGTATTTTTGTACAATAAAATACTAGGTGAGAGAAATGGCACTTTCTGATCAAACTACTTTTGAGATTTTAAAGAATAGTATTCTTAGTCAACCTCGAATGATGGGAACGAAAGGGGAAAAAGAAACTACTCGATTCCTCTTTGATTTCTTAAACAAACAAGGGTTAGCTCCTTTTACGGAAGAAATTGAATGGTCCACAGCTATTCTAAGGGGACGAAAATTGTTATTCGTTTTTCTAGGATTATCTATTTGTTTATTTAATGTCTTCTTGAGACTCACTCCACCTTATAATGGCATTTTATCACTCGTATCAATACTAATTTCCTTTGTTTCATTAGTTTTATTTGCAATAGGATTATTGAATGATAAATTACTATTTTTGGGAAAACAAGCTAAAGGAGAAAATGTTATTTGTGAAATTCAACCGGAAAAACAAACTGACAAGCCTGCAATTGTATATCTTGTTGCTCATTCAGATAGTATTTCAATGAATCTCCCTAAATTTAACATACCATTTATGATTTCAATGCTATTAGGTTTCTTACTTGTTATTTTGTTAGCAATAGCTTCAAGTATCATTTCTTTAATAATTTATTATCAAAATAACCTTGAATCCAACCTGGCAATTCAAGTCATTAATATCATAATTCTCATTATAGGAATTCTCGTTGTCCTTATTGTTATTGCTAGTTTATTTGTGAAAGAAGTAAACACTAGTCCAGGTGCTTGTGATAATGGTAGTGGTTCTGCTATTTTATTGAGTTTAGCAGTTTATTTCAAAAAACACACGCTAAAAAACACTCAAATGAAATTTATTTGGTGCACAGCAGAAGAATGGGGAATTTACGGGTCAAAAGGTTATGTAAAAACACATAAGGAAGAAATTATCGCAAATAAAGATAATAGCTATGTAATCAATATCGATATGGTAGGTTCCGAACTAGCCTATTTAGGTAAAACTGGGTTAATTCGGAAGAAAGAACTAAACACAAAATTAAATGATCTCATAGAGGAAACCGCTAAAGAAAATGAGATAGAAGCTCGGAGATTTAAGTCTTGGATGGCAAGTAATTCTGATCTTGCTCCTTTCAAGAAAGAAAAAATTGAAGTTTGCAGTTTTACTGCAATGAATGATTTCAAATTTGTTCACAGCCCTAAAGATACTATTGATAAAGTTAAACCTGAAAAACTCGATGATGCTGTCCAATTGCTATCTAAATTGATTGAAAAACTTGAAAACAATATTGCTAATTAACTCTCTTTGTTTTCTTTCTTTCTTCTATCCAACTATTGTTAGTAGAGGTTAGAGTTAGTGAATGTTTTTATAAAGATAGATTGCTTATAGTTAGTTAGTGATTATTTATGACTAGTGATTGGAAAGCACAAATAGCTTCAAAGGTAACCATCTGTCATGGGAAGGTGTGTATAAAGAACACTCGAGTGATGCTTTCTGTTATACTCGATTGTGTGGCAGAAGGGATGTCTGAAGAAGCGATTCTCAAAGAATACCCTTCCTTGAAGAAAGGGGATGTAAGCACTGCTCTGCAATATGCTGCTTCTCTTGCTCGTGGAGAAACTATTCCATTAAGAATTGAGAGCTGAAGGTGCATCTATGAAATTTAAACTGGATGAGAACATTCCTTTTTCTTTGAAAAAACTCATTGAAACGACAAGTGATCATCAAGTTGATAGTGTCTTTCATGAAAAGAAAACAGGAATAGATGATCATTTTCTACTAAAACTTTGTTTACAAGAACAAAGAATTCTCATTTCACTAGATGCTGATTTTAATAATCCAATTATGCATCCACAAGAAACTCTATTTGGAATAATCATTCTTCGACCTACTTCTCAAGGTAAACAAGCTGTTTCTGATTTGTTTACTAATTTCCTTGCTAGCTTTAAACTTGATGATGTCGTTAACAAAGTATTAATCGTTGAATACAATAACATCACCATTCGTTGGGATTGTGTCTAACTTTATACTTCCAAAAAGAGTGTCATTACCGTACTGGACTTCTAGACCTTCAAGAAGAAGCGAGGGCCGAGTATTCTACATTCTTAATTATCAGTTATTTTTTCTTTTCTTTTATTTGCACCTACAATCTCAAGTGGGACTAGGATTACTTGATCAAAAAAAGGATCTACTCTATTTATTTGTTAACTTGAAGAAGTGATAGGGTTGACTTTTCTTATATTAAATATGTGTGGCAATTCATCTATTAGCTCTGATGTTGCTGAATCTTTTGATCTAGAAATTGCTGAAAATAGACGATATCGATTTAGAAGAAAAACTGGGGTGAAACTGATAAAACTTATATTGATACGAGGAGTTATAGACGATTTAAGGGATCTAATCATCTCGTTCACCATTGGGTTGTTTCCTCCAACTCCTCTTCTTCTGGTTTTGTCTTTATTTCTCCTCATCACATTTATAAGAAATTCTTTCTGATACTCTCTCAAGCAACTTTATTATTACAAAAGGATAATTCAAAATTGTAATATCTGAAGGGTAGACTATGGTTATTATTACAGGGATTAAAGCAAATGGTGAGAAGTTTAGTAGAAAATTTAAAAGAAATTTACAAGAACTTAATCTTGAAAATCATCAGCTTGCATCAATTGACTTATCCTCACTGATAGAATGTACAAAGCTGCAAAAGCTCTGGCTTCATACCAATCAGCTTGTTTCAATTGATCTTACCTCACTGAAAGGATGTACAGAGCTTCAGGTGCTCGCACTTGATACTAATCATCTTGTTTCAATTGACTTATCTCCATTGAGAGGATGTACAAAGCTGCAATTACTCGGCCTTTGTGAAAATCAGCTTGCTTCGATCGATCTGTTCCCATTGAAAACATGCGCAGAGCTGCGGTGGGTTAATCTTCGTGAAAACCTGCTTACTTCAATCGACCTTTCCCCTCTGAAAACATGCACAAAACTTCAAAAGCTCGACCTTTCTTTAAATCAGCTATCTTCAATTGACCTTTCCCCTCTGAAAACATGTAATGAGCTGCAAGAGCTCGACCTTAATTTGAATCAGTTAAAAGAGCTTGATGTAACTGCTCTTAAAAACTGCACAAAAGTAGAAATTAATTATAAAACCTCAATGGATAAAGAAATTCCTAAAGATCTCGAACAAACCAAAAAAGAAATTATACAATTGGTAGCTGAGTTTCGCACAGATATTCCTATAATAATAACTCGCTTTACACAATTATTGAAAATTACCGAAAATGAAATTATTACATTAATTAAATCGCTATTGGACGAGGGGAAAATTACAGGTGAATTTTTACAATTGGAAAATGTGTTTATTAAAAAAACTGATGACAAACTTCTGATTGGGTCTAATAAATATTCTAATTGTTATTATTGTGGACATCCCTTAGAACGAGAAGAACAAATTTGTCCAGATTGTAATAATGAGCAAATTATTTGTTCTGTTTGCAAATTACCTGTTGTATTTGGTGATGATGTTGGTTCTTGCAGTTTATGTGAAGCAAAAGGACATTTGATTCATCTTCAAGAATGGATCAAAACTCAAGGTAAGTGTCCAGTTTGTTTACAATCATTACCTTTAGAAGGGATTGTTCCTGAAGAAGTAAATAGAACTAAGAAGAAATAATACCAACCTTATTTCTTTTTTTTATTTTCTTACTATAGCATTTCCTTACCGAAATGGACTTCTAGACCTTCGAGAAGAAGCGAGGGTCGAATATTCTATGATTTTTCTATTTTTATAGAAACTAGCTTTAGAATCAGCTTAGGAGAAGTGAATGTTTTTATAAGCAATTTTGGAGTAATATAGAATGATGAATATGTCAAATAAGACAGTAGATCTTAATCCTCAAGCATATGAGTTACTTCTCAAACTACAAAAGGAAGGTGAATCATTGAGTGATACTATTATTCGTCTAGCTTCTAAACCATCAATTGAGAATCTTATCCAAAAATTTGGATTACTTGCAGATGAACTTGATGAGAAAGAATTGAAAGCATTCAAA
This sequence comes from Candidatus Heimdallarchaeota archaeon, assembly GCA_030614005.1. Lineage (GTDB taxonomy): Archaea > Asgardarchaeota > Heimdallarchaeia > JABLTI01 > JABLTI01 > JABLTI01. The sequence goes on along the minus strand of JAUWKS010000094.1, from coordinate 2,820 downwards.
GTAGCAGCAAGGGAAGCATGGGAATAATGCAACCAATTATAGCTGATACCAATTTTCTATCCGATATTTTAGCTGGTAAACCATCAGCTAAGAAAACTATAGCTGAGATTATCACCGATGGTTATTATATCATTACTACTGTTATCTCTACTTCAGAATTATTTTTCGGTGCGAAACGAAGAATATGGCATGAATCACGTTTATTGAAGCTTGATAATTTCATCAACTCACTCCAAGTACTGGACTTTTCCCTTGCCCATTCTCGATTATTTGGAACTTTGCGTGCAGAATTAGTTGATAAAGGCTCTGACATAGGTTTTGCTGATACCGCTATAGCAGCTATTGCTCTATCATTAGATTTTCCTGTTCTTACTGCAAATGTAAAGCATTTTGAACGCATTCAAAATTTGAAGATTGTTCCTTATAGGGCATAATAATTTTTTGCCTTTTTGTTATTCATTAGGAACTTAATATCTAGACTTCAAAGTTTAATTCAATTTTATGGAACGAAATACTCAGTCAATGTGTACTTTCCACCTATGCGTGTCCTTACCGAAATGGACTTCTAGACCTACCAGAAGAAGCGAGGGTCGTAGATTTTATATTGATTTTTCCTCAAGATATTCCTTCAGCTCTGCAACAAATTCCTTTGCTACTTTGAGTTGTTTTTCGGCTTTAGGTTTAGTTATAGCAAATCCAATAGAGTAATCCCCATACAATCGTTTATCATAAGCTTCATTGATTGCTTTTCCTAACTCTCTGTCAAAAACACCTGTTTTAATAAAATATTGACCAAAGGAACTAATGACTCCTTTATGGGAGCTGGTTTTGATTTCTTCAGTTAGAAGAACAGCTTCTGCAAGATAGTACATTGCATAATAACATCTCGAAACACACGTATCAAAATCTCCATGCTCTAGAACCAATTCAGCTGTCTGTAAGAATTTCTCAGCTTTCTTAATTGAATTGGTTATCTCATTCATATAACTATACCTTCTTCTTTTACATTCAAAATAAAAGATGAGTTATAATTCATGAAAAACTCTTCAGGTAATACCACAACTGAGATGAATTCTCCTGTATCAATGAATAAATCCCAAAGGATGTCACTAAGCTGACTTCTAACTTCAAAAGGATCTAATGATTCTTCAACAATTATAAGTAAATCAATATCAGATTCAGGAGTGGCAGTTTTTCTAGCATGGGAACCATAGAGTAATACTTGCTTTATTTTTTCCCCATAAACTCGCATTGTGTATGCTTTTATTTCCTGAACAAGTTTTTTCACTTTCGCATTCATTGTTTCTCATCTGTTATTCATATATTTTCTCTTACTAATATAAAACCATTGATGGTAAATATACTTTAGATGTTTTTTCAGTTTATTCTTCCCACCTAAGCGTGTCATTACCGAAATGGACTTCTAGACCTTAAAGAAGAAGTGATTGCAGAGATTCTACGTTTTGTTTTCTGATTATTTTTCTGTTTAAATTTTGTTTTCCAGCAAAGGTTTTAATATTATTTTTCTCTTATTATATTTTACGAAAAGGAATTGTGAATATGATTTTTCTGAAAATTAAATCAACACTACCAAAATTAGGGATTTTATTCTTAGTATGCTTTCTTTTTTATTCGGATTCTTTAATGGTTCAAGCTACTACACTAGCTAAGAATTCTCTCGGTGAAGATTTTTCTTTCACTGAAATTGGTCGTTGGACTATAGAAGAAGGGGTTTATGCTCTTGATGTGACTATTGCTGGTGATCTTGCCTATGTTTGTACCAGTGATTATCTTGCCATATTAGATATTTCAGATCCAGTCGAATCTTCTCTACTTGGGTCTTTTAATGAATTTGGTAATTATTTGGGAGAAGTTCCTAGGCCTGAACAAGTTCTTGCGTTTGGTGATTATATTTTCGTTATTGCTTACTGGCATGACTATGTTTATTGTTGGACGAACAAGATTATGGTTCTTGATTTTTCAGATCCGACTAATACATTACTAGTTCAAGAAATCAATGTTAAAAGACTAATTTATGATATCCGTCTTTTGATAATTTTCTTTACGTTGCCAGTAGTGGTGATTTCAGGATTTATGATGTAGAACATCCCAATTCCCCTTATCTTATTAGCAATTTCTCCGCTAATGGTTTTTCCCCCTCAGCAATTGTTATTTATGGTTCCTATGCTTTCTTAGGTTCTTATGGGGATGGTTATTTAGTGTTGGACATTTCTAGTCTTGCAAATCCTATCATGGTTAAAAACTGCACTGATTTCTCAATTACTAGAATTCATTTTGAAGACTCGCATGTTTTTGCTCTTACAAAACCAGCTCAATATGGTTCATCAAATAGGAACTTCACTGTCTTCAATCTAATAAATTCCCTAACTCTTGTAGAATTAAATCATATTACTTTTTCCGAAGGAAATTATGATTTTACTTATTCAGATGGTTATGTTTACTTCAAGACCTACAGCTTTGATTTCTGTGTTCTGGATACAACTAATTTACTACACTTTGAATTTCTTTACCAATCCAATGAAGAGGAATTGGATGCTCAAGGTTTTTCGATTGTTGGCAATGATTTCTATCTGGCAGCTGGTGCTGATGGTTTGATCATTTATCGAGTAAACTATCCTCCGATTACATTGACAATAAATCAATCGATATTTATCATCTTCTTTATTGAGGTGCTTATAATTAGTGTCTTTCTAAAGAGAAAAACAAGAAGGCAATAATTAAAAATCCTTCAGATCCTCGACCTTCTTCTGACATGCATTTCATACACCAGATCTTCTTTCACTTGCTAAAGGATTATTC
>JAUWKS010000051.1 GCA_030614005.1 Candidatus Heimdallarchaeota archaeon | reverse complement strand
AATTTTGAGGATAGGAACTCACCTTATCTTGAAGGAAGTTTCAGCTGTGATGAATTTCTAACAAGTTTTGATGTAAGTGAAAACAAAGTCTATCTTTCAGCCATTGAAGTAAATCTTGAGATTGTCCAATTAGATCGTTTTATATCAAGAACAGTTATTATCGTTGTGGCTTCAATTGTCAGTGTTATTACTATTTCTGGTATAGCTGTATTGGTTTTAGTTCTAAGGAAAAGAAAGATTAGGAGAGCTACTGAGAAAGCAAAATCTGTTGAAAATTCTGAAATTAAAGAAGAATCATAATCTAATAGATTGAAATTTTCTATTGGAAAAAAAGAAGAAATATGAGCTGAATTAACGTACAACTCATATATAATTTATCTTGAATATCATTTTTTCTTTCTGACAATAATTAAAATCCCGAGAAAACTAAAAATCCCACTAAATGTATAGATCCAATTCAATCCTATAAGTATGCTAGCCATTAAGACTAGTTCATATCCTGCGATAGCCAAGAATTCTCTTGCTTTGTCAAGATCATGATTATATTGAATAATATTAGGATTACACCATATTCCCATTTTTGAGTAGATAGGATGATTTGTAATTGTGTATTCTCCTCCATGAACAACGTTATTAATTTCCTCTCTGTCAAGAGCATATGAAATAGCTTTTCTTACTGCTAATCCAATAGACATAGAGGGATCACCAGGTGCTGGATTTGGATTGCCAATAACAGGTCGGCGGGTATGCATGTTGAAACCGAAGAATCCCAAATAGAACATGGTGTCGTTTTGGACATCAAAGTCTGAGCTGGCAACATATTTTTTACGTTTTGCTGAAAATGGGGTAATTTCTTCGAGGTCAGTTCTACCAGCTTCAAATTCTAATAAAGCAGTTTGTGTATTTGGAAAAATTCTGATTCTCCAAGAATCTAATCCACCAGTAAAGTCACCGAATCTGTTTACAAAATCCATGTTGGTTTTGTCTATATTATCATCTAACCACCAACAGTCATTGAATACGATTAATTCTGTTTCAACATCTTCAGTGAAGGTATCAAGTTCGAATAAACTTGTTCCAAAACAATTTGTTTCAAAGGTATCCCAAGAAGCATCTGTGATATCTGGAGTAACTCCATCGATTAATTGTGTTTGGTTCAAGTAATGCTCTGGGAGAATTTTCGTTGCTAAGTGAGGGAGAGCAGGTGCAAAGGGATCATTTTCTGGTGTTTTTGGGTCACCGTCAATATAAATTCTCATAGTCATTTCATCGATAATTTCCATCTTCTTTATCCAGTCATAACCATATTGGTCGTTCGAGAGATTTGCCCATGAGTAGAGTGTGAAGTAAACATCTTCAACATCAAAATATTCATCTAAGAATAATCCATCTGGGTCATCCTGCCATTTGATTCCATCACGACAAACGATTTCAACAGTTGTGTCATTGATGAATGTATAGCTTTCAGCTAAGTGTGGATGAACGCTTAAATCACTATCATAAAATATAAGAGAGTCCAATATTGCTTTACTAATTGTTTTTGATGACGAATAACTATGGAATAATGGGTTAAAATCTCCCCTAGCTGTGTCAGTTGTTACTAGTTCTGTGTTTTTAATTTGACCATCATGGAGGCCTGAAAATTCCATTTTACCCCATGACTGTTTTATACCTTCTTGCATATCATATCCTTCTAAGTTGGACCAGTAAGCAGTGTAGGCTTTCGGGGCGAAAGTAGGTAACATAGGACAAATTTCATCCATCAAATGTTGTTCCCATGCCCAGTAATGTTGAACTCTTTCAGAGCTGTCGGGAGGCATAATTAATCTGCCTTGTCTCATGTACCACTCATTTACGCCAGTTCCCAGTGTTTCATTGTAGTCCATTTCAGTTCGATAACCAAATACATTCAAAGAACCGTTTTCATTATATATGCCAGTAAAATCTGGATCTGCAGCACCACCACTTAAAGAGAGATAAATTATATCGTAATCAAGTTCACCAAGATACTCACAAGTAAAAGATAATATGGAATCTAGAACAATTATTTCAACGTTTATCCCAATTCTTGCTAAATGTTGTTTGAGGAAGTTACCATAATCTAGTCTAACTCCTTGATCATTTGTTTTGTACACCAAAGTAAAAATAGGTTCTACTGCTTCACTTTCTGAAACAAAAAGAGAACAAGAATTTATAGCAAATAAAACTATTATTGATAATCCAACAATTTGTTTTAATCTAAACCTCGCCATTTTTATCACCTTTCCTTTTTTCTCCTATATTTATCAACTTCTAAAATATTTTATAATGCTCGTTGTTTAAATAATAATATAAACCTCTATGGTTTATATTACTTTCTTTAATGCCAAAAACTAAAGGATTTCGACTGAAATTTAACACGCGCAAAAAAATAAAAGAATTAGGAATACTATTTCCCGATCTTCTTTCTAATTATAATTTGTATACCAAGTAAAATGAATATTCCACTTAGGGAATAGATCCAATTTATTCCTGTTTTTGAAGTATAATTTGTTGGGGTATAACCTCCCGCAAGAGTCATGTATTCTATTGCTTGAGACAAATTGTGTTCATATTTTATGATATTTGGATTACACCAAATACCCAGTTTCATGTATATTGGATGATAAGTAATAGCATATTCTCCACCATGAATGATGTTATTCATTTCCTCTAAATCTATCGCATAGCTAATTGCTTTTCTAACAGCTAGACCTACAGTCATTGAAGCATCGCCAGGAGCGTCATCAGGGTTGCCGATAACTGGTCTTACTGGGCACATGTTATATCCAAAGAAACCAAAATAGAATGTGATATCATTTTGGACAGCAAAGTCTGGACTAGCAATCATTTCTTTACGTGTTTCTGAAAATTGAGTAATTTCTTGGATATCTGTTTTACCGGCTTCAAATTCTAGTAGAGCGGTTTGCTGATTTGGAATAATTCTTATTCGTAATTGGTTAAGTCCACCAGCAAAATCACCAAATCTTCGTTCCCATTCTAATGCAGGATCACTAGTTATTGAAGTATTTAATCTCCAACATTCAGGATTAACTGTAAGTATAGTTTCTTCACCTTGCTCAAAGTGTGTTAACGAAAATAATCCTGTTCCAAATGCTTTTGTGGCAAAGAGCCTCCAAGATTCATGAGTTATATCGGGAGATCCATCTGGAAATTGGGTTTGATTGAGATAGTGTTCGGGCAATATTTTTCTTTCAAAACTTTCAAGATAAAGAGTTGAAGGTTGTGCTCCAGGTTCATAATCATTTCCATCTATAAAGAAATCAATTGTATGATCATCAACTATTTCCATATGATCCAGCCAAGGGGCACAGGGTGAACCAACTATCCTATCGCATAAAGTATAACTGAAATAGACATCTTCTGCATCAAAGTATTCATTAGTAAAATTACCTTCATAATCTGGTTGCCATTTTATTCCTTCCCTAAGTTTAACTCTCACTTGTGTATCGGTGATATGTGTCCAATTTGTTGCTAAATGTGGCCAAGGTGTCATGTCTGTATCATAATAGATCATTGTATCCATTAGAGCATCACTAATAAAACTAGATGAAGTATCATCCTGATAAAAGGGAGTTAAATCTGACCAAGCGGCATCAGAAATTACTACTTCATTTGTGTTTGTTTGTCCTAAATGATTTCCATCCCAGCTCATTTTTCCCCATGATTGGAGAAGACCATCAGACATATTATATCCTTCTAAATTGGACCAATAAGCAGTATAGATTTTCGGCACAAAAGTGGGTAAACATGGTAAAAGATTATCCATCAAATGTTGTTGCCAAGCCCAATAATGTTCAAGTCTCTCTTGAGAGTAAGCTGGAAGTATTTGTCTTCCCTCTTTCATGTACCATTCGTTTAATCCTGTACCTAATGTTTCATTGTAATCCATACTTGTATCATAACCAAACAAGTTTAGAGAACCATTTACATTGTAGACACCAGTAAAGTCTGGGTTTGCACTACCGTCACCAGTGAGGCCGACATAACAAATATCGAAATCACGGTAAGCGATCAATTCACCAACAAAAGTTGGCCAATCTTGAATAATAACATCAACGTTTATTCCGATTCTTGCGAGTTGTTGTTTGAGGAGGTTGCCATAGTCTGGTCTAACTCCTCCACCGTTTGTTTTGAAAACCAAAGTAAAATAAGGCTCTATTGCTTCTCCATCTGAAGCAAAAAGGAAACTGGAATTCGTAGTAAATAAAATTATTATTGATATACCAATGAATTGTTTTAACCTATTTTTTACCATATTTTTCACCTTTTTTTCTGATTATAATTATAATTCCAAGAAAAATGATTAATCCACTAAGAGAATAGAACCAATTCATTCCTACGATTATAGATTCTAATGACGTAGTGGTTACTATTGATGTGGGTCCACTTGCAATTTCCATATATTCTCGTGCTAAGTCGAGATCGTGGTTGTATCGAATAATGTTTGGATTACACCATATCCCCAATTTTAAGTAGATTGGGTGATCTGTGATTGTGTATTCACCTCTGTGAATAACATTATTGATTTCAACTCTATCCAGTGCGTAAGAGATAGCTTTTCTGACTGCTAACCCAACAGATATTGTTGGATCTCCAGGTGCAGGAGCTGGGTTACCAATAACAGGTCGGGTAGGACGCATGTTATAACCGAAGAATCCCAAATAGAATCTGGTTTCATTTTGGACTTCGAAGTCTGGATTTTCAGTATAATCTTCACGTGTCTCCGGAAATTGAGTAATTTCTTGGATATCAGTCTTTCCGGCATTAAATTCAAATAGAGCGGTTTGTTGGTCTGGAATTATTCTGATTCTCCAGGTGTCTAAGTCACTTGTAAAATTACCAAATCTGTCTACAAAATCCATGTTGGATTTGTCTACAGCGGGATCTAACCACCAGCAGTCATCGAAAACATCTAATTCAGTTTCAACACCTGCAGTGAAGGTACCGAGTTCGAATAAACCAGTTCCAAAACAGTGGGTTGTAAATGTATTCCAAGAAGCATGTGTTATGTCTGGAGTAACTCCATCTACTAATTGTGTTTGATTCAAGTAATGTTCTGGGAGAATTTCTTTTGCAAAGTAAGTGATAACGGGGGCGAAAGCATCATTTACTTCTGTTGATGGGTCACCATCAATGTAAAGTTTGATTGTAGTTGAATCAACAATTTCTATTTTCTTAATCCAATCAAAATTAGATGTGTCATCTGAGACTGTTGCCCAAGCGGATAGTGTGAAGAAAATGTCTTCTGAATCAAATTCTTCTCCTGGGAATAATCCATCTGGATCTTCCTGCCATTTTATTCCTTCACGACAAACGATTTCAACAGTTGTATCATTAACAAAAGTATAACTCTCTGCTAAATGCGGATGGACGCTTAAATCCTCATCGTAATAAATTAGAGAATCCATTACTGCATTACTGATTTGATTTGAGACGGTATCATCTTGGAATAATGGGTTGAGATTTGACCAAGCTGCGTTAGCTGTAACTATTTCTGTTGGATCTATTTGACCATCATGTGTGCCGGTAAAGTTCATTTTACCCCATGATTGCTTCATACCATCTTCTATATTCCAACCTTCTAAATTTGACCAATAAGCAATGTATTCTTTTTGTGCGAATGTTGGTTGACAGGGTAAAATTTTATCCATTAAATATTGTTCCCAAATCCAGTAATGTTGAATTCTTGCATTACTGTCAGGAGGCATAATTAAGTTGCCTTGTTTCATATACCATTCATTTAAACCAGTGCCAAGAGTTTCGTTATAGTCCATATCAGTGTGGTATCCAAACAAGTTTAGAGAACCATTTTCGTTATATACACCAGTAAAATCTGGATCTGCACCACTGCCTGAGAGAGCGACATAACAAATATCGAAATCATGGTAGACTGTTATTTCACTCACAAAAGTTGGCCAATCTTGCACAATAATATCAACATTTATTCCGACTCTTGATAGATGTTGTTTGAGGAAGTTACCATAATCTGGTCTAACTCCACCACCATTTGTTTTGAAAACCAAAGTAAAATAAGGCTCTATCGCTTCACCTTCTGAAGCAAAAAGAAAACTGGAATTCGTTGCAAATAACATTATTATTAATAGTCCAATAAATTGTTTAAATCTAATTCTCTCCATATTTTTCACAAATCCTATTTTTTTACTCTTATTCTCCATGTTTTATTGTTAAATTATCTAATTAAATAGTTTGTAAATTGTTATCAATTGGCTTCTTTGATTTTTTTCGTCGAATGAAAATGAAACCAAAAATTACTCCTCCAGTTCCAATTCCATAGGAAATCCCTGCTAAAATATATATCCAAAGTGTATTTGTAGGCAGATTGTAGATATAATCGGGAATATCATAACCAGCTAATTCCATGTAATATTTAGCCATTTCAAAATCATGATCATATTTTATGATATTTGGATTACACCAGATACCCATTCGCTCATAAATTGGGCAATTTATAATTGAATATTCTCCTCCATGAACTATATCGTTTATTTCTTCACGGTTAGTTACGTAACAGATAGCTTTCCTAATAGCAAGTCCTTTAGTTATTGTTGGATCATCCTCACATGGTTCGGGATTACCGATAATCGGTCTAACTGGACGCATATTAAATCCAAAGAATCCAAGGTAATATCGTAGTTCTTTTTGAAAACTAATTCCTTCTATTCCTTGGGTATTATAATTGAAAGAATGAAGATCATTAAAATCGTAGTGATCTAACCTTCCGGATGTAAAAAGGTTTAACCGAATTAAATCATTAGAGGGGATTTTTATTCTTAATTTATCCATTATGTTAGAGAAGTCGCCAAATCTGTTAACAAAGTCCATGTTGGTTTTATCTACAGTAACATCTAACAACCAGCAACTATCGAAAACATCTAATTCTGTTTCAACACCTTCAGTGAAGGTACCGAGTTCGAATAGACCAGTTCCGAAACAGTGGGTTGCAAATGTATTCCATGAAGCATGTGTTATGTCCGGAGTAACTCCATCTGCTAATTGTGTTTGGTTCAAATAATGTTCTGGTAAAATTTTTGTTGCTAAGTAAGTGAGAGCAGGTGCAAAAGGATCACTTTGTTGAGTTGATGGGTCACCATCAATGTAGAGTTTAATAGTCATCTCATCGACAATTTCCATCTTCTTTATCCAATCATATTTGGCTACATCATTTGAGACTGTTGCCCAAGAGTAGAGTGTGAAGTAAATATCTTCTGCATCAAAAAATTCGTTGGTAAAATTGCCCTCATAATCTGATTGCCATTTAATTCCTTCACGACAAACGATTTCAATTGTTGTGTCATTGATGAACGTATAACTTTCTGCTAAGTGTGGATGGATGCTTAAATCATTGTCATAGTAAATTAGCGAGTCCATTATTGCATCACTAATTTTCTTTGATGAGGTGTCATCTTGGAATAATGGATTCAAATCAGACCATGGATAATCAGAAATAACAAATTCATCTGTATTTAGCTGTCCCTGATGGCTAGATTCCCAATGCATATTACCCCAAGACTGTAAAATGCCTTTAGAAATGTTATATCCTTCCAGAGTATCCCAATATGCTTCATAGAAATTTGGTGCAAAAGTTGGTAACATAGGACAAATTTTATCCATAAGATAGTTCTCCCAGTCCCAATAGTGTTGAATTCTTGCATTACTGTCCGGAGGCATAATTAAATTGCCTTGTTTCATATACCATTCATTTATACCTGTACCTAATGTTTCATTGTAGTCCATATCGGTGTGGTAACCAAATATATTGAGAGAACCATTTTCGTTGTATACACCGGTAAAGTCTGGATCAGCACCATTACCAGCGAAAGAAGCATAAACAATATCGTAATCTCGGAAACCATAGTATCCCCAATACCAATCATGTATACTAACATAAACGTTTATTCCAATTTTTGCTAGTGGTTGTATGAGTAAGTTTCAATAATCTGTTCTAAATCCCCAACTAGATGACTTAAACACCAAAGTAAAATTGGGTTGTTCTGTTGTATCAAATGATGAGTAACAAGCTCCACTGCATGAAATTTGTGAAACAATTAGTATCATTAGAATTGCTTGGAATTTTACTTTTATTTTAACCCACCCCTTTTCTTTTTTTTCCCTTTCCAATTAACATCAATAACCTTCCACAAAGTCTTGTTGTTCTAAATAGTAATATAAACCATCTTGGTTTATATTGTTTTCTCTACTGCTGAAAAACGAAAGAATTAAGTTAAATTTTGTTCATTAGCTACAATTTTTGAAAAAGTGATTTATTGTCGGGTTTGTTTTTACTCAATCACTGTGTAAAAAAGCAGTGTTTTTAAATAATCTAAGGACTTTTGATATTAAAGAAACAAAAAATAGGGTTTCGAAAAACGATGAAAAAAAGTGTTATTTTTGGAATTTTAATAATGGTTATGTTAGGTGGAGTAACTATCTACGGAGCTAGTGGAAGATTAGTTTATGATCTTCCCCCCCCCTCCTCCCTCTCCTCCTGATTCTGACAACGATAATTTAACCAATGCAGAAGAAATAGTATTAGGAACTAATCCATATGATTCCGACACGGATGATGACGGTCTCAATGACTATGCAGAAGTTAAAATATATCATACAAATCCCCTTTTGAAGGATACAGATGGAGATTCTCTTGATGACAAAATTGAACTAACTTATGGTTTTAATCCCAATGTTGTTGAAGCGACTCATATGTTTGTTCACGAAGGAAAAGTCTATTGTGGTGTAGCTTATGTTGCATGGGTTTCTGATTATTTCTGGTGGTATATCTTTGCTGCTACTTTGACTCCTGTTGAATTATTTACTTTCTTATTTATGTTATGTCAACTTGACGGTGACCTGTCACTTGATGCACTTGATGGCTCTGATGATGCTCGCTATGATTATGTAGGAGAATTAGAAGCTCGAGGGTACTATGTAATAACGGATGGAAATTTTAATACTGTTTCCTACATAAGTAATTTTGTGAAAGCATATAATTTTGCTAAACAATATAATACTCGTCTTTTTGCTATTACATATACACACGGGATGCCTGTAAATGTAGATGTTCCATCAATTAAAGGAAATTGGATGACTTACTGGCCTGGTTTCGAAATTGGTTCTTCAACTTTTGCAGAAATGAATTTACTACTTACTGGTTCTATTCCAGAATTGGTTTTCTACGCTTCTCCATGTTTTAGTATGACAACAATGTCTCTTTCTATTCGACTTACTCTTGCACATCATGCTAGCACATTTATTCTATTTGGAACATATAATTCTGGTTCACAATCTGCGGTTCATAGATTCTTAGATTATGGTATTGAACGAACATTGGGTACAATATCAGTGTATGATGCATATCAACTTGCTGAATCTCAAAGTATTGGTTTTGTTGGATCAACATCGTATGTTTTACCAATACTCTAGTATAAATCAAACAAATTCCAAAATAGAACAAATTTTGGGATTTCATTTTTATTTTTTTATTTCATTTTACAAAAATAGCTATTTATACAAAAATCTTAAAGTTTAGATTATAATAGATAAAGTTCAATTAACTTTATGAGATAATTACTAAAGTAATAACTTCAGAAATTTTAAGAAGTTATAAACTATAGTTACATGAGGATACTAAAATGGAATTAATGGAAGGAATACTTACTCGAAGAAGTATAAGGAAATTCACTGATAAACCTGTTTCTGATAATGATTTAAATGATTTACTTAAAGCAGCAATGCAAGCGCCATCTGCAGGTAATAAACAGCCTTGGCACTTTATTATTATTAACGATCGTAAAATACTTGATGCTATAACAGAGTTCCACGATTATTCAAAAATGCTCAAAGAATCTCCTGTAGCTATTTTGGTTTGTGGTGATTTTGAAACAGAGAAATATTGTGGTTATTGGGTGCAAGATTGTTCTGCTGCTACACAAAATATTCTTCTCGCAGCCCACACAAAAGGTTTAGGAGCAGTATGGTTAGGTATTTATCCTAAACAAGATAGAATCGACGGAATCAAAAAATTATTTGATTTGCCTAGCAATGTTTACCCTCTTTCAGTGATTGCCCTCGGTCATCCAAATGAGAAGAAGGAACCAGCAAATCGATTCAATAAAGAAAAAATTCATTATAACAAGTGGTAATTCACCACATTTTATTTCTTTATTATGAAATTAATACCGCAAATAATTTATTAATTGGATACAATTTATTTTATGAAAAAACTACCAAATAGAGAGAGTTGGGATTATTAATGATCAAATTAGTACTAAATACACCGGATATCTTTTCTGGTGGAACACTCATTGAAAAAATATTTAATCTTTCTCCAAATGATTATCAAGGAAAAACTGTCAAACAAGTTTTTGCTGAAAATGCTTTTAAAGAAGTTTTAGATGGTCAAAAAACGGAAGATGCAAAGCAAGCTTTACAATTAGTTTTCACTTTGATTAAACCTGTAGATGTGGAAAAAGTATCTGAATGGTGGGAAAAATCTTTTGAATCACTAATCAACAATTCAAATGAAGTTATTTTAAATATGGAGTTTAGCAGAGCTGGGTTAGAATTTATCAATAATGCAATGTAAAGAAAATAGAACAACAAATATTGTTGGTGGATATCCAATGAAAGTTACAACAAAAAAAGCTGAATTAACAAAAATAGATACACCAGTTATTCTAGTTGGTGTCACAGATGAAGCTAGTTCTGATTCCTTAATTGGGAAAAAGACTGGTATTTTACATGAAGTTACTAAGGAATTAATTGATCTTGGTGACTTTAAAGGTGAAAAAGGACAACTACAATTTGTTTATACCTACGATAAACTTCCATCTAAGAGAATTCTTCTAGTTGGTCTAGGTAAAGAAGAAAAAATCTCTCTTGAGGGTCTTCGCAAGACTTTGGGTAATGCTTCCCGAAAAGCTCGAGATTTAGACGTAAAAGTTCTAGCAGTTAGTCTCGATCATTTTGTGCGAAATAAACTTGAGGTAAAAGATGTTTCAGAAGCAATCATACAAGGTATTGTAATGGGTAGTTTCCAAAATCTAGCATATAGAACAAAGAATCTCGATAAATTCAAAAGATTAAGCGAAACAATTCTTTTCAGTTCTACTATTCCTGAGAAAGACTTTGCTAAAGGAGTTACCACTGGTACAATTATTGCTGACGCAGTTAATTTCTGCAGAGAATTGTCCTGGGGTCCAGCAAATTATATTACCCCAACGAAACTTGCCAATGAAGCCGAAAGAATCGCAAAAGAGCATTCTCTTCAGGTGACTATTTTTGATCGTGAGAAATCAAAAGAGATTGGCTTAACAAGCTTCCTTGCAGTTGCTCAAGGTACTAAGGAACCACCAAAATTCATTATTCTCGAATATGGTGCAGATAAGAAAGATGTTGATACTGTTGCTTTAATTGGTAAAGCGGTAACTTTTGATACCGGTGGTATTAGCATCAAACCAAGTAAAGATATGGGTCTTATGAAGACAGATATGACAGGTGGTGCAGTTGTTCTAGCAATTATGCAAGCAATAGGTCAGTTAAAACCCGACCTTCATATTGTTGGTTTGGTTCCAGCAACTGATAATATGCCTTCTGGTACAGCCTACCATCCTGCTGATATTATTACTAGCTATGATGGACAAACCATTGAAGTTATTAGTACAGACGCAGAAGGTCGAATGATTATCAATGATGCATTAGCTTATGCGGCAAAAAATTATAACCCAACTGCTATGCTCGATTTTGCTACCCTTACAGGTTCAATGGAAATTGCATTAGGTAATCATGCTTTAGGTTATTTTGCCAATGATGAAGCACTAAATGAGCGCTTCCAAAAAGCATCTGAAACTAGTGGTGAAAAATGTTGGCGAATGCCTCTCTGGGAAGAATACGATGAACAATTCAAAAGCGATATTGCAGATATGAAACATACCGGTGGACGAGCTGGTGGAGCAATAGTTGCTGCAAGATTCTTGAGTAAATTTGTTGATGAAAAACCATGGATACATTGTGATATTGCTGGTTATTCGAGCTCAGAAAGTGACAAAGGCTATAATACGAAAGGCAGCAAAGGACCTGCTGTACGCCTAATTGTTGATCTTTTAAGAAATTGGTAAGTAAAATGGGTAAAAATTAACCCATTTACTCAATTTTTTTATTTATATTATTTTATTACCAAGTTAGCCTTCTTATCTGCTACACCTATTTCTGCTACTGTACCAGAGTTAAATTCAAGAAAATCTTCTTGAATTCCATCACTGAAAATCACTCCGTTTTCAGGCATATTTGATTCAATAAATAAACTTTCTCCAGAGTATATTTGTCCAAAGATAAGATTAGCGGATGATATTTTACTTACAAATGGTTCTCTTACCGAATAGTACAGATATGATGCATCCCAAGGAAACCGATAATCATCTTCTGTTGGTGGATCAATATAAGTATTGTATTTTCTAAATTTATTGACAATGCCCACAGCACCAATTATTATCGATTTGAACCAAGCTGTTGACCCTGCACCAGTTGAAATGATAATTCCGCTTGAGCTTTGTTTTTCAAAAATATCATTGTTGTTTATAGTATACCGTGCAGATCCATGAGATTTATGTCCAATAAAAAGATCGTTTACACCATAGAGTGTTTGTCCATTGTTTAGCTTTGCTTGAGCCATTGTAATTTGAATTACTTTGTGTTCATCTGCAACAACTTTTTGTAAAGCAACTGGTAGTCCCTTTACTGTAAAGGGAATCATTACACCATCAAATCTGGAAGGATCAGGATTAACTGCAACTATTAACTGTTTGTCTAAATATTTTGCCGTGTTAATAACCAATCCATCTTGTCCAACAGGTACAATAAGATTATTAGGTCCAAAAAGAAAGTTTGGAAGAAATGATTTTTCAATGATTTGGTATTTGAATTCCAACGATATGAGCTTTTTGATTTTTTCTAGTGACTCGTAGTATTTTTTATGTGCATCTTCATAATCTTCGAAAGAACCGCCCATATGTTCGATGTAAAACTTTGCTTGAGATTTCGTATTGAACTTTTCAATCAATTCTTCAAGCCAAGTTTTTTTCGTGATTATGATAACCTTATCAATTCTAACCATTGATTGATCCAACCCTATCCTTTCTTTATTTCTTGGGTTTCAATAATGCTGCTAAAATTTCAGGCGTAAAGGTTAATGTACCTATTTTTTCTGCATTTTCACCCATTTCTTTGATCGCTAATGCTAAGAGCATTTGTGAATCAAACTTCTTGTAAGCAGCGAGTTCCTTTTCTTTCGCTTGAGCTTTGAATTGAGCTTCTTTCAGGATATTTTCTCCCTCAAGATCAATTAACTGCTTTCGTTTCTTCTCGAGAGTAATTTGAGTATTCAATTCATTTTCTTTGATCTTTTGTTCTTGTTCTACTGCTGAAGCGCGTCGTTCGTAAATAGCTTTATCTGCCTTCATTTGCAAATTCTCTCGAAAATCTGCTTCTAATGCTCGAGCTATTTCCGGAGTTGGTCTAATTGAAATAAAAGTAATTGATAAGAGATCCACACCCATTTCTTTGATGATACTCGTTTCATCTGTTGCAGAAAGCACTTTTTGTGCTATAACCTCTGAAGTAGTTATTGCCTCTTCAAGATCCATTTTCTCTATGAATCCTCTTGTCCTCATTTGGACGATATTTCGTATTCGAAGTTCTAATTTTTCTGGATCATCAGATTTATAATACCCATCATTTGGATTTATACTAAAGTCTAAAATAGTAGACATTTTTTTGGGGTCATTAATTTTGTAAGTAAAATGCCCTTGCAAAGTAACCGCTTGATTATTTTTTGTGAATTCAGTAAACACAAAATTAGAATCAATAGTCATTGCTGGAATAGTTACAATATTCGTATTGAAACGCAAATAAAAGAAACTTATTCCTCTACCTGATCTTATAGCTCTTCCTGAACTATATCTTATCACAAATTTAGAAGGGTCACCCTTGTAATATGCAGTCATATATAATCACCATTTTTTAATAACAACATCATTTAACGAATAAATAACTTCTAGTAACTTATTATTATATTAATTTTTCATTGAAATAGTAAAAGATAGATAGTTACAAACAAAAAAAGACGCTTATTTATTAGATGCACAGTCTCTTAGAGTTTAAATTATTTTAAGATTTTCGTGAAATATTCATTTCGTTTTTCTTCGCTAGAAATATTAGCTCTATCAAGTAAACGTTTTACTGAGGTTGTATCTCGAGACAATTCGTTTCTTCTATAATTCTGTTTGAAATTGGAATCTTTAAAAGGAAAAACTAAAGAGTCATTATCGATTTTTTCATCTAACATTTTGAAGAGAATTTCTGAAAAGCTTGTAAGATTCTCAATAAAAATTTCAATATCAGACAAAGTTAGTAAATTAAATTTATAATTCTCAAATTCAGAAGTAAAAATCAATTGCTTTAGTGACTCTTCCTTATTTTCAAGTATTTGTTTTGAAAAAGTTTCTTCTATTTTTTGTATTCTATCTCTCCGATCTTCGAGAGATTCCTTGTTATAATCTATTAATTCTTGAATTTCTTGATTGAAATAATTAACTAATTTTACCATATCTTTTGCATTAGAATTTTGAATACTAGTTACTATTTCTTTAAATTCATTTATTATTACATCAGTTATTTCAGAATGCTTGGGAATATAATATAAAAATTTACTTATTTTTTGCATTTTTTTCTTAACAGGAAATAACCCAATCATTTTTTTTCACTCAATTAGAAATGCGCGTTCTTATTTATAAAGTATATTTACTTCTAATCAAAAGTGGTTATTAACCAATTTACTAGTAACTTTACATTGAAAATTTGTGCTAATTTTTTTAGCATCATTCTAGAATAACCAAAAATTAGTCAATCATTATTTTGTCGAAAAATGCCGAGTAAGAAAAGTATAATAATTGCTTATTAAATATAAAAAAATCAGTGTAAAAAATCAATTAATTTAATTTAAAAGCCTCTCAATTAATATTGGAGTTTGTTATATCTAATGGCAAATGAAAATAAAATATCTAAACTTATACGTTTGCGTGAAAGCAAAATAACGTGTACTGGAGGAGTTGTTTTCATTGGTGATGGTAACACGGGAAAAACACATACAGCTTTAAATTTAGCTAGTTTTAAGACAAGAATAATCCAGCCTGTTAATATTGAGACGTTAAAAAAATCAGTTAATTTAGAATTTAATTACTTTATTTTTCACTCAAATATTGAAGAATATAAGATAACAACTAGCTCTCAATTATTTATTATGCCCGGTCAAAAGGGACGCGCAGAGGCAGGCGAAGGGCTAGCATTTGAAGATGCAATAGATCTCTATTTTGATGTTTCTTCAATAAGCGAGGTATTAACATTAATTCTCACTTTCGATTTAACAGACATAAAAACGTTTCAAGAGCTAGAATATTGGTTAGATCGTGCTATGCAAAGAGATATTGTAAAAGAATATACTAGTATCATCATTTTAGGTACGCATCTCGACTGTAAAGAAAATATAATGGTTACTGATGAGCATATTGAAAGTGCTAAAGTATTTGTTAAAAATTTTATCTTGAATAGAAAGGGAATTGATGTAAGCTTAAATAACATCTATTCCGTGAAAGTTTCTAATGTTTCTGATGAAGGACTAGATGATTTAAAAAACGCAATATACAAATCTTTTGTAACTGCTTTTAGTATACAACAGTTAATAGCTGAGAATAATAACCTTAAGTTTCTATGAAAATACCTTTTATTCCTAATTACTTAAATTTAAAGATAAGTTGTTACACAATTTATTTAGTTTCAAATATTGAAATACAGTGATTGTAAAGATTATTATTTCACAGGTAAATATTACAATAGAATAGATATTGACTCAAAGTATCAAATAAAAGTTAAAATGAGGTTAAATGTGTTGATTAAAAATAAGTCCAAGATTATAAGTATAATTCTAGTAATTTTAAGTATAAGTTCATTATATTATTATTCGGAAATTTCTAGTGAAAGTGATACCAATGAAACAATTTCAGCTATTGAACCTCTAGCACTACCTGAAAAACCAATAGAGGATGATTTTGTTCCAACAGCAATTGTTGAAAATGATGTTGAAACTCCTGGTAACTATAAAACTGTTGGTTATTTTACTCAAAATAATTTTGTTGATTTGGATGAAAATGGTTATGTCTTTGAAAGTGAACAATACGAGGATTTAGGCTCTGTTTCAGACTATGTTTATGCAAGATTTAGACAATGGAATCGTTCCTCTACCCCGGCTGTTTTTTGGCATCCACTCGATACTTTTGGTCAATTGCGAAGCTATAATACAATAAACGGTGATAATATTAATTCAACAGTTTTTAGTCCAGTTTTTACTGAAGATTCCTATATTCAAGGAAAAATATACTTTATGGTAAACGGTGATGTAAGGCCCTCAAGAGATAACCTCTGGACTTTAAGAGTAACAATAGAATTATTTAATCCAGCCAATGGGCAAACAACATCTATTGGATCAACGCAAAGTAGATTTGATGATACTTGGAATTATCCTTGGGAAGGATATATAGATCTCGTCTCAACTCTATTCATACCTGCTGGTTATAGATTACGAACAACTTATGAATGTAGGTTATCAAGTGCATCATATATTGGTGGCAGTGATAATAATATTGAAGCTAGAACTGGATCTACTACATATCTACATGATTGGAGTATTGATGATACAAATGATACTTTTGATAATACTTACTATTTAGGCAATCAAATTGAATCATTTGGTATGCAATTATTTATGTATCAGGACAGTTACCCAATAATTGACATCACTGGTTTTACAAATAATACTAGATATTTTGAATCAACCAATGCAACAATAACTATCTCTAATTCTGTATCAGACAAGTATAAATGGGATTCTGATTCTTTTACTAGTTTTGGAACATCTGTAGAAATTTCTCTACCTGAGACAATAGGTTGGCATACTTTGGTTGTAGAATCAAGTGATTTCTTCGATAATATTGCTCAAGTAACATTTATTGTTGGTTATGACACATCGCAATATAATGTTGTTTTAAATTCTCCAGCTAACAATTCGATAGTAACTGATGGGCAATTGCTCAATTTTACCATTGTAGATGTAATCTTTGCTACTTATGAATGGGATAACAGTGGTGTTCAAATACTCCTTAATTCACCTTATGATATCTATCCTAATCAAGATTTTAATGAAATACATAATCTGACTATTGAAACAACGGATGTTTTTGGCGCTGCAAGTTCAGTATATTTCTTTAATTTTGATAATTCAGCACCAGTAATTAGTTTAGAAAATGTTGTAAATAATACTCAACAACCTTTAGGTAAAAATATTGATGTTAAAATAACCGATGATTCAGATATAGATGTTTTATATAAATGGGATAGCGACAGTTTTGCATCTTGGACAACTAAAGTGAGTGGTAATATTTGGAGAACTACTTTGCCCACATCTGAAGGTTGGCATAATTTAACTGTATATGCCAATGATACATTTGGTCAAGATATCTCTAAGGTATATTCATTTTATACAAATACAACTTATCTGCTGATTGAATTAACAAACATGGTTAACAGTACATATTATATGGGTGAAGAAATTATTGAAATAACAATAATCAATGATAATGGTACAGTAAAATATTTTTGGGGAAATGATGCTCCAAAAGACGGAGTACCTGATGGAAATAATATATTGACATTATCAGGTATTGATGCACTTTCCTCAACCCCTGGTACTTATTATCTAACTGTATGGGTTGGAGATGCGGTTGATGTTCTTCATGAATTTGTGTTCGAGTTTACTGTAGATCAAGAAGCACCAACAATTGTCCAATCTGTTGTTGGGCCTGATTATAATCAATCTAGATTTTTAGATAGTACGGTATTATCATTTACAATAGCTGATAATTGGACTCTAACTGAAAATATGGAAATCTTTATTTCAATAGATGGAGAAGATAATCAAACCTTTTCTCAACCATTAGATTATTATCTTAACTCACTATCTGAAGGTCTTCATAATTTAACAATTATTGCTTATGATATTGCAGGAAATTATTACAGGTACTATATTGAATTCACAATAGATATTTCAGCTCCTGTTATTACTATCTCGAGTATTAGTGGTTTAGCTACTTTACCGGACAGTTCAAATTATGTTCCTGCAAACTCTGAGGTAACGTGTGTAATTACAGATGCCGATCCAACTTTCCATAATTATTATTCATGGAATGGTTCAAGTTATATTTCATTTGATGATACTTTTACACTACCATCAATTGAAGGAACAGCTACTTTAGTTATTTACTCGAATGATACTTTAGGTAATGAAGAATTTGAAACTTTAACAATTACTATTGATAATTCTCACCCAACTGTATTCCTTAACTTCATTCAGAACAATTCAAAAATTAATGAAGATACTCTTTTGAATTTCAAAGTGGAAGATCTCTCAGATGACACTATAGATATTATTACTTCTCAATGGAATTTAGAAGGGTCAGCTTCACCTGAAAACATTGAATTTTCTGCTACATTAAGTATTCAATATTTAGACGAAACTGAAGCCACAATAACAATCTTCACTGAAGACATAGTTGGAAATTCATACACTATTTTGTATAAATTCTTTCTAGATTTTGAAGCACCAAATTATGAATTAATAGGTATAACAAATGACACTTATGTTAGAGGGAATACTATCCTTGATTTCAATGTACTCTCTGCTGACTTACAAGAATTCAGTTTTAGATGGGATACAGATAATGATTCCCAAACATTGACTGCTCCATATGATATCATTATTCCATCACTCGATGGTGTTCACACTCTTTACATTGAATTAGAGGATGATACCGGTGGAGGGCTTTATACAAACAAAATAACAGTAAAATATGTTTTCACAGTAGATGATATAGAAATTAATTATCTCACACCAGGAGACTTCTCTGATGACTATTATTATGTTATGAAGTATGGAGAATCATTTACTTTTTCAGTTGATGTAAGAGATATAGTAAATGAAACTGTTATTACCGGTTTAACAATAGCTTACTTAGAAGAAGATACTAGTCTCAATTTAGGAATATCACAACTACAACTAAATTCCACTTCCTATGAGTTTACCATTGATGCAACTAATGTTACTAACAGTGCTTACAAATACATTGAATTTCAATTCTGGCAATTCGAAGATCATAAACAATCTATTACGGTCAATATACTCATTCAAAGAGAGGAAGGTAATCTTGTTATTCTAGATTCAACAATTAGTGTTGTATTTGGTGAAAATATATCAATATCCTTGAAACTATTTGACGATTCAAATTCTTCTGCTCAAGCATTAAATTACATCTCAATTAACGGTAACTATCAAGATATCACTTATGAGTTAATTGATGCAGTTAATTATATTTATGAAGTAACATTCAATTCAGCTGATTTCATTTCTGCAAAAGGCATTCATTTATTCGAAATATTAGTTAAATCAAATTATTATTTCGGAGCAATGAATGATACTTCATCTCTATCAGCTACAATTTTAGCTGTTCCAATTATTTTAAGAGTAAATGTCTCAAGTAGCGAAATAGTTTATGGAAACGACTTAGTTATTTACGCTGAATTAGTTAGAGTTGATGGAACACCAGTAGCTTTTCAAGATATCACTTTCAGCATTTACATTATCTACAAAGATGTAGCCACAACAACAGAATTACCTACAACATACAATGATATAATCAATAAAACGACTACAACAGATGCAAATGGACTAGCACAAACGTCATTTGAAATGACAGAAGAAATGGATTATGTGGTTATTTTTGTAAGCTATCAAGGAAGCGATATATATGATCCTTTAGGGACAGAATATACTGAAAACGTTTTCATCATTGATCCCAGTGGTTTACCAATTCTTATTCTTATAATAATTATTGCTGGAAGTCTTCTTTTTTCAATAATAATAAGTTTCGTTATTTATCGTCTTGTAAGAGCAAGACCATTTGAGGAGTTAATGGAAAAAGTCACAGAAGATGAAATTGATAAGAACTTTGAGAAAGTTTCTCCAGGTGTTATTCTATCATTATTCGACCAAGCAAAAGGACCAGTACCACTAATCATGGATCAATCACTTGAAGAACCTGAATATAGTCGAAGAATGCGTATTGGTGTTGATAATTTCTTATTGAAAATCTCAGATCAAGCATACTCATCATTAGGGTTTGAGGAACATGATGAGAAAAGAAGGATTGGTTCAATTAATTTACCAAATGAAGATATGATTGGTTTCATTCATGGTATTCAATTAGAAAATAAAAACGCAAGAGGAGGATTTGAAAACCTTTCCTTAATTATTCTTGCTGATACAGAGTTCGGTGGACTTATGCTTGCAAATCAAGAATTTATGTTCGTTGAAATTGATGAGCTCATTCTTGCTCTAAAAGAAAAGAAAGAATTGTCAGAAATTAAGGTTCTTTTAGAAAAAGTTCGCAGACGTTCTGTAATTATAATGATTGCTGCTAAGAATAACCTAAAGAAAAGCAAAGAGGAAAACAAGCAATATCAATGAGAGAAAATTTGACGCGATAGTAACATTGATATTGATACTTCTATGCCTACCTAAAACGTAAAACTAGTAATTATTACTGTGATGCTAATGTCCTATCTAATCGACGAATTAAAATCTAAAGATACCGATGCCAAGGTAGAGGATAAAATACTTTTTATGGGACTACAGCAAGCAGGAAAAACAGCAATTAAGGATGTAGTCTTTTTTGGCAAAAAACCTAGTGAAGTCGAAGATTACATGGCAACAGTGCATTACGAACGTCAATATTTAGATGAAGAAAAAACTAATTTGATAATCGATTCCGGTGGACAAGAAAATTACTGGAATGAAGCAGTAACACATTTTCGACATCTAGTGTTTTCAAATGTGAAATTACTTTTTTGGATTATAGATATGACAAAACCAAATCTATATGAAGAATCAGAACGAAGATTTAGTTTCACCATTCGTCAGTTTAAGAAAGAAAATCCTAAAGGTATAATTACCGTTCTTTGCCATAAAGTAGATCTAATTCCCCCCGAGGAATTAGTTCCATTACTTGGTCATATAGCCGATTCATTTGATGATAAAAAATACAAAATCCGTTTTGAACCATCTAGTATTTATTATTCTGAAAGCTTAAAAGAAGTCATTTATTCCTTGATGAATGAAGTGAAAATGAATACAAAACGCTTTGAACTAATTACTAACATAGGTCAAAAAATAGAGGAAAGTGATGAATTTCAAAGCTATATTATGGAACATGAGGAAGACCCCAGAATTGCACAATTATTGGAATTTCTAAATCCTGATCCTCAAGCAACTTTACCCACTTTTGGCAAACTAGCAATTAATTTTGATTTATCTGAATATGACATTGTTGAAATAGTTCTAATTGATGGCAAAACGTTTTCACCCATTGTTGGGACCTCTTCAAAAGGAGCTGTTAGTGCAGAGAAATCTATGGATTATATTTCGGCTTTACAAGAATTCAAGAAAATTATCAAAGAGAAGAATGAAATTGGTGAAAGCTCGACTGCATCCATTATCACTTCTTCTAATAATAAAGTAAATGCTATGGTATTCAAACTTGAAAATAATATTTTGCTCATTACTTCATTCTCCGCTATTACTGAAGAAAAAACTAGGATATTTTATGAATTAATTCGCAAGTTTTCTCAATCGACAGATGGAACAACTTTGCCACAACAAGCTCCTATAGAGGGCATTGTATTGTCTACAGCTACAAAACCTAAAGAAGTTGCTACAAAATCACCTAAACAAAAAGTTGACAAGAAAGTAACACCTAAACCTGATGTAACAGCAAAAGTTGAATCAGTAGAAGAAAAGAGTAGTTTTACGTTCTTAAATAAATTAAAAGAGGAACTCAAAAGTGCTCCAACTGAACCAATTCAAGCACCTGTAGCAGAACTAGAACTAATATCTGCTGCTATTGTTCCACCAGTAACAGAAACACCACCAGAAGTAAAAGAGGAAATTATTCCTCCGGTAATTGAAAAAATACCAGAATCAAAAGTTGACCATATTGAATCTGTGGAAACAGAAGAACCAAAAGCAGAATCAATTGCTCCGCAAGTAAAGCAAGAAATTGAACAACCCGAGGTATCTGTAGAGACAGAAGAACCCATACAAGCGCCTATTATTGAAGAGTCTATTGAACCTGAATTAACAGTTGAAACGAAAGTAGAATCAAAAGTCAAAAAACCAACGAGAATAGGTTTTATGGACCGCTTGAAAGAAGAGAGAAGAAAATATAACATAAAACAGATTGAATTATTAGCTTCCAATTTAGAAGATGATTCAGATGAAAACCTTACTCTCTCAAAAGGCGATGTAAAAAGGCTAGTAGAATTTTTAGTACAGCAAAAAGAAGATGAAAAAAATAATAAATAAAAAAAAGAGATTAACCTTTTCATATCATAATTAGATTTGAAAAGACATCAATTTTTTATCTTAAATTGGTCTACTTTTATCATATCGACGATATTCCAAATTTCCATCTAGAATAACTGGAATTTCTCGAATACCTTCAATACAATCGTGTAGTGGATACATTTCAACAGTAGAAATACCGAAACCAATAGAGATTTTTAACCCTCTTTCAAGTTGCTCGGAATTTTCAAGTGCAACGTCTAATAACGATTTTTGTATTTGTTTTCCGCAAACGTCACATTTGATACTTATTTTTGCATCTAATTTTCTATCAAGTTCATGAACATTTTTCAAACCATTCTTTTTCAGATGGTCTTCTAAAGCCTTTCTCATTTTAACTTTGGCACGACCTAGAAGTTCATCTGGTTTGAATAGTGTTTTAATTTGTTCACACAATTGAGTAAAGGATTCCTGTGACTTAGGTACTGTTTGATCAGATGGAAATACTGTTGTTACAACTAAGTCATCATCCAATTCTTTCATAAAAGCATTAAATTCTCCAATAGTGAATATTGCTTGGTTCAAAAAACTGGTTGGGAAATAAGCTTTAGTAATCTCATTTTTCAGTCTAGAATAATTAACTCCAGTGTCAACTTCTGGTTCAGAATAAAGAACCAATCCTTGAGAAGTTGAAAGAGCTAAAAACTCTAAGGAGAATTTTCCTACAATATCTTTGATACCCTTAGTTTTGCTATCATCTCTTGGATAAACAAATGAAAGAACTTTTTGCATTGCATCCCAAATAGTCTGATCAAAGATAGAAGTGCCAAAAATACTCACGTTATCATAATTTTCTGTTTCAAAAATTTCTCCAATTGATTCAACCATTACTTTTCTTTTATTCAATTGGACAACATCCATTTTATGAGCAAAAATATAGATACGTGACTTTTTACTTAATAATGCAAGATTTTTGAGCGTTAAATCAAAATAGTATTTTGAGCGCATAATATTCGCAGCATCTGAGATATCCACAACAAAAATGGCTGCTTTAACATTTGTAAATGTTCTTTCTTTATATTGATCAAACACTTCGTTGAGATATGATGTCTGACCTCCAATATCAAACAAATTTATGCCTCCTCCAGCTAAATTAAACAGCTTTCTGTTTATTCTAACAGTTGCTGGATTCAGAGCAGTTGAATCAGGTGCAAACCCTTCAAAAATGACCTGCCGAATAGATGTTTTCCCAGACTGTGATAATCCTAAAACAATTACTTTTGATTCTAATCCTGGTTTAGACATATGTTCACCTAACTAAAGACCACTTATGAAATATTCTTGGGTAGTTTACTAGATTAAACTGTAAATCTAGTATATTTACTATTTATTATTAGTTTATATTGTATTCTCTTTCTGCAATTCTATGAAATTTTTCTTTTAATATTTTTTT
>JAUWKS010000112.1 GCA_030614005.1 Candidatus Heimdallarchaeota archaeon | reverse complement strand
ATTTGTATAATTCTAAAAGCATTGCAAGATGCAGATACAGAACTCTTTGAAATGTACGATAATGATTCTGGAAGGTTCTATCGTTTGAACCCCCAAAGAGCATCCATGGTGAGAAAAATCGTCAATCATAAGATGAAGAATGCAAAAGAAGCACATACATCTTCTGCGAAAGAATTCAAGAAATTCAAAGAACGATCGCGAACCACAAGAAAAAAAGATAAGGATTTTGATGAGGAATTAAAACAGTTTTTGTAGCTTAATCCTCATTCTTTTGTTTTAACTATTTTTTTAAAACGAAAAAGTTATGTGAGATTAGATTCATTAGTTCGCTTTGCTGAATTGCTATTTGAATAAAGAATCTGTAATAAGCTTAACCAAGGAAGGATCCTTTTTCATTAGTTTCGTACCAATTTTGATTTGTTTCCAGCGACCTGTTACTGCTTTTAACAAATCTTCTCCATCTAAGGCTTCAACAATGTTGTTCATTTGTTCATTGGTAATTTTATCTAATATTTTACGCGCCTTTAACCCCATACCAAATGATGCACCATAATCCTTCTGCCAATAGCCTTCATACTTCTTTCTCAAAAAGCTCTCACTAAAATTCTCTTTCTTGAATGCTTCAACTAAGGTATTACTTATCATCTTCCCCGCTTCCATACCATAAGCAATTCCTCCTCCAGTAAGTGGATTAACCTGTCTAGCAGCATCACCAACCAAAAGTACTCTATCAGTAGCGAATTTTTCTAATACTCCTCCAACGGGGATTGCTCCTATTCGTTCTTCGATGATTTTAGCATTTTTGAAGCGTTTTTTCCCTTCAGGATGATTGAAAATGAAATCGTCAAGGTATTCTTTAACAGGTTTCTTTGCAAAACCAACGCCTATGCCAAGTCCAACATTAGCACAATGCTCTCCTTTAGGAAATACCCAAATATATCCCCTTGGAACTAGGTCTGACCCAACGTAAAGATCAAACATATCCGGTTCTGGAAAATCTACACCAACCATTTCATAACCTACAGAAGTATCTAAATCGATAGGTTCAATTGGTTTAGCAAGTCCAACATCTCGAGCAACTGTACTATAAATCCCATCCGCGCCAATAACAACTGGTGCTGTATAAGTAACTTCTTTTCCTTTCTGTTCAGCTTTTAGAGTGACACCCTTTTCTTTATCAATCTCTGTGTGTATTACTTTTGTATTGAGCTCAATTTCAGCTCCTTCGCGAATAGCGGCAATGAGCATCTCTTTATCAAAAACTCTTCGATCAACAACCCAACCTTCACCTGTCGGAAGTCTATAATCAATGCTTTTCATATTAGGACTGAAAACTCTGAACCCCCCAATAACAGCTCTAACAGCATTTTCTGGCATAGGTATCTTCAATATATCCTCAAAGGTATCTCGAGCAACTGCTTCACCGCATCGAACGGGAATCCCAACGGAACTTTTTGCTTCAAGAATTTTCACACGAAATCCTTCTTGAGCTAAAAATCTTGCAGTCGTTGACCCTGCCGGGCCACTACCTACTACTATAATATCTGTTTTACTTGAATTAGAATCGCTCATTATACAGCTTCCTCGATTTTTAGGATAATATTTTATCTTTTAACTTTTCCATCAGAAAAGGTAAAAAATCTCTCAAATTAGAGATTAGATATCAGTAATCTTCTTGATATCAAAATCAGCAAATTTGAAGTTTGAAGCTAATTCTTTGATTACATCATTTTCCAATGATAATCCTGGATATTTTTTGATTAGTTTCTCAGCTCTCTCTTTAGCTCGATCTCCAATAGACTTTCGTCCATTTGTTATCCATTCTTCTTTCGTTCCTCGATCAACAATAGTGCTAGGTATATACTGTTCTTTTCTGAACCATTTCAGAGTATGATCGTGTGCTAACAGATGAGTGGTTTTCTCATCAAATAGATTCAATAGATCTTTAGCTATTGGTTCATCTCTTTGAGTTATCCCTTCAATAAACTTGTAAGTCATCCCACAAATTTCGTTATCAATGACAACTTTCTGGATACTTTGTGTGGTCTCAAAATCTATCATCCCTGCACCAGAAATCATGTTCACGCCTTTTATTCCAGCTAATAATGCACCCATACCAGTTTCAAAACCGGCCTGCATATCTAGTATTTTTGCATCGGACATGCCTAAATAAGCGTGAGTGGGGATATTGAGATATTTGCCGATTTCTGTATATCCTATGTCAAGCATCATCGTATCGATAGAACCCATCGGTGTCGTTCCTTTTCTCATATCAAAAACTGCTGGGGAGCCACCCCAAATTACCGGAGCACTTGGAGAAACGAGTTGTGTAATAACGACTCCAGCCAATGTTTCAGCTGCGTGCTGAACTATTGCACCCAATATTGTTACGGGAGCATTAGCGCCAGTCATAGGCATTGAGATGAATTCTGACGGGATGCCATATTTTGCTGCATCAATAATACTTTGACAGGTTAGATCACTCCACTTGAGTGGGGGAGATGGGCATGCATCAAATATTGCCAAAGGCTTTTCTCTCAATTTCTTTTCGCTGCCTCTAATAGTAACGAGCATGTCTTTCATTTTAGCAAATGATTCCTTTTTGAAAGTGCCAGTAATAACAGGCTTCTTTGAAAATAACAAACAAATCAAAAGACGATACATATCCGATACTTCTTCTGGAACATCAGAACAAATTATGGCGGTACTTTGAGCATGGATGTGTTCCAATTGTTCTACCACTTTGGTAAATTCAACAAAGTCCTTGGTATAAGCTTCTCGTATTTCATTTGATTCTGTATCTAGCACTCGTAAAGCTGCGGAACCTGGGTCAAAACAGATATTATCTCCTTCCAAAATAGCCGCTTGATTTCCATCTCTATCAAACAGTGTTATTGAAGAAGGCACACTTTTCAAAGCTTTCTTGGTAACATCGATAGGTATTTTCGCTCTTTTGCTTTTGGAGTCAACTTCCAAACCATTCTTCTGAAGAAGAGCTATTGCTTCTTTATTTTCAGCAAAGAAACCTATTTCTGCAAGGATTTCCATTGCTTCGTTAACAACTTTCTTTTTGAGTTCTTTTTCTAGTATTTTTATTGTAGGACGTATAGCTGGTTTCATTTTTTTCTTTATCTCCTATAATTACAATCAATTAAATCGCAAGTATCACACTCTTTTATCCCTAAATCTTCTTCCACTTCTTTGCCGATATTTATTCCAAAAGAAATTGATTTTCTTGGAATCATCATAAATGACGGCGATAATTTCACATTAATCTTTTCAACTGGTAATAAAGAGAAGATAAGTTGCTGACCTTCCTCTACTAACCATCTACAGTATCCCGGGCTAAATCTCGAAGTAAGCATTTTTTCCTGGAGGATCTCTTTATTTTCCTCAAGTATTATCTTTGTTAATTGTGAAGCGGTTTCTTCTGCTGCATTGGAAGCAATAGCATCTAAAATTACTCCTTTTGCTAGTTCACCTTTCTCCATCATTCCTGAGATTTTATCCTCTAGTGCTTTTGATACGGTACAAACCGCAAAAATCGTTTTTTCAGATAAGTCAAAGAGATGTCTTGGTTGCAAATCTTTACTTAAGAAAATATCATAAATTGCTTTTGTTTCAATTAATTCTAGAGCCTCTTTTTTCAAAGATTCAATGTCTTCTAACAGCTGAGGGGAAGGTTCCTTAGACTTTTTACTTTTTTGTGAAGATGAATTTTTGCTACGTAATAATTGAAGTATCTCTTGATTATCCAGCGATATTCCAATATGCTCTAAAATCTTCAAATTATATTCCCTTCAAAACTTTAGTAATTTGTTTAATATATTGGGGGTCGGTTCCACAGCATCCTCCAACAACATTTGCTTTGGCATTTACTATTTGAACAATGTCTCGAGCAAAATCCTCTGGTATAGTTGGATAGACAGTTTCTCCATTCCTCAACTCTGGCATACCTGCATTTGGTTTAGCACTTATAGGTAGTTTCGTAGCATTCCGTAGTTGAACGATTAATTCGATCATATCATCGCTACCAATGGTACAATTTGCACCAATAACATCAGCACCGGCTTTTTCTAGAATTGTAACACATTGCTCTATTGAATTGCCCATCACAGTGAAATAACCACGTTTGGTTTTTTGGTAGGTAATTGAAGCAAAGATAGGTATATTTGCAACTTTCCGCGCAGCAAGAACAGCTGCCTCAGCTTCTTTGATATCCATCATTGTTTCAATGAAAAAGAAATCAACACCATTTTCAGCTAAGATCTTTGCTTGCTCTAAAAAGTTCTCTGAGAAATCATCAGTAGTGGCTTTTCCTACAGGTGGAAGAAACTTGCCTGTTGGACCAATATCTCCTCCAACAAAACAACCATCTGGACAGACACTTCGAACAATTCCCACTGCTTTAGCGTTATACTCTTCTACTTTATCCCCATACTCAAGGGCAGCAAGCTTTATTCTAGTTCCACCAAAAGTATTGGTCAAAACAGCATTGGATCCTGCATCAAAGTAGTTCTTATGAATTTGTTTTACTTTTTCAGGAGCGGTAACATTCCAGCTTTCAGAAGGAGTTCTGGTCGGCAACCCGGCAGCAATAAGCTCAGATCCCATTGCTCCATCTAATAAAACAACCTGTTCCTTGATGAGATCAAGTATTGATTTCTTATTTGTCAGCGAGATCCCGCCTTAATGTTCCATTAATTCTTTAGCAAGTTTAACAGCACTAATGGCATTCTCTGCGGTGCCATCTGCACCGATTTCAGCAACCCAATTTTTCGATACTGGGGCGCCTCCAAGAAGGACCTTAAAACGGTCGCGGATATTTTGCTTGACTAATTGATTTATGAGTTTCTTTTGACCGACCATTGTAGTAGTTAGTAGAGCAGAAATGCAAATTAATTGAGCGTTTACTTCTAATGCCTTCTCAATAAAAGTAGTAACAGGAACATCGGCACCCAAATCATGCACTTCAAAACCTTCGGCAGTAAGCATTGCGGCAACCAAAGTTTTGCCGATATCATGAATGTCACCTTCAATGGTACCAATTACAACCGTCCCCAAAGATCTTGTTTCAACTTCACTAGAAGATAAATGAGGGGTTAAAATAGCCATAGCTGCTTTCATAGCCTCTGCACTGCGCATCAATTCAGGCAAGAAATATTCTCCTTCATCAAACAAGTTACCAACATGGCGAATAGCATCAGAAAAAGCATCAACAACCGTATTGAGATTTAGTTTATCAGCTAAAGATTGATTGGCTAATTCTTCTGCTTTCTCGATGTCTCCTCGAACAATCGCTTTTTTACATTCATCAAAAATTACCAAATGTTTGTTCCACCTTAATTTTATCAACTAAAGTTATTAGTTTAAGCATCTGTGATT
>JAUWKS010000059.1 GCA_030614005.1 Candidatus Heimdallarchaeota archaeon | reverse complement strand
CTAAATTGTATGGATCCATTGCACGTCTAGTACCCTTTATCTGATACATCCCTGTATCTTCCTGATAGATTTCTTGTTCTGTTTTTATTTTTCGTAATCTCTTTTCTTCTTTCTCGAATTCCTCATTTGATATGTCAAACCAAACATATGTCCCTTCGACTTTGATTATTTTCTCAACTTCAATAGGTACAATGAGTTTTTTCTTAAATCGCTTGATGACTAGAATCATAGCATATGGTTTGTATTTTTTAATAGTCTTACCTAGTAACCTTTCTATTCGAATAATTTTTCCGAGTTTCTTACTTTCTTTATCAGCAGCGATTTTGGAGATTAGTCTATTTAGGTTTGTTTTTGACATTTAGTAATTCCTTCAAGTACAACACTGTCTTTTTAGCTAGATAAATGTTAACAACTTTTCTAAATTTATTTTTGAGCAAATTCAGATGGATTCTTTTGTTTGTTTGCATGTTCTTTTGAAGATTTATTCTCTAAAATAACTGTAACTACAATACCAGCTGCAACAAAAGCCATACCAATTAATGCAGACCAATGTGGGATTTCGAGGAAGAACAGTATAGCTAATAATGTTGCACCAAATATTTCACCTAAAGAAGTAACAGCAATTACTGGTGCTCTAACAAAACCTAGACCGTAATTGTATAAAGTGTGACCTAAACACGAAGGTCCTAAAGCAAGCAGTATAAAGAAAAGGAAATGGTGCCAGCTGAGACCTGAGACGATAAGCGGTCTTGTTACAGGATTCGATAGTACATATATTAGAAGGAAAATTGTACAAATACCATAAACAATTGTTGCATACGAGAATATGTCCAATCTCTCTCTTTTCTTTCTCCCGATAACAAAATAAACTGCGCCCGAAATTCCTCCTGCTAGTGCAAATAAATCTCCGTAAAGATTGCCTAGTCCTTCTGTTATTAAATCAGATAATCCTACAGTAATAGCTCCTACAACGGTCAGAACGACAACAAGGGCTTGTTTCCAAGATACTTTATCTTTGAGGAAAATTACAGACAGAAGGAGTGCAAATAAAGGCATTAAATACACAATTGTAATTGAACTTGCCACATTTGTCATTTGCAAAGAAAGATTCCAGGTTGCAAAATGAATTGCTAAAGCAAGTCCCGATAAAGTTAACAGTGGCATATCTTTCTTTAACTCTACTTTTTTGAATTCCTTCAAATTTCGGGTAAAAACTGCCCCCAGAAACATTCCTATGGTAGCAAAAAGCAGTCGCCAAAAAGCAATTACTGATGCATCTGCCGGTACAAGATTTACATCTATCCTAACAATGTCTATACCCGCATAGCGAATTAGTATAGAAGCAAAAGAGGTCATAACAACTGCCAAAGCTATAAGAAAGAAAACATGTTTGGGAATTTGTTTCTTATCTGCTTCGATCTGTAACGGTTTAGATGACAAATCTCTATTAGGTTCTGGATGTTCCTCTTGATCCAACAAAGTAATCTGAAATAAATTCACTTGTATGTTAAATAACTTGTTTATATTTTAGTATTAAAAAATGAAGAAAAAGAAATTAGGTTCTCACCTAATTCTCAGACAATTCTTTGAATGCTCCAGTCATATTTTTAACATGGTCATTAATGACTGCGGATAAATCATTTGTTTTATCAATTGATATAATAGTCCTCTTAGCAAAACTGGAAATTTGTTTTAGCATTACTTCTTCTAAATCATCTACCGATTTGAGAAAAGCTTCAGCAATTTCCATGTTACTTCTATTTGAAAGCTCAAACTGCTTTCGAGCAAAGAGTGTTGCTTCTCGTTTAACTTTCTGAAGTACTCGATCAAAACCATCTAATAAATCAGAAATTAATCGATCTGTACTCAAACTAACCCTTTCACCCATGGCAGTGATCTCTATATCTAAACCTTCTAAAAATCTGTTAGATTTAGTTTCGCAGGCTGTAATTGTTTTCATCGATGCTTTCTCTACTTTTTCCATATCTTTCTTCAAGTTGTCATTGAGATCACTCATTGTTTTGCCATATAAAGCAAGATGTTCTCGTCCTATTTGATGCAATCCACCTTTGTATTTCTCAATATTTGCAGCCTCTCTCTCAATACGAGAAATTACTTGATCAGTTAATTTCTGACGAATTCGTTCAAGGTTTTCAGTATATCGTTCTTCAATACCTAAAACTGCTTGCTCACCTATAACCGCAACACCCTCTGTTCTTCTAGAAGATTCCGCAGTAATATTACCTACAGTACTAAATATTGCTCCTTCTATTCCAGAAGTTTTGGCTTCTAGCTCCAGAATGGTTCTGTTAGTTATTGACGAGGTTTGCTCTTGTAAATCGCCGGCCAATTTTTCACATTGCTCGAAAATAATTTCTTTTGAATTACTCAAGATTTCCTGTTGTTTTATTAAATCCTCTTTCAATGATTGAGTATAGTGATCTCTAAATTCAAAGGCATTTCCTATTTGTTTTTCTTGCAATGCATCGATTTTCTTATCTAGGATTTTGAGTTGCTGCCTGTGCATTTTGTTAATTTCATTATACATGTCGATGGATTCATCTTGTTGTTTTTCGTTTAATTCTCCAAGCTCAATTTCTTGTTTACTGAGTTCAGCCGCTGCTTGCCTAAATATTCTCTCTGCTCCAGAAGTAATATTGGATCGGATTGTTTGTGCAGTTGAATTAACACCATTTGATAATTCACTAATTGTTTTTTCAGTTAGATCTGTTATAGTTGAGCGAGAAGATCGTTCTTGATCTAATAATGAAGATGCATCCCGAGCAATTGTTTTCTCTACTTTTTCGAAGCTCTCTTGCGTTTTGGAAACATATTTCTCTCGTGCGCGTATGAAACTATCTTTCAGTGTTATACTATCTTTAGTAGTTCGAGAGCCTTGACGATTAAGTATACTATCGATAGATTTGCTTAGTTCTTTTCTAGTACGTTTAAAGGTTTCAATGTCATTAGAAAAGAATCGATTAAGATTATTGTCAGTCTTCTTATAGAATTGCTTATACTCAGTGCCAAGTTCAACTAGTAATTTGGAAACTGGAAACTTTGTTTCTTCAATTAATTTATCTTGTTCTTTCTTAAAGGAAACAAGTCTATTGTTAATTGATAGACTATCTTTTTTGAGAATATTGGCTATTTCTTGAAGAGATCGTCTGGTGCTAGTATTTGTTTCAGCTCCAAAACTTCTGAAATTTTTAGAAATTTGTGTGTATGAATCACGAATAAGTATAATTAATTCCTCTTTTGAAACTTGACCGTTATTTTTTATTTGGTCTACTAGATTATCCATCTTACTCTCTAATATTTCGAGGTTCTTATCAACCTTCGATTCAATTCTATCTTGAATTGTTTTAGTGCTTTCGCCTCTCCATCGTTCAAGTTTTTTAGTTAAAGAGGAAACTTCTTTTGAAGTATCTCTTAATCCTTTCTGGTGTTTAGCGGAAAATTCTTTGTAAAGTGATTGGAAAGCTCTATCTTGTTCTACTAGCTTATTTTGGAGAGCATCGAGATTTGATGAAAAATCCTTATCGATTCGTTCTTTTAGACGATTGAGATCTTTCTCAAAGTTTTCTTCCTTCTTTATCGTGTCTTTTTTGAATTGTTTATTAATATCTTGTAATTCATTCTGCAATCGTTGGTCAAATTTAGTTAGAAAAGCTGTCTCATCTTTAATGATGCGTTCATTTAATTTTTCCAAGTTAATCATAAGTTCCTTAACAGGTTCAGTTAAGGTCATATTGATGAAATTAACGAGGTTTTGTACACTTACACCATTATTATCCACAGTATTTAGAAAGTCAGCTTCAAGTTTTGCGATTATATCACTGAGATCCATTTGATATTCTGCAACAGCACCATTCAGAATAATGAGGAATTGTTCTATCATTTCGTTAAGAACATCTCGAGACCGTTCTGAAGTATTGTGAATAAATTTGTTTTTCTCATTTGTTATTTTTTCAATCGAATTAACAAATGCATCTTCGATAGCATTCATCTCATCACTTGCAGAAGAAGTGTTTTCGAGAGACTGTTCAATTAAGATGTCTATTTTTTTGTCAAAATCACTTGCCAGCTCTACAGCGGCTTTACTAAATATCGAAAAATGATTTTCCATTAAACCTGAGAGAGATTGTTTTTGCTGTTCTATAACTACCTTATGCTCATCCAAAGCAGCATTAGTAACTTTAGCAAATCGTGGTTGTATGGAATCAACTGCAGTGACCATTGGTCGTTTTTGTTCAGTCAAGACACGAACCATCTCTGTTTGGAAGTTTAATGATGATTCTTCAATTGCTTCTGTTAGTGAGCTTATTGCTTCATCAATTTGCTCATTAATTGGTCGAGTAACTCTCTCTAAATCATCAATACCAGAATCAAGTACCGTGAAAATAATGTCCTCAAATTCATCCTTTGAAGTATTGAAAGCTTCTAAGACTGCATCAAATGCTGAATTGGCTTTAGTTTCAAAATCAATGATGTCACTCACTCGTGCATCAACAGTAGCTTCAAGTTGACCTTCTACATTGTCATATGCGGCAGTTAGAATTTTTGAGAAATTTTTTGCTAAAGGTTTTAATCCTCGTTCAATGTTATCCGTTGTTTCCTTTGTGCGGATTGAAGATTCTACGAGAAATTCATTAGATGTCTTTGATATTCGGTTTAAATCTTTCAAATCCATTTCAATAGATGCAAGGATTCCACTAAAAGAAGCATCCATAGCCATTTCGAGGTCTTTAATATCTTCCTCGGAACGTTCAGTTCGTTTCTCACGTTCCTCCGAACTTGCTTCTCGTACATTCTTAATTGCCCCTTCAGTGAAATTGTGGACAACTTCAGTTGTTGCTTCCAATTCGCTTTTGCGTGCGTCAAGAGAACGAGTTAAAATACTTAAAACAGCAGTGAATTTCATTACAGGGAATACCGCAATATAGCGACGATCATCATCGTTTCCCACGGGTACAGCAAACCCTCGTTCAACCATCGTTTCTAAAGCCGTGGCAACTCTTCCTTTAGAACCTCCACCTCGTTGTGAAATTTCTATCGGTGTCAAAGCACCATTCTTTACCAAAGCTTGGAAAACTCGTTTTTCATTTGCAGATAAACGAGGCAGTAAATTGAGAGCCTTTGCTTCTTTTTTAGACATCTTATTACTCCACTCCAATGTTTCAGTTATAGATGAAACACTGTAATTTCTAACCGAATGTTCAATATTAATAGTAGATAAATGACGGGCAATGCTTAAATGATTTATGTCCTTGTCAAACATTAGATAAAGCTATCAAAAGAAAAAATTCAAAAGAGAGAAGATTTCAAGTCATATTATATTCATTTGGGCCGGTAGATCAACCTGGTAGATCGTCTGATTCGCATTCAGAAGGCTGTGGATTCAAATTCCATCCGGTCCACCACTTATTCTCTTCTTTCTCAATTACAAGATTCAAATTTTTCTTCTTTTGATAAACCAAAGGAGAATTAATCCTTAACATCCTTCTTACTAAGGTATTGTTCTTTCAATTTATTGCAGAACTCTGTTGTTGCTATCATATCCCTGCTTATCTTATTATCCTCAATTTCAAGAATCCTGCTATTTGAAACTATTGAGAGTAAATCATGTGTCACTGCAAGAACTGAAGCATTAGTACCCATAACATACTCTACAAAAAGACTGATTATTTTGCGCTTGTTCAATTCATCCAAGTTGGCAGTAGGCTCATCAATAAGCATAATTCTCGGTGATAATAATAATCCCAGAAGTATTGTTGCTCTTTTCTTTTCTCCTTGTGAATAGTTTTCTACTAACTGATTTTTAATATTATCCAACGAGAGATGTTGCAATAGATACTCTGTATCATAAAAACTCTGTTCACTTTTTTTATTTGCGATAAAATAATTTATGTTTTCGATTAGGGTCATAGAGGGATAGAGGTTGATATATTGTGAGGAGTAGTAGACTGATTGGGATCGCAGTTTATCAATTGCTGTAAAATTAGATGAGAGGATTTCTTTATCTAGAATTCTTATTGAACCAGTAAAATCCCTATCAATCCCTGATACAAGATTCAATAATGTTGTTTTCCCTGTGCCAGATGGACCAATTAGAAACACTAATTCTCCAGGATATATTTGTAGATTTAAGTTCTGTAAGATAAGTTCTTTTCTGGGTGAATAATAGAATTTTGTCAAATCTGTGCATTCTAAAATACTCCTCTCTTTTTTGTCTCGTTTTCTTGGTTGATATCGTGGAATTTCCACCTGTTGGGAAATTTCTTTTCCTGAAAAGCTTTCCGGTGATTCGGGGTTCTCAAGATAGATCTTCTTTGATTCGTGATTTACAACAAATTTGACTTTCTTGTTTAATGATAAAAGTTCTTTGATTTGGTTTGGTAGGAATAAGTAAGAATAACTATCAATATGAGAAACAAAAGTCTCAGAAGTAATAGGTTTATCCTCACCTTCACTTTCCTCTGGAAAATCTTCTTGAGCATAAATAGCTCCTAATCTTCCATTGAAAATAAGAAAAGATTCAGAGACCACTGAAAAGTAGTTAGAGTCATGGCTGACAACAACAATGGTAGTTTTTTCCTCTTGATTTATTTTTCTAAGTAGATCCAAGATGATTTTTGTGTTCTTTTTATCGAGTTGACCAGTAGGCTCATCAGCTAATAGTATTGGAGGAGAGTTGATGAGAGAAATTGCTAAACCAACTCGCATACTTTCTCCCATTGAAAGTTGTTTTGCTCTTCTGAGAGCGAGATGTTTGATTTCCATTTTCTCTAGCATTTCATCAACTTGTTTTTTTGATTCTTCTAAGCTCTTACCTAAAAGCCTAGTTGGTACCATTAAATTCCGTTCAACAGTAAGTTCCGGAAAGAGATTATAGTGTGGTATTTGATTAAGAAATCCAATATTCTGCAAACGGAAATCATATAATTCTTTCTTTGACATTAAATCAATGTCTTGCGATAAAATATTCACTTTACCACTCGTTGGTTGTTCTAAACCACAGATCATTCTCATAAGAGTAGATTTCCCAGCACCACTAGGGCCAATTATTGAAACAAAACTACCACTCTTGATATCTAAATCACAACCACCTAAAGCTACAATGGAACGACCTAGTTCAGGATTAGGATAGATTTTAGTTATTGCCTCAAGATTAATCATCATGTACCCTCCATAATTGATGGTTGAAACTCAAAGAATTTCTTCTGATAAAAATGTCTAATGAGGATGTCTACCCCTAATAAACCCAATAATATGATTGCCAAATAAAGTGAAAACTGACCATAATAAGGAACGTTCAGAATCCAATTTTCAGCTTTAATTAGAACTCTTAGAAGAAAAACAAGAGATCCAATCCCTGCACCTATGCTTATTGGAATAATTAAAAGTAAAACAAACAAGTACTCAACAAGGAAATTTCTTGAAATAGTCTTAATTGAAAATCCTCGATAACGCAAGACAAGTATCTTCTCTCGTTGAGCATTGATCATATCTTGTACTAAAACAATTCCTACAATGAAAAATGAAATAGCTGCAAAAATACCTGTTACAATGGATAATGCTATGATACTAGTAGCAAAAGATGGCAAGTAATCTGGATAAACATCCATCCAAGTTGTATGAACAATTGAATAAGGTGTTGATTGTAATGCTAGTAAAAATGCTTGCATTTCTGATTGTTTTTTGAGTTTAACGATAACAGCTTCTTCTAGTGAAATAATAGAAATATCTTCATTATACTGATGAATTGTCTGGAAAGCTGATTCTGTCATGACTAGAAAAGGAATAGCATTTTTTTCAAAATGAAATGACGAAAGTTGATAGTCATTTAATAGTATTGGAAAAAGATTATATTTGTCATAAACCTTAAACTCCTCTTCAATGAATTGCTCACCATCAGCTGAAATGTTGTTAAAACCTAAAATAATGCTGTTACTTTCTGAACCATAAACAATCCTACTATTAAGAAATATGTCTTCTGATTGAGTGAGAATGGAATTCGGAGCATCGCTGAATTCCTCTAAGTCGTCTTTTGTAATTCTCAGATTATAATCTCTGGAATAGGATACTGTAGATCCAAAGGTTTGCGAAATAACCAATACTTGATAATCTATGTCAAAAATCGATAACTGGATAAGAGAATAATTTGCAGCTGAATAAACAGAAGGAATAAGTGAAATATCTGAAAGTAAAGATGCAGTATTGGAAGGATTTTCTAAATGAATAGATACATCAGAACCCAGATCAAATTTTGCAGAATAAGTGGCATGTTGTGATAAATAAGCTGGAATTAAAAATGATTGAATAAAGATTAGAAACGAAAGAGCAATGAAAAAGGACTGTTTTTTGTGATGTTGAAAAGCAAGAGAAAGATTATGTAAGATAATCGAGAATTTTTTTGACGTTTTTTTCCAGAGAGAATGGGATAACTTAACTATCTGTTTCAATAATGAATTGATTAAAATAAAGAGTAAACAGAAAATTGCTATTGAGATGAAAATGTACAAGAAGATATCAAAAATAAATAATATTTCAGAATCTAAGATATCTTGTAAATTTAAAAAGTTCTTAATAATTAATAATGATGACATACCCAAAAGAGAGAACAAACCGGATAATCCACTTATTAACATTTGAGTTTTGGTTGAACCAATAGTAACAGCTGTGAAAGAACTAAGACGATTCGGAAAGAATTTTTCTACTTTTCTGACAAGAATTACTAAATTACCAAATGAAAAGGCAAACAAGATTACATAGAACAATAATGAAGGGACAAATACTGCTCTAAAAGAGATCAGATTTAGTGTGAGAGAACCTGCCTTTGTTATACCTGAAATAATTCCAAGGTTCAAATATGTTAATGGAACAGCCAAAATAAGCGCTAAAAAACAAGAAAAACTAATTTCTATAAAACGAGAAATAGTGAATATCTTGAGAATAGTACTACGAGGGAAACCACGAGTTATGAAATTAGCGTAAATGTCTGATAGCTTGAGAGTATTAGATGAAAAACTAAGCCAAAGAATAAACAAGGAAAATACTAAGGATGCTAACCCAATAGCAAAAAGACGGAACCATTGCTGTTGAATATCTCTTTTAAAGAGAACCATGAAGTCTGCTAATTCAGGAGTGACATTGGCGGAAAGATCATGATAATATGAAAAACCGGATAAATTGGGTAAATCCTCTGCTGAATCATAAACTTCTTTCAAATCAGTTATTTTAAATGAAGAGAAATCATAGAGAAATTGAATATTAATGTGAATCTCTGATGATAAAAGCTTCGGGAAGGAATGAAAGAAAGCAGTCAAATAATCTATAGAAAGTAATAGTAAAGGTTGATCAGATATAAAATAACAATAATAATTTAGGATATTAAAAAGGAAGAGATCTTCCTCTTTAATAACACCTTCAAGTAGGAAATCGTTTGTATTGAAAATATTTGTAACACTAACATTCAAAGGATCAATAATGAACGTATTATTAACAATCAATTCAGATTCTTCATGAGCAAAAGGTAAAATAGAAATATTATCTCCGATTGAGTATGAATATTCAAAGTTAGTATATTCAGATAAATCAGTTTTTTGTACTAATATACATTCATTGAATGAATCTGGAATATCATTTATTTTCTCAAAATATTTTGAGATTTGCATCAAGGATTCATTTTGGATAAATAAGATATTTGAAGGCGAAATTTCACCTTCTGAATAATATTGTAATTGAGCATCACAATTAGATAAATAACCATTAATATAATTACCTAAATTTGAGTTAAAAATAATATCATCAACATCTCTATTAATTTCTGCTAAAAGATTGGAAGGAATATTAGATGTATTTATACGATAAGAATCAGAGAAATAGTAATCTACAGAATGTTGTTCATCCCCTTCTAATGGATGTAAAGATTGGTATTCCAACAAAAAAGAAGATTGTACACTTAAACCAATGAAAAGTATTGGGAAAAATAGAAGAAAAGGTAGCATAAAACTTAGAATAGAGAATATTAAGTGCTTTTTATCACTAAATGTAAAAGAATAAGCACAATATAATAATGATTTAATTGTAAAAGTGTTTTTTTGATTAACCATTATTAATTCTCTTCTTTGTTTTTTTGTTTTTGCTTATAACGACGAAGGTAATAGTAACCTACTCCTCCTAAAGTAATAGGGACAATGATTGAACTGGTTATTATTAACCAATAATAGGTTGAATTGATCGCTCTAATAAAATAAGGTTTACTGATATCATTAGCATATGGACCATAAATCCCAAATGAAGTGATAATCTTTCCCTCTGCAGCAATTGGATGATAGGGGGAATCTTCATAGATATAGCCTATAAGATATGAATCACAATAAGTTTTAGAAGTGGCATCATAAATAAACCTCGAATGGAAAGGATTGATATTATCACCAAGATTAAGATTAACATAATTCCAATCTTCACTATCGTCTAAGGGGTAGGTAATAAGTGCTAATTGATTTAAGTCTGAATGTGCTACGGATTTGCGATAAATAATCGATAATAATGAATTATTGATAATAGCATTATAATATTCATTTTCAGTTTCAAATCCAACTCCTGTTTTCGTAGAAAAAGTTGCGAATGCATCATCAGTTATACTTGATAAGTTAAAGGTTGATGCTGTTGAATTATACTCAAATAGAGCAAACTCTGTAGTACTATCAGATCCAGCATAATCCAAAGGGCAAATAAAATATTTACTGTCAGTTACTTGATCATAAAGAAGTTTACCTGCTCGTGTGAGAAAATCTAGATGTGAGAAGGAGCAATTAGCAGAAAAAGTTAGTGAACAAGAGGTGAAATTGTACTTGTATAACCGGAAATCATTACCATCAGAATTGCATTCATAATAAATAAAATATGCACAATCGTTATTAGTATTATAACATGATGAAATATGTTCCAATCTTCCTGATTCAATATATGTATGAGTAGTTTCAATATTTTGTTCAAGATTTATTGCTATAATATCAGTGGTACTTTGAGTGTATGTGATGCTATCTATTAAAAAGATCGTTTTATTATTTACTAATTCTACACCCAAGACATCAGGATTAGAATTATCAAGGGAAAAATATTTAGTAACATCTAATAAATGGATTTTCTCTCCTTTATTCGTTAGAGCATCAAAATAATAACAATAATATTCATGAGTGTATAAGTCTGTAGTTTCATTCTTTGTTGAAACCTTATAGGTAAAATAAAATGATTGATCTGAAGTAGCTGAAAAGCTAAAATCATTTCCAATACTGAAAGCTACATCTATAATATCACGCTTTTTTATTTTGCCACTTTGAATAGAATAGTGACAAAGTTTTGTATTATCTCTACAATTAGTGGCATAGATAAAATGAAGCTCATCATCAATGATCATACTCCCGTAGAAACCAATATCTTCATCACTAGTAATAATGATTTCTTTAATATCTTCCATTTCAGCTTCTGCTAACAAGGTATAATGAAATGGAATAAAAAATGAACTCACAATCATAAGGATTAGAATAAAAACCTTCAATTTTTTCATTAATTAATTACCCTCTCAATCTTTAAATATATTAATTTTCTTTTCATATATTTTTTTTGTTGAACTCGGAATTTTTCAATATTTTATCCATCTCTTTAAAAAAATAGAAAAGGAAAAAATTCGAGATTTTCTCCTTAGTTTGGATATGGATCTGGGAATGTATAATAAGCAAGTAAATCTTCAATTTTATGTTCATTTGCACTATTGTAATAATCGTCCAAATAACCCCATATCCCTGACCAATCCGAATCTGTAAATACACCTGGCCAAGTTGCACCATGATCTCCATCATCTTCCCATTTAGCAACAACTTTTCCACTATTACCAAATTTCAATTGTCCACAATCTTGAAACTGCCATATTCCTACGTAGAAATCATTTCCTGCACTGTCTCCAAAATTATATGACTTGTATGTAGAATAACTAGAACCACTGTCATATACTGTCATAGTTAAAGAAAATTCATCCATATTACCATTGTTGCTTGAATCTGAACCTACAATAATAATATAATCATACCAATTAAGATGAAGATAAACTGGATCTACACTACTGGAAC
This sequence comes from Candidatus Heimdallarchaeota archaeon, assembly GCA_030614005.1. Lineage (GTDB taxonomy): Archaea > Asgardarchaeota > Heimdallarchaeia > JABLTI01 > JABLTI01 > JABLTI01. Next base: position 7,290 of record JAUWKS010000059.1, on the reverse strand, counting down.
TATCTTCATAGAAATACCAATTATCGCCTGTACAAGTTATGACTTCATACATGGCATAACGAATAGCTTTACCTCCAGTAGAAGGCACATCAACAAGTAGGATTAAGTGTTCATCTTGAGCCCAACCTGATCCATTAATAAGTAAACTTGTATCGTCGTTATAGTAAGCGTTGGAAGAATTAATGATTAATCCTGCTCCTAATATAGAAATAATAACTAATAAACTAGCTGTTTTTTTCTTTTCTCTCAAATTAAAACATTCCATTAAATTATTCCTTTTCGAGAAATAATTACTTGAAAAAAAAACAGTTCAAAAAGATATTTAAACATTTCTCCGTTTTGAATTATTGTCGATTTATTTATTCAACCTCGGTAAATATTCTTATTCAAAAAGAAGAGAATTAATGTTAGTTTATTACTGGATCTACACTGCTGGAACTATCTTCATAGAAATACCAATTATCACCTGTACAGCTTTTGACTTCATACATGGCATAACGAATAGCTTTACCTCCTGTAGAAGGCACATCAACAAGTAGGATTAAGTGTTCATCTTCGGCCCAACCTGATTCATTAATAAGTAAACTTGTATCGTCGTTATAGTCTCTCTTTCTGAAATGATCGTGCACCCATTTCTTTGATAGTGCAGCTAGCAGCCTGTGTTCCAAGTTTAGCTGCTTTTTGAATATCTCCATCTTTCAAAAACTCATGAAGGAATCCGGCAATAAATGCATCTCCTGCTCCTGTTGTATCAATAACAGTTGTCGGTATTGCTTCTTGGAAATGTTCTTCACCAGAAGCTGTTTTCACGAGTGTTCCATTCTCCCCGAGTGTTAATACTGCATTTTCAGAAAATTCCAACATCTTATCAAGAACCTCTTCGGGCTCTTCTAGCTTTGTGAACGCTTTTCCTTCAAATTGATTAGCAAATAAGATGTATGGGGGATACTTCTTCATCATTTTTTGGAGTGTGGGTAATGTTTGTTCAATAACGGAATGTGCTGCAAGATCGAAGGTTGTTTTTTGAGCATTCTCGAAAATCTTCCATAAAACATCTTGTGAGTTAATTACTAGGTACCCTTCAAGATGGCTTATATCTGCATTGCTGATAATTTTTTCACTAACCGAATCTGCAAGCAAAGTTTCGGAAGCTCCCCAATGAACAATAAATGTTCGATCCTTATCTGGTGTGATAAGGGAAAAGAGTTGTCCGGTTGCTTTTTCTTTATCTAAAATACTGATAGGTTTTACTCCTTCTTCTTTTAAGATTTGCATATACTGCCAACCATCTTCATCATCTCCATGTTTACCACAAAAGGACGCATTTGAACCCAATTTAGCTAAATTGGACATAATATTGGCCGCACATCCTCCGGGGTTTTTAAAAATCGTCGTATCTGGTGTTTTTTCCAATCGTTTGATTATATCAATAATAACCTCGTATTCAACCCTCTTATGTCCACCTTTTTCAATATCCACATCTTGTAAAAATGGATAATCTACTTCAACTGTCAAATCCCATAGAACTTGCCCAAAACCAAGAGTCGTCTTCTTCATACTGTAACCCGAACCTTTGATGATATTTAAATTATTTTTTATTTTGTTCTAGTAAATAGATTGCTACTTCTTTTGCCCACTCACCAACAGGTATGTCGGCATCATCACTAATTCTAGTGAGATATTCTTTCCAAGACATTTTTTCATACGCTTTTTGCCAATCGCTAAATCGTTTCTCAAGATTATTTTTTGCTATAGTATGTGCATCGCAGTATTCTCCTTTTTCGATGGTCGATTGACAAACAACGCATTTAACCATTTATGTCTCCTCCTCAACAAAAACATCTAAAGCTCCAGCTTTATTGTTTCGGTAATTATCAATGACTTCATCAGGTGTTCCTGGACAATTTAGCCAATTTGGACAAATAGTAAATGGTCTTTTTCCTTTTCTCCTAATAGTAAGCATGGGGAATCCACAATGTTTACAATTTTTCTTTGCAGGTGCAGCGTAACCTTTCTGTGGGATAGGTGCACTCCAATCACATTGCTTTTTGTAAAACCCCGTGCAACCCACAAAACGCTTTTTCGTTCGAATTGAACGGGTAATTATTAATTCTCCCTGTTTACACTTTGGACATTTACCAAGAATACGTTGTCTTTGCTTCAAGTTTTGAACTTGTTCTTGTAAAGTAATGCCAATTATTTTCTCTCTTTTATGGAATTTTTCTAGAATATCCTTTAATTGTACTATGGATTCCATCAAAACAGCTTCTCGAGTTTTTTTTCCAGTTTGAATGTTTTCTATTTCCCTTTGAAGTTTTCTGGTTAATTCAATGGAAATAATATCAGGTGAATTTTTCTCGAGAGTATCTATCACTGCGAATCCTAAATCCGTTGCATTGATGCTCTCATCTTCCATGTATCCTCTATTGTATAATATATCAATGGTACTTGCTCGAGTAGCTTTTGTTCCCAATTCTTGCTCTTCCATCTTCTTTAGAAGGGAGTTAGGATTGTATCTTGCTGGTGGTTGAGTATAACTTTGTTTGTGATTAATATATGCAAGTTTCACTACATCTCCAACAGCTAAATCTGGAAGTTCAACTTCATCAACTCTTCCAAAAGGAGCATAAAATTCAAGCCACCCTTTTTTGAGTACCTTCATACCACGAAAGTAGAAAATATGTCCATTAATATCAAGATCTAATCGAAGGCCATTTTTGATTGATGGTTCGCCAAAGATTGCCAAATACCGACAAACAATTAAGTTGTAAAGATTTCTCTCTTCGTTTCGTAAATTCCCGGCTAATTTTTTGCCTGTTGGATGAATTGGGGGATGAGCTGGATCTTTCTTTTTGCCAAAAGTTGGTTGTATTTTACTTTTGGATAAGAGCTTGTTTGCTCGGATTCTATATGGATCACTTTTAGTTAGTTGAGTTAGAATATCTCTGTGATTGATTGCAGAAGTAAATTGTTGACTACTTGTTCTAGGATAAGAAATTAGCGCATTCAAATACAATGTTTCAGCAGCACGTAATGTTCTACTTGGAGTGTAACCAAAATGTCGGTAAGCTTCAGATTGCAAAGTTCCTAAATTGAAAGGAGAAGGGGGTTTTTGAGTTATTTTTCTGGACCCAATTTCTTTAACTATTCCATCACGACCTGCAGTTTCAACAACCACTTTTTCAGCTTCTTTTAGGGATGATAGAAATTTCTTGTTATATTCAATAAAAATTTCATCACCGTCTAAGTCTATTTTTGCATCAATAACCCATCGTGGGATTGGAACAAAAGTTTGAATATCTCGTTCTCTGTCTGCAACAAAGCGCAAAGTAGGCCCTTGTACTCTGCCAGTAGTAATGAGTTTGTATCGACCTGTTGCATGCTTAATTGACAAAGTAAGTGCTCGAGTGAGGTTTATACCAAAAAGCCAATCGATTTCATGCCGGGCAAAACCAGCATTAACCAAATTGATGTTTACAGTTGGATCACGATGTTCGAATGAGTTTACTATATCGCTTTTCGTTAAGGTTGAAAATCTCATGCGTTTAACGTTTGCTAAATCTTGACCACAAGCAAATTTAGCAATAGTTGCACCAATAACCTCACCCTCAAGATCATAATCTGTAGCAATTATTACATTTGAAATCTCTTTACCAAATTTCTTGAAGGCAAGAATAAATGGTCTAGTTTTATTTTTCTCATTGGCAAGATAAGATGGTGTCCATTTGTAACTAAAAGCAGGATAATGCCACCCACCTGCAGAATCTTCAACGGTAGAATATAAATGACCAAGAGCAGGGATAGTAACGATTCTATCACCCTTTCTCATACTTTCCCAAACAGGTATTTTTCCGAAATTTCTTGGAACGGGTAATTTCTTAGGTTTGCCTTTTTCATCTAGAGCTGTTGCTATTCTTTTTGCAGCAGTTGGCTTCTCTGAAATACAAAGATAATCTGTCAATTCCCATCAAACTTTCTTCTAGTATCTTTCTAATGGATATTCATTTTTGAATTATAAAAATCATACATTGAAGTCTGTAATAAACCATTTGCTCTTGAAAGTCAAAAAATAGAAGAACAGTTGGATTGCTTGACTACAAGAAAGTTTTTTTTGTAGAAGAAGTATCTCATTAACCATTAAATGGAGAAATGTTAGTTGACTGATAATATCGCTTATTTGGACTACAAAATATTAGAGGATTTTATGATTGATGTATTCAAAGGAATAGGTGTTCCTGAAGATGATGCGAAGATTTGTGCTGAAATTTTAATTATCTCTGACCTTCGAGGTATAACTTCTCATGGTGTTCAGCGATTAAAAATGTATTATGATCGAGTAACAGCCGGCATTCAAAAACCCATTACTGAAATAAAAATTCTGAGTGAAGCTCCTTCAACTGCCCTAATTGATGGTGGTCATGGAATGGGTCACGTTGCAGCATTCAAAGCAATGGAGATTGCCATTAAGAAAGCCAAAGAAACAGGCTCTGCAGCAGTTGCAGTTGGTAATTCAACTCATTATGGAATAGCAGGTTATTATCCATTGATGGCAATAAAGGAAGGCATGCTTGGTATGGCAGTAACAAATGCAAGACCATCTATTGCACCAACTTTTGGGATAGAACCAATGATGGGTACAAATCCATTAACATTCGGCTTACCAACTGACGAAGAATTTCCATTCGTAATTGATTGTGCTACTTCAATAACACAAAGAGGAAAGATAGAAGTTCTCTCGAGAACAGAAACACCTGCACCTGAAGGTTGGGTAATAAATGAAGATGGAAGCTTGGCATCAGATACTGTGAAGATTCTGAAGGATTTGAAAGAAGGGAAAGCTGCACTGTTACCTTTAGGTGGCGCTGGAGAAACTCTAGGTGGGCACAAAGGATACGGTTATGCTGCTCTTGTGGAAATACTTTCAGCTGCGTTTTCAAATGGACCATTTCTGAAAGATCTGACTCTTGAAAAGGGTTACAAAATTGGTCATTTCTTCTTCGTAATCGACATCTCAAAAATCATTTCATTAGATGTTTTCAAGAAAATTGCTGGTGATATTTGCCGCTCATTAAGAAATTCCAAAAAAGCACCAGGTCAAGACCGCATTTATACTGCTGGTGAAAAAGAATTTGAGATAGAGAAGAAAATAAAGAAAACTGGTGTCCCACTCAACAAAAGCTTACAAAATGACTTGCTTTTCATGCAGAAAGAATTAGGGTTAACTCAGTATGAGTTTCCATTCTAATTCTTCTTTTCTTAATTTCACTATAAGCTAATAACTGCTTTTTTTGCTTCCTTTCCACTAAGGTAATTGATATCTATCCGGCCAATAGCTACTCGAGATATTGCTTTCTCTGTAAGTTGTTTTGCAGCAACTTCTTCTGGATTATTATCTAATTTACGTACCATATTTAGTAGTGCTTCCTTCTTCTCATCAAAGTTATCCACAAAAGTAACCGTACCTCGAAATTGCACAGTAGCAAATAAGTGATCACAACTTCCTTGGATATAACCCTTATCGATTAATGCTTGCCCCCAGACAACATTGTTTTCTTTTAGGATATCAATCTTTTTTCCTTCAGTTGCACAGTGGAAATAAATGCAATTTTTTTCGGGATCATATCCATGACTAACTGTAACAAGATATGGTTCATTATCTTTACACAGAGCAAAAGTAATATGCTCAACTTGTGTAATGATTTTTTTCATTTCATCAATATCGGTTATTGCTTTTTCTTTTCTTCGCATACCCTTCATAATCTATCACACATCACTAATAGCGCTTACATATTAAAATTTGCAATAGAAATAAAAAGAAGAAAAAAGGATTCACTAAGCTATTCTTTAGATTTTGTAGCTTAATCCTTTTTCAAATGCCTTAATATTTACATCAAGATATTTCGGAGGGAGAATAGAAGTCATACCCTCTATTATCTGCTCTTTGGTAAAGGGCAAAATGTCTGTATTGGCTGCTAATGCTCCTATGAGGATCATATTCATCGTTTGACTAACACCAAGCTCTCGGGCGTCAATTTGTGCGGGTACCAAAAGAACATTTGGAGTAACACGTTTCAATTCTGCTTCAATTGCTTTTAGTGTGGGATATTTTATTTCCCCTTTTGAATGCCTCACTGCTAATGGTTGGTAAGTTGTAGTATTTACAACTACTATTCCATTCTTTCTTAATTTGGGCATTGAGCGTAGTGATTCAAGAGCTTCAAGAGCAATGAGAACATCTGCTTCTCCTTCTGCACATTGAGGCGACTCTGTTGGATCATACCCTATTGCTAAATCAGAAACTACTACTCCACCTCTTTGAGCTAATCCATGGGTTTCCATTGTCATTACGGTTAGATTAGCAACTTGGGCTGCTGTAGCTAAAACTCTGGTGGTAGAACCAATACCTTGACGCCCATTCCTGTTACGTGAACTTTCAATTTCTTGTTAACCATAGCTCATCTCTCCTAAATTCGTGTGAATTCCTCCAATTGTTTGATAGGTTTGCTCTTTAAAGGACAAGTTTGAACACAGCAACCACACCCGATACACAAATCAGTATTGATTTCAGGTTTTTCACCTTTCTTTTCAATTGCCGGGCAAGCAAAATCTGCAAGGCAATTTTGGATATTACGACAAATATCATGATCGATGAAATATGGATTTGCTAAATTACCTGCTTTGCGTTCAGCTTTAGAACGCATCAATGCACACGGTTCTTCTTGTATAACTACCGCGAATTCATCTTGTGCAAACGCTTCTTCTAAAGCTTCGACAAGAGCTGGAACATTATAAGCCGGAACCCTGCGAATGAATTTTACACCCCATGCTTTCAGTGTATCATCAATACTAATTGTTTCAGTATCCTTGTACTTTGGTGGTAAGCGTGCCCCACGAGATTTCGTTCCTGTGTTGGGATTTGGTTGATGGCCAGTCATTGCTGTTATACCATTATCCATGGTCTATCTTGGTTAACGCTCTCTTAAAGAGTTGGTGTTAACTTTTGATTCTCTGCGAGTCCGCCCAACTCCAGAATCATTCTGGAGGAACTTTCGTTTGACGTTTGGCTGTATGTCGCTAAAAAACTTCTCGCGAAAGACTCGAATATCTTTCAAGAGTCGTTGCCTGACCACAAGGCGTTTCTGTGATAGGGCTAGCAGAGCGAGGAAGCGCTGCATTTGTGTTCCTGCACTACTTGTGTCTCGATCTATTACTAGCCCACAATCACAACTAATAGTTCGTTCAGAGAGAGTTCTGTTCTCCTTTGCCATACAGTAAGTGCATAGTTTGGTT
>JAUWKS010000116.1 GCA_030614005.1 Candidatus Heimdallarchaeota archaeon | reverse complement strand
CTCGATTTCTCATATAAAGATCATACATATTATCTTTAGTAATAGTTTGATTTCCTGAGGTTAGTGTTTTTAAAATCATAATTGTTAAACCATATTCTGGTGAATTTCTATCCCCTGTAGCAATCAATGCAGTTATTTCTTCTAATTTCATATCTGATTTTAGTTCTTCATAGTTAAACACTATTTTACCTTTCTTGCTCATAAAAACACCAGTTTAGTCTTATAAAAGTAAGACTTTAAATTTTTTGCTTAAAAAAGTTGTTTAAGAGTGCCTTGCTATAATCGACTAGTTAATATATCAAAAACGAATATATGAGTTTGGTTAATTTAATATCATTTGGTGGTAGAATGAAAAAGAAAAATATCATATTGTTAAATTTAATAGTTTTTACTATTTTATTGGGAAGTTTTGCTACATCAGGCATTTCAATAACACAAGAAACGAATTCTGATGGCAGCATATTGACTGAAGAGCAGCTATTGTACAATGATTCTATAGATGAAAAACCATATGAGATTTTGGATTCACAAAATTATCAAGATAGCACATCATCTATTGATACTGCACGTACGGGTACTCAAAAGTATGCAATTATTTGTGTGCAATTTGCAGATATTCCAGCAACAAGATGGACTACAGCAGGAATTAGTGGTTTAATGAGTTCAACCAATATATTCTGGCAAAATGCTAGTTATAATATGATTGACATTGATTGGGATATAGTTGGTTGGTATACATTAAGTAAGGACAAAATAGATTACACAAATATTACAGACCATTTTTATGAAATTATTTTGGAAGCAATTGACTTAGCAATTAATGATATAGATTTTATAGAATATAATCATATCATGGTTTTTATTAATACCTGGATTTGCGGTTGTAGTACTGTTGGTAACACAGTTGTTGTTCCTGCAATTACTCAAAATAAAGCATATTCACTTACCTTAGTTGGTGAAAATGACCCGAGTCCCACATGGGCTGTTTGGGGTCGAATTGTACACGAAATGGGTCATGCGTTTGGTTTAGGTCACACACACGGTGATGGGAAAAGCGATGAAACAAAATATTATGCAAGTGAATATAGTTTAATGGCATCAGGTTACCCTTCTGCTCTGAACACATATAGTCAACTTTTCGATAGTAAAAGCGGTTGGTTTGATACAACAACAAATGAAATGGTCATTAACCCGGGAACAGCTAATAATTATACTTTATACCCGCGACATCTAGACACTTCGGGTATAATACAATGTCTAAAAGTGGTAGTAACGGATGATTATTACTATCGAGTAGAAACAATTCGATTGCAAGGAGAAGATTCTTGGTTACTTGGAGAAGGTGTACTTATTTATAAAGTAGATATTGGAGCTCCAAATAACGATGAATGCACCGATATGGATAGTACTCCTGGAAGCGCTAATCCTGACCATATAGATTGTCTTTGGCAAGTTGGTGATCGATTTAATGACACAGAATATAATATTGTGATTGAAGTTAAGGAAGAAATTGGTGAATCGTTTAAGGTTTTTGTTCAAAATATGGCTGCAGGTCATGTTGATCTTGCACTTTCTGATTGGGGAAGTCCACCAGGTGTTACTCCTCCATATGAATCTGAAGATATTTGGATTGATAGTCCAATTAATGGCTTTGGTAATTTAAGATATCATGATGAATTTAATAACCCAATTGGAAATGGCGATGAACCATTAATTAACCATGTGAATAAGCTTTATGCAATGGTACATAATATCGGCGATGCTGATGCAGTAGATTTTGACGTCTATTTTTATGAAAATTATCCTTTAGGAGCTGGAGATGACAATACTTGGGTTCTGATAGATATTGTGACAGTTGATTTATTACCTAAAGGACAGTCATTAGCTGCTCACGTTGATTGGACGCCTGAAGTTGATATTTCGTCAGGAGTTGACTTTTCCTTCAAATATCATAGTTGTGTGAAAGTAATAATTATCCCAGATGAATTTGAGGTAACAGATGGTAATAATCAAGCTCAAGAAAATATTTCTTTCTTTGAAGTAACTGCTGACGATACAGCAGCAAATCTAAAATTATCAAGCTCATTTTTTGAGCCGGTAACAACAACGGTAAAAGTGAAAAATCCATATCCAGAAACTAAAGAATTGTATGTGGGAATGATGGATGTAGATGGAAATTGGAATGCTTCTGCAGATGGATTATACCAATGGCATACATTTACTGCTCATGAAACAAAAGAATTCGAAATTACTATTACACCAAATGATGCTGTTCGTTTTACTGATTCAGCACAACCTTCACTCTATGTTGGAGTAATTCAAAATGAAGATGAAGAAATCAATGGAGAACTACCAGGTAGTCATATGATTACTTTACCAAGTTTAACTCTGAAAGTTATTGCTATGTATCGTTCGGAATTAGAATTAGATGCTGAAATAAGAACAGGTAATATCGAACTCTTTGGTACGCTTATTTTTACTGATGAGGTGCCTGTCAATGATCAACCAATTGCAGATGATCGTAACCTCTTATTTGAAATTATCAATACTGATACTGACGTTACAGAATATTATGTTGTGACTTTCAATGCAGATGGTTCTTTTGATTACCAGTACCCCATAACTATACAAGGAAATTACTTAATAACTGTTTATTTTGGTGGAACAAATGTTGTTGCGAAATCTTATTCGATTACTTTGTTAGTTGATACCATTTATGGTGAGTTAGGAACTAGAACTCCAAATGGATTCATCCCTGGATTTGAGTTTCTAGTAGTTGTAACTGTATTAAGTATCACAACAATAATAATAAAACTAAAACGAAGAAAGGAATAACCCAAAAATTGGGACCCTTTCATTTTTTCTTTTCATCTATTAAACATTGAAGGTATGAATCGTCATCTTTAGGCCAGTTTTCAGGTTGAGAGATAAATCCCGTTTTGTCTTGTTTCTTTAATTCTACAATGAAATCCAAGAACTCCTGTGGAACTTTTGGATCAGCTATACATTTGTAACCTATATTACAATAGAGAAGATCAATTAACTGAGAAGTAGGGAGTTTTACTGAATCTTTGCCAAAGTAGAAATAATGTTCTCGTTCAGAAATTAGAACATATTTTCCTTGTAGATCCTCTTTTTTCTGTTTTAACCATGCATCATCATTATCAAAAAATTCTCTAGAATGAAGTGAATATATCTGTTCAAAATCGTCATCAATTGGTTTGTATATATTGTCTCCTAATTGTTGAATATAGTCTTCAATCGAGAAGTCGGGTATTTTACCAGTAAATCGTTGATTGTTCCAATACTCATTATAAGTTAGTTTTTCAGTTATTTGCATAATGAAAACCAATGTGTGATTTTCATTTTCATCTGAAACTTCTTTCAGGCCAACAATCCAATCTCCTACTTGAGCAACCTGTCTAATCAATGGTTGATCTAATGCTAGCGTACAAATATTCTAAAAAGGATTTGGAGCAAAACCACGATCATCTCTTATAACGTATGAATAAATTTTCATTTAAGCTCACTAAATAAATAATACAATCATTTTACATAAATTTACATCTCCAGATATTAATGTTTAAATCAAGTAATTTATTAGAAAATGAAAAAAAATAATGAATTGTTTAATATTCCATAGAATATTATTTTTGAATGGTGGTGTTAAACTTAAAGAAAAATGTAGCTCCTTTATCGATTTTTCCTTCTCCCCAAATTTCACCATTTTGACGGTTAATTATTCTCTGAACAATAGCTAAACCAACACCAGTTCCAGTAAACTCTTCAAATTGGTGAAGTCTCTGAAACAGTGTAAAGAGTTTATCCAAATAAGCCATATCGAATCCAACACCATTATCCTGAATGTAATAGATTAGCTCTTCATCAACTTTCTTTGTACCAAATTTGATTTTAGCATTAGATGTTTTTACTGTGAATTTCCAAGCATTTCCGAGAAGGTTATCTAACACTATTCGCATTAAAGTAGAATCACAATGAGCGATAATATTCTTTTCTATTTTAACTGAAACTTTCCTATCTGGATTTTGATTTTTTAAGTCTAAAATAATACTCTCAGCAATTTTACTCAAATTTATCTTTCTAAAGGATATTGCTACATTAGATATTCTTGATAAGGCTAAAATATCATCGATTAGATTACTCATTTTCAAGGTGGCATTTCGAATTCTTTGAAGATAGTCTTTTCCAGTATCATCTAAATTATCTTCAAAATCTTCTAATAATGCTTGACTAAAACCATTTATACTTCGTAATGGTGATCGCAAATCATGAGAAATGGAATATGAAAATGCTTCTAACTCTTTATTCAATCGCTCAAGTTGTTCAGTTCGTTCAGCTACTCGATGCTCAAGTTCTTCATTTAATTGCTTAAGTGCATCTTGTGCAAGCTTTCTTTCAGTGATATCAGAGCATGCAATATAAATTGTTGTCGAATTATTTTTCGAATATTCTGCATACAATTTGCTTTTTATATATCTCCTTTCGCCATTTTCTCGAATGATCCAATATTCAAAATCTGCTTCACTAAGTTGATTTGAAGTGATCTCTTTCATTCTTTCTTTAAATCCCGTTATACTTACAGGATCAATCATCTCAAAGGGATGTTTCTGAAAGAATTCTTCTTTTGATAAACCATAAATTTGAACTATTTGGTCATTAGCATAGATCATTTCATTGTTCTCAATAATAGTTATACCATCTAAGATAGTATCAACGGTTCTCTTGAATTTTTGTTGGCTAATATCTAGTTGTTCTATTACT
>JAUWKS010000069.1 GCA_030614005.1 Candidatus Heimdallarchaeota archaeon | reverse complement strand
TTCGTACTCAAAATCTTTCATTCTTACAAATAAACTTGTACTCTGATCATCTATTACTTGTTCTTTTAGTTTGTAGGAGAAATCTCCTATAATAATTTGATATACTAAATTGCATTTTATACACATTGCATCATGGATGATGACTGTTTCCCATTCACCGGTATATTCACCATCAGGTTCTCCCTCAAATGTTAGCCGTAATCCTACCTTACCTGTTTGATCTATCCAACTCATTTGAGCCTCAAAAATGGGTGTCAATTTATCGCATTCTTGACAATAGAAAAAGTATAGTTTTGTCATAACTTCACTGCCAACATTAGGGTCATAATTTACTCCTAAAAGATTGTAACTAGGAATTATTATCTCATTAAGAAGTAATCTACTTTAATTAACTTTTTGATTTTCAAGTAATAGTTCTGCAAAAATCACTGTCAATAAATTTAGCGAAAAGAAAAAAATTCTGGTGATGGATTTTCTGTCGATCACCAACAATTCACTTTTGTAATATAAAGCAGTGAATTTTAAAGCTAAATTTTCTTTCGGGTAGATGTAGATTTAGCTTTTGGTTTGGGTTTTGGAGTAGTCGCTACAGCTTTTTCAGGTTTTTGCTTGGGTTTTGTTTTACTCGCAGGTCTAGACAATTTTTTATGCATTGCATTTGCTGCGATACGTCCTTGACCCATAGCAGAGATTACTGTTGCTGCTCCAGTAACAATATCTCCTCCAGCATAAACATACTCTATCGATGTTTCCATTGTTTCTTGATTAACTTCTATACAACCCCATTTATTGCCTTGTAAATTGGGTGTCGTATTGAAGAGAATAGGATTTGGTCTATTACCAATAGCAACAATTGCTATATCACAGGGTATAGTTATGTTTGAATTCTCAATTGGGATAGGTCTTCTTCTCCCGGAATCATCAGGTTCACCAAGTTCCATCAGAACACATTCTATTCCTTTCAACCAATTTCGATCATCACCTACAAATCTAACTGGATTCGTTAGCAACTTGAAATGAATGCCTTCTTCTTCTGCATGACGAATTTCTTCATTTCTTGCAGGTAATTCCTTTCTCGATCGACGATAGACAACGGTAACATTTATTGCTCCGGTTCGTTTTGCATTTCTAGCACAATCCATTGCTACGTTTCCACCACCAATCACAACAATATCATTACCTTCGGGCATTGGAGTGTCATATTCGGGAAATTTGTACGCTTTCATGAGATTCATTCGGGTTAGATATTCATTAGCAGAAAACACATTGCACAGATTTTCACCTGTAATATTCATAAATCGTGGTAAACCTGCACCGACACCTAAAAATACTGCATCGTAATTTTCAAGCAATTCAGCAATGCTATAGATATAACCAATCACATGATTTGTTTCAATTCGACATCCAAGACTCTTTAAGAACTCAATTTCATAATGAACAATTGATTTTGGCAATCGAAATTCAGGGATGCCGTAAACGAGTACCCCACCAGGTTCGTGAAGTGCCTCATAAATTGTTATGCTGTAACCCAATTGAATTAAATCAGCTGCAACGGTTAAACCAGCAGGTCCAGACCCGACAACAGCTATTCGTTTATTGTTTTTCGCTTCAATTCTGGGTAATTTCCTGAAATCCATACGACGTTCATAATCAGCAATAAATCTCTCAAGATGACCAATAGCAACGGGATAATCTCGCTTTCCTAAAATACAAAGTTCTTCACACTGATTCTCTTGTGGACAGACTCGACCACAAATTGCTGGAAAAAGGTTTGTTTCTTTTACTTTCATTACTGCATCTTCAATTTTCTCTTCAGCGATTAATCGAATAAATTCAGGGATATCAATATTTACTGGACAACCTTCAACACATTTTGGTTGCTTGCATTGTAAGCATCTACCAGCTTCTAATAAAGCTAATTCAGTGGTTAGTCCATAGGGTACCTCATTGAAATTATGAATTCTTAGTACTTGATCTTGTTCGGGCATTTCTTGTCTAGGAATTTTTAGTTTGATTCTTCGTTCATCCGCTTTAGTTAAGCCATGCCATTCACAACCATATTTCAAACAAGTGAAGAAAGGAATTAGTTTTGAAAAGGCACTGATAATTACTTCACCTACAGCAGAGCCGCATTCTCCACATTTCTTTTCAGAGGTCACAAGACTTTGTTTGCAATGAGGGCATTTGCAATCTTCAAGAATCATTCCTTCTTTCAAAGGTATTGAAGCTTGAGCCTCAAAAACGTCTAGATAAGCGCTTATTGTTAATTCAAAATCTTCACCTTTATAGACACCTATGAACTTGAGTTTGTCCATTTCTTTTTCTTTTCTGTTAAAGCTATTTCTGCAGTGCGGACAATAGGTGTTCAGGTAGGTTTTAAATTTTAGATATTTTACATCATAATCTACCATTGGTTTAACCTCTTATTGAAAATAATAGTGCATCTTTTTCTTCCTTAAGATACATAGAATTTCGTTTTGTTAGTTCATCAAAGTCTACTTCATGCCCATTGAAGTCAGGACCATCAACACAGCAGAACTTTGTTTCGTTTCCAACAGTCACACGACAACCACCGCACATGCCGGTGCCATCAATCATTATTGGATTAAGGCTGACCATTGTTGGTACATTATATTTCTTTGTCAATCGGCAAACGAATTTCATCATTGGAATTGGACCAATAGCATATACTTCCTTAATGTCATAACGTTCATCTAGATATCTTTGTAAGGGCTCTGTAACAAAACCAAGTTGTCCATAGCTTCCATCATCAGTAGTTATAACCAGTTCATCGGAAATTATTCTCATTTCGTTTTCAAGGATTAACAAGTCTTTTTCGCGTGCACCGATAATGCTAATCACAGTATTACCTGCTTCTTTGAATGCTTTCGCAATGTGATGTAATATTGCGACACCAGTTCCACCACCGACCATTATTACTGTGCCAACTTTTTGTATATCTGCTGGTTTTCCTAGTGGCCCAACAAGGTCCTTTATTGCGTCACCTTCATTTAACGTTCTCATTATTGCAGTTGTTTTTCCAACTACCTGAAAAATGAGTGTTATATACCCTTCAAAGCTGTCCTTATCTGCAATTGTTAGTGGTATTCTTTCACCAGTTTCCGTAAGTCTTACAATCACAAATTGTCCAGGTTTTGCTTTTTTTGCTATTTCTGGAGCACGAACATCAAATCGTACAATTGTACCTTTTGCCATTTCTTGTTTACGAATTATTTGATGCATTTATTACCACTCACTGCTATCCTCAATGATTATATCATCTATATCTTCTTGACTCATTCCATGCCAATGACACCCTTTCTTTGAACAAAAATAGAAATCAATTATTTTTGATAGGGCAGCAACAGATACACTTACAATTGCTTCTCCACATTCTGGACAATCCTCACCTTTACGCAAAAGACTTTCATCGCAATGAGGACATCTAACATTCTTTACAGGTTCTCCCTCGGGAATGTAAAAAGTTGATTCGTTTGTAAACACATTGAGAAAGGGACTTAATTGTAATATACCTTCTTCTCCATCTTTGCCAGTTATCTTAAATTCAATTGCTCTATTTTTATAGAGGCTGTCTTCGCAATGAGGGCAATATGTTCTAAGGAATGTACCTGATTTCACTATTTCTTTATCAGCATCTGGTGTCGCATTGGATTCTGTTAATGGTTTCTTTACTCTGCTTGCATCACCATAATCAAAATACACATAGAAGTGTTCTAGAGCATGGGACAAATCTTCAAATTCCACATAATGGTTTTTACAACCGGCACGAGAACATATTCTAACAATTCCATTATCTTCGATTTTCAATGGAACAGAATGAGCAGAACATACCTCGCATTTTATTTCAGAAACAATTGGTTCTTTGCAATGGGGACAAGAGAAAGTAGCTTCTTTACCTAAAGGAATTTTGATGTTGGTAGTATAATTATAGCTACCATAAATAGCGCTCAGATGAATCACTCCTTGTTGATCATCAAAGGATATATTTAATTTTACTCCGGGTAGATTATCGATTAATGTTTGAGTGTCCATTAGTGATTTTTCACAGAGCGGACAATTTAGTTTTAGTGCTATAAAGTCGTGCATTTTCAATCTCCTTTAATTTTTATTAAAACGAGCATTTAGATTGGACCTCTTTTTTGAGAGAGATGTTGAGATTATCAATTCAAATTATCTTCACGGTTATACTATAAAAATAATATGTATGTGTCTAAATAAATAGTAATTTAATTGGTTTAAGTATCCAATGACAAGTTAATATTAAAAACATTTTAATTTAATCTCAGATTATTAGCTACTCAATAATGGATAAGCTAAAAGTGATAAAAAAATAACAATTGTAGAAACTTTTTGCATCTACAATCATTTAATCTTGGACATCTTCATCCTTTATTCCCATTAGATCTCTATGAATACCTGTTGCAGCTTTTCTCCCACCGCCCATTGCTGAGATAACTGTTGCTCCACCTGTGACAATATCTCCCGCGGCATAGACGAAATTTTTATTTGTACGACCAAATTCATCTACGATAATATTACCCCATTTATTCGTTTCAATATCGGGAGTTGTAGCTTTTATGAGGGGGTTTGCATTATTCCCTATTGCAATGATCACCAAATCAGTTTCTAATTCAAAATATTCTCCTTCAATAGGTAAAGGTCTTCTTCTACCAGAATCATCTGGTTCTCCTAACTGATATTTTTGGCATTTGATTCGCTTCACTACTCCGGTGTCATCACCAATAATTTCAACGGGATTTGAAAGCAATCTAAAATCAATGCCCTCCTCAGCAGCATGATGTACTTCCTCAGCTCTTGCAGGCATTTGCTCTCTCGCTCTACGATAGACCAACATTACCTTATCTGAACCGAGTCTCAGTGCGGTTCGAGCACAATCCATAGCCACATTTCCTCCACCTACAACAGTTACTTTTCTTCCTTTCATAATAGGTGTATTGTACGTAGGATAAAGATAAGCTTTCATCAAATTCGAACGAGTAAGGTATTCATTTGCTGAATATACTCCATTTAGATTCTCCCCTGGAATGTTCAAAAATCTCGGTAGTCCTGCACCAACACCAATAAATACGGCGTCAAAACCATCTTTTGTCAGAAGTTCGTTTATAGATTTACACATACCAATAACGTGATTGTATTTAATCTCAACACCAAGACGTTCCAAATAGTTTATTTCGGTTTCAACAATTTCCTTAGGCAATCTAAACTCGGGTATACCATAAACGAGTACTCCACCACCTTTGTGAAATGCTTCAAAAATTGTTAATTTGTAACCGAGCAATGAGAGATCACCAGCTACAGTCAAACCTGCGGGTCCTGAGCCGACAATTGCTACTTTCTTATCATTGGGTCTCTTCTTCTTTGGGAGTTTAATATGTCCACCCAACCTTTCATAATCTGCGCAAAATCTTTCCAAATAACCGATTGCCACGGGTTCACCACGACGACCTAAAATACAGGTTTCTTCACATTGTGTTTCTTGCGGACAAACTCGACCACAAACAGCAGGTAAAACATTTGTTTCTTTTATCTTACTAGCTGCTTCTGCAAAATGCCCGTCTTTTATGAGAGCTATGAATTCAGGTATTTGGACACTTACAGGACAACCCTCTACGCATTTCGGTCGTTTGCATTGTATACATCTAGCAGCTTCAAGTTGTGCTTCTTCAGGGGTTAGACCATATGGAACCTCAACAAAATTTTTTATTCGAATATCAGGGGGTTGCTCTGGCATTTTTGTGCGAGGTGGTCTTGGAGGTCGTTTAGGTTTTTCAGCAGGTTTATCTTTTGGTGATTGCTTTGCATTTTCTTTTTTAGGGGCGGGGGATTTCTTTTTGCTCATTTTGAATCACCAGAATAAGCTTTTTCTAATGCTTTGCATGTATGGGGTGCTGTTTGATAAGCAAGCATTTCCTCCATTAGGTAGGAGGATTTTCGTTTCATTAATTCATCCCAATCAACATGATGCCCATCAAATTCTGGGCCATCAACGCAAGCGAATTTTGTTTCACCTTCAACAGAAACTCGACAACAACCGCACATGCCTGTACCATCTAACATTATTGTGTTCAATGCTACTTTTGTTGGGATCCTATATGGTGATGTAATATGCGAACAATTCATCATCATATACGTACATCCGATGAATTTTGCATGATCAAATCTTTCTCCATCTCGGATCAATTTTACTAAAACATCTTGTACATGTCCATTTGTTCCTTCTGTGCCATCAGAAGTTGCAACAAAAAACTCATCCGAAACTGCTTTCAATTCTTCTTGGAAATATAGTAGATAATCACTTCGTGCTTCTATTATCGTTACTACTTCATTTCCAAGCTCTTTCAAAGCTCTCGCAAGTGGATAGATAGCACCAATGCCATAGCATCCTCCACCAAGAACAACCCTACCGTATTTACCTAAATCTGCAGGCATACCAAGAGGTCCAGTAACAGCTTCTAGCGTATCTCCTTCTTTCATATTTACGATTTTTGCAGAGGATATCCCTAGTTCAAGTATAAACATTGTAAATGTATCATCTTTGGTGTCAACTATTGAAATAGGCACACGTTCACTTTGTTCGTCCGCCATTAAAATTGCAAATTGTCCTGGTTGAGCTTTTGCGGCTATATTTGGTTCTCTTACAACTAAACGATGAACATTTGGAACTTCTTCATATTTTTCTACAATTTCATACATTTACATCACCACAGCTTGTCTCGTTCTTTTCGAGCTTCGATCAAAATTTTGAAATCCGGTACTTTGTCGGCAATTGCTGTTCCTCGGTATTTCAAATAATGTTCTTCGACGCCCCGAGTTTTTCCTTTAATTCCGAGGCGTTTCATTTCACCTTGAATTTCACTTGTTTCTATAAATTTGAAACCTGAAAGATCCAATTCTTGAGCTATTTTTGCTACAATCTTCCAATCTTCTAGAGCTAGGTCTGGTGCTTTCACAACTTTTTCGACAGTCATTATTCCATGATTAGTGGTTATTGTTCCCGTTTCTTCAGTGAATGCTGCTGCAGGTAAAATTACGTCAGCAAAATCATGTCCATCTGCAGAAAATACTTCTTGTAGGATAATTTTCTCTAATGACTTATACTTGTCAAGATTTGGCAGTCCTTCTGTTGTATAGAGCACTTTTATTCCTTTTTTGTTTATATTAGTTAAATCCTCTTTACTTCGAAAGATATTTGTTATTTCCAAATCCGATGCAATTTTCGTAAATAGATAATCTGCTTCATCAATGAGAAATGGAGATATATATAATGCTATTTTGCTTGGTGGATAATTTTCAAATATCTCCGCCACCTTTGCAGCAGCTTCATCCCAATTTGTTGGATATAGTTTGAAATTCCGTCGAATTCTTGGGAACCTTAAACGATCCATATTGTTTAGTAAAACTGGCAGACAAAATCTTCCTTTGACACATATTCCCGTCTCAAGAGTTTTGTATTCCGGATCAGGTCTCATCCCAACCATTCTTCCCCATTTAACGTCAATCTGGAACCTACACCCTTTATCACACAACAGACAGGTTGTACTCACTTGTTCGTCGGGGGTCTCATACCACTTCTGATTTCTGGCCGATAATGCTCCAGTAGGGCATACATCAACACATTGCCCGCAAAACTTGCAATCAGTTTCTATGTGTGGTTTTTCAAAAGAAGTACCAACCTTTGTATCATGTCCTCTGTGAGTAAACACCAATATTGATGCACCTTCTACATCTTGGCAAACTCTTACACAGCGCCCACAATGGATACATAGATTATAATCGCGATCAAAAAATGGGTCATTTCGTTCTATTGGTAGATGCTTGTAAAACATTGGGAACCTTATTGTTTTAAAGTTCAATGCATCACTAATTTTTCGTAGTTCACACGTCTCTTTATTTGGGCACGTATTGCAACCCGTTATTACTCCAGCTTTCATAATACCCGAATTGAATTTATCACAATGTTCTGCTTGCGCGCACATCATACAGCTACTCGGATGCTCGGATAGTATAAGCTCAAATATTGAACGTCGTAATCTCTTAATCTCGAGGCTTTCTGTTGTGACTACCATTCCATCTTTTACTTTGGTTGTGCAAGCATTCATGAACCCTTTATTACCATGCACTTTCACCATACACATACGACATGCACCAAAAGAAGGCAATCGTTCATGAGCGCAAAGTGTTGGAATGTAGATATCGTTCTCTCGAGCGATTTCTAATATAGTTTTACCTTCTTCGTAGGGAACTTGGTTACCATTAATTACTAACAATTTTAACACTCACCTTGTCTATTTTACGAATTGCTTTTGCGGGACAATTCGTTGAACACACATCACATTTAATGCATTTTTCAAAATCTATTACGTGGGGTTGTTTCTTTTCCCCGGTAATAGCTCCCACAGGACATCGTTTCCTGCAGATTTCGCAACCGATACAAGTTTCAGCATCCACTTGGTATAGAAATAGGTCTTTGCAAACTTTTGCTGGGCATATTTTATCTATTACATGTGCTTTGTATTCGTCTCTGAAATAAGTTAAAGTAGTGATAACAGGATTTGGTGCTGTTTTTCCCAAACCACATAATGATCCTTGTGAAATGGTAAAAGCTAGCTCTTCAAGTAGTTCAAAATCATCGATATTTCCTAATCCTTTTGATATTTTTACTAATAAATCAAGCAATTGTTTATTTCCAACACGACATGGAACGCATTTCCCACAAGATTCTGCTTGAATGAATTGCAGGAAATATTTTGCTAAATCAACAACACAAGTGTCCTCATCAATAACGACTACCCCACCTGAACCCATAATTGCTCCTAGCTTTGTCAATTCTTCATAATCAAGTGTTTCATCTATAAACGCAGACGGGATTGTTCCTCCGGAGGGACCACCTACTTGAATGGCTTTGAAACCCTTATCTTCTTTGATGCCTCCACCTATATCAAAAATTACTTTGCGCAATGTTGTGCCAAGAGGAACCTCAATTAATCCAGTGCGTTTCACCTTACCAACTAATGAGAATGTTTTCGTCCCTTTTGATTGCTTAGTTCCATATTTAGTATACCAAGATGATTTTTCACGTAAAATAACCGGTACGGTTCCCAGCGTTTCCACGTTGTTAATAACAGTTGGTTTACCCCAGACACCTTCCTGTGATGGATAGGGTGGTTTTTGTCTTGGCATACCTCTTTCTCCTTCTATTGAAGCAATTAATGCTGTTTCTTCTCCACAAACGAACGCACCCGCACCTTTCTTTATTTGAATATCAAATGAAAAACCACTATTTAGTATATTCTCACCCAATAAACCATGTTTTTTCATAGCAGCAATAGCTTTCTCAAATCGATCAATAGCTAATGGATATTCTGCTCGACAATAGACATAACCTGTACTTGCTCCTATTGCATAAGCGCCAATCACCATACCTTCTAGAACTGCATGTGGGTCGCCTTCTATTAAGGAACGATTCATAAATGCACCAGGGTCACCTTCGTCTGCATTGCAAATAATGTATTTTTCAGGTTCCTTTTCGGAACGTGTGAACTTCCATTTCAAACCAGTGGGGAATCCTGCACCACCTCGCCCTCTTAAGCCAGATTCTTGCACTTTCTCAATGACATCTTCAGGTTTCATTGCTAATGCTTGCTTTAGGCCTTGATAACCATCCATTGCCAAATAATGATTAATGTTTGCAGGATCGATTATTCCGCAATTTTTCAAAACGATACGTACTTGATCCTTGATCATTGGATGTTCCCAAAATGATTGAATGCCTTCTATTTTACCTTCTCCAATTGTTCCAATTGCTTTATCTGGTTGAGGATCGTTCTTAACGAGATAATTCTCAACTAATTCTTGTGCCTGAATCGGTTGAACATTTGCATAGAGAATTGTTGGTTCTCCTTTTATCTGAATGCCGATAATAGGTTCTAAATAGCAAGGACCAATACAACCAACTTCAATAATATCAAGAGGGATTTTTTTGGAAAGTTCCTTTAGTTGTTCTATAACTGGTAAAATGCCAGCTGCTCGTCCGCAAGAAGCTGCACCAGCAAAAATCACAGGTTTCTTTTGATCATGTAATGAATTCCAAGAAGCTTTTGCCTTCTTTACCATCGTATCAAAATCTATCACTTCTTATTCCTCCCTTTATTACCAGAGTTCTGTTTCTGATATTTTCTCAGAGTTCTATTTACTTTAGCAGCAGTCATACTTCCAAAGACTTCATCGTCAATAACCATTACAGGGGCTAAAGCACAACATCCTAAGCAGTACACACTTTCTAAACTGAATAAACCATCTTTCGTGGTTTCCCCAGAGATAATCTTAAGCTCTCGAGATAATTTATCCAATAAAGATTGAGCACCCATTACATGACATGCAGTCCCCATACAAACCCGTATTATATGTTTACCCGGTTCAATAAATTTGAACTGAGAATAAAAAGTAGCCACTCCAAAAATGTGATGTTCTGAAATTTTCAGTTGTTTTGCAATATAGGAAATGATTGGTTCTGGTAGATAATGAAATTCGTCTTGTAGTTCCTGTAAAATTTGTATTAGATTTCTTGGGTCGTGATCATTATGCTCTAATATTTTAGTGATACTTTTTATTGCAGAGCTAGTGAGCTTAAAACTTTGAGTGGAAATTTTATTACTTTCAATAGTCATTTTTAAAATTCCTCTTTAACAATGTTTTTTCTATAAATTCAATCGTTGTTAGTAGACACTTATCTTATCTTTTGGTTCCTTTTTACCAACTGAGACTATCTTCCAACAAAACGTGATGCAAATCTTCTTGACTAAGACTATGCCAATGGCAGCCTTTCATTGAACAGAAATGAAAATCAATCATTTTTCTTACAGCAGCAACATTGACATTTACTGTAGGTGATTTACATTCTTGGCATAAATCTTCTGGATCTACCAATGATTTTTCACAGAATGGACACAGGATATCACTTGCAACAGCACCATTTGGAACGAAGATTGTAGATTTCTCTGCAAAAACGTTCAGATAGGGGCTCAATGTCAAATAACCTTTCTCATTTTTTTGGTTTACAATTTTGAACATGACTGAATTTTTCTCGACTAAACTCTTTTTACAATGAGGGCAGTATATTCGTAAGAAAGTGCCGCTTCTAATTAACTCTTTTTGGAGAGCTTTTTCTTCGGCGCTATTTATTTCAATAATCTCTGGTTTCTCAATATTCTGTTTTAAGTAATTTAGAACATTTGAAAGATCAACAAATTCCACATTGTGATTTTTACAACCTGCTCTTGGACAAAACCTTACTTCTCCACCTTCTCTAATTTTCAAAGTAACTGCTTGTGAAGAACATACGTCACAGTTTTCTTCTTCAGAATTAAGATTTTCAATACAGTGTGGACAATAGAATTGATAGATTAATTCATCATGAATGTCAATATCACATTCATAATTATAACTCCCATAGAACGAGCTTAAGTTTATCGTACCTCGTTCACCATTCTCGGATATATTTAATTTAATACTCGGAATGTCATCTACATGCACTTCAGAATCCATTAAAGATTTCCCGCAAAGAGGGCAATCAACTTTTAGTGATACGTAACTGTACATCTCCGTTCACCCTTGGACATTTTATATATACCAAATTTTGTTTAACTTACAAGAGTAAATTATCCATTTTTTACAAAATAGTTTATTCAACTATTATTCGCAATATGGTATATAATTATTACTTCTATCAAAAAAGCATAGAAAAATGCTCAAAATTGTCTCTTTTTTTCATTTTGAGTTGTGATTTTTTTACTTATCACATGAACAATTTTTAGCTGAAATTTCAAGATTAGCTATTGTATTTACAATTATTTCTTCGAGTTCAAGTACTTTTGATTTGAATACTGCGAATACTTCTTCTGTAGAAATCTTTTCTTGCATTCCTGCAGCAAAATTAGTAACCAAGCAAATAGTAGAATAACAAATACCTAGTTCTCGGGCAAGAACACATTCAGAAACAGAAGTCATCCCTACTAACGTTCCCCCTAATATTTTGAAAGCACTAATTTCAGCAGGGGTTTCAAATCTTGGACCTTCAGTGCAAACATACACACCATTATTGAAAGCATTTTTAGCAATTTTTTTCGATTGTATGAACAATTCGTCTCGTAAATGAGGGCAGTAGGGTTCACTTAAATCGACGTGAACAACACCTTTTCGTATTGAACCATTGTTCAATTTCACTTCAAAATTATCTACGAAGAATGTTTTTGGTCTCCCAATAGTGAAATCTATGAACTGATCGGGTATAACAAAGCTACCAGGAAATATCTCCTCTTTCATAGAACCAACAGCACTTGAGGTAATTATTTGTTTCACACCTATTGAATGCAAAGCGAATATATTTGCTCGATAGTTAACTAAATGGGGAGGAATGCTGTGTTTTAATCCATGTCGAGTAATAAAAGCAACTTTTCTATCATTTATATCGAAAATATTTACTGCGACAGTTCCAAACGGGGTCTCAATATTCTCTTCAACACCTTTTGAAGAAATAGAGTAAAAGCCAGAACCACCAATGATACCAAATTCTACAGTCATGAGCGAAACACGAATTGATATTTGAACGTTCCTTTTTGGTTTTTTCGGCATAGAGTGAGGTATTTCTGTAAACCTTAATAGGGAAAAGTGAAAAAGTTTAATATTTACTTGTTAGAGAAGTAGCTTTATGTCAAATCAAAATTATAAGGATTTATTGAAACGCGCTCGTGAACAAATCCCAGAAAAAATATTTGAAAAATCACGTTTTGAACCCCCAAAACCAGATGCAGATATTCAAGGCAACCGCACATTCGTAAAAAACTGGCACCAAATAGTTACTGCTTTACAACGTGATGAAAACCATGTATTAAAATTCATTACAAAAGAATTAGCTACTTCAGCAAATATTGAAGGACAAAGAGCAGTCTTTTCAGGCAAGCACTTTCGAGGAACAATGATTGACCTCTTCAATCGTTATATCAAAGAATATGTTATCTGTCCTGAATGTGGAAAACCAGATACAGTATTGATAAGAGAAGATCGAATAAACTTTCTTGTTTGTGAAGCATGCGGTGCTCGAACAAGTGTCAAATCAGTTTAGATGTTGAAAAAACATCACCAACTTCTTTGAGTGATACCAATGAAAAAGAAAGGACAGCGGTTCTATCTGCGAGTGCGACAAACCGAAAGAGATTACCTAGTCACAGCATGTGATGAGAAATTGCTAGGAGAAACTCTAATTGATGGTGAAACTGAACTCTACGTCAATGAACGTTTCTTTGGAGGCGATTTAGTCACCATTGATCAATGCTTAGAGGAAATGAATAAAGCTACAAGTTGTAATCTTATTGGTTTCGAGATAGTAAATGCTGCTGTAGAAAATCGAATAGTTAGCGACCTGGCAGTCATGTGGTTAGAGTGCAAAAAAAATGGGCGCATAGGACATGTTATGTTATTGCGCTAAAACTGCGTGATTAATATCAATACCAACTTTATTTCGTAAAGGTGAAACATCTATGGGACAAATTTGTTGTAAATGTGGAAAAACTGATTCAGAAGAAAAAATAGTAGAAGGTTTTTGTCTTAGCTGTTACGCTCTAGAATTTCCCTTGATCATCTCCTTCCCAGAAAAACAGCTTAATATTACTGCGTGTAAGGTTTGCAGCGATTTAATGTATCATAGTAAATGGAGACAAGTAATTGATAGTCCAGCAGATATTATCCATGAAATTCTCGATGGATTTGTAAAGAAAGCAAAAAAAGCTAAAGGAACAAAATTAATGGTTGTTTCAGATTTTGGTGATCCACCATTTGATATTGCTTCAAAACACCTTCTTAAAATTATTTTTGAAGGAAGTCCCAATGCTGAAGTCCCTCCATATCAGCAGGAAATGGATCTTAATTTAATTATCAATATTGGTGTTTGCGAACGTTGTGCGAAATTTAATCGAGGCTATTTTGAGTCGATTGTTCAAGTGCGTAGTGATCAAAGAGACATAAATGAAGATGAACAGCGGTTTATCTCCGAGCTTATTAAAACTAAAAAGGAAGAGAACTTTGGTGGCAATCGAATGGCATATATTGCCAAGTTTGAGGACCAAACAAGGGGTGGCATTGATCTTTACATTGGGAGTGAAAACTTTGCTAAAAACATTGCTCATTATCTTGCAGAGAACCTTGCAGCATCTATTGAATATAGTACCAAATTAAAATCAGTAAAGGATGGCAAACCAGTTTACCTCTCAACCTATTGTATTCGAGTGCCATATTTTGAAGTTGGTGATGTTGTAGAGTATCAACATGAATCACACCAAATAATACGATTCGTTTTTGGCAGAATAGAATTGTTCAATCTAAAAACAAGAGACCACAAAACCCTTTCCCATAAAGAAAGTCATCCTGATAATCTCATTATCATAAAGAAGAAAGTAAATCTACCAAAATTTATCATTATGGCACTTCAACCACCCAACGTTTCTCTTATGAATTCTGGTTCATTTGAAACAATTGATATTAATAGTCAATTCATTTTTGAGGATCATTCAGATGGGGATGAAATAATAATGGCAGATCTTCCTAACGGTTTATTCGAGTGTTTTGATATCTGAAAACACTCTTCAAGCATCTTGCTTTGTAAATAGAAAAGATTAAGAGCTATTTTTACGTTTTATTCACTAGAGAACTATCTTTCTTTAATTGTTTGAAACAAAAATCAAAAGGAAATTGATGTAATGTACTCAAAGAGACATCCTATTCTAAAAGATGCTCCTCACAAGGAATTAATTCTTGGGAATGATGCATTTGTTCGAGGAATGGTTGAGTCAGGAGTAAAAATTGCTACTGCTTACCCAGGTTCACCTACAAGTGAAATTGGTGTAAGACTCGCAGAGATTACGGAAGAAAGTGGTATTTATTTTGAATTTTCTACTAATGAAAAGGTTGCCACAGAAATTGCAGCTACAGCAGCGATTGGCTTATTACCATCGACGGTTTTTATGAAAAGCGTTGGATTAAATGTTGCTGCGGATTCTTTCGTTCAACTAAGTATGTACACTATGCCAGGTGGGTTAGTAGTTATACTTGGTGATGATCCTGGACCGCATTCTTCTCAAAATGAACAAGATAATCGTCATTACGCAAAAATTGGTCATATACCAATGATTGAACCTGCAAATGCACAGGAAGCTAAAGATTATTTTGTTTTCGCAATGAGTTATGCGAATAAATGGAAAATGCCTGTCGTGGTTAGATCAACGACTAGAATTTGCCACCAAACAGGTTTAGTAGAATATGGACCAATAAAGAATACTGAAGTAAAGACTGGTTATGATCCAAATTTAGAGGGAGGTTATGTTCCTCTCCCTGCTACCTTGAAACCACTCAAAACCAAAGCATTGCTTAATCTTCAAAAATGGGAAGACCTTGCAAACAGTGGCGCCTTATTAACTGAAGAAAAATTCGGTGATGGTAAACCTGAGATCGGTATTATAACTGCTGGGCATGCTTATGCAGCTACTAAGGCTGCACTGAGAATTCTTGGAGCTACAGCTAATATACTCAAACTAGGAATTATTTACCCACTACCAATGAAGAAAATCATCAAATTCATAAAAGAGAACAAGACAGTAAAAATTCTAGAAGAACTCGATCCCTTCATCGAAGAACAAGTAAAAATGACATTATTCGAAGAAGGAATTACTGATGTCAGAATAATCGGTAAGCACAAAGAACAGGAGTATGTTGATTTGATGATTTCCGAATATACAACTGCTCGATTAGTGGATATGTTTTCCAAATTGCTAGATAAACCAAACCCAATTATTACTGCATCATCTAAAATCGACATACCAAAACGCTCACCAGTTCTCTGTCCAGGATGTGGACACAGAACCTCATTCCACGCAGCTAAGATTGTTTTAGATAAACTCAAAGGTTATTCTATGGCAGATATCGGCTGTTATTCACTGGGATATTTGGATCCCCACAACCAAGGAACGTTACTCTATAGCATGGGTAGTGGGGTCCCAACAGCAGCAGGAATGAAGCTTGCATTACCAGATACACCTATTATGTCATTTGTTGGAGATTCAACATTCTTCCATGCAGCTATGCCTGGCATTGTTAATGCAGTGTTCAACAAACATCGAACTGTGCTAATGGTTATAATATCATTTCGTTAACCAATATTTTAAATTTCCACAGTCAAAGAAAATAAGCAAGAATCTTTTTTCATAGAAATGCCAATAATTTTGCATAGTGATTCTCCTACAATTCAATACTCTTTCTTCTTTTTAAATAACTCTTGAAAAGCTGTACGAATAGCTAATTGTTCAACTATTCTTTTAAATAAAGGATAATACTTTCAGTAACCTCTTTAGCTAAATGAAATATATTCAGCTAAACAATAATAGTATGAAGAAAAAATGCTCTCAAAAGAACAGCGCCTCACAAGAAAAGCATACAAAATACTCAT
>JAUWKS010000107.1 GCA_030614005.1 Candidatus Heimdallarchaeota archaeon | reverse complement strand
ATTATCCAGATCTAATTTATTTCCAACTAAAATTTCAGGAACTTTAGGATAATAATGGTTTTTAAGATAATTTCTGGTAAGTTCAACAAATTCACTAAGATCAAGTAGGGTTTCAATATCAGTTACATCGTAAACATACATCACACCTTTGACACCTCGTAGAAATACATCTATCATGAACCTGAACTGCCTTTGACCAGCAAAATCCCATATCTGAAGAGTTACCGCTTCATCAAGTTGTGCTATTCTCTTTATAGTAATATCGACTCCTTTAGTCATAGAAATTTCATTAGGATCAGTCATTTCTCCTGTGTAACCTTTGGATATTGTTGTTTTACCAACAGATCCTAATCCAAGCACAGCAACTTTTAATATGTTCCCTTGGTTAGTGTTATGCGGTTGTCTAGCTATCATTATATATCATATCCTAAAAAACATTTAAAACACCACATTTTTTGTGGTATCTGTATTTTCACCAGCAACCATTCCATGTAGAGATACAGCTGAAAATACTGGTTTGTTCTTTATCACAGAAAATTCTCCACCAGAATATAATGTTATGAATGGTACGTCATTTCCAATCGCTTCTCTAATCATAATATTTTCTTTTTCAATCTTGTCTCCTGCAATTAGCAGTCTATTACTACAATTTACAAACATACCAAAAAGTGGTTTTTCTATATTCTGAGATGCTTTCATAGCACACTCAAACGCTGATTTTTGAATACCTGTTCCAGATTGAGTGAAAAAATCTGCGTT
This sequence comes from Candidatus Heimdallarchaeota archaeon, assembly GCA_030614005.1. Lineage (GTDB taxonomy): Archaea > Asgardarchaeota > Heimdallarchaeia > JABLTI01 > JABLTI01 > JABLTI01. Next base: position 6,089 of record JAUWKS010000107.1, on the reverse strand, counting down.
AATATTCTTCCTTTTCAACATTCTTTCTGGTATTGTAGTGACAATTCCATTCAAAATTGATTGACATATTGAAACATAGGGTATATGTTCTTCATCTTCTGAATTGAGTGCTGCTAAGTATAACAGCGAAGCATTTGCATATCGTGCAAAAGATTCATTATACAGTTCCTCCGATATTCCAATAAGATCAAGAAATGCTTGGCGAGCAGGTTCTTTATTAATTTTCTGTACATACCCACTTGTAAGAAATTCTGAAATATCGAAATTGTTCAATTTTTGTGATTTGTCAAAAGTCCAATCAATCTTAAATTGCAACTTATCCGATGAAAAAAACGTTCCAACCATTGCATTTTTTAGTACATTTGTTCCTTCAAACTGAAAATTTGTTCTCATGTCTAAGTCAATGGTAGCTCCTCCAATTATACTTTCGACATTTTTTTTTGCAAGAATAGACAGAATTTCATCTGCGTAATTTGCTGTACCAAATCCATTTTTACCCATGTTTTTGTTTATGATTTTCCCAATTGCATTGAACATTCCTTTGAATTTTTGTGCAAAGAAAGTATCCAAAATTTTCATTTGTTCATATGCGTCTGGTTCAAAAAAGGGACCAGCGGCTAGAAAAAGTCCCATTCTGTTCTTTTGTTTGATCTTCTTATAACTATCCAGAATGACTTTAGCACCCTTCTTTGGATTCGTTCTAACATTAGAGTAAGAGAAAGGGTTTTGAAATTGAATATCATTGGATTTAATTGCCATAACTGCGCACCCTTGTGTTGTTGGATATCCATTTGAAGTAGCAACTCCTGGAAATGTGCCCCCAACTATGTTTGATGTTCCACTTTCTTCACTTAATTTCGTGAGTGCTTCTTTATAGGTTTGTTTACTTCTGTAGTTTGGTGTAAAACCTACTAATAGGAAATCAGAAGTCCCGTTCATATCACCAATTACATCTTTCACTATGTTTTTAGTTACTTGATGTATAGATCTATGGCTTGCAGTTCCTGTAGCTATTTTCATGCAAACTCCTCACAAACTCGTTGAAATCAACATTGATTTTCTTTTAGTTTCTATAGATAGAAGGCTTAGATTAGCTGTTTTAGTTGCTAATGTTGTTAGAATTGTAACATTATTCACCACTGAAAACAGAACGCAGAAATTGTTCAACTCATAGGTTACTTTAGCCAAGTTGTTGGTTTTCATCTCAAGTGACACTTTTTCCACGTTAGCTTTGCACCATTGAATTGTTCTGAGAATATCATTGGAATGCTGTTCTTTAAACGCTGAATTGATAACGTTCCCATCTATTCGAAAGAGTATAGCCGCTTCAACATCATCTAAGTGTATCAAATCAGATAATTCTGAGGATATTCCGAAACCATCGCTCATTTTTTAACCTCTTGAAGTATTTGAGGACTGGTTAATGCATCTACAAGTTCAATTTTGTCTCCCTTTTCTTGTCTATCATTGAGCAGATTTTTCGCTATCTGGGCGATGATTCTCTTTTTTGGATCCTTATCTTTTGACATTTGTTTAACTTTCTTCATTAATTCATTATATCTAGTATCATAAACTAATGGATCGTTATACTCTACCTGAATTGAACTTGTATCAATAGCAATACCTGAACCCTGAGCAAAGTGCATTGGGAAGATGCCTTCATGATGGGCTGTTCTTCTAGACTTAACAATTTTACATGTTCTGTTATATTTACCTCCTAACCCAAGATTTTGAATGTGGACAACTGTGTCTGATAGATAAATTGGAACTCTTGTTTCTATAGCTCCAATATCTGTTTGTCCAAATGCATTAGGTTCTTCAACTGTTTGTAAAACAGTACCTAACGAACTTAGGTGCTGATAGATTTTTGTTAAAACCTTTCTTTGTTCCTTTTCTGATGGGAATTCCCATAGAATTGGTGTAAGTGGATCTAAAATGATTCTTGTGTGTCTAACGTTTTTATGCTTAAGTTTTTGAGCTAAAGCAGGAAGGATGTTAGTCATAAATTCAACAATTTTCTCACTTTCCACAAGGTGTATGAGTTCTGTAAAATTCTGTGACACTTCTTTAATTCTTATTCCTAAAGATTCTGCTCCGGCTATAAGTTTAGAAGGCGTCTCTTCAAAAGACAAGTAAAGTGTATGATCTCCTTCGAGTAAGCCTTGGTAAATATAGGCTAGAGCGACAGTTGTTTTGCCTGTACCGCTGCTCCCAACAATGGAATTAATTGTATTTTTAATCATTCCACCTTGTAACAGTATATCTAATCCTTCAATGCCTGAAGAAATTCTTTCAGTAATTGACATATTCATCTATATTTTTACGTGAACAAGCTAAATAAACTCCACAATTTCTTTCTAAAATCAAATTTGGCTTATTTTCTAGTTAATCGAATTAAACGCAATATTTTATAAAGAAATAGAAATAGATGTTCTCGAGTATCATGACATCTCTCTTAGCCAAAATTAAAGAGTTATTTATCTCCAAAGAAAAATTTTTTATTATTATCCTTCAGGAGGAGCTAATAAATAAGAATTTTGTTAATCTAAAGAAAATCTCTTCTAAATTATCATTACAGCAAAGATATAAAGTCGTCAATAAACTTCAGTCATCCAAAAAATTGCATGGTATATTGCTTAGTGAAAGAATGTTGTTTCTGTCTATTGATGAAGATAATTTAGGAGATTTGAAGGAAAAAATAAAGAACATTGGAACAATTGAATTACTTGAACTAAAAAAAAGATGGAAATTGAAAGATAACATTTTGGGTAACCTTTTACAACACATCGAAAAAGGTATGATTGGTGAAAATGCCTTCTATACTTACAAATATCTTCAACATCATTTTATTGCTAGTTTAACAAAAAGCGAAGAACACGATCTCAAACAGATGAGCTCAAAACTTGGGTTAGAATCTTCTATAATCCTGTCTTTTGTTCAAAAAATGATAGATGAAGGAACAGTTTCTGGTGTGATAAAACAACAACAGTTTTTTGTAGATTCTGAATCCTTTGAGACTTCATTTTTTGAGTATCTCGAGGAAATAGATGAGGATGCATTAGAAAAAGAGTTCAATGAGGTAGCTCTCGAATTAGGAGTTTCATCTTCTGTGGTTGAAAAATATTTAATGAAATACGTTGAGAGATCACCTGGTCGCTTTGTTGTATATCCCCTTGAAAAGAAAGTAAGAATAAAAAGATGAAGCACTACAAGTGCCATTTTTTAGTTTTTTATTTACATTAGAAATTATATGTTTACATGTCACTTTGCACAACATATTTTGTGTGGTGTATTATCTGTCGAAATCTTTAAAATAGTATGTTGTTTTCGAAAGACAGATAAAAATGGCAAAGAAGCTACCGTGGGTTTTCCCCGGGATTAGACGACCAAATTTCAGTTTACATCAAATTTCAATTCGAATACCAACAAGAATCCCTCGTAGTGTTCTCTATATAATGATTTATGCAATTGTTTTCTATATCTTTGCTGGTGGAGCATATGATATTGTAAACAGAGAAACCCTCATTAGTATAGGCTCAGACGGAAATTCACCGGTATTTATTGCCCCTAATCAACATGCCCAGTATCTAATTGAGGGGATTGTAGCAGGATTCGTTTTCTCGTTTGCTGCAGCAAGTTTATACCTTTTTGAACATGCAACAAAATATGCTTTTGATGTTAATACAACTCAAAAAAGTTGAATTAATTGCAACAGTATTAGTAATTGTATGGTTTGTTGTTATTCTTCTGCTATTTAATGCAAAAAGTTAGACACTCTCTCCATATCTTTTATTTTTTATTTTTTATATTTTATAATATGAGCTTCTCAATATGTCCTTTTGTTGCAATTGCAAGTAATCCAATAAATTATTTTCTGATTTGCAGAAAAAAATTTATTGGTAATCCTCAGGTCTAAATCTAACGAACATCTAAAAGCGAACTGTAAACATCTTGGGAGATGATGTAGACGGTGTAGGAAGAGCTGTGGAGTTCACAGTTTGTCCCAAGCTCTTCTAAAAATTTTGTTCAAAATTCATGTCATAAGTTCAACACCTTGAGATGATAGAGTATAAAACATTTCTTGATTCTCATACTTTGCTTTCCATAGTTTCTTGTTAACATGTTCAAGCAAAATGTTGATATTTGCGTAACTTGTGATGATGGAATTAGCGAAAGGACGCACTATTTTGAGATTATTTTCTTTAAACACACTAACTTGATTGGTTAGTACTATTGGTATGCTAAGTTTTCTACTAACCATTTGCAAATAAGCCATTTGGAGAGATAATGATTTGTTCCATTTCATTTCATTTCCATTTAATGAGCTGAATCTAAAATGATTAGTAAATCCATTTATCCCAACAAAAAGAGGTTTTTCCTTCTTAAAGAAACCATGTAATTTCATCATGATTCTTATTTGATTCGCTTTATCTAATACTCTTAAAAGTATTATATTATTAAAATCAATATCTTTTCCTAGAGTTATTTCACGAAGTCTTCTTGCACTGAAATTCATTTCACAATCTAGAATTAACGCCTTTTTCCCTTTTTTCAACCCTTTACAAAGATGATAAAGAATTGTTGTTTTTCCAGAATTTGGCGGACCAGCTATGTGTGTAATGCCATCTGACACTTTTGATTTTTCAAGAAATTTTGAAAGCATAACTTGATCACATATTTTTCTGTTTATACAAAATTAGTGCTGTTTTATCTATATTAAACCTTTTACTAAAATTTTATCATTTAACAAAAACATATTTTTAGTTTTTATAGAAGATAAAAAATTAAAAATTGATTTGCACAACTAGAATATACAGAATCAATGAGAAAAGGATAAGACCTAACCCCTTACTAATAGTAATTTCGTTCCATCTTCTTTCCTTGTAAAGAATAACTTTACTGGTTTTTTCAGTTGAAATCATAATGCCTATCCACATTCCTAGTTTTGCAATGTAGACTAATGCTATGTTAAGAATTGTAAGAAGGTTTTGGATAATATTATTACTAATGTCAGTAACCATCAAGATCATTATGATATTTACATGAAATAATATATACTCATCAAAAAATCATATTATAACACATTTTCAAATTTTCCAATTATTCGTAGTTATTTTCTGGTTATCGAGAGTGTTTTTGGCATTCTTCTCTTGTGATGACTATTTGAGATAAGTTGTTTAATACGAGCAATTTGTTCTTCTTTTAACTGTAATTCCTCAGCGAGAAATTCTTCTTTTCTATTGTTTTCTAAACCAATTAGAAACTTGTCAAGTTTTTCATAAGATACTCCAATTTCTTTTTCATCAGTTTGCCCTTTCCATAAACCTGCTGTTGGGGCTTTTGTAATGACTTTTTGGTTTACACCCAACTTTTCAGCAATTTTATACAGTTCCGTCTTATATATCTCACCTATTGGCAACATATCAGCTGCTAAATCACCAAATTTCGTTCCATAACCAATTGATATTTCGGATTTATTTGATGTTCCCGTTACCAGTCTGTTATCAATATTTGCTATAGAATATAGGATTACCGCTCTAATTCTTGCTTTCAAATTTCCCTTAGCTAAAGCATTATTTTCAACATTTGGTAGCACTTTAAATACACTATCAAGCATTGGTGAAATTTTTATAATTCTTAAAGGAATGGCCAAATCATGGGCAACGGCTTGCGCATCTTCTGTATGGATGCTATCCAGCTCTTCCTCGGGCAGGTGAACTAAATCTATTTCCTCTTTCCCGAGCGCGATAGCTGATAAATGTGCAATAATTGCAGAATCAATTCCACCACTTAATCCTAAAACAACTCCTCTTGTTTGTGATTTGCTTACTTCATCTCTAATGAATTGTACCGCTAAATCTATTATTTCATCATAATTCTCAATAAATTGAACCATGTTTTTACATTCCTTGAGATTCGTAATAAATTTATTACTTTTAAGTTTTAAGAAATGAAAAGTCTCTGTAGTAATTCTTGGAGCCTCGAAGGGGGATTGAACCCCTGACCTTTACCTTACCAAGGTAACGCTCTACCAACTGAGCTATCGAGGCTTGTTCAATAGAGTGCGATGACTGAAATTTTTAAAAGTT